>CAWECO010000005.1:0-310752 GCA_963807645.1 uncultured Gemmatimonadales bacterium
ACCGTTCCCCGTGCGTATGGCATAACGGCCTGTCATCAGTGCCGCACGGCTGGGCGTGCATTGCGCCTCGACATTGTAATTCAGAAGCCGCATCCCTTCAGTGGCCAGCTTGTCGATGCGCGGCGTGGCACCACCCCGGAGAATACCCCCGCCGTAAACACCCAGTTCTCCGTAGCCGAAGTTGTCCATGTTGATCAGTACGATGTTGGGCTTGGCCGCCTCCTGCGCCTTTGCCGCCTTGGGCGCGCCGCATACGGCGACCGCACCCAGTACACACCCCACAGCGGCCCACGTGCGTGCCCTGGTTCTCAGTTCGCTGCTTGTCTTCATCTCACTCTCGTCCTTCTGTGTTGGTTACGAGTTTGTCTCCACGAAATAGTCCAGCGTACTCTCAGCAAGCAGCATGTCTCTGAGCCTCTGTGCCCCGCCGCCTCTCTCAAGTTCCGATCGCAACGCCGTTTCCTTCGCCGCAAACTCCTCGGCTCTCTCCGCAATCCTGTTCTCCACGTCGACTTCGTCCACCTCGATGCCTTCCTGAGGGTCCTCATGGAATGTCGTCCTGTCAGGAGTCAACTGAGTCTTCTGGAGGCGCTCACCCAGCGTCGCGACACTCGCCGCGAATCCGCTCGACTTCGAGGATCGACAGGTGGAGTTCGTACAGGCTCTCGAGCACGCCCTGCAGCTCCGCCTGGTCCCTGATCGGGCCGGTGAGGTGGCTCCGCGGGCTGGAGCCCTCTCGCGTGACGACCGAGATGGTCAAGCCCGCCAGGCGGTCACTCCACTCTTCGCTCAGGGCCCCCTGGACGACAATGTGGTACGTGCCGGGACCTCCGAACTCGATGTCTTCAAGGTCTTCGTAGGTGTCTGGTGCAGTCACAATCTTCTCCGATCGCCGCGGTGTAACGGGAGGCGAGCGCATCCGGCCGGAGAACCTCCCTTCGGCTATCTGCATAATACCGGCCGTTCGGGGCCCCTCGAATCCCCGCAAACAAGGGGTTTTTGAGGGGTGCCCGCAGGAAGTGTGCGGATTGGAACGGACCGGCCCGCGCCCTGCGGGACCGGCGCTACAGGGTGTCGTCGCGCTCCAGGATGCCCAATTCAGCGGCGCGCTTCACGGCCTGGCGCCGTCCGCTCACGCTCAGCTTCCGGTAGATCCGCTTCAGGTGGTGGTTCACCGTATGCTTGGTCACGTACAGCCGGGCCGCGATCTCCTTGTCCTGGAGCCGCTCGCCCAGCAGTTCGAGCACGTCGAGCTCACGGCTCGTGAGGTCCGCGGCCGTCGTCCCGGCTCCGGGCCGGGAATCGGCGTCCAGCGCAGGCTCGTTAGCTGAGTCCCCTGCCGGCGCCTCTGCGTCCACGTCCGCGAACGCCGCCAGGATCCGGCGCAACGAAGGCTTGCTCCGTCCCCTCAGGCCGAAGTCGTCCCAGGAGCCGTCGCATGTCCGGGCCCGGTTCGACAAACGGGAAGATGAACCCGCCCGGCCGTGCCAGGCGCACGGCTTCTCCGAGGACACGCAGCGCTTCGGTGGCGCGTCCCTGCTTGTCCAGCGCGAGGGCCTTGAGAGCCAGAATGGGGATCAACTGGCAGG
This sequence comes from uncultured Gemmatimonadales bacterium, assembly GCA_963807645.1. Taxonomy (GTDB): domain Bacteria; phylum Gemmatimonadota; class Gemmatimonadetes; order Palauibacterales; family Palauibacteraceae; genus Benthicola. The sequence goes on from CAWECO010000005.1 coordinate 1,590, forward strand.
TGTTGTGGTGCGCCTCGCACAGCTCGGCGAGCTCGGTGAGCTGCTTCTCTGCCTCGCTGAGACTCTCCGCCGACCTCTCCGCGATCAAAGCCCGGCACCGCGTGACGCCAGGGACTTCCAGCCAGAATATCATCACCTCGGTGGGCGAGTCAGCGCTGTGCTGCAGCCAGCCACTCGCGGCTTCCTCTCTGTTCTGCATGAGGGAGAGCCTGACTTCGCACGATCTAGCGATGCCGGTGTACTCGGGGTCGGCGCGTTGATCAGCGAAATCACGCAACAATCCGAGCGTGGAGCGAGCTTCATCGACCCGTCCGAGCGCCTGCTGGGCATAGATCAGGCCGGCCATGGCGTCCACCGCGGCCCTCGCTTCGAGGGCGAATCTCTGCTTCACGGCACTCTCCAGGGGTCGAACCGTCTCATTCAGTTCGTACCTATGAAGATGGATGAGACCCCGAAGATATTCGCCCCAGGCCAACGAATGCGCGAAATCACCGCTCCCGCTATCAGAGATGAACATCCGATTGTGAATTTCAGCATCCGCGAGGTTCCCGGCGATGAGATCGATGAAGACCAGGGTGCACAGCAGACGGGTCCTTCGCGCGAGGTCCCTGGAAGGGCAAGTCTTCAGCCAGTCCTCGATGGCACGCCGGGCCTGTACGCTTCCCTCCAACATCTGCATGGCCAGCCCGAAGATCACTTCAGCCTCGCCTCTTCGCATGCTCTGGGAGGCGGGAATGAGACTCACAGCCGACTCGAGGTATCGGAGACTCTCGGCGCCCTCCCCCGCGAAGAAGGAAAACAGTCCTCGAAAGAAAGCGATCTCGCCCTGCTCGAATCCCTCGTCTGCTCCATCGACCAGCAGAGCTTCGGCCCGATCGAGGATCGGCGGAATCAGCTCAAATGAGAAATGAAAGTAGGAAACCCACGCTCGCGCCAGGAGCAGCTCAGATCGATCGTGAACCACTGCCTCCGGGATGTAGGAAAGCCACTTTTCGAGAACATTCCAGTGGTCGGCGTCATGTGCGAGTTGTCTGCTTCGCACGACGATATCGCCAGCCCGGTCTTCGTCCCCGCCGGCCAGGGCCATGCTCGATGGACTCGGTGACCAGGCCCTCGGCTTCGAACCACTCGCTGGCCCGGCTGTGCAGGGTCGCGATCGCCTCGGCGCCCAGCCGCCGCTTCGCCTCCTCGAACAGCAGGTCCTGGAACAGGTGGTGATAGCGGAGCCACCCGTGCTCCGCGTCCAGCGGAATCACGAACAGCCCTGCCTCCTCCAGCCACTCCACGAACTCCGCCCCGTCCATGGGTTCCGCGTCCTTGGCGTCCGGGCCCTCCGCTCCCGCCAGTGCGTCGCACAGGGGAGCGCAAAATCGGGCCGCGACCGAGCTATACAGCAGATGATGGCGCACCGCCGGCGGCTGGCGCTCCAGCACCTCGTCCATCAGATAGCTCGTCACGTCGCGCACCGGCTTCCGCTCCGCAAACGGCCGCTCCGGCACTTCCGCCCCTCCCCGCAGCGCGAGCGCCGCCAGCCGAAGCCCCGTGGCCCAGCCCTCCGTGCGCTCCCGCCACGTGCCCGCCACCGCCGCGCTCACGTCCGTCCCCAGCACGTTCTCCAGAAACGTCTCGGTCTCCTCCACCGTGAAGTTCAGGTCCTCCGACCGAACCTCAGCCAGCTGGTTCCGGGCCCGCAGCCGCGCGATCGGAAGGAACGGATCCCGACGGCCGATCAGCACCAGGTGCAGGTGGCGTGGCGGATGCTCCATCAACTCCGTGAGCAGATCGAGCACCGCGCGCTCCCTGATCCGGTGCACGTCGTCCAGCACCAGTACGAACGGCTCCTCGATCGCGTCCAGTTCGTTGACCAGCGTGCGGGCCAGCACCGTCACGGGGGGCAGCGTCGGAGCTTCCAGGAGATCACACACTTCCGGCAGGGCGGAGGGAAACACCGTCTCTACGGCCGCGCACACGTAGCTCAGGAACTGGCGCAGGTCGTTGTCGCTCTCGTCCAGCGAGACCCACGCGCTCGGGGCCGTCCACGATTCCAGCCACCCGCTGACCAGGACGCTCTTGCCGAAGCCCGCCGCCGCCGAGACCAGCGTGACCGGGTGGGTCGGCAGCAGGCCCACATCCAGACGCGGACGTGTGACGTGGTCCCGCGGCACCGGGGGTCGGTGCAGCTTGGTGCGGAGAAGATCGCCTGTCGTGCCGGACGAAGGCATCGAGTGGCTCCTGTGAGCGAAACAGTCGACGTCGCGTAACAGGTCGGCTGACAGGCGGGTAAGCTATTGAAGGAGGGGTGTGAGGCCAACTGCCGAGGCGGGTGCGGGCGAGTAGAAGGCGCGTAGTTGTTGGCTGCCCCGGCCATCAAGGCCAGGGCATGCCAGGGGCCAACGTGTCCACCATCTCGGGGGAGGCGCCGTGATGGTGGATGCGTCTTCAATCAGTCAGCGAATCAGTTCCACGTCCTCGAGCTTGAAGGTCTTGTTGTAGAAGGCTTCTTCGGGCCCGTAGAACCGGAACATCAGATAGGGCGTCTTGCCCGCGGTCGGGATCCAGTTGCTCTCGAGCCCGTCCGGCGCCTTTGGTCCGACATACAGCAGTGACGCTACCATCCGCGTTCGTCTTCATCGGGTCGCGGGAGGACAGCCCCGTGCGCTCCTCGGGGGAGTAGATGAAGGCCCAGGTCTCCATGTCGTACACCGTCAGTGACCAGAATTGTTTGATCGGTACGTCTTTCGGAACGGTCAGCCTGTAGGTCTTGCCGGCCTCGAACAGGTTCCCGTCCTTGTCCCGCGCCGTGGCCAGGTACATGGTGGGCGGCCGCGCCGTGACCTTCGCCGGGAAGTAGATGGCGGTGAACCAGGGGTGGATGGCCCGGTTGTCGTAGTCCAGCATCCCGTCCAGGTCCCAGCTGAATCCCATATTGGCGTCGCTGTAGAACACGTTCCGCCAGCGCCGGTCCGGCCAGTAGAACTCCTCCGGCTCAGGGGTGAGATACCGCTGCTGCATGTAGTAGTAGGCGTCGATCACGGCCCGGCGGAAGATCTCCTTCGTCTTTGCGTCCGGGTTGTAGGGCTTGTCGGTCTCGATCCCGATGTGCTTCAGCATGCCCATCATGGCCTTGTCGCGTTCGCGCACGGGCCCCACGTCGATGATCTCCTTCAGATCCTCGAACCAGCGCTCGTCATACCTCGCCAGCGTCGACCACCGCGTGTCGATCGGATCGATGATCTTCGTCGGCTTCGGGTTCGGCAGCTCTGACAGGTAGTACATCTTGAGGCTCTTCGAGAGCGCGTAGGCGTCTTCCGGAGTACCGTCGGGCGTCGGAATGGAACGGAAGGCGAAGTCCAGGATGTAGCTCGGACTATTGACCTCGATGTAGCCGGTCGGCACCTCGCCGGTGTAGCCCGGCGGGGTCAGCAGGATCTTGCCGCCCTCGCCCTTGTCGACCCCGATCGGTCCGATGTCGGCGATGGTGATGTACCAGTTGTCGGCGATCTGCCCGAACAGGTTGGCGTTGCTCGTGGCCTTCGGCACCTCGAGTACTACCGGACCCTTCCTCAGGTCCGTCGTCGACGTCACGTACGGGGTGGTGCTGTTGGGCGTGAGCGTCTCCAGCAGCGGCGTGGCTCCAGCGGACCAGGCCATGATGACGTTGTCGCCGGCGCCGACTTCGATGGACGCCCGCCGCATGCCGTACTTGATCATGGCCGGCATCGACCAGATCACCGCCTCGAACGCGCGCTGGTACGTTACCTGGTCAGACAGGTTGTCGACTGAAATATGTGATCCGGCCGCCGGCTTTCCTCCTGCAGGGTCGCTCGGCATTTCTTGCGCCCACGCGGTAGCCGCCAGGCTGATCGACACCAGTCCCGCTACGGCGATCGTGGACAGGTATTTCGCTATCATCTCTTGTCTCCTTCGTCGCTCACGGAACGCGGATGTGCTGTGAGTCGGTGGCTATCCCACCCCCGGTATCGCCATGTCTTCGCTACTTCACCAGCTCCACGTCATTGGGCACCCACGTCTTCTCGTTGAACGCGTTCAGCGGACCGTAGTAGCGGATGTAGACGAAGAAGCCCTGGTCGGGCAGCGTCCGTACCCAGTTCTGCTCCTGCACGCCCTCCGGCCTCTCGACCGAGAAGTAGACGTCGATGGAACCGTCCGCATTGGCCTGGGGCGGTGGATCCTGCTGACTGCTGATGCTCGGATAGGGCTGACTCTGGATCTCGCTGCGGGTCCACGGGTCGTAGACCGTGACCGCCCAGAACAGCGCGACCGGCACGTTGGGCCGCATGTGCAGCTTGTAGGTCTTGTTGCCATCCAGGAAGCGACCTTCACTGTCCATGTACGTCGTCTGGTACCTGGACCCCTGGCCCTCCGGCATCTGCGCGGCCATGGCCGGCGTAATGCCATCTGCGGTGAAGTGGAACGTGGTGCGCGCCTCGAGGTTGATGTAGTCGTTCTGGTAGAAGGTCGAGTTGTTGGTGATGTAGGGGCTCTCCCACTGCCGGTTGGGATAGACCTTGGCGTTCTCGTCACGATTCTCGAAGGCGATGACCCTGGACATGGCAACGCCCTCCTGGGCGGCCGTGGCGAAGATCTTCCGCATGCGGGCATCGGGCTCGAACGGCTTGCCCTTCTCGATGCCCAACGAAGCCAGCCTGCCCAGCAGTTCCTTGCCGAAGGCGTCGGCCGGCTCGTAGTCGATGACCTCGTGCATCCACTTGAAGGCAGAGGCATCCTCGGGCACCAGGGTGTTGGACGCTACACCGCTGCCGTTCATGACCCGTGGTTCGCGCGGACCGGTCTTCAACGGATAGACCGCGGCGTTCTCGCGATAGAACTGCAGCGCCTTTTCACCCGTACCCACGACTTCGGCATTAGCCCGAAGAAACGAGAAGGCCAGATAGGTCGGTGAGCGCACGACGAAGTAACCGTCCGGCACGTCGCCCTTGTAGTCCGGCGGCAGGATCAGATACTTGCCGCCCTGTGCCCTGGTCCTGCCCGGTCGGTCCGACATCGGCGAGAAACAGGAAGTTATGATCGTCGATCGGCCCCATGACGCCGAGCGGAACCTCGAGCACGATCGGTCCGTTCGCCTTCAGATCGAGCACGAAGAAGGAATAGAGGCTCTCGGTGTTGCCGGTCAGGATCAGCGGCGTGGAGTCCAGCCGATCGGCGGTCACCACGATGTCGGAAATGTCGCTCATGCCATAGTCCCGAACCCAGCCCTTGATCAGGCCGTGCGCCGACAGCGCCGGGTACATGTCGAGATAGAGCTGCGTGGCGCGCTGCAGATCCAGCTCGTCGTAGACCTTCTGCACGGTCTCTTCGGTCGGGTACCCGCCGGGAAACTCAAGCGTCCCGAACCGGGTCTGCATCGTATCCGGCGCCGGCTCGAAGTCTCCGGGGACGTATTTGGCTTCAGCAGCGGCCGACTCGAAGATGCTCTTCTCCTGGGCCTGGAGCGGACTCGCTACCACGACGGCCAGCAGACTGGCCGCCAGCAACGACAATTTCGACTTCGCGCTCATTTTACCTCTCCTGGGTGGTGGGGGCTCGGGGCCGTCCGTGGTGGCCCAGGGCCGTACAGACCAGTTCCTATTCGACCAGCTCGATTCGCGGTCGCCACGTCTGATCGATCCAGGTTGCAGCGTCCGTAGACCCTCAGTGCAGCACCAGCTCTGACCGAGAATAGTCTGGAGCCAGTTGCCTGCTTTGTCCTCCGACGCTTTCGGGCGAGGTCGCTGCGGGTCCACGGGTCGTAGACCGTGACCGCCCAGAACAGCGCGACCGGCACGTTGGGCCGCATGTGCAGCTTGTAGGTCTTGTTGCCATCCAGGAAGCGACCTTCACTGTCCATGTACGTCGTCTGGTACCTGGACCCCTGGCCCTCCGGCATCTGCGCGGCCATGGCCGGCGTAATGCCATCTGCGGTGAAGTGGAACGTGGTGCGCGCCTCGAGGTTGATGTAGTCGTTCTGGTAGAAGGTCGAGTTGTTGGTGATGTAGGGGCTCTCCCACTGCCGGTTGGGATAGACCTTGGCGTTCTCGTCACGATTCTCGAAGGCGATGACCCTGGACATGGCAACGCCCTCCTGGGCGGCCGTGGCGAAGATCTTCCGCATGCGGACATCGGGCTCGAACGGCTTGCCCTTCTCGATGCCCAACGAAGCCAGCCTGCCCAGCAGTTCCTTGCCGAAGGCGTCGGCCGGCTCGTAGTCGATGACCTCGTGCATCCACTTGAAGGCAGAGGCATCCTCGGGCACCAGGGTGTTGGACGCTACACCGCTGCCGTTCATGACCCGTGGTTCGCGCGGACCGGTCTTCAAAGGATATACCGCGGCGTTCTCGCGATAGAACTGCAGCGCCTTTTCACCCGTACCCACGACTTCGGCATTAGCCCGAAGAAACGAGAAGGCCAGGTAGGTCGGTGAGCGCACGACGAAGTAACCGTCCGGCACGTCGCCTTTGTAGTCCGGCGGCAGGATCAGATACTTGCCACCCTGTCCCTTATCCTGCCCGGTCGGTCCGACATCGGCGATAAACAGGAAATTATGATCGTCGATGGGTCCCATGACGCCGACCGGAACCTCGAGCACGATCGGTCCGTTCGCCTTCAGATCGAGCACGAAGAAGGAATAGAGGCTCTCGGTGTTGCCGGTCAGGATCAGCGGCGTGGAGTCCAGCCGATCGGCGGTCACCACGATGTCGGAAATGTCGCTGATGCCATAGTCCCGCACCCAGCCCTTTATCAGGCCGTGCGCCGACAGCGCCGGATACATGTCGAGATAGAGCTGCGTGGCGCGCTGCAGATCCAGCTCATCGTACACCTTCTGCACGGTCTCTTCGGTCGGATACCCGCCGGGAAACTCAAGCGTCCCGAACCGGGTCTGCATCATATCCGGCGCCGGCTCGAAGTCTCCGGGGACGTATTTGGCTTCAGCAGCGGCCGACTCGAAGATGCTCTTCTCCTGGGCCTGGATCGGACTCGCTACCACGACGGCCAGCAGACTGGCCGCCAGCAACGACAATTTCGACTTCGCGCTCATTTTACCTCTCCTGGGTGGTGGGGGCTCGGGGCCGTCCGTGGTGGCCCAGGGCCGTACAGCCATTCCTATTCGACCAGCTCGATCTCGCCGGGTCGCCACGTCTGATCGATCCACGGTTGAAGCGGTCCGTAGACCCTCAGTGCGATGAACCAGCTCTTTCCGGGAATCGTCTGCAGCCAGTTGCCTTCTTTGCCCTCCGGCGCTTCCGGCGCAAAGTAGATGTCGTAGGAGCCGTCGGCGTTCTTCTCGAACCCGTCGGTCTGACTTCCCAGCGTCGGAAACTGCTGATCAGTCTGGAGCTGCGAGCGGGTCTGGGTGTCGTACATCGTCACCGCCCAGAAGTCCTTGACTGGCGGGTTCGGCGGCAGATGCAGCTTGTATGTCTTCGATCCGTCCAGCGTCCGTCTTTCCGAATCCACCGCCGCCATCGCGTAGTCCGAGCCCTGCCCGGCCACCGTCACGGCCATGGCGGGCGAGACGACGATGTAGCCGAAGTGGAAGAAGACTCGAGCATCGAGATTGCGAGCGCCGTTCTTGGTGTAGGTCGTGTTCTTGTTGGCGTAGACCATGACCCAGGCGCTGTTCTCATCATAGATGAACTGGCCCGGCTGTCGCGGCCTGTAGCTGATCGCGCGGGCTGCCGCGTTGCCGATCGCGGCGGCATCTGTGAGGATCTTCTTCATTCGGGCGTCAGGCTTGAACGTCTTGCCCTTTTCGATCCCGATCGCGGCCATCATCCCCTTGGCTTCCGGACCCAGGTAGTCCTCGGGCTCCTGCTGGATCAGCGCGTCGAGCTTTTCGAAGGCGCTGTAGTCGTTGGGCAGTACGGTGTTCATCACGTCGCCCGAGACGTTGATGAACTCCATGGCCGGGGGATTGGAGACGCGAGACAGAGGGTACACCTTCAGGTTGTTGCGGATGTTCTGCGAGGCGGCTTCGATCCCCTTGTCGAGGTAGCCGCGCATGAACAGCCACACGCCGTAGGTATTCGACTTCACCACGAAGTAGCCGTCCGGCACGTCGCCGGTGTATCCCGGCGGCAGGACCAGGAACTTTCCGCCCTGACCCTTGTCGGGCCCGGCCACGCCCAGGTCCGTCATGTACAGGAAGGCCATGTCGTCCAGGACACCGAGCATGCGGGTCGGAAGATCGACGACCGTCGGCCCGTCGGCCTTGAGGTCGAGGAAGCCGATCGCATACATGGTCGAAGTGTTGCCGGTCAGAACCAGCGACCTGGAGTCCATGAGGGTGTCGAAGATGCAGACCTGGTTGCTGGCAGAGCATCCCGCGCTCGCCTGCCCTTCGCGCAGCGCGTTGATGGAGAGCGCCGGGATGGAGTTGAGGTACACGTTGACCGCCCGCGAGCGGTCCAGGTAGTCGTACACGGCATTGACCGTGGTCTCCGTCGGCACGCCGTCGAAGTACTCGAGCGTGCCGATGGAGGTCTTCACCTCATCCGGCGTCGTGATCGACGCCGGGATCTCGGTGGTCATCTTCATCTTCGGCGGGACCTGCGCCGCGAGGGTGGTTGCCGTGATGGCTACCATTCCCGTGACCAGCGCCAGAATTCGGTGTGACTTGGCTGTCATCTTCAATTCCTCGTGCTTGGTTGCTGCCCATGCGGGTGGGACGAGACACGTCCCACCCCCCGGGTGCCCTGTCGGTCGGGCTACTCGACCAGCTCGATTTCGCTCGGCCGCCACTCCCGGTCGTACCAGGGCTGCAGCGGACCGTAGATCCTCCACAGCAGGTTCCAGCCCTTGCCCGGGATCGGTCTGTATGAAGTTGACCGGGTCGCCGGCGGGCGGCTGCGGACCGATGTAGACGTCGTAGGAACCGTCGTCATTCTGAATGATCGCCGGGTCGATGCTGGTGGACCCGGGATACGGATTGTCGGTCTGCAGCAACGAGCGGGTCTGGTTGTCGTAGACCGTGATGTCCCAGAAGCGCTTGGCCGGGATGTTGGGCGGCACGTGGATCTTGTAGGTCTTGCTGCCGTCCAGCGCCTTCCCCTCGGAGTCACGCAGACCGATCACGTACTGGGATCCCGCGCCGACCGGCGGCTTGACCATCACCGGGGTGATGCCGGTGGCGTAGAAGTGGAAGCGGGTCCGCGAGTTGATCAGGCTGACTCCATCGTCGAGGAACTCGTGGCTGCCGCCGGCAAAGCCGATCTCCCAGCTCTTGCTGCCCGGCCAGATTACGACGTTCTCGTCACGGTTGCGGAACAGGATGGTGCGCTGGGCGGCGGTGCCCACCGCGGCCGCCTCGGACAGGATCTTCTGCATACGGGCGTCGGGGGCGAACGGCTTGCCCTTCTCGATGCCGATCGAGGCAAGCAACCCGAGAATCTCCGGGTCCTCCGCCGAATTCGGCTCTTCCTGGACCGTGATGTTGACCTCATCGAAGAACGTGGCGTCCTGGGCGTGCAGCGTGTTGAAGTCCTCCATGGCCGTGTTGATCCAGTTGACTTCTGCCGGAGCGCTGCCCAGCGGATAGAGGCGGAAGTGGGCCTTCATGTTCTCGACCACGGGCACGGGATCGAAGTTCGTCATGAAGCCGCGCATTGCCAGCCAGTGGCCGTAGGTCCTCGACTGCTTGACGATGTAGCCGCCCGGGATGTCGCCCTCGTAGTCCGGCGGCACGAGCAGGTACTTCCCGCCCTTGCCTTCGTCCGGACCGGCATTCCCGAAGTCCGTCACATAGTGGAACCAGGCGTCGTCGATGATGCCCAGCACGTTCGGAGGGGTCTCCATGACCATCGGACCGTCCTTGAGGTCGATCCACATGAAGGTGTAGACCACCGTGGTGTTTCCGGTCAGGAGAAGGCCCTTGGAGTCCAGGCGCCCTTCCCAGTAGATCATGGTCTCGTTGTCCGGTCCCCACTTCTGGATTCCCTTCCGGAAGCCCTGCAGCGAGGCTGCCGGGGTGGTCATGATCATGACCTCCACGGCACGGCTGAAGTCCATGTGGTCCCAGACCTTCTCGGCCGTGGCCTCGGTGGGGAAGCCATCGGTGAATTCCAGGGTCCCGATGCGCGTCTCCGTCCGGTCCGGCGTAATGACATTCGCCGGAATCTGGGTCGTGTACTCCATGGTGGGCGCCTGGGCCCGGGGCTCGGCCTGGCTCGCCGAGGACTGGTCGTCTGGCGACTCACCAGTTCCGCTGCCGCATGCAGCGGCCCCCGCCACGAACAGGACGGCCAGGGCTGGCAGGCCCAGGATCTTGAATCTGTTCATCGAATCACTCTCCTTTTGGTAAGGCAGCACGGCAAAGAACTATGACGTTATCCCATTGACATGGTACCTGCCCGGGTCGGCGATCGAATCCCCGGAAATAAGGGGTATTTGAGGGGTGCGGATCAGGGGGGCTGCACTTGCGCTAGTCGGGCGGAAGATCGCCAGCTGCGGGGTCGGGTGCTACAGGCCGGCGAGCGTCACGTCACTCTCCCGACTCCTCCGCCGCGACGATCTGCGGGAGCACGCCCCCCGGAGTGCCGAAGTGGAGATCGAGCCCCTGGGCCTTCAGCGATTCTCCCGGTTCGGGCACAACGAAACGGTCCTCGGCCCTGGAGTAGTAGAGACAGCCCAACTCCTCTGGCGGTCGCTCCACGGCGAAGGTCTCGGCGGCCGCGAGCGCCTCCAGCCACACCTGCTTCGAGGCGACGAGGTCGAGCGGCTGCGCCAGATTGAGTCGCTCGATGTCCTCCGCCTGGTGCCTCCCTCGTCGTTTGAGCAGCTCGAGGAGTGAGAGGGGCGTAAACCCAGGGTCTTTCCCTACCGCAGCCCAGCAAAGACCGGCCAGGGGAAGTACCCGCTGGTGCACGAAGAGGGTGTCGACGAAGTCCCGCGCCTCGTCGCGACCGGCCAGCGCGAGCACCTTGTTCACGGCGAGATCCACGGGGTGGAGGAGTAGACCGCCGAGTGGCTCCCGGACCAACGGCATGAAGCGCCACGCAGAATCGTGTGCCCAGTCCACCCGTGTGGCTTCCTCGTCTCGACTCACAACGGCCCGGATGAAGCCCGGAATGTTGAACCCCACATTGACCTGGTATCCGGCTGCTTGCAGCCGCTCCCGGTCGTCCTCGAAAGCACTCGCGACTCCGGCGACCGAGTCGTGGAAGAAGTCCAGAGCCTCGCTGATGCGGAGGGAGTTCGGCAACCGGTGAAGGGCTGCTCCGCCGGCCAGATAGCGCTCGCCCGCGGCAGGCGAGGCAGCCAGCTCCGCGAGTAGCTGTCGCTGAAACTCGGTCAGCGGCACAGGCGAGCTCCGATCTTCCAGGCCTCGCGATCGCCGTTCTTCATCAGCTGCTCGGCCACCCACGGGACGTCCGAGAGCCCGATCTTCAGATCCGGGCGACAATACCAGAAACAGAGAGAGCGGAAGCGCCGGAAAGCCCGGCGGGCTTCGCGTACACGCACCATGTCGCGAGCGGTGTCGGGGTCCAGCGTCCGTCGGCTCTTGCGACCGCCACGGCGGCCGATCTCGGCCAGGTAGTCATGGATATCCTTCATGTGATTAACATAAGCCGCTTACGATAGTTTTTCAAGAGAACCTGACTGCACTTGCGGGACCCGCGGGCCTGAGTGCAATGTTGGACCTGCACGGCAGACCGAGGCCGGAAACCCGGAGGATGATCTGGATCCATCGAAGAAGGCTGGGGAGTTGGGGGGCGGCGCGTGGCGGATGCTCGCCTTGCTTGCGATCGCCGAGCTGCTCGGCATGTCGGTGTGGTTCGCGGCTAGCGCCACGGCGCCGCACCTGCGGGCGGTCTGGGGCCTGAGCGTTAGCGAAGCCGGGTGGCTCACCACCTCCGTGCAGCTCGGTTTCGTCGCCGGCACGATCGTGGCCGCCGTTCTCAACCTCGCCGATGTGATCCCGAGCCGCCGCTACTTCGCCGCATCGGCCCTCCTCGCCGGAGCTTCGAACGCGGCACTTTTGGCGGCCGGGGGCTACGGGGCGGCCCTCACCTCTCGATTCGCGACCGGCTTTTTCCTGGCGGGTGTGTATCCGCCGGCAATGAAGATGGCCGCCACCTGGTTCCGGTCGAACCGGGGGCTGGCCATCGGCACGGTCGTCGGGGCCCTCACCATCGGAAAGGCGTTCCCCTACCTGGTCGATGCGATCGGAGGGGCCAGCGTGGGCTTCGTCGTGTGGAGCACGACGGCCTGCGCGATCCTCGCAGCGGCCCTCATCACGACCGGCTACCACGACGGCCCCTACGCCTTCGAACGACGACCGTTCAGCTGGGAACTGGTGGGGACCGTGTTCCGTGACCGGGAATGGCGCCTGGCGACCGGCGGATACCTGGGGCACATGTGGGAGCTGTACGCCTTCTGGACATGGATCGCGGCCTTCCTGGCGGCCAGCGCCGCCGCGCGGGCCGGTGTTCCCTGGTCCGGCGAGTACCCGACCGCGGTCAAGCTGATCGTGTTCGGCACCATCGCCATCGGAGCCCCGGCCTGCGTGTGGGGGGGCCGCGTGGCGGACCGGATCGGGCGCGAGAAGCTGACGCATCGGCGCCCTGTCTGCCTCCGGCGCCTGCGCTCTGTTGTCCGGATTCCTGTTCGGCTCCAGCCTCCTGCTGCTCGTGCCGCTCGCGCTGGTGTGGGGCTACTTCGTGGTCGCCGACTCGGCCCAGTTCAGCGCCCTGGTGACCGAGGTGTCGCCGTCGCACGCCGTGGGCACGGCCCTGACGATCCAGGTGGCCGCCGGCTTCCTGCTCACCATGGTCACCATCCAGGTCGTGCCGATGATCGTCGAGGGCGCCGGCTGGCGCTGGGCCTTCCCTGTTCTCGCGGCCGGGCCCGCGTTCGGAATCGCGGCCATGCGAAGGCTGATGCGGACCCGCGCGCGGACGGCGCAGGCGACGCGGCCATCCCCCGACCGGTGATCCAACCGGATCTTCGCGGGTACCCTCACCCCGGAGGCTCACCATGAGGATCTTCGGGGACCACGAGGAGAACACGCTCCGCCAGCTGCGCGGCGTCGCCGCTCGCGCCGAGCACGCCGCCCTGATGGCCGACGGTCACCTGGGCTACGTCATGCCGATCGGCGGGGTGGCCGCCTACCGGGACGAGGTCTCGGTCGTGGGCGTCGGGTTCGACATCGCGTGCGGTAACGCCGCCATCCGGACGGATCTGCGAGTGGCGGACTTCGGGCCCGAGGGCCGGAGCGCCGGGTCAGCCTGGGCGCGATCGCCGACGAGATCTCCGACGTGATCAGCTTCGGGCTCGGCCGCACCAACAAGGCCGACGACGCGCCCGTCGATCATCCCCTGTTCGACGATCCCGCCTGGGACGCCGTTCCCGCCGGCAAGCGCCACGACCTCCTCAAGAAGGCCCGCGCCCAGCTCGGGACCGTGGGGAGCGGCAATCACTACGTGGACATCTTCGCGGACGAGGAGGATCGGATCTGGGTCGGCGTGCACTTCGGGAGCCGCGGCTTCGGGCACACCGTGGCCTCCGCCTTCCTGGCACTCGGACAGGGGCGCCAGTGGGGCGAGCGCGTGCCGGAGCGAGAGGTGATCTTCCCCCTGGACTCCCCCCTCGGCCACGACTACTACGGCCTCATGGAGCTGGCCGGCCGGTACGCCTACGCCGGGCGCGAGTGGGTCGTGCGCAAGGTCGTGGACCTGATCGGAGGCCGCGAGCTCGAGCTGGTCCACAACCACCACAACTTCGCGTGGCGCGAGACGCACTACGGCGAGGACTTCGTCGTGGTCCGCAAGGGCGCGACGCCCGGCGTTTCCCGGCCAGAGGGGCTTCATCGGCGGCTCGATGGGCGACGACGCGGTGATCGTGCGGGGCGCCGAGCCGCCGGCCGGGAGCGAACTCGAGACGATCCAGAAGGAGGCGCTGTACTCCACGGTGCACGGAGCCGGCCGGGTGATGAGCCGCACCGCGGCGCGCGGGAAGGTGAAGCGAAAGACCGGCAAGGTGATCCGTCCGGGCCGCGTCAGCCCCGAGATGATGCACTCGTGGGTTCGCGAGAAGGGCGTCATCCTGCGCGGCGGCGGTCTGGACGAGAGCCCGCACGTGTACCGCCGGCTGCCCGACGTCCTGGCGGCGCAGGGCGGCACGATCGAGATCCTGCACACCCTGCGGCCCCTGGTGGTGGTGATGGCGGGGGCGGACGTGTTCGATCCGTACCGCGACTGAGCCGCCAACCCCGCGCCCCGGGATTCCGGCGGCGTTTTTTTCGCAGCGCTTATCCACTTGACAGCGGAACACGCTCGCGGCACTTTGTTCGGAGCCCGAACAAAGACCTTCCCTCCGGGTGGTGAAGTGTCTTCGGCAGGCGGACAGACCGATGCGCGCCAACTTCATCGAGGTGCGGACAACTGTCAGCGAAAAGCACTGCTTGGGCCCGCCCGGTCGGCAGGGAGATCTTCCCCGACCCGCGCGCCCGTTTCGAGACTCCGGCACATTTCGCGGCCGCGCTCCGGCCGCTCGTTTCCCGCACATCCCCAGGTCCTTCGAGAAACCACGCCGCGGAACCCCGAGGCAGCGGCCGGCAGGCCGTTCGGGTGCGGTCCGCAGAAGTTCCGCTTGAGGAGGCTCTCATGAGCTCGAACCGAATCCGACTCCCTCGGACCCGGGGGACATCGACTCGCCTTGCTTACAGCTGCGTTTCTGCTCGCTGCACCGGCGGGGATCTCGGCCCAGAATCCGGAGATCCGCCTCGATCAGGACGCCTCGGGCTCGACCCTCCAGGTCGACGGCCGGGACTTCATGGTCCTCGGCATGAACTGGGGCTACATTCCCATCGGCGAGAACTACACCTACAGCTTCTGGACGCAGCCCGACGACGTTCATCAAGGCGGCCCTGGACCGCGAGATGTCGCTGCTGCAGGAGCATGGGCGTCAACGTCCATCCGCCAGTACGTCGGGCATCCCGCCGCGCTGGGTCAGTACATCTACGAGACCTACGGCATCTACACGGTGCTCAACCACACCGTCGGCCGCTACGGCTACACCCTCGACGGCGTCTGGATCCCGAACACCGACTACTCGCGACCCGCGGCTGCGCGAGGTCGCTCGAAGGCCGAGATCGTCGCCATGGTCGAGGAGTTCAAGGACACGCCGGGCGTGCTGATGTGGCTGCTCGGGCAACGAGAACAACTACGGCCTGTCCTGGTCGTCGTTCGAGATCGAGGCCCTGCCCGAGGGCGAGCGCAACGCCGCCCGGGCCCGCTACCTCTACTCGCTCTTCGGCGAGATCATCGACGGCGATCAAGCGAGCTCGACCCGAGCCGCCCGGTGGCCATCGCCAACGGCGACCTGCAGTACATCGACATCATCGCCGAGGAGTGCAAGGGCCTCGACGTCTTCGGCACCAACGTCTACCGCGGCATCTCGGCGCGCGACCTCTTCCAGGTGGTCAAGGACAAGCTGGGCATCCCGGTCGATGTTCACCGAGTTCGGCGCCGACGCCTTCAACGCCAAGGACGATGCGCGAGGACCAGGCCACGCAGGCCCGCTACCTGCTCGGCCAGTGGCAGGAGATCTACGAGCAGTCGGCCGGCAAGGGCCGCGTCGGCAACGCCATCGGCGGCATGATCTTCCAGTGGAGCGACGGCTGGTGGAAGTTCCAGCAGGAGGAGCGCCTCGACATCCACGACACCAACGCCTCGTGGCCCAACGGCGGCTACCCGGAGGACTATCGTCGAGGGCGAGCAACAACATGAACGAGGAGTGGTGGGGCATCTGCGCCAAGGGCCCGACCGACGCCCGCGGCCTCTACGAGCTCTATCCGCGCGCCGCCTACTACGCGCTGCGCGAGGCCTTCCGGCTGGATCCCTACGCGCCCGGACACCGACCTCGACGACGATCCGCGCCCACTTCGCCGCGCATCCAGCCCGGTGGCCGCGGCGCTCGAGGCCCGCGGCGACACGGCCGCGCTGCAGACGCGACGCGCTCGAGCAAGGTGCGCGTGTCCGGGCTGCGCATGGAGTTCGAGACCTACAGCACCGGCGGCAAGCAACATCAGCACGCCGCCGACGAGGCGCCGCAGGCAGCGCGTATCCCGTCCTTCCTGGGCTTCGACCAGCTGCAGTCGTTCTACGCCGACGTCGAGGCCAAGCCCAGCGACGAACGTCATCGGCCGCTGTCGCTGAACATCCTCGGGCAACGTGCCGACGAACCCCATCGACGAGATCTTCTACGAGAACCGCGGCCGGCGCCAGACGGTCGACGGCCGACGGCGAGCCGCGTCGAGCTGCAGTCGACCTCGAGCGGGTCAAGGTCTACCAGGCCTCGTTCTCCTGGGACGACCGCTGGTTCACGCTGGACGCCTTCTACCGCACCGGCCACTCCACTGGGAGTACGAGGGCGACTTCTTCGGCCTCTACCGCGACGCCTACTACGGCGAGAACATCGACATCTACAACGGCGAGGCGCCGGTCGGGCGTCGAGATCGCCGGCAAGAAGGGTCTCGAAGGGCCTGAAGCTGGCCTTCGGCCCGCAGCTCTGGTGGGGCGCCAACCCGGCGATCTTCGGGCAAGTACACCAGGCAGCTTCGGGTCGCATCGGCTGGACGGCGCTCTACCAGGAGGACTTCGCGCAGCAGACCGAGCGTCACCAGCTCGATCGCCATCCCGCTGCCGCACGACCCGCAAGGCTCGCTCGCAGATGGCAGCACCAGGACCTCGGGCCGTTCGACCTCGAGGTCGGCGCCCTCTGGTCCGGCTCGCCCAAGATCGGCGAGACCTTCCAGCTCGCTCGACGGGAGCCGGACGGCAGCTACCGAGGTCCTCGCAGGACAGCGTCAAGGCTCGGACGACACTTCGGCGTCAAGGGCAAGCTGACCTGGCAGAAGGGCCGCTGGAACTGGTACGGCCAGGGCGCCTACATGGGCCTGGTGGCCGACGGCGGCCCCGACCCGACTCACCACCTTCACCGGCTGGAAGCTCAAGGACACCGGCTCGGGCAACCAGGACAACGTCATCACCGGCTTGGCCGTGCAACCTGGGCAACGTGGCAGATCGGTCCGAACTTCCTCTGGCAGAAGCCCATCGTGGGCCCGATTCCGGGCGACGCGCCGGCGCCCGGGCCGGCCCCGCAACGTCCTCGACGATCCCTTCGCCGTGCGGGTCGAACCGCGAGACGACCGCCGGCGAGCTGATGCTCACCTACGACCCGACGCCGGCCACCTGGATCTGGGCCTGGGACAACGACATCCGCGAGGACGCGCAGTCTCGCCGGCGAGCCTGGGCTTCATGCTGCAGTCACCTCCCGACCACCGCGGACGCGGCCATCGGCATCACTGTCCGACGGCCGTACGTTCTTCGCCTTCCCCGGCGCCACGCCGGCGCGGGATCTGTGGGAGGTGCAGGGCGCGCTCGTCTCCCGGTCTCGGCGCCTAACGCGCGCGCGCCGGCCACCATCTTCGTCGGCACCGGCGAGCCCAACGGCGACGACACCGCGGCTGATCCACCGCTTCGGCATCGACGGCCGCGATCACCTGGCCGACGGCGGCGCTCGCCATGTTCGCCAAGTTCAACGACTGCGGCCCCTACGACTACCACCGCGACTTCAACCTGACGTTCCCGGTGCAGCTGATGGGGGACCTCTCGTACACCCTGGGCAAGCCGCGCTGGTTCGGCTTGCCGCAGACGAGGTTCGGCGTGCGGGCACCTGGCGCTCGCTCGATGAGTTCTCCAATCGCTACTGCCCCGTCCGGGTTCCCGACGCGGCGGGCAATCCCGAGTGCGATCCCACGGCCGCGGGATTCGACAACGGGCGCGAGTGGGAGATCCGCACCTACCTGCACGTGGCCCTGTGACGGACCGCTGAGCCGGGATCCGCGCACGGTACGCGGAACCCGGCTCCCGACCCGTGAGGGAGCTCTCGTCGGGGTTCGCAGCAGCTCCAAGGCGGATTCCGGGATCGAAGTTGAAGTCGCCGAAACCTCAAGCGATTGAACGGAACCATGACGACACCTTTGGACGCACCCGAGACGTACCAGAAAGCCGAGTCGCTGCTGGCGCGCATGAACCTCGATCAGAAGATCGGCCAGATGACCCAGGGCGAGCGCATGTTCGTCACTCCCGAGGAGGTGCGGGAGTTTCACATCGGGCTCGGTGCTGAGCGGCGGCGGCTCTGCCCGGGCGACAACGACCCCGCGGACTGGGTGACCATGAACGACGCCTACTGGGCTGCGTCGATGGAGGAGGACGACGACCACCTGCCGATTCCGCTCCTCTACGGGGTCGACGCGATCCACGGCAACAACGAACGTCGCGGGCGCGACGGTCTTTCCCCACAATATCGGCCTCGGTGCGGCCAGTGATCCGGATCTGCTCGAGCGGATCGCGCAGGTTACCGCCCGGGAGATTCTGGCGACGGGCGTGGAATGGACCTTCGCGCCCACGCTGGCCGTGGCCCGCAACGACCACTGGGGCCGCACCTACGAGAGCTACTCCGAGGACCCCGAGATCGTCGGCGCCTACGCGGCCGGTTCGTGGCCGGGCCTGCAGGACGACCTGGGCGACGGCCGGCGTCGTCGCCTGCGCCAAGCACTGGGTGGGCGACGGCGGCACCTCCGCCGGAATCGACCAGGGCGAGACGCACCTGTCACGAGGAAGAGCTGGAGCGGCTGCACATCGCGCCCTACCGGGAGGCGATCGCCGCCGGCGTGCTGACGGTGATGGCTTCCCTCAGCAGCTGGAACGGGGAGAAGTGCCACGGCCACCGGCTACCTGCTCACCGACGTGCTCAAGGGCGAGCTGGGATTCCGAGGGCTTCGTGATTTCGGACTGGGACGGCACGGACCAGCTGGACGACGACTACGCCGACGGCCATCGAGCTCGCGCGTGAATGCCGGCGTCGACATGTTCATGGTGTCCGAGAAGTGGCGGGAGTTTATCGATCACCTGAGTCAGCACGTGGAGCGCGGCGCCGTGGCGATGGAGCGGATCGATGACGCGGTGCGCCGGATCCTCGCGGTCAAGTTGGCCTACGGCCTGTTCGACCGGCCCCGCCCGGCGGAGCGACCGCTGGTCGAATGACTCCGAGCTTCGGGTCGCAGGAGCATCGTGAGGTGGCCCGCGAAGCCGTGCGCAAGTCGCTGGTGCTGCTCAAGAACGACGACAGCGTGCTGCCGCTCGACGGGACGCGCGCATCCTGGTGGCGGGCAAGAACGCCCATAACGCGGTCACCAGTGCGGCGGCTTTACCGTCGCCTGGCAGGGCACGTCGGGCAATGATTCGCTGATCGAGGCGGCACCTCGATCTGGGAGGGCATACAGCGAGGTGGCGCCCGATGCCGTACTGAGCGTGCGACGGCCTCGACGCGAGTGCAGGCGACTTCGACGTGGCCATCGTGGTCATCGGCGAGACACCCTACGCCGAGGGCATGGGCGACATCCGTACCGGGGACGACGTGATCGTGCAGCCGGGCTCGCAGATGTGCTCGGAAGGTGAATCTGGAGCCCTATGGCAGCACCCTGGTGCTGGCAGAACTGCACCCCGAAGACCTGCAGACCATCCGCAACATCGCGCCGGGGGTATACCGGTCGTCACCGTGCTGGTTTCGGGCCGACCCCTGGTCACCAACCGGGAGCTGGCCGCATCGACCGCCTTCGTGGCCGCCTGGCTGCCCGGCTCCGAGGGCCAGGGTGTCGCCGATGTGCTGTTCGGGGACCACGACTTCAGCGGCAAGCTGTCCTTCTCGTGGCCCGGAAGCCCGGGGGACAACTACAACCGGGGCGACGAGCGCGTACGATCCCCTGTTTCCCTACGGATTCGGTCTGACGCTGTCCGGCTGACGGCCGGTGATCGGGAATGGCGCCACGTGCGTGGAGTGGCTCAGAAGCCTGCTCGTATACCCGCACCCAGTCTACGAGCATGGTCTGCGGAAACGTGGTGCTCGCGTCGGGGTCGCCACGAAGGTCTCCGCCGACCGCGACGTTGAGGATGAATGAAGAACGGATGGTCGAACACCCAGCGGGCGCCGGGGGGCAGGTCGCTGGCGTGACCGTCTGGAAACGCTCGCCGTCGACGAACCAGGTGAATGGAGTCTTCGCCCCACTCGACCGCGAACACGTGGAAGTCGGCTCGAGAGTGGAATCCGCCGGTAGGAAGCGCCGCGTGATGGCGGCACCGCCGCCGGAGTAGCCCGGCCCGTGGAGGCTGCCGTGAAGCGACGCTGGGCTCCTGGCCGCGGTATTCCATGATGTCGATCTCGCCGCAGGCCGGCCAGCCCACCTCGTCGAAGTTGGCGCCCAGCAGCCAGAACGCGGGCCAGATCCCCTGGCCTCGCGGGAGATTGATGCGGGCCTCGAAGCGCCCGCCGGTCCTCTCGAACAGGCCCTTGGTCTTGATCCGGCCCGAGGTGTAGTTCTGGCCCAGGTACGTCTCCTCTCGGGCCGTGATGGCCAGGTGGCCTGCCCGTCCAGCGACACGTTTTCGGGCCGGTCCGTGTCGTACTCGAGCTGCGCGTTTCCCCAATCCGTGCCGATGTCGAACTGCCAGTTTCGCCGGATCGGGGAGCTGGCCGGCCGGCCCTTCGAACTCGTCCTGCCATACGAGGCGCCAGTCTCCACTCCGGACCGGACGGCGTATCGCCTCCGCAGCCGGCGAGGACGAGAGCGGCCCACGCGAACACCAGTCGCGAGACCAGGCCGGGTGGGGACTGACATCATTGGGACCGCCGCCTTGCGGCTCGGAAAGAGCCCGAGTCGTCGAGGGCCGCCTTCAGCACCAGCGTCGCCGCGCCCAGTGGCCGTCGCCTGCGCGCCCAGTTCGCTGGCGCGGATCTCGGTGCCGGCCACCGATGTGATCAGGCTGCGCCGCCCGATCGTGTCGCGGAGCGGCTCCAGCAGCAGGTCGCCCACTCGCGCCAGTCCGCCACCCACGATCACCATCGCCGGATTCAGCATGTTGACGAGGCCGGCGACCGCGATGCCCAGGTGCTCGGCCGCTTCGCGTACGACCTGCCGCGCGAGTGGGTCGCCCGCCAGCGCCGCATCCGCGATGCTTTCGACGGTCGGATCCGATCCGGCCAGCACGCTCTCCGGATGTCTTCTCGACCAGCGCGGCGGCGCGATCGATGAGGGCCCGACCGCCCACGCAGGTGGTCGAGGCATCCGTCGCAGGCCGCAGGGGCACTCGGCCGAGGGGGTCGATGGCCAGGTGGCCGATTTCGCCCGCGATGCCCGTGGCGCCGCGGTAGATCTCGCCGCCGACGATGTGTCCGGCGCCGATCCCGGTGGCCACCTTGATGTAGGCGAAGTCGTCGACCCCGAGGCCGGCGCCCCACCAGCGCTCGGCCAGGGCACCGAGGTTGGCGTCGTTGTCCACCAGCACGGGCACGCCGTACCTCACCTGCAGGTCGTCGAGCCAGTCCCGCCCGCGCCAGGCCGGGAGCACGACCTCCGACAGGACCCGGGCTGAGCCGGATCGACCGGGCTGGGGACGGCGATTCCGACGCCGACCAGGCGTCCGGTCCCTCCGCCCCACCGGGCGAGGCATCCGTCGCTCAGCTCGGCGATGAGTTCGTCGCGTTCCTTCGGGATCGCTGCGGACGTCGTGCCGCGCGTGCTTCCAGGCCAGCACCTGCCCGCGCAGATCCGTCAGCGCCACCGCGACGTGCGCCGCGCCCATGTCCACGCCGAGGATGACGAACGCTTCGTCCTGGAACTCCAGCACGATCGGCCGCCGCCCACCGCGGGACTGGCCGGCGCCCACTTCGGCTACGAGTCCGGTGGGCAGAAGGTCGTTGACGATCTCCGAGACGGTCGAGCGGGACATATCGGCGCGGCGCGCAAGGTCGGCTCGCGATACTCGCCGCTGCTGCCAGATCAGCCGGAGCAGCAGGTCCGAGAGCGGACTGGCGCCACCCTCGGAGGTCTGCCGCGCACCCACCTTGAGCAATGAGTCCGGCCTCAGACCCATGGGCTATGCTCCCGCTTCATGCACGCGGGTTATCGATAGAAGTAGACGTTGTCCACGTACACCGTGTTCGGGTCACCCGACAGGATCAGCTGCGCAATCGCACCGGTCGTGGTCAGCGCCGTGAAGTCCGCCAGCGGGATGTCGAAGCTGACCCACTGCCCGTCGCCAGTGCCGGCGTCGTCGTCGCGTCGAACGTCAGCTCCGGCTCGGTGTCGTCCCCGCCATCGAACGCCCCGTCAGCCCCGAAGTCCACCAGCTTGATCTTGAACACGGCCGGCGCCGCCGTCGCGTCCGGCGTCCAGATGTCCATGTGGAAGTGCGTCATCGCCGACGCGTCGATCGGCTGCGTCGTCGCCTCGACGCCGGCGAAGACCAGGTTCGTGTACAGCTTCGTGTCATCCGCCCGGACCTGCACGTCCTCCACGTCCGCCTGGTCCCAAGTCCGCCGACCACGTGTCCACCGGCACGTCCGTGTACGCGTTGCTGAACAGCGACACCACGTCCGCCTCCGGCACCGTCGGCATCGGCGCCGCCACCGCCGGCTCCGTGGGATCGCCGCCGCCGTCCTCCGCATAGAAGTAGACGTTGTCCACGTAGACCGTGTTCGGGTCACCCGACGATGATCATCTGCGCGATCGCACCGGTCGTCGGTCAGCCCCGTGAAGTCCGCCAGCGGGATGTCGAAGCTGACCCAACTGCCCGTCGCCAGTCGCCGGCGTCGTCGTCGCGTCGAGCGTCAGCTCTCGTGCTCGGTGTCGTCCCCGCCATCGAACGCCCCGTCAGGCCCGAAGTCCACCAGCTTGATCTTGAACACGGCCGGCGCCGCCGTCGCGTCCGGCGTCCAGATGTCCATGTGGAAGTCGGTCATCGCCGACGCGTCGATCGGCTGCGACGTCACCTCGATCGCCGGCGAACACGAGGTTCGTGTACAGCTTCATGTCGTCCCCGGCGACCTGCACGTCCGCCACGTCGGCGCTGGTCCCAAGTCCGCCGACCACGTGTCCACCGCGACGTCCGTGTACGCGTTGCTGAACATCGAGATCGACGTCGCCTGCCGGCACCGTCGGCATCGGCGCCGCCACCGCCGGCTCCGTGGGATCGCCGCCGCCGTCCCCGTAGAAGTAGACGTTGTCCACGTAGACCGTGTTCGGGTCACCCGAGATGATCAGCTGCGCGATCGCACCGGTCGTGGTCAGCGCCGTGAAGTCCGCCAGCGGAATGTCGAAGCTCACCCACTGCCCGTCGCCAGTGCCGGCGTCGTCGTCGCGTCGAACGTCAGCTCCGCGCTCGGTGTCGTCGCCGCCGTCGAACACCCCGTCAGGCCCGAAGTCCACCAGCTTGATCTTGAACACGGCCGGCGCCGCCGTCGCGTCCGGCGTCCAGATGTCCATGTGGAAGTCCGTCATCGCCGAGGCGTCGATCGGCTGCGTCGTCGCCTCCGCGATCGAGAACACCAGGTTCGTGTACAGCTTCATGTCGTCCCCCTGGACCTGTACGTCCTCCACATCGGCCTGGTCGAAGTCCACCGACCACGTGTCCACCAGCACGTCCGTGTAGGCGTTGCTGAACATCGACACCACGTCCGCCTCCGGCACCGTCGGTACCGGCGCCGCTACCACAGGCTCCGTGGGATCGCCCCCGCCGTCCTCCGCATAGAAGTAGACGTTATCCACGTACACCGTCGAGCTGGAGCCCGAGATGATCAGCTGCGCGAGGTTGGTCCGGCCCGTGAGTCCGACGAAGTCCGACATCGGGATGTCCAGAACGCTCCAGGCCCCAGTGGTCATCGCCGGTGTCGTGCTTTCGGTAAGGGTGACCTCGTGCTCGCTGTCATCTCCGCCACCGAACTCTCCGTCCGGTCCGAAGTCCACCAGCTTGACCTTGAACTCGGAGGAATCGAACGTCCACACGTCCATGTGGAAGCCCGTCATTTCCGTCACGTCGATCTGCTCGGACGTGAACTCGACCACGGCGAACCCCAGGTTCGTGTACAGCTTCGTGTCGCTTCCGTCGATCACCACGTCCTCAACCGTCGCCGGGTCGAAGTCCGCTGCCCACCGGTCCACGAACACGTTCGTGTACGCGTTGCTGAACAGCGAGATCACATCCTCGGCGGGTCGCGTCGGAGTCGGCGCAGCGCCGGAGGGTCCCACCACCGCGGTGACGGTGACAGCTCCGTCGGCAGCCACCGAGCCGAGCGTGGCGGTGATGGTGGCGGTCCCGGTTCCCACGACCAAGATCGTCCCGTCCTCGGCGACCGTGGCTACTCCGGCATCGGAAGAGCTGAACGTGAAGTAGTTGGGGGAAGCCTGGACGGTCGACCTCTCGGCCAGCGACGTCGTACGTCACGATGGTCCCGCCGACGTTGACCGTTGCGCCCACGGTCGTGGACACGTCCTGAGTCCCGATTTCCGGACGTGGATTCGTGATCGTCGGGTCGTTTACGAACTGGACTTCGTCCAGCCACAGCTCGAATCCGGTTTCATCTTGCGGCCCCGCGGCGACCTCGAACAGACCGCGTTCCAACGCCAGCTTCTCGGAAAGCGGAACCGGAACGACGTAACGCTCCCAGATCGTGGTGAGAGGAAGGTCCGTCACCTGGGCACCGTAGAGAGAAGCCCCCGTGTTGTCGTTCCCGATACCGGCCAGCCCGAGAGTGGCCGGCATGCTCGCTCTGGCCCAGAACTCCAGCGCATTGTAGCCGGTCAGGTCCCGCTCGCCGGAACTCGTAAAGGCTCCGCCGGCGAAGCTGCCCTCCGGATCGCCGAAGTTCGGTACGGTGAGTTGCAGAGCGCGCGAGCCCTGGTACGTGACGAGAAACGAGATGTCCAGCGCAGTCACCTTGGATCCGGCGAAAGCGTCGTAATCGACACCGGGCCCGAACTCGTCGAGAAACACCTCGGAATCCGTCGGAAAGGGCGCCGGCTCCAACATGCCCACGTCCCGCTCGCAACCTGTGATTCCAAGGAAGAGTGCCGCAGTGAGGACGCCGATGGGGCGTGACACGATGCTCGAAGTCATGGCCTGCCTCGAGGTTGGGTGCGGGATCCCGACGTCGCGAGGCAACGGAGCGGACCGCCGAGTCCCGCTTTGTTCGCGTGCCGAACAAAGTAGGGGTCGGGGGGGATACGTGTCAAGCTTGACGGGCGGGCCCAGCTTGCACCTCTTCGAGGTGGGTCTCGACCGTCGAGGCGCGTAGCGCTCAGATCGCGGTTCCTTGCCCCGAAGACGCTTCGCGGGCGACATTGCCCGCCGCCGACCACAATGTCGCTGTGTCCCAAACCATTAGGGAAGAGTAGCATGCCAGGAACATCTTTCGACGACTCCCAGCGGTTCATCCTCGAGAGTTTCGCCAGCGGTCTGCCTTTCTCCAGCTTTCTCCCGGGCATTGCCGGCCCTCTCGGGACGCCCATGTGGGTCTTCTACGTCAACCGTGGCCAGGCAATCGCCAGCTTTGGTGTGGGCAATAAGGACAACCCGATCATGGAGTTTCTTCCTGCCAACAAATCCTACCAGAGCACGCCGTATACCGGGTTCAGAACGTTTCTCAAGTTGGCTGAGGCAGACGGCCCATTGCTCTATGAGCCCTTCTCGCCATGGCGGTCCGATGAATCAACTCAGATGTTCGTGGGCCTGAACGAGCTGGAACTGCAAGCCACGAATCCGTCGCGTGGCATCCAGACGAACGTGCTCTACTTCGTGTTGCCTGGCGAGGACTTCGCCGCACTCGTGCGGCAGGTGCAAGTCACGAATGTCGGCGACCGCCCCATCTCGTTCGAACTGCTGGACGGCATGCCACGAGTCATCCCTTTTGGCGCTGATAACTGGGGCCTGAAGAACATCAACCGCACGCTCGAGGCCTGGATGGAGGTGTTGCATCTGGACCGGGGAATCCCGTTCTATCGACTGCGGGCCAGCGCGGGAGACACGACCGAGGTCGTGGAATTCCAGGCGGGACACTTCTACCTCGCGTTTACCGCGGATACGGGACCCGAGCGGCGCCTCCCGGCGATCGTGGACCCCAGGCTGGTGTTCGGGGAAGACACCTCGCTGAGCGTGCCTCAGAACTTCGCTCGGACCGCTCTGGAGGATCTCGTTTCGCAACCCCAGGTCACCGTGGGGCGCACGCCGTCTGGCCTGTTTGGGTTGACGGCGACGCTCGAGCCCGGGGAAGCGACCACCGTCCACGCGTTGATCGGGCATACGAGCAGTGACGAGCGGCTCTATGCGATGGCCGATCGCATCGGTCGGACAACCTACATCCAGGAGAAGCGTCAGGAGGCACGCCAGCTGGTTCGGGAACTGACGGACGTGGTCGATACCCGAACCGATCTACCGATATTCGACGCCTACTGCCGTCAGACCTTCCTCGACAACGTGATGCGCGGCGGCTGGCCGATCGTCATGGGCGAAGCTGAACGCCCGATTGTATACCATGTCTACTCGCGTAAGCATGGCGATCTGGAGCGTGATTACAACGACTTCTATCTGGCTCCCGAGCCCTATTCGCAGGGGAATGGCAACTACCGGGATGTGAATCAGAACCGCCGGTGCGATGTCCTGCTGAATCCGAACGTGAGGGACTTCAATGCACTCACCTTCCTGGGCCTGATTCAGCTGGACGGGTACAATCCGCTCGTGGTGCAGGGGAGTCGGTTCACCCTGCCGCCCGAGGCGCGGGCCGGAGTACTGGAGTTCGTCGAGCAGCCCGAGTTGATGGGCCAAATTCTGGAGCGACCGTTCTCCCTCGGGGAACTCGTGCAGTCGATCCGCAATGCCCCGATCGGGCTGACGGTGGACCTGGAGACGTTCATCGCGAAGGTGTCGAGCGAGGCCACCCAGCATGTCGAGGCGAGCTTCGGGGAGGGCTACTGGGTCGACCACTGGTTCTACAACCTCGACCTCATCGACACGTACCTCGCGGTCTATCCCGACAGGGAGACCGAACTGCTCATGGGCGAGTCGCGTGTGCCGTACTACGATAGCGCGGCGGCCGTGCCGCCACGCTGGCGGCGGTACGTACGAACCCATGACGGCCGCGTGCGCCAGTACGGCGCGGTTCACGAAGTGGACGGCGAGAAGCTGGCGCTGATCGACTCGCGCACGGAGCAGCCCCGTCTGATGCGCACGGCGCACGGGAGGGGCGAGGTGTATCGGACCACGGTGCTCGCCAAGCTCGTGGGGCTCGCCGTCGTCAAGTTCAGCACGCTGGACCCGGGCGGCATGGGGATCGAGATGGAAGCAGGCAAGCCCGGCTGGTACGACGCCCTCAATGGTCTGCCCGGGTTGTTCGGCTCCTCCATGTGCGAGACGTACGAGCTTCATCGGCTGCTGACCTTCCTGATCGACGCCACGAATGCCCGGCTCGATGCGGACCTGATGCTGCCGATCGAGCAAGTGCGGCTCCTGGAGCAGGTCCAGCAGGCGCTGTCCGACTGGGCTGATTCGTCGGACCCGGACCGCGACTTCGTGTGCTGGGATCGGATGTCAACCGCGCGAGAGGCGTATCGTGAAGACACCCGCCTGGGAATCGATGGCGCGACGCACACGTTCGCCTGTCGGGAATTGGGCGCCATCCTCACAGAGTTCCGCTCCAAGGTGGCGCTGGCCATCGAGCGCTCGCTGGAACTCGGCGACGGCGTGCCACCCACGTATCTGGAGTATCGCGCGATCGAAACCGTGGATATCCTCGACGGGAATGGTCAGCCCGAGAGAGACGACCAGGGCCGGCCCTACGCGTGGGTGAAGCAGTTCGAGGTCACCCCGCTGCCCCCATTCCTGGAAGGGCCCGTCCACGCGCTCAAGGTGCAGGCGGATACCGCGTCCGCTCGCTCGCTGCATCGGCAGGTGAAGGAGAGCGAGCTGTTCGACCGAGAGCTCGGCATGTACAAGGTCAATGCTTCCCTGGCGAGCGAATCACACGAGATCGGGCGGGCCAAGGCGTTCCCACCGGGCTGGCTGGAGAACGAGTCCATCTGGCTGCACATGGAGTACAAGTACCTGCTGGAACTCCTCCGGGCGGGGCTCCATGAGGAGTTCTACGAGGCACTTCGGACGGCCCTGGTGCCGTTTCAACCCCCGGCTCGCTATGGCCGCAGCCCCCTGGAGAACTCCTCATTCATCGTGAGCAGTGCCCATCCCGATCCCTCGTTGCATGGAGCGGGGTTCGTGGCTCGTTTGAGCGGTTCGACCGCCGAGTTCCTGAGCCTCTGGACCTCCATGATGGCGGGCGAGCGACCGTTTCTTGTGAGCGGTGGTGCGCTTCAGCTGAAGTTGAGCCCCGCCCTGCCAGGCTGGTTCTTCACCGACCCGGGGAGTCGTGCGCTTCCGATTCCTGGGACAGTGCGACGTCACGTATCACAACCCACGTCGGCTGGATACGTTTGCCGACGGGATCGAGCCTCGCCGCATCGTGCTATGGCGTTCCGAGGATGAATCTGTCGAGATCGCGGGCCACACGGTCGGCGCTCCCTACGCCGAGATGGTACGAAGCGGAGACATCAGCCGCGTGGAGGTGTTCTTCTAGCGTCGGCGACGGCCCGGGAGGGACAAGAACGGTATGTGGGGCAGTTCTGGAAGGCTAGAATACGCCTCTGCAATTGTCTTCTAGCACGACGACGATCCTGTCAACTTCACGAGCGGTTCCCGGTAGTTCCGCAAGCTCGAGGCCTGGATAAGAATCCATCTCTTTCCAGTTCTCAATGGTAGCACTGAAGAACTGAGATGCTGACGCATCGGCCTCATAGACGATGAGGTCATAGGGTTCCCCCTTATCCCCGCCAAATCTGGTAATCACCTGCCATTCACCGTCTCTCTTGTACGAGGTGTTCGTGTGGTCCGATTGGGGATAGTACTTGTCGTCGGTAGGCTTCAGCAGAACCCAAATGTCTTCATCGTGTGCATCCGGATACACCCCCATGGTGAGGATCCGGCATTTCACGGAGTCGCCTTCAAGGGGCGAGATCACCTGCACTCTTTGAACTGGGACCTCAATTTGCAGTCTGTTTCCGACAGCTACCTGTTCAAGGGGGCTTTGTTGATACACGGTTCCAAATGAATACCCGCCATAGATGACCAGGAGGATGCCTGCTCCTCCCAGGAGAAGTCTCAGCGTGGGATTCATCAGGTTCAGAGAAACAAAGCATCGCCAATTGCACAGAGTATGAGTGCGGCGCCAACAATCGTGACTACTATTTCTGCAGACATTCTTCTTGTCTCGATTAGAGGATTCTCTACAAGACTCCCCTGCGCGCTTCCAATTCAGCTTTGATTTCCCGGGCACGTTCCTCGGACAGACTGTAATTCCACATCACCAGTATCGCTAAGAAGGCTGTGGATGCCGGGATCACGATGTCCGCTATGCGCAGGTTCAACAAGGTTTCAGCCGTCTGTTGGGCAGCGTTCCCATCAAAACCTACCAGCTTGAGCACCAGTCCTCCCAACACGAGGGCCAGTGCCTGTCCGAGCTTCACCATCCACCAATAGATGGCGCCGAATGTCCCTTCCTTTCTGGGCATGCCGTTGTTCAACTCATCCAGATCGCAAACATCGGCCGTCATGCTCATCATCAACGTGAAGAGTCCACCCAATCCAAACGCTATGAATGGAATTGGCATGAACATCAGCCATGGATTGTCTGGATTGAAGGCCCACCATTTCAGGAGATAGCCGACAATGGATATCGCTGTCGAAATGATGAAGGCCATTCTCTTTCCTACCCTGTCCGAAATCCAGGTTAT
Organism: uncultured Gemmatimonadales bacterium; assembly: GCA_963807645.1. Taxonomy (GTDB): domain Bacteria; phylum Gemmatimonadota; class Gemmatimonadetes; order Palauibacterales; family Palauibacteraceae; genus Benthicola. The sequence goes on from CAWECO010000005.1 coordinate 31,282, forward strand.
CGCCGGGATCACCACGAAGGCGGTGACCACAGCCGTGATGCTGGAGAACCATGCCGGCCAGGTGCCCGCACCTTCATAACTCCCGTTGAACAGATAGAAGACGATGATGTAGACGCTGAAGGCCGCCACCATCTGAAATCCGTTGAACACCAGGAAGGTCGCTCCACACAATCTGACGAACGGTACATTCCTCATCGCTTCAGAAATGCCCCGGAACAGATCGAGCAAGTTACTGAAGAGCGTACTCCAGGTGATCTTGACCCGGTTTTCCATCTTTGCCGAATCTATACCTCTGCAAAAGAATGGCTGGTAGAATGCCCAGTACGATACAAATCGCTCCAACAACGACCGACAACTGACGAACACCCACCGCCTGGGATTCAAAAATGTCAGGATCTGCGATGATCACCCAGAACCAGGGCACGATCATCCACGCGATTTGCCCCATGGTTTGAGAGAACGCCATCAGGCGGGTGCGTTCATTGTAGTCGGACGTCATCTCGTATCCGAGTCCGACCAACGGAGTGGCAAACATGGTATTCCCGATCAGAAAGACCATCGAAAAGATCAGGAAATACCAGAAGTTGAACATCTGAGAATTGTTCTCATTGAGCTGCCACAGCAGAGCAAAGAAGATCCCACTCAGAATCGCACCAACGAAGATATATGGCCTTCGCCGGCCAAATCTGGACGTGGTATTGTCTGAAATGAACCCCATGACAGGGTCAGTAATGGCATCGAAAATTCGTGGGAGCCCTCCAAGCAATCCTGCCAGGAAAGGATCCATGCCGAAGGCCGTGAGCAGGAAGAACATGAAGAACCCGAGAGACCCTGGCAGGAGGTTCAGCACCAGGTGTCCGGCCCCAAATGCGGCTTTCTGCCCGAGGGGCACTCTGTCTTTCGCAGCCGTTTCGTAATGTGTCATGGCGTTAGACGTTGGCTTTGGTTGAGTTCTCTGAATACGCCGATATTACCGACTGCAATCGTCTGAATGGCGGTACGCATAATACGGCAAGTACAGTCCCCCTGTCATCCAGCAAAGGGGCGTGAGGTGCGCGGCCCGACTCGTGGCAGGCGCTCTCAACCTCTCCCCCGTAGATTGCCGGCGCCCCCTGTGTTTCCCAGGGGCATGAAGACCCGACCTTTCTGGAGCGTATCACTGCGACCCTAACCGCACGCACTGGTTTGACCACGAGAGGAGACGACTATCCATGCTCACGAGAATGCCTCGCTGGATCTTACCCTCACTCGGGGCTGTGCCCTGCCTGGTCGCAGCCTGCGCCAACCCGGAGCCCGAAGGATCGCAGGCGACGGGTGAGACGGCGGCCGCCACAATGGCCGCAGAGTGGGAAGTCGACTTCTTCGACGACTTCGACCGCTTCGATCCGGAGAACTGGCAGGACCAGCTTCTCTGGGTCAACGACGAAGATCAGTGCTACGTCCGGGACGGCCTGCACGGCACGCGGGCCGTCAGCGACGGCACGCTGAAGGTCCGCGTCGTCGACCTCGGTGAGCCCATCGAGTGCGACAACTTCAACAAGGTCGGAGACCAGCACCCGCCCACGCAGTACGTCGCGGGGCGCATCACCTCGAAGAACCGGCAGGAGTTCGTGAAGGGGCGCTGGACGGCGCGGCTCCGTGTGCCGGACAGCGGTCAGGCCGGCATGTTCCCGGCGTGGTGGCTGCTTGGAGCGCGCAACAACGAACCGCCGATCGAGGAGGATGACGAGGACGTCTGCTGGCCGATGACCGGTTCAGGAGAGATCGACATCTTCGAACACCACAGCGACGGCGGGCCCGACCACTATGCCGCGCGGGCCATCAAGAGTCTCGGCTATTGCGGCGGAGGCGACTGGCAGCAGCTGATGCACGTTCAGGAGGCCGCGCTGGCCGAATATCACGAGTACGCGGTCGAATGGGACGGGAGCGATCTCCTGTTTCTGCTCGACGGCGAGGTGATTTACCGCAGCGAGGGACAGGGGGACCAGTTCCCCGAGCCGCTCTTCGCGGTGTTGAACTTTGCCAAGATCAACCCTTCGCCCATGACGGTGGAGAGTTGGACGATGGAAGTAGACTGGGTGAAGCACGAGCGACCGCTAGAGTAGAGAGCCAGCGGGAACTCGATGCAGGACCTGGCGCCTGCCCGAGGTCCTTGCGGCACAGGGCGGCACGATCGAGATCCTGCACACCCTGCGGCCGCTCGTGGTCGTGATGGCCGGGCCGGACGTGTTCGACCCGTACCGGGACTAACGAACTCTACCGACCTACTTCTTCTGCACGCGGAAGTTCAGCGTACCGCTGTAGTCGGTGAGACCCAGCGTGATCGTCCAGGTGCCCGAGGACCCAGCCGCCGTGTCCTCGTTCAGACTGGGAGCGAGACCCTGCTCGTAGACGATGGTGTCATCCGCGTCCCGGATCACGAGCCCCGCGGCGCCGTCTGCCGTGGTGGTGGAATGGTCTACCGAGGCCATCGATCCGGTGTTCTCCCACGAATACTGCAGGACAGCGCCGACATCCGTGACATCGGACGCCTGCAACTGGAAACTGTCGGTGGCGTTGTTCACCTGGGGCTCGAAATCCGCCAGCGGATCCGTCGGATCGCTGCCGCAAGCGCTCAGCATGAGGAGCGCTACAACGATAAGTGCTTTTGTTTTCAACGTTTACCTGCCCGTCTCGAGGGGATTCGCTGTTACTGACAGGGTTTGTTACACACAAGAAGCATTCCGATCGCACCGGCTGGGCTGCGTATCGGGGCACGCGGCGGCAGGCAACACGTTACCGGTCAACTGGTTAGGTGGACACGCGTCTGAGGCGAATGTCCGACGGCTGGCTGGCCGAAGACCTCGCCGGCTTCGGAACAATCTGCCCGATACGGCACACATCGGCCCTATCGAGACGGCTCCGAGCTATTCTCCCTCCACCCGCACGACCCTGATGCCCTGCCCTTCCAGCCACATCGCCCGACCGTCCGGGCCCCACTCGACCGTGATCTTCAGGTCGGCCTCGACCGCCATGAAGGTCTCCGGGCCGGTTCGAACGAGCCGGGCCGGCGGCTCACCGTTGGCGCCCAGCATCAGACCGTCGTCTCCAAGGAACACCTGGACCTCGAGGTCGGGCGGCGGACTCGCGACCCGATAGTGCCCCACCATTCCCGCGGCCTCTTCCTCGGATAGCGGGACCTCGGTAATGACGCGCGGCGCGATGTCGTCCCAGCCGTAGACGGCGGCCACGCCCAGCAGGACTTCCTCCATCAGGGCGCCGCCGGTGTCGCTGTTGGTCAGAACCGCCACTCCGCGTCCCGAATCGGCGTAGCCCTGGAAGGCGCCGCGGAACCCCTCGTTGGCCCCACCGTGCCCGAACCGGAGAGCGCCCTCCTGGATCAGCGCCGGACCGAGGCCGTGACCGCCAACCCCGGGCATCAGCACCTGGTCCACCATCGCCTTCGACAGGATGAGGCCTTCTTCGCCGGCCCGGGCACGCTGGATCTGGTCCACGTACTTCAGGAGATCCGAGGGCGTGGTCCACAGACCGGCGGCCGCCATCTCGGGGTACGTGTGCCAGTTGCCCTCGACCGGCTCGCCTCCGGGCCGGTGCCCGGTCGTGGCCCGCGACCACAGGCTGTCGGGGAGCGGCTGCTCGTACGTGCTCTCCGTCATGCCCGCCGGATCCAGGACGTACTCCCGCATGACCTGGGCGAAGGGCTGGCCTCGCACGTCCTCGATCAGCTGCTGCATCACGGTGTAACCGCCACCGGAATAGCGGTGGATGGTGCCCGGCTCGATGTCGATCCGGATCGGGTCCGTATTCGCGGGTCCTGATCCATCGAGCACTTCGATCGTCGTCGCGACGTCTTCCCCGCGGGCGTAGCCGGGAAATCCGTGCACCGTCAGCCCGGCCGAGTGCGTGAGCAGACGACGCAGCGTGACCGGTTCCCCGTTCGCGGCGTCGCTCGCGGGCACCTTCCAGGACGTCAGGTACTCGTTGACGTCCGTGTCGAGATCGACGAGTCCTTCCTCGACCAGCTGCAGCGCGGCCGACCCCCGCCACCGGCTTGGACATGGAGGCCGCCTGGAAGAGCGTATGCGCATCCACCGGCTCGCCGGTCGAGACATCGCTCACCCCGTAGCCCCGCGCCCACTCGATCTTGCCGTCGTTCAGCACCGCGACGCTCGCGCCCGGCACTCCGTAGAACTCCATGCGCTCTTCGAGCGTGAATGCCGCCTCGGGTCGCCCTTCGACCTGCACGGAGGTGAGGATCCGGCCCTCGACGAGGGTCGCTCGCTCTTCCGGCGTCGGGATCTGTTCCCCATCGGCGGGTTCCTGGTCGGCGCACGCCAGCGGCGCGGTCAGTAGGACCGCAAGCAAGAGCGCCTGCAGCGGACGATCGAGGACGAGCTTCATGATCGATTCTCTCTGTTTCTTGACTGACGCCTCATTCCCCGGACCGCGAACACGATCACGAAGATCGTGGCCGAGGCGAAGATGCCCAGCCACGTGGCGTACCAGGCGAAATCACCTGAAATACCGGCGAGTTTGGCGGCGAGCGCCACGGCCACGCCCGGCACCGATCGCGGCCAGGGCCTCGGGCGCGCCCGGGTCGGCGCGAATGAAGTCCCACGACCACCGGCACGAACAGGCTCACCCCGAGCAGGGTGTAGAACACGCTGAGGGCGCCGATCACCGACGGGAGCCCGAGGGCCAGCGCCACCGCCGCGCCTCCGCCGAGCACGGCCGCCCAGCGCGCCACCGCGAGCACCTGCCGATCGCTCGCCTCCGGGCGGACGAACCGCTTGTACAGATCCTCCGACAGTGACGTGGAGAGCATGAACAGGATGGCGTCCGCCGAGCTGACCTCGGCCGAGAACACGGCCGCCAGCCCGATCGCCCCGATCGCCGGCGGCAGGCCCAGGTGAGCACGGTCGGGCAGCGCCAGCTCGTGGTTCGCCAGGTCCGGCGCGAAGGCATGCGCCATGATTCCCAGCAGCGGCGGCACGGCCGCGAACACGAGCAGGGCCACGGCGGCCAGCCCGACCCCGAGCCGGACCGTGCGCTCGTCCCGCGCCCCGTACACCTTCTGGATCAGCCCGGGCGAGATGATGAACGCCGGCACCAGCAGGGCCATGTACATGACGCCCGACCGGCCGGACTTCCAGAAGCCGAAGTAGTCGGGATCGGCTGGGGCGGCCGCGACGACCGCCTCCCAGCCACCGGCGGCCGCCAGGGCCCACGGCAGGGCGATCGCGAACCCGATGACGAGCACGACCAGCTGCACCAGGTTCACCCACGCCGACGTGAGCAGGCCGCCCGCGGCGAAGTAGATCGTCATCACGCCGCCCGCGATCAGGCACCCGGCCCACTTCGGGACGTCGGCGACGACTTCCAGGATCCAGGCGAGCGCGATCAGCTGCCCCGCGAGGATCGCCAGGGTCGCCAGCCACAGGAGGGCCGCCACGATCCCCCGCACGCTCGGCCCGTATCGGAGCTCCAGGTAGTCGCCGACCGTGTACAGGTCGTGCTCCTTCGCGATCCGCCAGATCCTCGGCCCGATCCAGAACGCGAGAAGCAGCGTGCCGATGCCGGCCGAGCCGACCCACCACCAGGCCGCGAGGCCGTCGCGGTACCCGAGTCCGGCCGCTCCCACCGTCGAACCCGCGCCGATGTTGGCGGCGAGCACGGTGGCGAACAGGAGCCCGGGACCCAGGCTCGACCGGCGACGAAGAAGCCTCCGGTCGCCGTCACCCGTCGCCCGATCCACAGGCCGAGCGCGATGAGCCCGCGGAGTAGAGCAGGAGGAAGAAGAGGGTGGCGTTCAACGGCTCGTCAACGCGACCCGGAGAATTCGCTCACCGAAGGAAGGCCCTCGAGACCGTTCGCCGCCCGCACCGCATCGAGGATCGCTTCGGCCACGACCTCCGCCGCCACCGCGCCGAGCACGATCAGGTCCGCCTCGCCTTCGATCTCTCCGGTCGCCAGCGAGAAGATCGTGTCGCCGTCCCACGGCGTGTGCGCCGGGTAGATCGCGCGGGCCAGGCCGTCGTGCGCCATCTGCGCCAGCTTGGTCGCCTGCGCCTTGGTCAGGGTGGCATTCGTCGCCACGACTCCGATCGTCGTGTTCTCGCCGGATGCGCCGACGAGGCCGGTCCGCGTGAGGATCAGCTTCCGGGCGTCGGTGAACCCGGTCCCGTCTTCGTTTCGGATCCCGGCGATCACCTCGCCCGTGGCCGGATCGACCACGTCGCCCACCGCGTTGACCGCGACGATCGCCGCCACGACCACGCCGCCCGGAAGCTCGATCGACGCGGTGCCGATTCCGCCCTTCATGGCCCGGTCCATGCCGGCCAGCTTGCCGACCGTGGCGCCGGCTCCGGCGCCGATGCTGCCGCGCGCGACGTTGCCGCCTGACGCCGCGTCGGCCGCCGCGTATCCGCAGTCCGCGCCGGGTCGGATCGCCGAGTCTCCGATCCCGAGGTCGAACAGGATGGCGCCGGTGACGATCGGGATGGTCGAACCCCAGGCGTCGAGGCCGGTCCCGTGCTCTTCCAGCCAGCGCACCGCCCGGACACCGCGTCGAGTCCGAACAGGCTGCCGCCGGAAAGAACGACGCCGTGGACCTCCTGGACCGTGTTCACCGGGTCGAGCAGGTCGGTGTCCCGTGTGCCCGGCGCTCCGCCGCGGACATCGACTCCGCCGACGGCCCCGCCACGCGCCAGGATCACCGTGCAGCCCGTCGGACGCTCGGCCAGCGTGTGGTGACCGACCTCGATCCCGGCCACGTCGGTGATGGAGTTCGGTCTGCGTCGCCGCCCGACCTTCGGAAGCCGTCGGCCGGTCCCGCTCCTGCTGGGCGCACCCGGCAGCGGGCAGCGCGAGAAGCGCCACGACTGCCAGGGCCGGAATCCCGCCGCGCCGATTCGCACTAGTGGCCCTCCGCCTCGCGGGTGGACTTCACGGTGATCGTCTCCAGGCCGTGCGCGTGCGGACCCATCTCCTCCCGCCTGAGCATGAAGGCGAAGAAGAACCCGAGGAAGCCGAGGACCGAGAAGATCCACATTCCCGAGCGCGTAACCGCCCGGGTTCGCGGCGCTGGCGCCGGAGTAGTCGTTGGCCGCCCCGATCATCCAGTTGAACCCGAACAGGCCGATGTTCTGGATCATCGTCATCAGGCCGTAGGCCGTGCCGAGCTTGGCTTCGTCGACGAGGTAGGCCACCGACGGCCACATCACGGCCGGCATCAGGGAGAACGCGATCCCCATGATCGCCATCGGAACCACGAGGCTGACGGACGTGTAGGCCATCATCAGGTAGACGGGCACCAGCAGCAGCGAGCCCGAACATCATGAACAGCGAGCGGCGACCGACCCGGTCCACCAGCAGGCCGAACAGCGGCGTGCAAGATCATCGCGAACAGGGTGAGGATGCTGGACAGGAAGCCCGCGCTCTCCCGGGTCGCGCCGTGCGCATCCTGGAAGAACTTGATGGCGAACGTCTGGAACGGGAAGATCGCCGAGTAGAAGGTCACGCACAGCAGGACGACCCAGAGGTAGGAGCGGCCGAAGCGGAACAGGTCGGCCCATTCCACCCTGTCCGTCTCGCCCGCCTCGCCCAGGTCGTAGCGCTTCTCCGCCCGGTCCTCGAGCACCCAGTAGACCAGCGCGCCGATGACGCAGAACGTGGCGAACACGACCGTGATCAGCAGCGGCGTCTGCCAGTTCTCGAACGCCGGCCGGGCCCAGGTCGGCGAGTTCAGTGCCAGCGAACGAGCCCAGCCGGGCGATCGTCAGGTTCACCCCGAAGGCGAAGCTCAGCTCCTTGCCCCGGAACCAGCGCGCCATGCCCACGGTGACCGCCACGATCAGCGACTCGGCGCCGATCCCGAAGATCAGCCGGCCGGCCGCCATGACGTCGAACTCGCCGGTCGCTGCCGTGACCGCCGCGCCGACGAAGCAGAGCACGCCGAACAGCAGCGTGGCCTTCTTGACGCCGATCCGGTCGATGATGATCCCGCCGATCAGGACCATGATGATGTTCGGGAAGCTGTAGATCGCGTTCAGCGTGCCGATGTCGGCTGTCCGAGAAGCCGAGCTGGTCTCGTAGCACGTCGGCCAGCGGGCTGATGGCGTCGTAGACGTAGTAGTTGCCGAACATCGCCAGGCTGATCGAAGACCAGCACGACCCAGCGGAACAGCGCCGGGGGCGGTGGCTTCAGGCCGGCTCCGGCACCGGAGGACGGATTCTGGTCAGAATTCATGGCTCTCGTGGATCGGCGAGGAAGGCCCGCCTCGGGCCGGGAACGAGAGCGAAGTTAGGGGAGGATTCGGCGGTGAGCCAGCGGGAACATTGAACCTGCAGGTCAGCTTCGACCTGGAGCGGGAGCAGGGCCTTCTCGGAGACCGCCGGACCGAAAGGCCCTTCCCCGCTCTGCCTGAGGTGAACAGCAGGTCAGCTCGGCTTGATCGTCGCCACGTCCGCCAGCCCCATGGCCTCGTACAGCTGGCCGTACAGCGGGTCGGCCGCCTCGTTCATCGGGCCGACGACGCCGAAGTCGAAGCCCACGACGCTGCGGAACGGCCGCGTGCCCGGCGCCATGTCGACGAGTTCGACGAACCTGTCCACCACCAGGTCCGGGTTCGTGTTGACCTCGTCGCCCTCGAACAGCTGCTCGAACGCGGCGCCCATTCCCTCGGTCGCCGCGTGCAGGGCGGCGGGATAGGTCGCGGCCCGGCCCTCCTCGTCCGCGGGCTGCGGGGTGCGCGGGAACAGCTCGGTCGTGAACGGACCCGGCTCGACGACCACCACGTCCACGCCGGCCGAGGCGAGCTCGGTGCGGAAGCCCAGCGAGTATCCTTCCACGGCCCACTTGCTGGCGTGGTAGACGCCGAACAGCGGGGCGCCGAAGCGGCCGGCGATCGAGCTCACGTTGATGACCAGTCCGTCGCCCTTCTCACGCATGGCCGGCAGGAAGGCCCGCGACACGCGGTGGATCCCCACCACGTTCACGTCCAGCTGCCGGGCCAGCTCATCCGGCGTGAAGGCCTCGGTCAGGCCCATGTACATCTGGCCCGCGTTGTTGATCAGCGCATCCGGCGCGCCGGACTCGGCGAGCACGGTCTCCGCCGCCGCGTTCACCGACGCGTCGGACGTGACGTCCATCTCGAGCACGCGAAGGTCGATTCCCTCGTCCGCCGCGGCCGAGCGCAGGGCGCCGGCAGGTTCCTGGTTCTTGCCGTCCACGCCGCGCATGGTGGCGTAGACCCGGTCTCCGCGTCGGGCGAAGCGAAGCGCAGCGAGGTATCCGAATCCGGTGCTGCATCCGGTGATGACGATGGTCCTGGGCACGGGGCCTCCTTTGTGGTTTGTCGTCGGTTCGGCCCCAAGTATAGAAGATGAGGCGTCATGGAAGGTCCGATGCTCCCCCACGCGGCCGCGGCTCGCTACATTGAGGGACCCACCCTCCCTCTCTCGCCGTGAGAACGCTCGACCAAGGCAGGCCTGCCATGACTGGCTCAGCGTCCGCCGCCCCCGTGCAGGAAGACCTCAACCCGTTCCACATCGCGCAGCAGCAGTTCGAGCACGCGATCCGCTACCTGCCGGAGTTTCAGAAGGGACTGGTCGACTACCTGGTCCGGCCGGAGCGCGTGCTCATCACCGAGTTTCCGATCGAGACGTCCAACGGGACGGTGCGGAACTTCACCGGATACCGGGTGCTGCATAACCGGGCCAGGGGTCCCGGCAAGGGCGGGATCCGCTACCACCCGGACGTGACCGCCGACGAGGTGCGGGCGCTGGCCACGTGGATGACCTGGAAGTGCGCGGTGATGGACATCCCGTTCGGCGGGGCCAAGGGCGGCGTGATCTGCAATCCCAAGGAGCTCACGAAGGACGACCTGCGGAAGATCACCCGCCGCTTCATCGCGGAACTCGGCGACGCGATCGGCCCGCACACGGACGTGCCGGCGCCGGACGTGAACACGAGCGCCGAGACCATGGCCTGGGTGTTCGACACCTACGACATGATGCACTCCGGCCGGAACAACCTCCCCGTCGTGACCGGGAAGCCGGTGGAAATGGGAGGTTCGTACGGCCGCAACGAGGCCACGTCGCGGGGCTGCCTGTTCTGCACGCAGCACGCGCTGTCGCGTGGCCTGGTGCCGGGACTCGACTCGGTGGACGGAGCGACGGTCGTGGTCCAGGGATTCGGCAACGCGGGCTCGATCGCCGCCCAGCTGTACGCCGAGCAGGGATCGAAGATCATCGCGGGCAGTGACTCTCGTGGAGCGATCTTCAGCGCCGACGGATTCGATCCCGACGAGGCCGTGGCTCACAAGAAGGAGACGGGCTCGGTGGTCGGGCTTCCTGGAACGGAGGAGATCAGCAACGAGGAGCTGCTGGCGCTCGAGTGCGACATCCTCATTCCGGCAGCGCTCGAGAACCAGATCCGGGCCGACAACGCGGACGACGTGAAGGCCCGGCTCGTCGCCGAGGCCGCCAACGGCCCCACGACTCCGGCCGCCGACCGGATCCTGGCCGAGAAGGGGATCCCCGTCCTGCCCGACATCCTGGCCAACGCCGGCGGGGTCACGGTCAGCTACTACGAGTGGGTGCAGAACATCGAGAACGAGCAGTGGGACGAGGAAGAGGTCAACGCGAAGCTGCTCCGCAAGATGACGCGGGCCACCGACTCCGTGCTCGACACGCGGGAGCAGGATCAACGGTACGCTTTCCGAGATCGAGACGACGCGCCAGGAGCTGAGTCGTGGCAATGACCCACTCGAAGAAATCGACCTGCGAACGGCCGCCTACATCCTCGCGGTGAAGCGTGTGGCGGACGTGACTCTGCGCAGGGGGATCTGGCCCTAAAACAAATGTGTGGTGATCTGCGCCTTCGATGAGTCAGAGGTCGGTTGAATCCGACATCGGTTGAGGATCTGGGGTCGGTTGAGGATCTGTTGAGCTTTCCTCCCGAATCCGGGCCTCTTTGAGGGCTATTCGTTGAAGGTTCGTTGCGAGCTTCGGTGTATATTCGTGTGTAGGCGATCCCCTCGTGGAATTCGCAACCACCGACACCGGAGATGAGCACGGATGATCCAGTTCGCCCCTCTCGCCCTCGATTTCTCGCGCGTCCGCGAGGCGGCTGAGGTCTACGTGCCGCCTGCCCTCGACCCGGCTCCCGGTCCAGACGTCGACGTCGATGCGATCGAGGAGTTGGAAGAAGAGATCGTGATCCTCGCGGCCCACCTCCACGCGGGCGATCACCGTCTTCTGAAGCTTGTGGCCGAGTTCGATCGGCTGCGCGGCTGGGAACTCGGCGGTCACCGGTCCTGCGCGCACTGGCTTGCGTTCCGCACCGGGATCGACCTCGGCGCGTGCCGTGAGCGAGTGCGGGCGGCGCGGGCCCTCGCGGACCTGCCGGAGATCAGCGCATCCATGAGCCGCGGCGAGCTCTCCTTCGCCGCCGTCCGTGCCCTGACCCGGGTGGCCACGCCCGAGAACGCAGTCCGACCTCCTGGAGCTGGCCCAGGGCTGCACGGCCGCCCAGCTCGAGCGCATGGTGAGGAGCTTCAAGCTCGGGAGTCGGCAGGACGAAACGGTTCGGGAGAGGGAGCGCCACGAGAGCCGGGCCCTCTCCGTGTTTCCGGACTCCGACGGAATGTACGTAGTGCACGGCCGGCTCACGCCCGAGCAGGGGGCGCTCCTGATGCGAGCCGTCGAGGCGGCCTCGGACTCCCTGTACCGGGCCAGAGACGTTTCCGCGGAAACGTCTTCGGCGGACGACGCGGCCCAACGACGGGCCGACGCCCTGGCCCTGGTGGCCGAGCGGGCGCTCGCGACCGGGTTCGGAGACGAGGCCTCTCCCTTCAGCGGGACGAAAGCCGAGCGGTACCAGGTACTGCTGCACGTAGACGCGGACACCCTCGAGTCCGGTGGCAGCGGGCTCGGCCGCTCCGAGCTGGAGGACGGGACACGCGTTTCCGCGGAAACGTCGAGGCGGCTGTCCTGTGACGCGTCGGTCGTCCCGATCGGCCATGCCCGGAACGGATCAGTGCTGGATGTTGGACGGAAGGCGCGCACCGTACCGCCGGCGCTGCGCCGAGCGCTCGAGGCTCGGGACCACGGTTGCCGCTTCCCCGGCTGCGGACTTCGGTTCACGGACGCGCATCACGTCGAACACTGGGCCGATGGAGGCGAGACCAAGCTCGAGAACCTGGTGCTCCTGTGCGCCCACCATCACCGGCTGATGCATGAAGAGGGCTGGAAGGTGGAGTGGTGGGCCGAGAACCGCCCCTCTTTTACGGATCCGAGAGGCCAGGTGCACTGGAACGCGAGGCCGCCAGAGCGCGAACTCCCTTCCGATCCAGTCGAGAGCCTCATTCGGGAGAACCGGAGCCGCGGCGTTCAGCCCGACTTCCGCACGGCCGGCGCACGGTGGAAGCGCGAGGCTGATATCCCCGACGACGTCTACTTCATGGCCCGCGAGGCGCTGGGTTGAAACTCAGGCGTTATGCGGGCAGCAGCCGCCAGTGCCGCAAGCCGGACCCGAGCTCGATCCCGTCGACCCACCTGTCATCGGCACGGGCGCGCCCATCAGCTTCCGCAGCGGAGCGTCGGCCGGCGTGTCACCGGATTCGATTCCAGCCAGTTCGCACAGCTCGCCCCACGTCTTCACGGACTCGGACATGCCGTGCCGCACCTCGACCGTGCGATCGTTGGCCTCACAGTAATAGTCGTACAGTGCCACGATTCACTCCTTCTATTCGTCCCCGCGGGCTGCAACGATCCGAACCCGCGCATTATTCTCAATACCATTATACGCCGGGGGTTCCCCTCGACGGCAGGGCCCGAGGCTCCCTCAGCGAGGCGCTCAGTCTCTGCGCGTGTGCCGGATGGCGTACGCGTAGGTGCGCGAAAGCGCCCGTTCGGCCATCGCCTGCACTTGCCGGTTGATCAAGCCGGCCGCGGCGTCCCAGGCGTGCGACCACGCGAGGAACAGGGGTCGGAACACGGCCAGGCTGAACAGGAAGCTCAGGGTCAGGACGAACAGGATCGGAATCGCCCACGCGGCGACGATCAGCGGGATGCCGATGAGCTGGAGCATGCCTACCTCCTTGGGCGAGTCATCCCTACGGAATGCCCTACCCCGGAAGCGCATGATGGATTCGTCATGCACTTCCGGGTCGGAGCAGAGCTACCGGTCACCCCCGAACTGGTCGACGACGCTCGAATCGAGGGCGTCGGGGTGCACCATGTACGCCAGCACGCGCATCGCCATCGAGTCCCCGCGGATCCAGACGTAGCCGCGCCGGCCCGAACCGGTGCCGTGCGAGTTCTTGATCAGATACCAATCCACTCCGTCCACCACCCGATGGTCCACGGCCAAAACCAGGTGATCATCCGTGGTTCGGCCTTCGGCGAAGTCTGCCTGCCGCGATTCCTGGTCGATCGCCGCATCGCCGAGCTGATCCGGATGGATGACCGCGATTCCGGCGCCGTTCCAGGACGCTCCCTTGTCCCCCCAGTCCGTATCGATCACCACCGGATACCCGGCGTCGAGAGCCCGGTTGATCGTCTGCATGTAGGCGTCGAGCGGGAGGTTGAAGTAGCCGTCGTAGTCCCACCAGTTGTCGGGGACGTCCAGCTCACCGCGCCCGTAGAAGGGGATGTCCGTGTAGGACGTGATCTCCCAGTAGCTGGCTGGATCTAGCGCCAGGTATTCGGTTGCGTACTCGACCGGAGTCATTGTCTTCCCGGCCACGGTGATGGCCTCCGGCGGGGGTGCGAGGTGACGATCGAGGACCTCGCGGATCTCGGCCACAACCACGTCCTCCGTCCAGTCACCGGATTCCTCGTGCGCCTTCAGAACCGCGTTCAAGTCGTTGCGCATCGCCCCGTAGTCCTCGACCACGGCGAAGTCGGACTCGGGAACGATGCCGTACTTCTCGACCAACCACGTCACGTCGTGGCTCAGTCCGCCGTCCGTGAAGCGAGCGTTCTCTCCCTGCCTGCGCGCGTACTCGCGGGCCTTCTCGACGTAGGCCCAGTAGACCACGTAGTACTCCGACAGGTCGAGCTCTTCCCTGGCCTCGTCGAGAGCGGCTACGACATCCTCGTTGGTGCGCAGGACTTCGGACTCGAAAAACGCCACGGTCGAAAAGCTCCAGCAACTGCCGCCTCGCTGTCGCTTGATCGACGTATGCTCGATATCCGTGCCGAGCCAATTCGGAGCCTGGATCTCGTCGAAGAACGCCTGGCGTTCGTCGACTTCGGCCTCGGACTGGGCTGACAGAAGGGCCGGAGTGACGATGACCGCGGCTGCGAGGGCCGCGAGGAAACGCACTGGATGTCGCATGGGTCCGCTCCGGGATCACTGGGCTTGATGCCTCCGAGTCGAGGCGCTTCAATCCATGGACGATTGGGCAAGAGTCGTGCGGCTGGCGCCGAACCTTCGAGCCTTGAATCGACACCGGGGGGAAAGCGAGGTCAGGTAGCTGTCGCGAAAGGACTTGCGCGGGTTCTCGTCCGTGGACTCAGGTTCGGACGGTCCGCTACGAGCGCCGACCCCGGACAGCCACGGCGTCATGTTGTCGACGCCGGATCGCCCGGGGGTGACAGGGTGTCACATCGCCCGCCTATGATTCGCGTCCTACTTCGAGTCGTCGAGCCTGATCCTGGTTCGCGAGTCGGAGGTCACGATCTCGATCTCGCGTCCGGGCTCTATGATGTTCACGACGACCGATCCGGTTCCCCTCACTTCGACACTCGTCTCTCCGACCAGGCCCGAATACCGGAGCTTGGCCGAGGCGTAGTCTTCCACAAGGCCGCTGTACGCCGTCGGCGCCGCACCCGCAGTCGGCGGCGGTGGGGGCATACCCGGCCTCCTGGCGGCCGTCGCGGTCGTGGTCCTGGTCTCGCCGCCACGCCTGTACGTCCAGCGCACCGTCTCACCGGGCTCCACCGAACCGAATCGCCGGCCGCCGTCGCTACTGAGCAGGGGTTCACCGTCGATCTCCAGCAGAACATCACCGCGTCTCAGACCGGCCGCCTCGGCGGGACTTCCGTCCTCGACAGAGCTGATCTCCGGCGGGGCACTGAACTCCCACTCGGAGACTCCGGTATCCTCGTCGACGCTCCACCGGCAGTTGGTGCACTGAATCCCGAACCCGAACCAACCGGAGGGAAGCAGCGTGTACGTTGGCCTGGGGACCGGGCCCACGCCGACGGCCACACCGGTAGCCGGCGCCGCATTCGGTCTCGGCGCCACCGCGGCGCGCGGGACCCCCACAGCCACACCCACGTTCACCGGCGCCGCGGCTGCCGCGGGAGGGGCGGGTGCTTCCGCGTGGGTACCCGGGCGCGGGCACTCGCCCTCCGGCACGACCTCGACGGTACGCTCGCGATTGCCGCGGCGCACGACCAGTGACACCGCCTGGCCCGGTTTCAGGTTGCCGAACCTTCGTCCGCCCTCTCCCGTGGTGATCGAGATGGCCATCGATGGCTACGATCTCGTCACCCTCCCGGATCTTCCCCGCAGCGGGAGAACCCGGCTCCACGACCAGAACTTCAGGCTCCGAGCTGAAGCTCCACACGCGCTCGTCTCCGTCGGTAGTCAGCGTGCAGTTCTTGCACTCGAAGCTGGAGATTCCGACCGTCCCGCGCAGTTTCGCCCCGTCGGGGCACGCCCGGGCCGCCACTCCGACCTGTCCGTGCAGCTGTAGCGGCGACCCCAGCAGCAGGCCGCAGCCCACCAATGCGGTGCCAAGGACCCTCATTGCCCGACTTCTGATCTCGTTCGTCATCCCGTTCACCTCGTCCTCCCCTCTGCCTAGAACTCGACCAGGAGCTGTCCGGCGGCTCCGTAGTCATCCGATTCTTGAGCCCTCGCCTGAAAGCCCTGGAGTATCCGGGCTGCCAGAGGATCGTCCGGCGCGAGACGCACGATCTCGTGGGCCGCCGCCCACAGTGCCGTGAGCGCCACTTCGAGAGCCTGGCTGGTGTCCGCCACGGCAGATCCGTTCGCCCCGGATAGCGCCGCCAGGGCCGCCACGTAGTCCGACCCGGTTCGTTGCACCTGCGCGGCCAGCAGGGCGTCACCCTCCTCGAAGACAGTCTGGAACGCATCCGCCGTCTGGCGAGCACCGAGCATTTGTCCGAGCGATAGACCTCCCGCGAACAGGGCGATTCCCGCGGCGATCGCCGCGGCGGAACGCCAACTTCGCCTCCGCGTCTCGGCTACGGCGGTGGCTGGGTTTGCCCGACCGGCCGACCCCTTAGCCGCAGCGAGCAGACCCTCCTCTCGGAGCGCTCGCACGGTTCGCTCTTCGAGCAGCTGTCCCGGGTCCCGCTCTCGCGGAAGCGCCGCCAGCGCCTCGCGCTCAGAAGCCGTGAGATCCAGCGGGTCTACCGCGTCGTCGTGTGGCCGATGGTCCGTCATGTCACGTCTCCCTGCTCGGAGCCTGCCGGGTCCAGGAGCCGACGCATCGCGCGCCGGGCCGAGAACAGCTGGCTCTTGGAAGTGCCTTCTGTGACGCCGAGCCGCTCCGCGATCTCGGCGTGCTTGAATCCCTCAATGTCATGCAGCACCAGGACGGTTCGAAATCCCGGCGGCAGCAGCGAGATCGCTCTCTCCAGGTCGATCCGGGACTCCCGGGGGTCGGGGCGCACCACCCCGAGCGAGTGCTCGGGCAGGTCGGTCCACCGACCGCTCGAGCGCAGCCGGTTGCGGCACAGATTGAGGCCAATGCCTGTCAACCAGGTCTCGAAGCGGGACTCCCAGCGGAATCCCGCGAGATTGCGGCTGGCTCTGATCCAGGTATCCTGCACGACATCCTCCGCTTCCAACTCGTCACCGCCCATGACGCGCAGGACGAATTGGTACAGTCTGGGCGTGTGGCGGCGGTACAGTTCGCGGAACGCGGACTCATCGCCCGCGCCCACGATTTGATCGGCCAGGAACCGGTCGGTCGTCGCTACCACCGCTTGCGCTCTCATCTCGACTTTGAGTGTTCGGAAGGACGGGAAAGGTTGTTCGCACGCTTCGCGTGCTCAATGTCACTCCCTACGGTCGTGACGGGTCCTCACGCTTTTGCGCTGCGACGGGTCTCCCGACACGAGCGTCCTCAATTGAGTATATTGGGACTCGCGTCACGGGCACGCACGCCGTCCTTCTTCAGAAAAAGCCACCATGACTCGGCCGATCACGAAGGGACGGTGCCTCTGTGCACCTGTAGCGTTCGCGACTCTCCTCGCCGCGTCCATTCCGGCGCCCGCACTCGGCCAGGGTGCAGCCCCGATGGTGGAAATCCCTGACGAATCGACCTCCGGGTCCGCGTGGAGTTTCGCGTCCGGCGAGACGGCCACATACAGCGTGGCCTTCGGACGGTTCAAACTCGGGGAAGCCCGTCTGGCGGTGCACGACATCGAGACCATCGACGGACGCGAAGTGGTCAGGACTTCCCTGCAGGTCGAGGGCGGACCGCCTTTCTACCGAATAGAGAACTATTTCTCGAGCTGGATCGACACGGAGCGCTTTCGTTCCATCCGATTCGAAAGACGAGTCCGGGAAGGTTCCAGGCGAACGAGGGATCGATACGAACTGGATCCGGTCGCCGGGGTCTATACCGCCGACAGCTGGTCCGAGGATCTCGAATCCTACGAACCGTCCACTTTCGAGGATGGCGGCCCCATGCCTGAGGACGCGATCGACGAGATCGCGTTCCTCTTCCTGGTCCGAACGCTGCTTCTGGAGCCGGGAGACGAGAGTCGGATGGAGCGGTACTTCAAGCCCCACTCGAACCCCATCGTCGTTCGCGTTGTGGGCCGCGAGGAGATCCGTGTGCCTGCCGGACGGTTTCAGACGATCGTGGTAGAGCCGATCATCCCGGAGCTCGAGGTGTTCGGCAAGGACCGTAAGCCGCGTGTCTGGATCTCGGACGACGAGCGCCGGATCATCGTGAAGGTGCAGACGTCGGCTCGCGTTGGGCCCGTGGCGCTGAACCTGACGGACTACGAGGAAGGAAGCCCGTCACCGGAGTGACTGCAGGCCCCGGCCGTGCAGCTTCCACCACTCCTTCGCCATGTCCTTCGTCCAGGCGTCGACCGAACAGGTCGCGAGTCGGGCATCCAGCTCTTCGGCGTTCTGCGGCCTGTCCGCCGGGTCCTTCGCCAGGCACGCCAGGATCACGGCGTCCAGGTCTTCCGCGATTTCCATCTCGGTGCGGCGCGACGGCGGGATGGGCTCCTCCTGCACGTGCTTCAACAGGGTCGAAACCGGCGTTTCGGCCGCGAACACCGGCTGCCCGGTCAGCAGCCAGTAGCCGACGCAGCCCAGGGCGTAGATGTCGGCCCGTCCGTCCACGCTTCCGTCCCCCAGGGCCATCTCGGGCGCCATGAACGCCGGCGTTCCGGCCACGGAGCCCTCCTGGGTGAGGGCGGTGGCGGCGCCCGCTTCCTCGCCGGTCGACTTCACGAGCCCGAAATCCAGCACCTTTACGAAGTCCAGGTCCGGACCGAGCCGGCAGGTGAAGATGTTGGCCGGCTTCACGTCCCTGTGAATCAGCCCCTGCCCGTGGGCTTCACCGAGTGAATGGCAGACGCCGCGCAGCAGGTGAACGACCCGGCCGGCCGGCAGGGGCCCGAACCGTTCGACCAGCGTGGCCAGGTCCAGTCCGTCCAGCATCTCCATGACGTAGTAGAACGCACCGTCGTCCGTGACTCCGAAGTCATACAGGTCCACGGTGTGCGTGGAGCGAAGAGCCGCCGTGGCCCGGGCCTCGCGCTTGAACCGCTCCTCCACGACGCGCGTGCCGGCCTCCTGGGAACCGAGGGCCTCGGGCCGGATCAGCTTGATCGCCGCCGGGCGGGCCAGCATCTGGTGCTCGGCGACCCACACGTCGCCCATCCCTCCCCGTCCCAGCAACTCCGTGAGCCGGTAGCTTCCCACCTCCTGCGCCTTCGCGAGCCTCTTCCCGTACCGGTACACGCCACGCGAAATCACGATGGCGATAGCGGCGCACAGGTAGGTGCTGAAGAAGTAGTACCAGAACAGATCGGCCATCGGCACGTCGGCCGCCGTGGCGCCGAACGCCTTGGACAGCGTTAGAACCAGGACACCGGCCGACGCTGCGCCGAGCGACGCGAGCACCGTCTTCCCGGGAGTGGTGGGCACGATCAGCGGAAACAGGAGGATCCACACACACTCCCAGGGTATCCCTACCCAGCCGGCCCTGGTTCGAAGCTCTTCGTACCAGCTGCCGAACTGCCCCATCTCGGGCCAGCTGCCCCACACGTTGGCCCACGCGATCCCGATGGCGCCGACCACCTCGAAGACGAGCCCGATGTCCAGCAGCCGCTCGGGCGGCAGCGTGCCGTACCGGGATAGGAGGTAGATCCCGAGACCGAGGGCGATGGAGGCCGCCGCGACCGGAGTGGCCGGGTGTTCGAGCAAGTTGGCCCTGTGCACCGGATCGCTGAGCGCGGCGCCGAAATACGCCATGAAGTAGGTGCCGGCGTAGATCAGGGCGGCGAGGCCCAGACGCTTCGAGGCCCGCTGCAGGAGATCTGGCGGCAGGCCCGTAGTTGCGGCACCGGCGTAGCGAACCTGCCGGGGCCCCGGCGTGGATTCGAGGGTCATCTCTCAGCCCGGTACCGCTTCGCCACCGCGGCCACGCGCTCGCCCAGGACCCTGGCGCGCTCCAGCTCGGCTTCGTCCAGCCCGGGACTGTCCTTGCCCGGTAGTGGCCGCGACACCGAAGCCGCCAAAGCGGAATACCGTCTTCCTCGTAGTGAGGCCCGGCCACGATCATCCCGTTGTTGAGCATGGCGGCCAGGATCGAAAGCACCGCCAACTCCTTGCCTCCGCCGTCGCTGCCCCCGGTGGCGAAGGCCGCGCCCACCTTGTCTCCCATGAAGGGGCGCTGGCCGTCGATGAACTGCTTGACCGGCGTGGACATCGACCCCCAGTAGGTCGGCGATCCGATCATCAGGGCGTCACACGCTTCGAGATCCGCGTTCGTGGCCTCGTCGACGGTCTTCATACTCACCTCGACGCCCGCCTAGACTCCGGGCGCCCTCGGCCGCGGCCTCGGCCAGCGTCTGCGTGTTGCCGGTCTCACTGTGGTAGACGATGAGTACCCGAACCGTATCCGGGCTCGAGAACGCCGCCGAAGCCTGGCCAGCCCAGGCGACGAGAGAAACCAGCGCCGCGAGCGACGCCGCGCCGAACTTGCGCATCAGTACCTCCAGCTCGTCAGGTCCGCGCCAGGGGGGGCCGCCTCGCGAATCCTCTCCAGGATGCGAGGCAGGTACATCGTGTTGTACCGCAGTCGGGATATGGCGTTCGAGTTCTCGTGATCCCCGTTCCAGCAGTGCTCGAAGCGGTCTCCGTAGTCCACCACGCCGGCGTAGTACGGATCCGTCGTGCTCTCCAGGAACTCCTCCATGAGGTACGTGGCGTTGTTGAGGTAGTAGTTGTCCATGTCCCCGGCGTAGATGTGGATCTTGCCCTCGAGGCTCGGGCCGATCTCGGCCCAGTCACGCTCCAGGATGTGCCGGATGTCGTAGTTCTCTTTCCAGTACTCGGCCACCTCGTGGTCGATCTCTCCGGTCCGCTTGTCCCAGAGGCGCTGCGGGTAGCCGTCGTCGCCCATCGGGGAGTAGGTGGCCTCCCAGATGTCCCACTGGCCGCCGGACCGACCCTTCGTCCCCCGCACGAGCTCGGCGTGGTTTTCGTTGCGCACGGTGTAGCTGACGTGGCCGAGCCAGTCCCGGTGCGCCGGACGCTCGATGCGACCGAACGGCCCGATGTCGAAGTAGGCGTTCTCGTCTTCGTAGATGTTCACCAGCTCGTAGGCCCGGAAGTCGATCGGATCGGGGCAGGCCGCGAAGGCGCCGTTGTACTCGTCGGGGTAGAACACCTGCACGGCGAGCGCCTCCCAACCACCGGTCGAGCCACCGTACGTGAACCGGGCCCAGCCCTCTCCGATGCCGCGGAACTGCTCCTCGATATAGGGGATCAGCTCGTAGGTGAGGGCGTCGCCCCACGGGCCCTGGCTGGCCGAGTTCACGGCGTACGAGTCGTCGTAGTACGGCGTGGGGTGCTGGATCTCGATCGCCAGGAAGCGAGGGAAATCGGCGAGAGATCCAGCGCTGATACAGGTCGTACGCCTCCTGCTGCTGAATCCGGTTGTAGCAGTCGAGGCTGAAGCGCTCGCTGTACTCGCACTCGAGGTCCGGATCCGGCGGCTCCGTGCGGAAACCGCCGAAGTCCCTCGGGAAGTGTCCGTGGAACACCATCAGCGGGTAGCGGGCCTCGGGGTGGTCGTCGAACCCCTCGGGCACCAGGACGTGCGCGCCAAGGTACATGTCGCGGCCCCAGAATTCCGACAGCAGCTCGCTGCGCATCCGGATGTGCCGAATGTACTTCGTGTCCTCCGGCGGTTCGATCTCCGGCATGACCTGGTCCAGCGTGATCTCGATCGTCTCGGCCCTCGCCGGATCGACCCGAACCGTAATCGGCGTCGAGTAGAGATTGCCGGGCTTTCGGTTCCACTGCTGACCCTCGCCGCGGTCGGGCGGAAGGCTCACAGTGTGCCCGGTCGCCAGCTCGAACGCCTCGTACACGTTCAGCACTGCCTGTACCGAGTATTCGCCCGCCGGAAGGTCCGCGAGCGCCTCGATCGGGTGACCGAACGTGGCGCCGTCGACCACCGCCGGCTCGCCGGGCTGCCACGCTTCGACGTCGATCCCGAAGCCCTGCGCACTGCGCGCCGGCTCGGAGCGAAGCTGAAATCGTGGCTCCGACTCCGAGTCGGCAGGCGCGATCAGCAGGATGACCCGGCCATCGAGCGGGCCGCTTCGTACGTCGCCGTCGTATTGAACCGCGAAGTTGAGTAGACTCGAGTGCGTCACCGCCGCTATCGGCCGGAGCGCAGGACACGATGAGTGCGGCCAGCAGAGCAATGGACGCAGTGATCAAACTCGGGAAACGCATACCGTTACCTCTCGTACGGTTGAAGCTCGTTAGCCGGAGACGACGAAGGAGCGGTCCAGATCAGCCAGCGATTGAACTCCGTGAAGCTGCATCGCCAGTTGCAGCTCCGCGGTCAGAATCTCCAGGACCTTCTCCACGCCCGCCTGTCCGAACGCCGCCATTCCCCACAGGTAAGGCCGACCGATGCATATGGAGTCCGCACCCAGGGCCAGCGCCTTCAGAATGTCTGTCCCCCGCCTAAATCCACCGTCCACCAGCACCGGAATCTCCCTGTTCACGGCGGCTACGACTTCCGGAAGACTCTCGATGGTACTCCTCCCGCTCGCTTCTGCCCTTCCGCCGTGGTTCGACACGATGATACCGTCGGCCCCGTACTGCACGCAGCGAAGCGCATCGTCACCGCGAACGACCCCTTTCACGAGGATGCGCATGTCCGTTTCGTCCCGCAGCCGAGCGACGAAGTCCCATGTCATCCACGGCGTGTCGAAGGCGACTCCCTGCATATCGAGTCCTTCGAACATGGGCTTTCGACCGAGCCAACCCGTCGGTCCCGCATCGTGGCAGGTCGAACAGTCGCGGGTATCCGCCTTCACGGACCGCTTCAACGTCTCCCGGTTGCTGTCGACCGGGAGGTCCACGGTCAACACTAGCGCGGGACAGCCGGCCTCCTCGGCCCGCCGCAGAAGGGTCCGGGTCACTTCCCAGCTTGAGGTCGGATAGAGCTGGTACCACGCGGGCCGGCTTCGCACCGCGTTCACGTCCTCCACCGATGTCGTCGTGACCGTCGAGAGAATCTGGTGGTGACCCAGGGCCGTGGACGCCCGCGCCGCGGCCATCTCCCCTTCGGGATGGAACGCCTTCTGGCTTCCCGCCGGGGCCAGGACGATCGGGGTCTTCCAGCTCTCGCCCAGCAGCTCCACGCCCGTGTCGACGGAACTCACATCCACCAGCCGCCGTGCCCGGAGGTCGAAATGCCCGAAACCCTTCCGATTGGCGCGCAGCGTTTCATCGCCGTCCACGCCGGTCGCCAGGTATCCGTAGTGGGCCGGCGGAAGGGTCTGCCGGGCCACATCGCGAAAGTCGAACACGTTGATCGCCTCATCCGGAGATCCGATGAGGTCGGACAACTCCCGAAGTGTGGTGCCTGCCGTCGAGTCCTTCGGTTCGCCCGGGGCGCAGGCCGAGAAACCCAGCAGGGGAAGTAGCGGACTGCCCGCGAGAAAACGCGCGAACGACCTGCGAGTGAGGGGAGCGACCTGAGTCATCGATATCTCCCGTGTGAGGAAACGTCAGAAGAAGTCCCGGAACAGCCGATCCGTCGCCCGATCCAGCTCGATCGACGGAAGGGCCTGCGTGCGCAACACCTGGATCTCGCGGGCGAATGCCTCTGCGTTGGTCAGGAACCGCTGGAAGCGCGCCTCGTCCACGTAGTCGAGCGCAGTCTCGTCACCCAGGAAGTTCGCCACGCCGCCCCAGCCATGCGCCGAGCGACGAACTCCAATGGCGATTTCCGGAGCTTCCTGCTCGATGGCGAATGCGTACAGCAACACCGCCAGCTGGATGCGGCCGACGTGCGCCTTCTGCTCGGCCATGCGGGCCCGATGAGCCCTGATCTCGGCCACGTTGAACAGCATCGTGGGCGGAGGAAACAGGTTCGGGACCGCGTTCGTGACCAGCCAGTCGATCTCGCTCTCCACGACTTCTACGAGCAGCGGGTTCAGGGCCGCGGTACCCGCGGGTGACGGAAGTGTCGCCAGCGTAGTCTCGCGCCCACCCCCGTGGTTGACGACCAGGCCCGCCCCGTCGAAAGCCACGAGCAGGCTGTCATCCGGCGGCAGGGGCAGCATGTGCACGAACGCGCCGGCAGAGATGGTGTCCGCCGGGTCTACCGGCGGGCGCACCTCTCCCCAGTGCCCTCGCCGCTGCCGCACGGTCGGCACGAACACGGCCACGGCCCCGCACAGCGAGTCGTAGTAGGGATCGAAGATCCGGTCGGCGAGGCTGTCTCTCTCGACCACCGCAGCCAACGCCTCCGCCTCCTTCCAGTCCAGCTCACGCGGGAATCCCTGCCCCGCGGCCCACGCCGTCTCGACAGGGAGGCTCGGAATGGCGAATGGATACAGGGTCGCCACCAGCACCAGGGCACCCGTCAGCCAGTGCTGCGCCTCCTCGCCGGTAAAGCGCGTGATGAACCAGGCGAAGAACACGCCGGCGATCGTCGAGGCCACCACCGTGGACTGGAGGAAGAACCGCAGGCCGTCCTGGAACAGCCACGGCAAGGGTGCCGCAGCCCACAGGAGCAGAAACAGGCCCTGCTTCCGGCGCCATACGAGCCACAGCACGCCCGGCGCCGCCAGGACGTAGGTGAAGAGGGCGATCGACCCCGCCACGTGGCCGCGCTGCCCGGTGTACCAGTCGAGGTGCCGCAGGAAGTGCACGATGTATGGGGACGCGAGGAGAATCGTGAACCCACCGGTGAGCAGAAGACCCTTCCAGCGCCGGGTGGCCAGCCCGGCCAGGAGAATTCCGAGGCCTACGACCGGAGCGCCCCCGAGGTGCATGTACGTGGTCAGCGTTCCAACCAGGATCGCCTCGACGTACCGCTGCTCGAGGAAGAAGTAGATCGCCCATCCCGAGAGGATGAAGATCCACCCCGACGGCACGCCCACGAAGAACGGAGCGGCCGAGAAGACGCTGCCCGTCAGGAGCGCGACCGCGAACAGGGCGGCTCGATCACCTCCGAAGCGGCGGGCGAAGAAGCCGGCCGTGAAGACCGCGGCAGCCCACTGCCCGACGGCCAGCATCGAGAAGGCGTGAATGTACGCCCACCCATCGCCGCCCATCAGTCGTCCGAAGAGGGCGATCGCGTAATGGAGGGCCGGCCCCTGGAGGTTCGGTCTACCCGTGGGAGCCCAATTCAGGGAATCCCACCAGTACACGTTGTTCTCCGCGTACTGGCGCGCCAGCGAGATGTGGAACCCGAGGTCGTTGTCCGCGAAGTAGTCGCGAAGCATCAGCAGGAGGAGGACCGCGTGCAGGGCGATCACCAGAGTCAGGGCGCGACGGGCCCCACGCGAATCCCGGGAATATTCGGTGACCAGACTGACGCTCTGATGGGCGCTCATAGTGCCTCGGACTAGGAGTGACCGGGGGCGACCCCCTGCGAGCGATCCCACAATGTGCACCAACCGTCCCGATCCTCGCACCCCGTGCAGCGCAACGGCGTTTGACAGCCGGCCCAGGAGCGGAGTCAATTGCCGACCATGACAAGGCTACTCGAACGATTGACCAACGTGCGGAGGGACGAGACAGGGGCGCTGTTATGGGCCCTGGTCTACGGGTTCTGCATCTTCCTGGCCTACTACATCCTGCGGCCCGTCCGGGACGAGATCAGCTCGGCCGACCGGGGCAACCTGCAGATCCTGTGGACCGCGGTGTTCCTCGTGATGCTCATCGCGGTGCCCGCGTACTCCTGGGTCGTCGCGCGCTGGCCGCGCGGGACGTTCGTCCCGTGGGTGAACCGGTTCTTCATCGCATGCCTGGTCGGGTTCTACGTCGCGCTCGTCTCGCTCCCCCTCGGCGCCCGCCCCTGGATCGATCGCGTGTTCTACGTGTGGGCCAGCGTGTTCGCGCTGTTCGTGGTCACCGTGTTCTGGGGCTTCATGGCCGACCTGTTCACGAGCGAGCAGGGCAAGCGGCTGTTCGGCCCGATTGCGGTCGGCGGTTCGCTGGGCGCGATCATCGGATCGACCGTGACCGCCGGCCTGGTCGACGTGTTGCCGGCATTCTCGCTTCTGCTCGTCGCCTGCGTCCCGCTGGAGATGGCGGCCCAGGCGGCTCGGCAGCTGCAGCGTAGCTCGAACCAGGCCGGGAGCACGCTGCGGCGTGAGAGATGCCCCGGTGTCGGGCGGCGTGTGGAGCGGAATCAAGGTCGTATTCAGCTCGCCGTACCTGGCACGGATCGCCCTGTTCATCTTCCTCATGACCTTCGCCTCGACCGTCCTGTACTTTCAGCAGGCACACCTGATCTACGACGCGATCAGCGATCGGGCGGTCCGCACCGCGCTGTTCGCGAAGATCGACCTCGCCGTGAACGTGATCACGCTCGTGGGCCAGGGCTTCATCGTGGCGCACGTCATCCGCCGCCTCGGCATGGGCTGGAGCCTCGCGCTCGTCCCCATCATCTCGGTGTTCGGCTTCGTCGCGCTGGGGATCTTCCCGACCCTCGCCGTGCTGGTGGTGGTCCAGGTCCTGTACCGGTCCCTGCGCTACGCGGTCGCCAAGCCGACGCGCGAGGTGCTGTTCACCGTCGTCGACCGCGAGGAGAAGTACAAGTCGAAGGCCTTCATCGACGCCGCCGTCTACCGTGGCGGCGATCTGATCAACGGGTGGATCTACGCGGGTCTCGCGGCGCTGGGCATGACCGTCGGGGCGATCGCCCTCGTCGCGGCGCCGGTCGCCGGCCTGTGGGCCCTGATCGGATTGCAGCTCGGACGCCGCCAGGAGGCCCTCGCGGCCGACAACTCGAAGGAGCAAGCAATGACACTCTCACGACGTGACCTGGTCAAGATCGGGGCGGGCGCTTCGGCGGCCGTGGCCCTCGGGGTGCGGCCGGCGTTCGGGCGCGGCCCGCGCTTGCCCCTCGTCCCTCATCAAGCGTCAGATCCCGTCCACCGGGGAGGAGATCCCCGTCGTCGGGATCGGGACATCGCGACGATACGACGTCGGCGTTTCGGCCGCCGAACGAGATCCCCTCCGTGAGACCCTGGCGGTCTTTCGCGAACTCGGCGGGACCGTGGTCGACACCGCCCCGTCGTACGGCAACGCAGAGGTCGTCGTCGGTGACCTCGTATCCGAACTCGGGATCCGTGACGACCTGTTCTTCGCGACGAAGGTTCGGAAGGATGGCGAAGAAGCGGGCCGGACCGAGATCGCCAGCTCCTTCGAGCGTCTGCGCACGGACCGGTTCGAGCTCCTGCAGGTGCACAACCTGGTGGACACCGGAACCCAGCTCGCGACGCTCCGTGAGATGAAGGCCGCGGGCACGATCCGCTACGTCGGGATCACGACGTCGTCGAGGCGGCAGTACGAGGAGTTCAAGGCGGTGATGCGGTCGGAGCCCCTGGACTTCATCCAGGTCAACTACTCGCTCGCGTCGCGGGATGCGGCGGACGAGATCCTCCCTCTCGCGGCTGACCGGGGAGTGGCCGTCCTCGTGAACGTGCCGTTCGGCAGGGGGCGGCTGTTCGACGCCGTCGGAGACCGTCCGCTTCCCGATTGGACCGCGGAATTCGACTGCGAGAGCTGGGGCCAGTTCTTCCTCAAGTACATCGTGGGCCATCCGGCGGTCACGTGCGTGATCCCCGGCACCGCGAAGCCGCACTACGCCACGGACAACATGGGGGCGGCGATGGGACGACTGCCGGACGCGGCGATGCGAACCAGGATGGAGGCGTTCTTCGACGGCCTGGTCTGATTCCCTGACCGGAGCATGAGCATGAATTCGTCGCCGAGCATCCGCCGTCTCGGTGTCCTGGTCCTGGTCTGCGCGGCTGGTGTGGCGTCCGGGTGCGCACGCCCGGAAACCCGGGACTCACCCGAGCGACCCAACATCCTGTTCGTCTTCGCGGACGACCACGCCTACCAGGCGATCGGCGCGTACGGGTCCGCCATCAACGAGACTCCGAACATCGACCGGCTGGCCGCCGGCGGGATGCGCTTCGACAGCGCCGTGGTCACGAACTCGATCTGCGCCCCGGCCGCGCGGTGATCCTGACCGGCAAGTACAGCCACCTGAACGGCGTGCGCGACAACTCCGACGTGTTCGACGGCGCCCAGGTCACGTTCCCGAAGCTCCTGCAGGAGGCCGGCTACCAGACGGCGATGATCGGCAAGTGGCACCTGAAGAGCGCGCCCACCGGGTTCGACCACTGGGAGGTGCTCCCCGGCCAGGGCGCATACTACAACCCGGACATGCTGATTCCCGACGCCGACACCACGGCCCGGCACGCGGCGGGACGGCTACGTCACCGACATCATCACCGACCTGGCCCTCGACTGGCTGCGCGACGAGCGCGATCCAGGAAGCCGTTCCTCCTGATGTTCCAGCACAAGGCGCCGCACCGGAACTGGATGCCCGGCCCGGACCACCTGGCGACGCTACGAGGACGTGACGATCCCCGAGCCCGACGACCCTGTTCGACGACTACTCCGGCCGCGCGTCGCCGGCCGCCGAACCAGGAGATGACGATCGCCGGGCACATGATTCGACACGTACGACCTGAAGCTCGGCCCGCTGCCGAGGACCGACCGTTCCAGAGTGGCAGGCGACCGCGTTCGGAGCGCCTGTCGGCCGAGCAGCAGGCCGCCTGGGACGCCGCCTACGACCCGCGCAACGAGGCGTTCGCAGCCGCCGGCCTCGAAGGCGACGAGCTCGCGCGCTGGAAGTACCAGCGCTACATCAAGGACTACCTGCGCTGCATCGCCTCGGTCGACGACAACGTCGGCCGCGTCCTCGACTGCCTCGACGACACGGGCCTCGCCGAGAACACGATCGTCATCTACTCCTCCGACCAGGGCTTCTACCTCGGCGAGCACGGCTGGTACGACAAGCGCTGGATGTACGAGGAGTCGTTCCGCATGCCGCTCATCGTGCGCTGGCCGGGCGCGACGGCCGCGGGCAGCGCATACGGGAGCGCTCGTCTCGAACCTCGACTTCGCCCCGACCTTCCTCGAGATGGCGGGACTCGAGGCTCCCCCGGACATGCAGGGCCGCAGCCTGGTGCCGCTGCTGCGCGGGCGAGACGCCGGCCGACTGGCGACGAGCTTCTACTACCACTACTACGAGGCCGACGGCCCGCACGCGGTGGCCGCGCACTACGGCGTGGCCACCGACCGCTACAAGCTGATCCGCTATCCGGCGACGGACGAGTGGGAGCTGTTCGACCTCGAGACCGGACCCGCTCGAAATGACTCAGCCGGGCGGCGGACCCCGCGTACGCCGGGATCA
The DNA here is from genome assembly GCA_963807645.1 of uncultured Gemmatimonadales bacterium. Taxonomy (GTDB): domain Bacteria; phylum Gemmatimonadota; class Gemmatimonadetes; order Palauibacterales; family Palauibacteraceae; genus Benthicola. The sequence continues at coordinate 60,273 of CAWECO010000005.1, forward strand.
GGTCGGAACTGGAGGCCGAGCTGGAGCGGCTGCGGGAGGAGCTGGAGCGTGCCATGAAACCCGAGAGCGGGGTGGGGGCGGCACTCGGTGCGGCCCGCTCTGGCCCCGTGTGGGCTTGGCCCCGCTCCCGGCACTGGTATATACACCGACTTGCAAGTGGCGTTTCGATGTCCCGAGCCTCAGCCTGCCTTCCGGTATACCGTCACGTGGGTCACGCTCGCCGCCGTGAACGGCTCCTCGTTCCACCCGCCCCACCGGTGCTCGAGCTCCAGTCCGGCGAGTCGCGCCATCAGGTCCAGCTCCGAAGGCCAGCAGTAACGGGCCTGCAGCGGGTAGAAGCGCGATCCGCTCTCCGTCAACCGAACGATCCGCGACTTGACGCGCTGGCTGACCGGGTCGTGGAGCGTCGCCTCCAGACGAACCGCGTCGTCCTCGATCTCCGTCACCGACACGCGCTGTCCCCGATCGAACCGGCCCAGATCCGGGACGAAGCACTCGAGAAGAAACCGGCCCGCAGGAGCGAGGTGGTCGGCCACGCTGCCGAAGCAGCGCACCTGGTCATCCTGCGTGAGCAGCGCAAAGAAGGTGTTGAACACGACGTAGGCGAGCGAGAATCGCTCCTGCAGTTCGAAGGCCGCGAAATCACTGAGCGTGACGCCGATATCCGCCGCACCGGGTTTGGAGCGGAGCTTCTCGACCATGGCCGCCGAGGCATCGATTCCGTGGATCGCCACGCCCTTCGCCGCCAGCGGAATCGCGATCCGTCCGGTCCCGATGCCCAGCTCCAGGGCCGGGCCGTCTCCGCCCAGCTCCACCAGTCGATCGACCATCGACGCGGGGTCACCGCCGGGATACCAGGTGTCGTACACGTCGGCGATTTCGTCGCCGTAGGTGGATGCCTCGTAGTCGTTCATCGCGAATCCGCCTCGAGCGGTTTCTTGAAAGCTGCCGGTCACTCCAGATATTAACATATGCCGACGAGACTACCGATATCGACCTCGGGCGCGGCGACGCCTGCCGGCTCAGCCAGTGGAGGAATGTTGGACGAGCGAACGAAGCTGCGAAGACCCGATCGATCGGCCGACGAGGACTGGATCCGATCGTTTCTGCACGACTCGGCCGTCGGCGTTCTGGCCACCGTGCACGACGGCCAGCCGTTCGTGAACTCCAACATCTTCGTGTACGACGAGGAGAGGGCGGCGATCTACCTGCATACCGCGCGCGCGGGCCGCACCCGTGACAATGTCGAGGCCGACTCTAAGGTCGCGTTCACCGTGTACGAAACCGGCCGGCTTCTTCCAGCGGACGAAGCCCTCGAGTTCAGCATCGAATACGGGGGCGTGGTCGTGTTCGGGGCGGCCTCCGTCGTATCGGATGGCGAAGAAGCGGAGCACGGCCTGCAGCTCCTGCTGGACAAGTACGCACCCCACCTGAAACCGGGCCGGGACTACCGGCCGATCACAGCGGGAGAGCTCGAGCGAACCAGCGTCTTCCGGCTCGATATCGAGTCATGGAGCGGCAAGCGGAAGTACGAGAAGCCGGACTTCCCCGGCGCCTATCTGTACGAGGAGCGGGAACGACTGGCGGCCGAGTCCGCCGACTAGCCTTCAGGAATTTACTCCGTCCATCCCGTCCACCCGGGACCATCGATCCCGGCGCAGCCGGTCCGGTCCAGTAGTCGGAGGGCACCTGGACGAACGAAGCTTCGAAGGACCGTGATCGAGTAAGCGGGCGAAGGGAACCGCCCCCTCGCCCGCAAACGTCGCCGCAATCGTGAGAGCCGCGCCGGACTACATCTCGGCCCGCGCTCCCTCCCCACCGCCGAGGCCCATGGCCTTCACCTAGAAGCGGTCCAGCTCCATCACCTTGACCCACGCCGCCACGAAGTCCTCCACGAACTTCTGCCGCGCGTCGTCGCTGGCGTACACCTCGGCCAGCGCCCGGAGCTGCGAGTTGGAACCAAAGACCAGGTCCACGGAGGTGGCGGTCCACTTGGGCGTGCCCGTCTCACGGTCGTGTCCCGCATACAGGTAGTCGCCCTCGTCCGACTTCTTCCACTCGGTGCTCATGTCGAGCAGGTTCACGAAGTAGTCGTTGGTCAGCACGCCGGTCTTCTCGGTGAAGACGCCGAGCTCGCTGTCCTGGTAGTTCGCGCCCAGCACGCGCATGCCGCCGACGAGAACGGTCATCTCGGGCGCAGTCAGGGTGAGCTGGTTCGCGCGGTCGATCAGCTCGACCTCCGGCCGGCGGAAGTGCTCTTCGCCGACGTAGTTACGGAAGCCGTCGGTCATGGGACGCAGGAAGGCGAAGGAGGCCTCGTCGGTCATCTCCACCGTGGCGTCGGTGCGACCCGGCGTGAAAGGCACGGTCACCTCGTGGCCGGCTTCCTTGGCCGCGGTCTCGATCGCAGCGTAGCCGCCCAGGACGATCACGTCGGCCATGGACACCATCTTGCCGCCGTTCAGCGACTTGTTGAAGTCCATCTGCAGCGTCTCGAGCTCGGCGAGCACCTGCGCGAGTTCCGCGGGCTCGTTGACCTCCCAGTTCTTCTGCGGGGCGAGGCGCAGGCGAGCACCGTTGGCGCCACCGCGCTTGTCGCTGTCGCGGAACGTGGAGGCCGAGGCCCACGCCGTCGAGACGAGCTGCGGCACGGTCAAATCCGAGTCGAGGATCTCGCGCTTGAGCCTTGAGATATCGTTGTCGTCGATCAGCTGGTAGTCGACGGTGGGGACGGGGTCCTGCCAGGTCTGCACCGGGGCCACCTCTGGACCGAGCAGCCGGGCGTGAGGACCCATGTCACGATGCGTGAGCTTGTACCAGGCGCGCGCGAAGGCGTCGTTGAAGGCGTCCGCGTCGTTGGCGAAACGCTCGGAGATCTCTCGGTAGACCGGATCCCGGATGAGCGCAATGTCGGTGGTGAGCATCACGATCTTGTTCGTCTTGCCCTCGATGTGCGCGTCGGGAACGATTGCGCCCACCCCCTTCGGCGTCCACTGGTGGGCGCCCGCCGGACTCTTGGTGAGCTCCCACTCGAAGGCGAAGAGACTATTGAGGTAGGCGTTCGACCACAGGGTCGGCGTAGGCGTCCACGCGCCTTCGAGACCGCTGGTGATCGCGTCGGCGCCCTTGCCGCTCCCGTAGCTGCTCTTCCAGCCGAAGCCCTGCTCTTCGAGCGGCGCGGCCTCCGGCTCGGGACCGACGTGGCTCGCCGGACCGGCGCCATGGTTCTTGCCGAGGGTGTGACCGCCGGCGATCAGGGCGACGGTCTCTTCGTCGTTCATGGCCATGCGGCCGAAAGTGGTGCGGATGTCCTTGGCCGCGGCCAGGGGATCGGGCTCGCCGTTCGGGCCCTCAGGATTCACGTAGATGAGGCCCATCTGCACGGCGGCCAGCGGATTGGCGAGCTCGCGGTCGCCGGAATATCGGGCGTCGGCCAGCCACTCGCCCTCGGGGCCCCAGTAGATGTCCTTCTGCGGCTCCCACACGTCCTCGCGACCACCGCCGAAGCCGAACATCTCCAGGCCCGCCGACTCGAACGCACAATTGCCGGCCAGGACCATGAGGTCGGCCCAGGAGATGCTCTGGCCGTACTTCTTCTTCACCGGCCACAACAGGCGACGAGCCTTGTCGAGGTTGGCGTTGTCAGGCCAGCTATTCAGCGGCGCGAAACGCTGCGCGCCATCCGACGAGCCGCCGCGACCATCGGTCACGCGGTAGGTGCCGGCGCTGTGCCAGGCCATGCGGATAAAGAGTCCGGCGTAGGTGCCCCAGTCGGCCGGCCACCAGTCCTGCGAGGTCGTCATGACCGTGCGGATGTCCTCCTTCACGGCTTTGAGATCGACCTTCTCGAACTCGGCGGCGTAGTCGAAGCCGTCGCCGAGCGGATTACTCTTGAGCGAGTTCTGGCTCAGGATCTCGAGGTCCAGCTGGTTTGGCCACCAGTCCTTGATGGACATGGCCATGCCGGTCATGGTGCCGTGGGCGCTGTCCTGCGGGTCGTACTGCCCGGCTGATTCGCCCTCCTGCGCATAAATGGGGAATGCGGTAACCAGCACCGCGAGGCTCAGCAAGGAGCCCGCGACGAATGCTCTGTAATTCATGATTCCTCCTGAAGCTGGAATGGGAGGGGCTGATCCCGCGGTCCAGCAAAATAGATGTATCGTACTTCATGGGTATTCAGTCCAAATAAATAGATGGCGCAGATCCGCGGCACCAGATCCAGCGCCTCGCGGGCGAAGCCCCCGAATAGGCGCTCGTAACCCACCCGGAGTCGCGGCCCTACTCCGTCCTGCCTGTCCACCCGGGACCACGCACCACCCGACCGGGCTTCGCCCCTGTCGGGCCGCCATTCAGAATCACCGCCTCTCCGTTCACGAACACGTACTGCACGCCGACGGCGTACTGGTGCGGCTTTTCGAACGTCGCCCGGTCGGCGATCGTCTCGGGGTCGAACACGACGACGTCGGCGAAGTGGCCAGGCGCGAGAGACCCGCGCTCCCGGATTCCGAGGTTCCCGGCCGGTAGCGACGTGAGCCGGCGCACCGCCTCCTCCAGCGGGATCACCTGCTCGTCGCGCACGTACATCCCGAGGAGCCGCGCGAACGTCCCGTACCCACGCGGATGCGGCTGTGAGTTGAGAAACACGCCATCGGTGGCGTAGGCGCCCGCGTCCGAGCAGAAGCTCACCCACGGCACCGCGATCTTCCGCCGGATGTTGTCCTCGGACATCGTGAAGAACACGGCCTGCACCCGGCTGTCGTCCTGGATCACCAGGTCCATCGCCGTTTCCTCGGCGCCGGCATCCCGCATCCGGGCCACCTCGGCCAGCGTCCGGCCGGTGAGGTAGCGGAGCGAGTCCGTGCGGAAGCCGGTGAGCAGGATGTTGTCGGGCGACCCGGCGCTGAGCCACGTGTTGTCCCACTCGCCGGCCGGGTCATTCATCTCGGCCTTGACGCGTTCGCGAATGGCCGGGTCCGTCAGGCGCCGGGCCCAGGCGTCGAAGCCGCCCTCCTGCACCCACGGCGGCATGACCGCGTTGAGACCCGTCGAGCTCGCGTGGTAGGTGTACATGTCGGCGGTGATCCTCAGGCCCTCGTCACGCGCGGCCTCCACGCGGCGGATCACCTCGCTCAGCTTGTCCCAGTTGTCCCGGCCGGAGGCCTTGAGGTGGTAGATCTCGGCGGGAACTCCAGCCTCGCGGGCGATCGTGATCAGCTCCTCCACGTTCTCGAGCAGCCGGTTTCCCTCGCCCCGGATGTGGCTGATGTACATGCCGCCGTACTCGCCCGCGACTTCCGCCAGCGCGATCAGCTCGTCGGTGCCAGCGTAGAACGCCGGCGCGTAGATGAGCGACGACCCGACGCCCAGCGCGCCCTCCTCCATCGCCTGGGCCACGAGAGTGCGCATGTCCTCGAGCTCCTCGTCCGTCGGCGGTCGGTCCTCGTACCCGAGCGCGTGGATGCGGACGGTGGTCGCGCCCACGAAAGAAGCTACGTTCGGGGCCACACCCCGGCCGGTCAGCCAGTCGAGGTACTCGCCGAGCGTCGTCCACTCGATCGGGTACCGGATGTCTCCCTGTGAGTCGAGCTTCTCCTCCTTCATGACCTCGCTCAGCGGCCCCATCGACGAACCTTCGCCGAACACCTCCAGGGTCACGCCCTGCCGGATGTCGCTCTGCCCCAGACCATCCTCGATCAGCGACTCGTTGGCCCACGAGAGCATGTTGATGAAGCCGGGTGAGACGGCCAGGCCCGTCGCGTCGATTTCGGTCGTCCCCGTCGCCCGGCCCAGGTCTCCGACCGCGGCGATCCTGTCCCCCTGGATCGCGACGTCGCCCACGTAGGGCTCGGCCCCCGATCCGTCGTAGATCGTTCCGTCCCGGATCACGACGTCGTATTCCATCGGCGCCCCGCAGGCGGCGACGGTCGTCAATAACACCGCCACCGCGGCAGCGAACCTGTGCATCGTGATCTCCCTCCGGTGTCGGAGCCGGTCAGAAAGCCGCATGCTCCGTCCTCTCGATGATCTCTTCCTGCAGGGCATCGGACAGGTCGCAGAAATAGTCGCTGTATCCGGCGACCCGCACGATCAGGTCCCGGTGCGAATCGGGGTCGGCCTGCGCCGCCCGCAGGGTGTCCGCATCCACGACGTTGAACTGGACGTGATGTCCGTCCATCTGGAAGTATCCGCGGACCAGGTGGCGCATTCTCTCGATCCCCTCTTCCCCCTCGATCAGAGATGGCGTGAACTTCATGTTCAGCAGCGTTCCGCCGGTCTTGATGTGGTCCATCTTCGCCGCCGACCGGAACACGGCCGTCGGCCCTTTCCGATCGGCGCCCTGTACCGGAGATATACCCTCCGAGAGGGGGAGTCCGGCCCGTCGGCCGTCCGCGGTCGCCCCGGTGACCGATCCGAAGTACACGTGCGACGTGGTGGGGAGCATTTCGAGCCGGTGCGCACCGCCGATCGCCGTCGGACGTCCGTCGATGCATTCGAACGTGGCGTCGAAGACGCGCCGCATGATGTCGTCCGCCGCGTCGTCATCGTTGCCGTACTTGGGCGTCCGATGCAACAGGCGCTGGCGCAGGGCCTCGTGCCCCTCGTAGTCCGCCTGCATGGCCGCCAGCAGCTCGGACAGGGTGAGCAGGCCGTCCTCGTAGACCACCCGGCGGATCGCCGCCAGGCTGTCGGCGATCGTGCCGATTCCCACGGCCTGGATGAACCGGTTGTTGTAGCGCGCGCCGCCCGCGTTGTAGTCCAGGCCATTGGCGATGCAGTCGTCCGTGAGCACCGACAAAAAGGGCGCAGGCATTTCCCGGGCGTACATGCGGGCGATCACCTGGTTGCCCCGGATCTTCACGTCGACGAAATGGCGCAGCTGTTCCTCGAACGCCTCGAACACGTCTTCGAACGTGTCGAATCCGGACGCCGGGCCGGTCCGCGGCCCCAGCTGCCGGCCCGTTCGCGGATCGAAGCCCGTCGTGCAGGGCCAGCTCCAGCACCTTCACGAGGTTGAAGTAGCCGGTCAGGATATAGGCTTCCTTGCCGAACGCTCCGACCTCGACACAGCCGCTGCACCCGCCGGCCCGCGCGTCCTCGATGGTCTTCCCCTGGCGCAGTTGCTCGGCCACGGCCGCGTCCGCGTTGAACAGGGACGGAAAACCGTAGCCCTTCCGGATGACGCGCAGCGCGTGCTCGAGCACTTCGTCGGGGGTCTCGACCGCCACCTGTACGTTGGTGCTCGGCTGCAGGAGGTGCATCTCGTCCACGATGTCGAGAAGGATGTGAGACACCTCGTTCGACCCGTCGGAGCCGTCCGCCAGCAACCCGCCGATGTTGATGTTCGCGAAGTCGGTATACGTGCCGCTTTCCGCGGCCGTGACCCCGACCTTCGGAGGGGCCGTGTGGTTGTTGAACTTGATGAAGAACGCCTCGAGGAGTTCCCGCGCCGAGTCCCGGGTAAGGCTCCCGTCGGCCAGTCCTCGCTCGTAGAACGGCAGCAGGTGCTGGTCCAGGTGACCGGGGTTGAACGCATCCCACCCGTTCAGTTCCGTGATCACGCCGAGGTGGCAGAACCAGTAGTACTGCAGGGCCTCGTGGAAGTCGCGCGGAGCGTGCTCCGGCACGTGCCGGCAGGTGGCCGCGATCTTCTCCAACGCCGCCCGCTCGGCGGGATCCGATTCGGCTGCGGCCTTCGCTTCCGCGAGTGCCGCGTGCCTGTGGGCGAACCGGATCAGGGCGTCGCACGAGATCCGCATGGCGTGCAGCGCCTCGCGCCTGTCCTGCGCCATCGAGTCCTCGGCGAAGTCCAATCCGGACAGCGCGGCATCGATGTCGGCCTGGAAACCCGTCATTCCCTTCGAGTAGATCTTGTCGTCGAGCACGGTGTGGCCGGGGGCTCGCTGTTCCATGAACTCGGTGAACACGCCGGCTTCGTACGCTTCGTGCCACTCGCCGGGGAGCGCCTCGAACAGCCGGTCGCGCAACGAGCGGCCGGTCCAGAACGGAATCACGGTCGTCTCGTAGTCGACGATCGCTTCATCCGATACCGAGTAGCGGGTCATGGGCCGCGAGTCGAGGATCCGCAGATCCTCGATGGAGTGACACGTCAGCTCGGGAAACGTCGGCACGGCCTTGGGCTCCGGGCCCCGTTCACCGACGATCAGCTCGCCCTCTCCGTGGTACAGCGTCTTGTGCTCGCACAGGTGGAGGAACGTCCGCGCCCGCAGAACCGGCGTGGACAGTCGGCCGAGGTTCTGCTCGTAGAAGCCGGTGACCAGCACGGCGCGCTCCGCGGAGATGCTCGGCACCGCTTCCAGGCTCTGCCGCCGAAGCCGCTTGGTTCGATCGGTCATTCCTTCATCCTCCGATTACGGTGAGGAGGCCCGCCTCCTCGAAGATCGTGGCAATGTCACGAATGCGCTCTGCCTGGGGCGGATCCGCTCGGAACGTGGCCCCCGGCACGCCCACTCGCTCTCTCTTGTCTTCGCCGAGCTCGTGGTAAGGCAGGAGGCTCACCCGCCGAACGCCCGGCAGCGACGCGGCGAGCGCCGCCGTCCGGCGCAGATTTTCGGTGTCGTCGTTGACGCCGGGCACGAGCGGAACACGGACCCAGATTTCGGCGTGCACCCGGGCCAGAGATTCGAGGTTCGCGAGGATCCGGTCGTTCGGCGCTCCGACCCATTCCGCATGCGAGGCTTCGTCAGCGTGCTTGATGTCGAACAGGAAGAGGTCGGCGAGCCGGGCCGCCCTGAGAAGAACATCGCGATCGACGAGTCCGCAGGTGTCCACCGCCGTGTGGATGCCCCGTGCGTTCAGAGACTCGAGGCAGGCGAACACGAACTCCGCCTGACTCAGCGGCTCGCCGCCGGAGAACGTGACGCCGCCCCCCGACTGCTCGTAGAACACGCGGTCGCGTGTCGACCTCGTCTACGAGCTCCTCGACCGTGATCTCGCTGCCCGCGAGTCTGCGGGCCCCGGTCGGGCAGGCGTCGGCGCACCATCCACAGGCCTCACAACGTTCTCCGGATACGGCCCAGCCCCCGTCGACTCCCGAGGGAAGACCGTGCGGACACGCATCCACGCAGGCCCCACACGCGATGCAGCGGTCCGGTGTCACCAGGATTTCGGGAGCCGCGCGCATGCCCTCCGGATTGTGGCACCAGCGGCACGCCAGCGGACATCCCTTGAGAAAGACGGTCGTCCGAATTCCCGGTCCATCGTGCACGCTGAACCGCTGCACGTCGAAGACGAGTCCCGTGGGAGGAGCCGGACTCACGGGGCGCTCGCCATCGCCCGTACCTCGGGATCGTCCATGTGGTAGTAGGCTCGGATGTAGGGACGCTGGACGTCGAAGGACCAATGCACGTCACGAAGGTAGTCCGCCGCCTCGTCGTGCCTTCCGCGCTCGATCAGCTCGACGATGTGCGCGTGCTCTCCGGTGGACGTCAGCTCCCACTCGCGGTGGAACTTCCGCTCGCGCGGAAAGTCGTACAGTCGTTGTTTGCAGATGTGCACGGTCCGGAGGAGAAGCGGGTTGTCCGAGGTGTTCAGGAACACATCGTGAAAGGCGAGGTTCAGGTCGTAGTACGTATCGAAGTCCCCGACCTCGATGGCCTCCACCATGGCCTCGTTGAGCGCCCGCATGTCTCGCGTTTCATGGTCGTGAACGCGAGCCGTGGCGTGCGTGAGCACGAAGCTCTCGAGGGCCCCGATCACCTGGTACAGATGCCGAATGTCGTCGAGCTCCAGGCGGCGCACCTTCACGCCCCTGCGCGGAAGCACCGAGACGAATCCTTCCAACTCCAGTTGAATCAGCGCATCGCGCAGGGGCTGGCGGCTGATTCCGAGCTCGGTGGCCAGCGTCTTCTGGTCGATGAATGACCCCGGCTCGAGGTCTCCGGAGTTGATCGACTGGCGCAGGTGCTCGTACACCTGCTCGCGCAGTGACTTGAGACGGAGTATTTCCCGTCGTTCCAAGGTTTGCTCCGGTCGAAGAGTGTCGCGAGGGGGTGGTTACGCGCGACGGCCTCCCTGAGGTCTGATATATTAGATATCAGCGCCCTGAATAGCAACGACGAGCGGGACGACTCCGAGTACTGCGGACCCGGAGGGCATCGCCTGCCGGCGTCTGCTCACTTCCCGGCCCCACGCGCCCGTGTTATCGTCCGCCGCCATGAGCAGCCCACCGCCCGTCCGCCTTCGAACCATCGCCCTGCCCGTGGAGCACGGAGGATGGGGGTTCCTGGCGGAACCTCTCGTTCTCGGGCTCGCGCTGGCACCCTCGTGGGCCGGCCTCGCGATCGCGCTCGGGACGCTGGCGGCCTTCCTGATGCGCCACCCCGCGAAGCTCTACTGGAGGAACCGGAACCGGCTCGACCTCTCTCCTCGATTCCGGATCGCCCGACGCTTTGCGGTCTTGTACGCCGCCCTCGCCGCGACTGCCTTTTCCGCCGCCCTGGCGCTGGCCGGGTGGCGGCCCCTGCTGCCGTACCTGATGCTCGCCCCGCTTCTCGCCGTGTACGGAGCGTTCGATGTGCAGAACCAGGCTCGCCGCCTGCTGCCCGAGCTCACGGCCCCAATGGGCCTGGCGGCCTCGGCGCCGGCCATCGCCCTCGCCGGGGGGTGGGAGTGGACCGGAGCGTGGGTGCTGTGGATTCTCCTCCAGGCCCGCGCCATTCCATCGATCCTGTACGTGAGGGCCCGACTGCGGCTCGAGCGCGGAAACGACATCGACCGCCGACCGTCGTCGCTGTCCCATGTCGCGGCGGTCGTGCTCGGCGTCGCCCTGTGGAGTGCCGGCCTCGGCCCGCTGCTCGCCGCCGCCGCGCTGGTCGTGCTGCTCGTGCGAGCCGTTCGCGGTCTATCGGCCAGCCGCCGCCCGGCGAAAGCGAAGGAGGTCGGCTTCTCGGAGCTCGCATTCGGGCTCGGCTACGTGCTCGCGACGGTCTTCGGCTACCGGCTGGGGCTCTAGATGTCCGCGGCCGTGATCGACTGGGCGGTGGTCCTGGCGTACTTCGCCGGCACGATCTGGCTCGGTAACCGCCTGGGACGGGGGCAGCGGGACCTGGAGGACTACTTCCTGGCGGGTCGCCGCACGCCGTGGTTCGCCGCCTCCCTTTCGATCGTCGGCACCGAGACGTCCACGCTCACGTTCGTGGGCGTGCCCGCGATCGCCTACACCGGAAACCTGGGCTTTCTCCAGGTGGCCGCCGGGTACGTGTTGGGGCGTCTTCTCGTGGCCTGGTGGCTGGTCCCGGCGTACTTCGAGGGCAGGATCCACACCGCCTACGAACTCCTCGCGCATCGCTTCGGGGACCGCGTAAGGCGGTTTTCTTCGGCCATCTTTCTCGTGTCGCGTGTGCTCGCCGATGGCGTCCGGCTGTTCGCGACGGCGCTGGTGCTCCAGGCCCTGCTCCCGATGCCGCTTCCGGTGGCGATCCTCCTCGTCACCGGCGTCACGCTCTACTACACGATGCGCGGCGGCCTGCGGGCCGTCATCTGGAACGACGCGGTCCAGCTGGTGGTGTACGTCGGCGGCGCGGCGCTGGCGGCCTGGATCCTGTTGCGAGCGCTACCCGGCGGTTGGCCCGGAGCGCTCCCGGAGCTCCGGGCGGCCGGCAAGCTCGGCGTCTTCGACTTCGGCTGGAACTGGGCCCGCCCCTACACGTTCTGGGCTGGAATCCTGGGCGGCGCGGTCCTCACCATGGCGACCCATGGGACCGATCAGATGTTCGTGCAGCGCCTGCTGGCCTGCCGTTCGGCCACCGACGCCCGGAAGGCCGTGGTGACGAGCGGGATCCTCGTGTTCGGGCAGATGGCCCTCTTCCTGATCATCGGATCCCTGCTCTTCGCCTTCTACGCCGAGTTTCCGCCGTCGACGCCCTTCGAGTCGGCGGACCAGGTGTTCGCTCGCTTCATCGCGACCGAAATGCCCGTCGGGCTGGGCGGCCTCGTGATCGCGGCCGTGTTCGCGGCGGCGATGTCCACCCTGTCCTCCTCCATGAGCTCGCTGGCCTCCGCATCGACGTTCGATTTTGGTCGCGGCCGGACTCGATCGGACGAGTCGGCGCTGAGAGCCTCCCGAATTCTCACCGCCGGCTGGGCCGTGGCCCTGGCCGGGGTAGCCGTGCTGGCCCGGGCCTGGGGCTCCGTGCTCGAGGCGGGACTCACCATTACGTCGATCACGTTCGGACCGGTCCTCGGGGTCTTCGGGCTCGCGGCCGCCGGACGCCAGATTCGAGAGTTGCACGTGATCGTCGCCATGGGAGCGGGACTCGTGTTTGCGGCCGCGGCTCACCTGTTCACACCTCTCGCGTGGACGTGGCTCACGCCTCTCGGCGCGGTCGTCACGTTTGGACTCGGATGGGTTCTGAGCGAGCGGACCAGGCACCAATAGAGACGGGGAGACGGACATCCCGTCTCCCCGTCAGGGGCTTACACCGCTCCGCAGGGCGATCACCCCGGTCCAGCGTTACTTCACGGCTACTTCGTCCACTCCCGAGAACTCGACCCCGTCGGTCGTCGTGCCATGGAGGATGAGCTCGGTCGTCTCCGCGGTCAGGCCGGCCGCTACGAGGTCCTGCGTGTTGAAGTGGAACAGGGCGTCGGCCAGGCCGTCCTCGTCGAGGTCCGGCCACGCGACCATCAGCTTGCCGTGCTTGTTTCCGGCCACGGGCGCGTCCGGATCCGAACCGTCTCCCAGGGTGACCGTCGTCGGATCGATCGTGGTGGCATCGAACTCGTCGGCGACCGACAGGACCGCCGCCGCGATCTTGCCCCGGCTCTTCAGGTTGATGTTCCGGGGCCCTTCGCCCTGCGTGAGTTTCAGCATGACGTCGATCAGGGCATCCTCGGTGCAGTCGCCCTCGAATTCCACGACGTAACCCGGCGCGGTCTCCGCCTGGTTGAGGTCGGCCCAACCGATCACACCACCGAAACCGCCGTCGCTCACCGACGCGAAGTGAATGGCGTCTTCGTCGGCCAAGACACCGCCGTCATCCGGCTGCAGATCAGCCCAGTCGGCGAACTCGAACGCCTCCCCCGAGACCCAGAGCCATCCGGCATCGGCCGGAGTCGTGCCCGGCGGTTGGTATCCACCGATCCAGTATCCGGGACCGATGACCGGAACAACGTTCGGGAAGTTCGACAGGATGAAGTCGTTCTCCTCGGCCGACGTGACCGAAGCCAGGTAGCCCTGGCAGCTGCCGGAGCTCATGCCTTCGGCGGCTGTCCTGGCGTCGGTCCAGTTGATCCCGCCGACATCAGCTTCGACGGCGTCGTACAGGTGGCCGCTCGCCTCGTCCAGGACGGGTACGGCGCCGAGCACGGGGGCCGTCACCGACAGGCTACCGTCAGGGCCAGCGCCCGTCGCACCCGGATCCACAGGCGCGGAATCGCATGCTGCGAGCGCGATGATACAGAGTCCGGCAGTACTCCAACGAAGGTGCTTCATGTGGATAGCCTCGCATTTGAGGTCTCTCTCGAATGATCGCGAAGGCCCAGGGTTGCAATGCGCGTTCCGAAATGCGGGTGATGTATCGAGGCTCGTAATTCGATTGCGCAATGGTGATTTACGGAGTTACGAGACATCCTGTCGCGTGCCACGGGGCACGGCGGTACGGCGAGGCAGTGTCATGGATGGGAAATCTTTGCGCAGGCCTGGGGTTCCGTGCCACTCAGAGTTGGCTGACGAGTTCCTGGAACCGCGGGTGTTCGCGCAGGGTGTCGAGGTCGGGATCCTGTTCGATCCAGTCACGGTGCCCGAATCCCGACGCGACGGCGCTCTCCAGGCAGTCGATGGCCCGGTCCGTCTGATCTTCGAGGGAATACAGGCACGCCACGTTGTACTGCACCCCGGCGTCGGCGGGATCGATCTCGAGCGCCCGCTCCGCCCAGACCAGGCCGGCTTCCCGATCGCCGGTGCGACAGAGCGAGACCGCCCGCATCGTGGCGGCACGCGGGTCATCCGGATTCAGTTCCATGTGCTTCTCGGCCACCTCCAGCGCCTTCGTGTAGCCGACCGCCGCCTGGTTCTCGCGACCCAGGGCCTCGAGGGCCTGGGCCGCAAAGAAGGCCGCCTGGTAATCCTCTCGAACGTCCGCCGCCTCCTGGAACAGGCGCGCCGCGTCCTCCAGACGTCCCTGGGCGAAGCAGGCCCGCGCATAGAAGTAGCGGGCTTCGAACTGGGAAGGGTTGATCGCGAGCGCGGCCTGGAACTCGGCCTCCGCGTCCTCGAACTGCTTCCGCTGGAGCAGGGCGAACCCACGGGCGCCGTGCGCCTCGGAGAGGTCGGGATCCAACTGGAGCGCCCGCAGGCTGGCCTCTTCGGCCTGACCCAGGTCGGCTCCCGTACCCGGATAGTACATGTTGGTGAGCGAAATGCAGTCCGAGATGCCCGCCCACGCGAGAGCGAAGTCGGGATCCTCGGCCACGGCACGCTCGAACATCTGCCGCGCGTACTGCAGGCTCTTTCGTCGACTTTGCCGGAAGAACTGGCGGCCCCGCAGGTAGTACTCGTAGGCTTTGACGTTGTCCGTCGGGTTCCGGGCCAGCGCCGCGACCTCCTCGGGCTTCAGGATGCCTCGCAGGGACTCGACCACGTTCGCCGCGATCTCGTCCTCGATATCGAACACGTCCTTCATCTCGCGGTCATAGCGCTCGGACCACAGGTGATACCCGGTCGCCACCTCGACGAGCTGAGTCGTGACCCGGAGCCGATCGCCCGACCGCTGGACGCTGCCCTCGAGAACGGCTCCGGCTCCGAGATCGCGGCCGATGGTTCTCACGTCACCCGGCTTGCCCTTGTACGCGAACGCGGAGGTTCGCGCCACGACCTGCAGGCCCTCCATGTGCGCGAGCTCGTTGGTGATCTCTTCGCAGATTCCGTCGCTCAGGTACTCGTCATCGGCGTTCGCGCTGAGATTCGCGAACGGGAGGACCAGGATGTCGGTAGGTTTCGCCGCCGGGGTCGCAACCGGGGTTCCGCGACCCGGAGTGCGGCGGCGGCGATCGGGGTGGCCGAAGCGCCAGGCGGCGACGGCCACGATGGGAAGGAAGACGATCCAGGTGGCTACGACCAGGTCCGACACACCATTCGAGAGGGCGAAGCGATCCGTGGCCCAGTCGGTGAACTCGAGAAGGCCCCAGCCGGCGGCCAGGTATACGCCGACGACCTGCGGAACGCCACGTCGCAGCAGTTCGCTCACGATTTTACCGGTCATCGGCTCCTCCGGCGCGAGGCGTCGGGCCGCGGACGCCGACCTTGGGCTGCGCATGCCTGTAGATACCCTGGAAGAGCGAAAAGTTCGCCCTTCCCGGGGCCGGTCTTCCTTAGCCGACGGGCACCCCGAACAGGGCCTTGAACTGCCACGACCGGTTGCGGGAGGCCGAGCCGTCGAAAACATCCGAAATGCCGATCGAATAGCGGCCGTCCAGGCCGAAGTACTTGCCGCCCGCACTCCGGAACGCGAAGGCGAGGCCGACGGGCCACGTCCACTCCGTGCCCTTGGCGCGATCGCAGGCATCACTGAGGGGCGAGCCGCCATTCTCGCTGCAGCTCACTCTGAAGCCGATCCCGATCCCCGTATAGAAATTGAAGTTGAGGTCGTCGTTGTCGGTCGGAATGACAGCCCCGAGGAGAAACGGCACGTCGAGATAGGCGAGGTCGGCGAGGTCCCGGCCGCCCTTCTGCACGTAGTTGGCCTCCAGGCCGACCAGGCTGTTCCGGCCCGTGCGGAACATCCCGAAGATCCCGCCGATGAAACCCCACTGGGACGAGGTGTTGATGATTCCGCCCTGGATGTCGCTCGTGGTGGCACCGGCCGAGACTCCGACGATCGTCCGGGTGCGCTGCCCGGAGGCGGGAGTCGCCACGATCAGGCCCAGTGCCAGCACGAGCAGGCTCACGCGAAAACGGCTCATACAGAAACTCCTTCAGGGTTCAGTTACATCACGGCCGCGTCGGCCTGCTCTTCCGACTCGTACAACATCCCCGCCACCAGCTCCGCGACGATGCGGTTGGCGTCGTATACGGTCTCCAGCGCGGCCCGGATGGCCCGGACATCCACCATCACGTTCCTGCCCTGCTCGGGCAGGTAGATGAAGTCGCGGGACAGGCCGTTGATGTTCCGATCGAAGTTGAGACCCACGAGCTCGAGCGCCGGGGTGACCGCGGGCGAGCCGCTGTTTCCTCCGTACGAGTCGGTGGTCGATATGAAGTTCAGCGGCGTGCTGAGATCGAGCCCCTCAGGCGGAGTCTTCCAGCGCTCGGGGAGGTTCCACTCCTCACCGATCCCCACGCCTTCGCCGTGCCCGAAGTAGCGGTCGTACAGGCCATAGAAGGTCGTGTACGGAGGCGCGATCGTACCGTTGTAGGGATAGCCCTTCACGATGCCGTCCGCGATCCGGGGCGAGAACGAGCCGTCCGGTGGAATGTCACTTCCGTACACCTCGAACCGGACGCGCCCCAGCGCGGCCTGCAGGTCGTTTTCCTCGCTCGTGAGGGCCCCCATGGCAGGCCGGAACTCGCTCGTGAGCGGACGGAGTTCGGCCATCAGGGCCATCACCGGATCGTCAACCCCGAGCGTACCGGCTTCGATGGCAGCGAGCGTGGCTTCGCCACTGCCGAGAATGCTGTTCTCCAGCATGGCATTGGCCGCCGCCTCGGGATCGAGCCCGCCCAGGGCGGCCTGCGTGATCGGATGGTCCGCCCCGAGGTAGCGCTCGAAGTCCGCGAACCGGTGCGCCAGGAACCCAACCTCGACCTCGGGCGCCCGGTCGCGTACGCGGCCCAGCTCGGCCATGAGTTGCTCCATCTCCTCTTCCGACTCACCGTCCGCGATGGCGTCGAGAACGGTCTGGGCGCGCATGGCGCGGGCCATCGTGATCGAGCCGGCGAAGGTACTGCCCATGCCCTGGAAAGCCCCCGTGTAGGCCGCGAATTCACGCTTCTTGACCTGGATGGCGGCCAGGCGGTCGAACACGTCGCCGTAGGTAGCGCTCAGCATCGGGGCGGCGGCGATCGCCTCCCGGAGCTTCCGTTCCGCGTCGGCCTTGCGGGCCATGATCATCGGTTGGTTGAGAGCCTCGAGCCGGCCCGTATTCGCCTTCAGCGAGTTCGACAGGCCGAACATCCAGTTGCGGATGCCAAGCGCACGGGCGCCCTCCGGATCGGCCTTCCGGAAGTCCGCCAGGACCCCGAGACGCGTGCCGAGGAAGTGAACGTTGACCGGCACGGACACGTCGCGCTGATACTCGAGCTGCGCGATCGTCTTGAGGCGGTTCGTCTGACCGGGATTGCCGATGATGAACACCGCATCGCCTGCCTCCACGCCCGCGCCCCAGCCGAAGTAGTGCTCGGGCTGGTAGGGCCGGTCGTCCTCGTAGACGCGCAGGAACGAGAAGTCGAGGTCATAGCGCGGATACGTGAAGTTGTCCGGGTCGCCGCCGAAGAAACCGAGCTCCACCTCGGCCGCCACGACCAGCCGGACGTCCGTGAACCGGCGGAACACGTAGGCGGAGTAGCGGCCCCCGTTGTACAGGCCAATGACCTGCACCCAGATCGAGTCTCCGCCCGAGGCATGCTGGGCCTTGAGCTGCGCCTGGATCTCCTGGACGACCTCGGAGCGCGCGGCTTCCCGGTCTTCGTCGGAGGCAGCGTCGGTCACCGCGAACACCTCGGCCGAGATGTCCTGTACCTGGATCAGCTGGTCCGCGTAGTAGCCCGGGATCCGGCGTTCGTCGGCCAGGGTCCGGGCGACGAAACCATCGGAAAGCAGGTCCTCCCCTTCTCCGCTCAAGCCGGCGACGCGGCCGCGAACGCAATGGTGGTTCGTGGCCACCAGGCCGTGCGGCGACACGAACGACGCGGAGCAGCCCGGGATCCGAAGCACCGACAGCCGGGCCCGCTCGAACCACTCGGGGTTGGCGTCAAACTCGTAGGTCTCGCTGAAGTAGTCCGACGGGGGGTATTCGAACGTCCACATCTTGCCGTAGTCGAATCGCCCTGCCTGGATCGTGTCCAGATCCACGCCACCCATCTGGGCGAGCGCGGACTCCGGAGCGATGACCAGGAGCGGCAGTGTAACCGAGAGAATGAGCGCGAGCCGAACGGCCCGCCCGCGGAATCCGCAGGACCGAAGCATGGTTGCCTCCAAAGACATATGAACAAAGGCCTTCCACCGAACACATCCCATCTGACACACAGGCCGTGAGTAGCACGGGCAAGATGCTGCGTCGGGCGCCACTTGTCACCCCGCCCCCCCCCGTACTGATCGCCGTTGGCCCGCTCGCCTTCGACCACTAGTTTCATCATGCTGCCTGACTCGAACCGCGAACCGTCCGGTGGAGAAACTCATGATCACGCTTCTCGTTAACGGCGAACGCAGGACTGTCGACGCCGACCCGGCCATGCCCCTCCTGTGGGTGCTCCGCGACCTGCTCAGCCTCAAAGGCACGAAATACGGGTGCGGTGCAGGCCTGTGCGGGTCGTGCACGGTGCACGTGGATGGTGAGCCGGTGCGCTCGTGCATCACGACGGTGGGATCGGTGGCCGGAAAGGCCGTAACGACGATCGAGGGACTGGCGGAGGATCGACTCTTTCATCCGGTACAGGCGGCCTGGGTCGAGGCTGAGGCGCCCCAGTGCGGCTACTGCCACCCTGGCCAGATCATGAGTGCCGTCGCCCTGCTGGCGCGGACTCCGAGTCCGACGGATGAGGAGATCGACGCCGCGATGTCCGGCAACATCTGCCGCTGTGGAACCTACCTGAGGATTCGGGAGGCCATTCATCAGGCAGCGCAAGCCGGGGGAGGTGCATCGTGAGCGCCGTCACCAAGGTCTCGCGGCGCCGATTCGTTCAGACCACGGGTCTCGCTGGATCGGCGTTGATTCTAGGGGTGCGTGCCGGAGTGTCGAAGCGAACCGGGATCCCCGGCAGCGCCATCGACGCCTTGACGTTCGAGCCGAACGTGTTCGTGGCCATCGGCGAGGACGGCGTGGTTCAGCTGACCGTTCACCGCACCGAGATGGGACAGGGCGGGAAGACGGCGTGCTGCATGCTGCTCGCCGAGGAACTGGACGTGGATATCGCCGATGTGAGAGTCGTGCAGGCGCTGGCCGATCCCAAGTACGGTCGCCAGGCCACGTCCGGGAGCACCACGGTGCGCCTGAACTGGGAACCGCTGCGTCGAGCCGGGGCCGCGGCGCGGGAGATGCTCGTCGAGGCGGCGGCACGCCGGTGGGGCGTGGCGGCCGCGGATTGCCGCACCGAATCCGGAACCGTCCTGCACGGCTCTGATCGCCTCCCGTACGGTGACGTGGCGGCCGAAGCCGCGGAGCTCCCAGTGCCGCGCCGGCCGGTGCTCAAGGAGATGGAGGACTTCAAGATCATCGGCACCCCACAGCGGCTCCTCGACACCGAGGACATGGTCCGGGGCGAGGCGGTCTACGGGTACGACATCGAGCTTCCGGACCTTCTGATCGCGAGCATCGAGCGGAGTCCGGTGCCGAAGGGCTCCGTCCGCTCCTTTGACGCGGCCGCCGCCCGCGCGGTTCGTGACGTGGTGGACGTGATAGAGCTCGAGGCGAACTCCACGGGCCTCACGAACGCCGGTGTCGCGGTTCTCGCCACCAACACGTGGGCCGCCATGCAGGGGCGGGCGGCCCTGGAGATCGATTGGGAACCCGGTCCGCTGGCCACCGAGACCAGCGACGCCCGGCGCGTCGAACTGGAGCAGATCGCGGCGGAGCCGGGACGGATCGCCCGCGAGGAGGGCGACTTCGAAGCTGCAGCGGAAGCCGCGGATCGAGTGATCGAAGCCACCTATCATGCGCCCTACGCCGTGCACGCCATGATGGAACCTCCGGCCTGCACGGCCGTCGTCGAGGGGGACCGGTGCGAGGTGTGGTCCGCCACGCAGGGACCTCAGTGGACCGTGGGTGAGGTCGCGGGGGCGCTCGGCATCCCGGGTGGGAACGTGAAGGTGCACGTGACGCTCGTGGGTGGAGGATTCGGTCGGAAGTCCAAGCCCGACTACGCGGTCGAGGCGGCGCTTCTGGCGCAGAAGACAGGACGCCCGGTAAAGGTGCTGTGGACCCGCGAAGATGAGGTCCGGCACGGCTTCTATCGTGCCGAGAGCTACCAGGTCTTGCGGGCGGCGTTGGGTGCGGACGGAACTCCGACAGGGTGGTTTCACCGCTCGGTGTTCCCGGGCATCGGGTGGGGCTTCCCGAAGGGTGGAGCGCCTCCCTCGGATGGCGAGCTTAGCCAGGGAATGACGACGATCCCCTACCGGTTTCCCAGCGTTCACCTGGAAGCAGCCGGTGCGCCGTCGAGCGTGCGGATCGGGTGGCTGCGGTCGGTGTGCAACACGTTCCACGCGCACGCTGTGCAGAGCTTCATGGACGAGCTGGCGCACGAACTGGGTCGAGATCCGTTCGAATTCCATCTGGAGATGCTTGGCGCACCCCGAATCCTGGTGAACCCTGAGGATCCCAACAGCCCGTACCCGTACGACACGGGACGTCTTCGAGCGGTGGGCGAAGCCGCCGGCGAGATGGCTGGCTGGGGCCGCGCCATGCCGGAGAGGCGCGGCCTTGGATTCGCGATGCACTACAGTTTCAACAGCTACGCCGCCATGGTCGCGGATGTCTCCGTAAGCCGAAGCGGCGAGTTGACGGTCCACCAGGTAGACGTCGCCATCGACTGCGGTCCGGTGGTGAATCCGAATGCGGTCGAGGCTCAAATGCAGGGCGCGATCGCGATGGGCCTTTCGCTGGCGAAGTACGGGAGAATCACGCTGCGCGACGGCGCCGTGGTACAGAGCAACTTCAATGACTATCCGGTCGTCCGGATATCGGAGATGCCCAAGGTGAACCTGCGGATGATCGAGACGGGGACCGTGCCGACGGGGATTGGCGAACCGGGCGTCCCGCCCACCATGCCCGCGGTCACGAACGCGATTTTCGCGGCTACCGGCATGCGGATTCGAGACCTGCCGCTGGCGGGTCAGGACCTGGGCTGAACTCAGCCGGCGATGCGTTGTCGGGAGGCCCGGCCCACGCTTCTCAACATCCCGCGGAACACGAAGGCATGCACTGGAAGCGCGACGTACCAGTAGAGCAGACCGGCCAATCCGTGTGGGTCGAAGATCGCTGTTTGGGTCAGAACGCTCCCACCGTTGTCGGGCTCGACTTCGAACTGTAGCCAGGCCCGACCGGGAATCTTCATCTCGGCGCGCAGTCTCAGGAACTGGTCCGGCTCGTAGGCCTCGACTCGCCAGAAATCCAGCGCGTCTCCGGGGCGGAGATCGACGGGGTCCCGGCGTCCACGCCTCAGGCCCGGTCCCCCTATCAGACGATCAAAGGCCCCGCGAATCCTCCAGAGCAGATCGCCGTAGTACCAGCCCACTTCGCCCCCGATTCGACGTATCGGCTCGAAGGCCTCGACCGTCGGCGCCTCCACTCGAATGGCCTGACTGTCTACGATCCGGCGGCCGTATCGGCGAGGGCGCGTGGGGGCGCCCACGATGCCCGCATCTGACCAGCGGGTAATCGCGAATTGTTGATCCTCGTTGTCCAGGGCCCGGGCGATCGACTCGGCCATCCCTCGTGGGCGAACGCCAAACACTTCCTTGGCCGACCCGTCATGCACCACAGTGGGGTTACGCACGCCCTCGATCAGCTTGCGGCCTACGCGGGCGTAGAGGGGAGTGATGAGACCGAGCCACAAGCTGGAAATCGCCGGCGTCAGGACCGGAACCGGGATCATGATCCGACGTAGGCCCCTCTGCCGGGCGTACTCGCGCATGATATCGCCGTAGCTCAAGACATCGGCTCCGCCGATCTCGAACACCCGGCTGCCGTCGATGGAGACCTGGCGGGCTTCCATCAGATAAGCGATCACGTCTTCGATGGAGATTGGCTGCGCCAGGACGTTCACCCAGGAAGGCGTCGTCATGACGGGTAGCTTCTGGACCAGGGCCCGGATCATCTCGAAGGAGAGGCTTCCGGAACCGATGATGATGGATGCTCTCAGTTCGATCACGGTCACGCCGAACTCGGCCAGGATGCGTCCCACGTCCTGCCGGGTCTCGAGGTGGCTGGAAAGATCATCCCCGCTCCCGAGTCCCCCGAGGTATATGATCCGGCCTACGCCGGCCTCCCGCGCCGCATGCCCGAAAGTCCGCGCGGCACGGCGTTCCATCTCTTCCCAGTCCCCGTCGTCACTCATCGAGTGAACCAGGTAGTAGGCCGTTGTAACACCGGCCATGGCTTCCGCGAGGCTGTTTCGATCGAGCACGTCGCCTTGGACCACCTCCGTCGATGCGGCGACGCGCGAGGCAAGAAAATCCGGCCGGCGCGCGAGACACCGGAGGGGTACGCCCTCCTCCTCGAGCGCCTCGAGCAACCGGCCTCCGACGTAGCCGGTAGCGCCTGTGAGAAGGGTCAGCCCGGGCGACTCAAGCACGGGGCATCGTGCGGGCGCTTCCAAGGCCCCCGTCGACTCCGAGGATCTGCCCGGTGACCCAGCTCTGCTCGGAATCGAGCAACCACGTGATCGCGGATGCCACGTCCATCGGTTCCCCGAGACGGCCCAGCGCATGCAAGGACCGGGAAGCTTCCGACGCTCGCTCATTCGAGGTGATCCGCTCGGTCAAGGGAGTCCGCACCAACCCCGGCGCCACCGCATTGACGCGAATGCCGGCCGGACCGTAGGTGGCCGCGGCCGAACGGACGAGTCCTTCGATGCCGCCCTTGGCAGCCGCGATCGCTTCGTGGTTCGGAAGACCCGACCGAACGGCAGCCGTGCTGACCAGGACGACCGACCCGCCCTGCTGAAGCGATTTTCCGCCAGCGCGCACGGCTGCGAAAGCCGTGTCCAGGTTCTGGGCGATCGTCTCGCGGTAGGCGGCCTCGGAGGTCATGTGGGCGGGCCGCAGGAGCACGGACCCCACGCAGTTGGTGATCCCATCGAGCCGGCCCCACAGAGCCATTGCCCGCCCGACGGCCTCCTCCACGGCATCGAACTGCGTAGCGTCCGCGGAGAGAGGCTCGCAACCGGTTTCCCGCCCGAGTTCATCGAGGCGGTCCTGGTTTCGGGCCACGGCCAGGACGTTGAAGCTCTGTTCGGTCAGACGGCGGGTCACGGCAGACCCTATTCCCCCAGTTCCGCCAAGAACCACGAATGCGGGCACGTCACTCATCGAAGACTCCCTCAGGTGTAAGACCGGCCACGGGGCCCGGCTCTCAGCACGGAAGCCCGGCGCTCACACAGCACCGGGCTTCCACAAATGTACCATCAGTTGTCATGTCTACCGAACGGACGGGGGCGCGTGCGAGCTCCCCCGCCCGGCGACGGGTCAGTCCGTGGACGGCAGCAGGACCGCGTCGATCACGTGGATCACGCCGTTGCTGGCCTCGACGTCGGCCGCAATGACTTGGGCGTCATTGACGTACACCTTATCCATTTTCACGGAGATTTCGACCGAGCCACCCTGTAGCGTCTCCGCGGACGTCAGCGTCACCACTTGGTCGGCTGTGACCTTGCCCTCGACCACGTGATACAGGAGGACTGCCTGCAGTTTCTCCTTGTTCTCCGGCTTCAGAAGGGTCTCCACAGTACCTTCCGGCAACTTCGCGAAGGCTTCGTCCGTCGGCGCGAACACGGTCAGCGGACCCTCACCCATGAGCGCGCCCGCCAGGTCGGCGGCTTTGGCCGCGGCGATCAGCGTGTTGAACGTACCGGCCTCGGCCGCAACCTCGACGATGTTCTTTGCATCCATGTTGTGGTCTTTGGCCATCTCCTGCGCCGCAACCGTGGAAGCAGACGCTGCCAGAGCAACGGCGACTCCGAATGCCATGATCATTTTGCTGTACATGGGTCGTTCTCCTTGGTCTGTTTGGAACTGCACTCTACGTTACTGCGATCTATGATAGAGGCCCCACCGGGTGGCGAAGTCGTCACGGTCTGTACGTCGTAAGAGAAAGGATAGCGTGCCGGAGAGTGTTTGTCAAGTCTTTGTCTACATGCAATAACTAGATATTAAATAGACAATCATGCAAAACGGGGAACGAGACCATCAGAATGGACACACACGTACCGGAGTCCAGGGTTCGCGAACTGAACGATCGGGCTCCCAACCCGGAAGGGCAGTACATCCTGTACTGGATGACGAGTCACCGGCGCACCTCGGACAATTTCGCGCTCCAACGGGCCGTCGACTGGGCGGTCCAACTCGGACGCGGGGTCCTCGTCCTGGAGCCGCTCCGCTGCGACTACGAGTGGGCGAGTGATCGATTCCATCAGTTCATCGTGGACGGGATGGAGGACAACTCGGCAGCGCTGCGCGGGCGCGCGGGAATCGCATACTACCCGTTCGTCGAGCGCGAGCGCGGAGGGGGAAAGGGACTGCTGGAAGCGCTGGGCGAGGAGGCGTGTGTCGTCGTCACGGACGACTACCCGACGTTCTTCCTGCCCCGCATGCTCGAGGCCGCGAGTGGGCGCATGAAGGTCCGGATCGAGGCCGTCGACTCGAATGGCCTCCTTCCGATGCGGAGCACCGACCGGGTATATCCCAGCGCCTACACATTCCGCCGGTACCTGCAGAAGAACCTGCCCTTACACCTCGAACAAGCGCCGGAGGGCGACCCTGTCGCCAGGCTCGCCTCGTCGAAGAGCCCAACGGTGCCAGATCATGTCCTCGATCGCTGGCCGTCGGCAGCCGTCGAGCTTCAGAAGGACGGACTCGATGTCGGAACGCTTCCGCTGGACCACTCGGTGGGTCCGACGTCGCTTCGGGGCGGATCCCGTGCGGCACAAGAGCGTCTCGGCGAATTCCTGCGGCATCGGCTCGCCCGGTACGGGGAGCGCAGCCATCCGGATGAGGAGGCGGCCAGCGGTCTCTCGCCATATCTCCATTTCGGTCACATTGGCCCGCACGCCGTCCTTGCGCGCCTCGGCGAGCGGGAAGACTGGACACCCGCTTTCGAGGGTCGCCCGACCCACGGCAAGCGGGCCGGCTGGTGGGGAATGAGCGAAGCCGCGGAGGGATTCCTGGACGAGCTGGTCACGTGGCGCGAAGTCGGCTTCAACATGGCCGCCAACCGCGCCGACCACCGCGAGTACGAGTCACTTCCCGACTGGGCGCAGCTAACTCTGGCGGAGCACGCGGACGATCCACGACCCCATCTGTACGGTCTCGAGCAGTTGGAAAGCGCGAGTACCGGGGACGAATTGTGGAACGCCGCTCAGCGACAGCTCCTGCGGGATGGAGTGATCAGCAACTACCTGAGGATGCTCTGGGGCAAGAAGATTCTGGAGTGGACGGAAACTCCGCGCGAAGCGGCCCGCGTCATGATCGAACTGAACAACCGATACGCCCTCGACGGCCGGGATCCGAATTCGTACTCGGGTATCTACTGGTGCCTGGGCAGGTACGACCGGCCGTGGGGCCCGGAGCGACCCGTCTTCGGCAAAATCCGCTATATGACCTCGAAGAACACGGCCCGCAAACTGCGCCTGGGCGACTATCTGGAGCGATATGCGCCGTGAAGCGCGGGACCTTCGTCAGGCCGGTACGCCTGAATCCTGGATCGAGGCGAGGGTCGCATAGAGATCCGCGAGACTCATTACGATCCGGCAGCCGCTGGCTTCGATGGCTTCCCGGTAGGACGGAGCCGCCCGCCCTCCCGCCAGGATCGGCATGGCGGGCCCAACTTCGGCCCGAAGCTGCCGCAGGCCCTCCGCTACTCTCGGATCGTTCATCGGAAACACGAGACTCACGGCGATCGCCGAAGCGGCCGTGCTGCGGGCCACATCCGCGATGTCCGCGGCCGGCAGATCCGTTCCCAGGTAGGTCACCCGCCAACCCTGCGTTGCGGCAGCCGCGGACACGAACAGAGCCCCGAACTCGTGGACCTGTCCGGTTGGAGTCGCGATCACCAGGCCCGGTGCATCGGCTCCCGGCATGGCCGAGTTCGCCAGGGACTCCAGCACCCGGCGGATAACCGCCGTGGC
Organism: uncultured Gemmatimonadales bacterium; assembly: GCA_963807645.1. Lineage (GTDB taxonomy): Bacteria > Gemmatimonadota > Gemmatimonadetes > Palauibacterales > Palauibacteraceae > Benthicola. Next base: position 86,290 of record CAWECO010000005.1, read on the forward strand.
CAGGTGCTCCTGACCCGGGCTGAGCTTACCGTGTTCCCAGCTCTCGCCGATGGTCGTCAGCAGTGGACCGAGGACTTCCTCCAGCAGCATTGGGGCGGACAGCGCAACGGCCGACCGCATGAGGGACTTCTCCAGCTTCCGCGCGTCGAGCGACTCGACGGCCTCGAGGCAGGCCGCGAGATGCACGGCGGGGGCGGCCGCCAGGGTCTGTTCGACTTCCCGACGGCGCTCGACGGCCGCGTCTTCATCGTCCCGCACGAGCGCCTTCAAGTCGACCATGGGCAGGTCCGCCACGCGGCTGATTCGTCGTCCGGCCGAGACGGCGCGGTGGAGAAGGCCAAGACGCTCGACGTCCTGGTCGGAGTAGAGCCGGTGTCCGCCGCTCGAGCGACCCGGCTCGACGACCTCATAGCGCTTTTCCCATACACGCAGAACGTCGGCGGTAAGTCCTGTTCTGGTGGCCACGACCTGTATGGGGTGCCGCTTTTCGACGGCGACGTCTGAGCTCAGGTCAGTCAATGCACTTCTCCTCGCGGCAATCACCACGCACAGTTCTGGACAGCCGTTGAACGGAATTCGTTGGGCGCCCAAAATTGTCGACATGACAAAGTTTTGTCAATGACACGAACTAGACAACACTTGCCAAAGGCGGGCTACCTGCCCAGACTCGGCCCGCGGCATCCGTCCACGACAATCAGGGAATCGGCATGAAACATTGGTTGCGAAGAGAGATGAAAGTGAGGCGACCCGTCGGAGAAGTCTTCCGCTACTTCGCCGATGCCTCGAACCTGGAGAAGATCACGCCCCCGGAGCTGCGATTCCGGATCCTCACGCCCCTCCCGATCGAGATGCGAGAAGGGACGCTGATCGACTACCGGCTGCGGATCTGGGGCCTGCCCATAGGCTGGCGCACCCTGATCTCGCGTTGGGATCCGCCGCACGGTTTCGTGGACGAGCAGTTGCGGGGCCCCTATCGGACGTGGGTACACACCCACCGATTTGTCCCGGATGAGAAGGACGATACGGCGACCTGGATCTACGACGAAGTCGAATACCAGCTTCCGTTCGGCGCTGCCGGCCGATGGGCGCTCCCTCTGGTTCGGCGCCAGGTCGAGAGAATCTTCGACCACAGGGCACAGGTGACGGCGGCCGCTTTCGAAACCGGCGGGACAAACGCCGCGTAAGGTCGCGTCCGGAGTGCCCGAGCGGTCACGCAATCGAAATCCGGGCCGACGGTGGATCGCCCGCTATAGATACCCGATGTACGGAGACGAAATATGTATCGCTGGCAAGTGCTCAAGAGACGGTTACGCAAGAACGGCTGCGCCCTGCGGCGTCCGGCTCCGCCGACTCCAACGCCACCGCGAGCCCCATCGCGCAGGGCACGCCAGGCCGAACTCCTGGCCCTCGACCGGCTGGGGAGAGGTAAATCCGCCTGACGGCTTCGATCTTGCTCCTGAGTCGGTCGTGCGACGTTCGCGGCCGACCGCCCGCGCTACATGTGACGGTCCCAGGGGACGGTTCGTCTTCGATTGATGCGGAGAAAGCAATGCGTGGCCTTTGCCGAGAGCCTGGTCGGATGGGGCTTGCAGCGCCGGTACCTGCGGGAGATGCGCAGGAGCGGTGGCCCGCCGCGGTACGCGGAACTCGCGGCTGAAGCCGTGGCTCATCTGAGCTTCGTGGGGGTTCACCACCTGCGCGATCTTCTGTGGAACGAGCGCGAGGCCCTGCGAGACCTCGAGGATCACAGGGCCGCCGACTCGCTCACCTCTGCGATCCGGGACATCGACTCGCGGATGCAGATACTGGACGATCTGCTGCACTGACGGGCGACCGTACAGGTATCACAGGTGCAGAGCGATCCTCGCGGCCAGCCGGGCGTTGGATTCCAGGAGTGCCAGGTTGGTGGCCAGCGTGCGACCCTGGCTGATGCGCGACACGCTCTCCAGAAGGAACGGGGTGACGTCCTTGCCCCGGATGCCCGCCTGCGCCGCCTCGACGAGAGCCACCTCGATCCAGCCGTCGACTTCGGCCCGCGGTATCGCGGCGGCTTCCGGCGGAGGCTGGACGACCAGCACTCCCTGCTGTCGGCGAAGCGCACCCTGTATCTCGATGATGCGTCGCGACGTCCGACGGATCCTCGGCGCGATGCTCCAGCATCAGACCGCTTCCCGTGGAGTAGAACGCGGGGAACTCGTCCGTCCCGAAGCCAATCACCGGAACGCCGAGGGTTTCCAGAGCCTCCAGGGTCCGATCGAGATCGAGAACCGACTTCGCCCCCGCGCACACCACCGCGATGGGGGTCCCGGCCAGGCAATGAATGTCGGCCGACACGTCGAGGCTGTCTTCACCTCCTCGATGAACGCCCCCGATTCCCCCGGTGGCCATGACCGAGATCGAAGCGGTGCTGGCCAGGGCCGCCGTGGCGGCCACGGTCGTGGCGCCCGGGCGGCGGGTCGCGATCACGGGTGCGATATCGCGAACGCTTACCTTGGCGACGGCACGGGTCGTGGCCAACTCTTCGATCTCGTCTGGAGTCATCCCGACGATGACACGTCCGCGCAGCAGACCGATCGTCGCGGGAACCGCTCCTTCCGCGCGAACGGCGGCCTCCATCGCATCCGCTGCCTGCAGGTTGACCGGGGCTGGCAGGCCATGCGCGAACACCGTCGACTCGAGGGCCACGACCGGCCTCCCCGTCGCCAGCGCTGCGGCCACCTCGACGCGCACATCCAGATATCTTTCCAAGCAGGCTCTCCCGTGTGGTGGCCGCATCCGACCTTCGGGGCGGTCGGCGGAGCGACCTCGACAATGTACCGGTCGCCAGATGGATAGACGACCGAACCCTCCATTTGCCGTTCGCGCATCGGGAAGGCATTCTCAGACGGTCAACCGGCGTTCGCATGATTCGTGGCATGGAGGAGGTCAAGCATGACAGGACCGTTCGAGAGCAGCCCCGGAGCGTCGGGAGGCCTGGGATCTCGACTCCTGGGCCGGAAGGCACGGGGAGCCGCCGCCCGCGATATCGAGGCCATGCTCGCCGGATCGCCGGACATGTCCGCGGTCACGGCCGAACGGGTTGCTGCGATCGCGGCGGAACACGGCGTGGAGATGTCACGCCTTCGGTCGCAGTGCCGCGATCTGTACCGGCGCTACCTCGAGTACTGCCTGGTGGACAACGCCCTCAGTGAGGCGGAAGCCGCCGACCTCGGCCACCTGCGAAACATCCTGGCCATCCCCGATGAGCTGGCTTCCGAAGTTCACGAGGAAGTCGCGTGTGCCGTCTATGGCGCTGCGGTGAACGAAGTCCTTTCGGATCACCGACTGGACCCCGAGGAAGAGGAATTCCTGCAGCGGATTCGTGACGATCTGGATATCGATCCCGCGGCGGCCAAGCGAGCGATGCAGGAAGGTCGCCGCCGGGCCCGGCAACGCTACCTGTCTACGGTCGTCTCGTCGGACGACATCCTCGTGGCGTCGCAGGAGATCAAGCTCGAGATCGAGGGATCCTCCGACGAGTCGATTGATGGCGCCGTGCAAGACGCGCTCATGGAAGCCGGCACGGTTCTGCCCGGCCTGAAACGCGTGGTGGTGTCGGCGCTGGAAGCCGATGTGGAAGGCGGTACCGTTTCCCGCTGGCACGTAAAGCTGAAAGCGGTACTCGACAAGCGCTGAGGTCCGGCGCTGTCAGGCGTTTCGGATCAGATCACGAAGGGCTTCCGGGTCCGAGACGGGCCGCTCGCACGCGAACCCGCTGCACAGGTAAGCCGCGGCGCGGCCATCGAGCAGGTCGAAGCTTTCCGTGAACGGCGCCAGTTCGGAGATCGACTTTCCCTCTTCCCCAGGCGGCCGAAGCAACACCACTCGGGCCGGGTGGTATCCCTCTCGTGCGACCGCGAGAAGCGCGGCGGTGTCGGCCGATTCCCGGTCGCCCACGATCACGAGCTCCTGAGACGGTCCGATCAGCATGTCGAGGGCCGACAGGAAGAACGTGAAGGCGGAAGATTGCGACGCGACCTGGCGCGAGAATGCCGACGCGGTCTCGGATGCCAGCGACTCGTAATCCGGCCGCCCGGTCAGTCGGGCCAATCGGACGAGATTGAACAGGGCCACGGAATTCCCTGAGGGGACGGCACCATCGTAAACCTGGCGCTGCCGGACGATCAGGTCCTGCTTTCCAGCGGCGCTGAAGAAGAAGCCGCCCCGGCCGGCGTCGCGAAACCGTTCGACCATCGCGTCGGTCAGCTGGATCGCGCGAGCCAGGTGCTCTGGCTCCAGGGTGGCCTGGTAGAGCTCGATCTCGCCCCACGCCAGGAACGCGAAGTCATCGAGATTGGACTCGAGGGCCGCTTCTCCGTCACGATATCGATGCAGCAACTCGCCGTCTTTCCACATCACCGACTCGATGAAGGCTGCCGCCCTCCGGGCTGCGGCCACCAGATCCGAGTCGGCGAGCGCGCGGCCGGCACGCGCGAACGCGGCGATCATGAGACCGTTCCAGTCGGTGAGCACCTTGTCGTCCAGCAGCGGCCGCTCCCGACGGGTCCGGTGCTCGAAGAGAGCAAGGCGGGCCTCCGTCATGATCGTCGCCGTCTCATCTTCCGTGAGGCCGAGGCCAGCAGCCACCTCGGTCAGCGGACGGGCCCGATGAGCGATGTTGAGGCCGGTGGCCTCGCCTGAAGCTTCGTCGCGATAGTTCCCCGAGCGCTCCAGCCCCCAGGCAGCGGATGCGGCTTCGGCGGCGCGGTCCCCGAGGACGGTTTCAACCTCGTCCAGGGACCATACGTAGAATTTGCCCTCTTCTCCCTCGCTGTCGGCGTCTTCGGCGGAGTAGAAAGCGCCGTCGGCAGACGTGAGGTCGCGCAGCACGTACTCCGCGATCTCCCGCACGACGGCTTCCCTCTCCGGACCGGGCTTCGCTTCGAGGGACTCGGTGAACGCGAGCATCAGCATCGCCTGGTCGTAGAGCATCTTCTCGAAATGGGGGACCAGCCATTCGCGGTCCGTCGAATAGCGATGGAATCCGAAACCGACCTGGTCGTACACACCCCCGGCGCGCATCGAATCGAGCGTTTGCTCGACCATCGTCAGCGCCATTTCCACCCCGGTCCGTTTCCAGTATCGAAGGAGGAACAGTAGGCGGTGCGGAGTCGGGAACTTGGGGGCGGACCCGAATCCGCCATGCTCCCGGTCGAACGACGCCGAGAGCTCGCCGAACCCCTGTCGGAGCACTTCGGCCCCGAGCGACCGCCCACCGAAGTCGGCAGCCTCCATGTTGTCGAGGTGCTGCTGAATCGAAGAAGCCGAGCTCAGGAGCGCGGGCCGATCCTCGATCCAGGCCTGCCGCACACGAGGCACCAGGTTTACCATCCCGACGCGACCGTGCCGGTTCTCGCGCGGAATGTACGTGGCTGCCAGGAAGGGGACCCGATCCGCGGTCATGAGAATCGTGAGGGGCCATCCGCCGTGCCCGGTGGTCAGTTGAGCCACCGCCATGTAGATGCCGTCGACGTCCGGTCGCTCTTCCCGATCCACCTTGATGTTGACGAACGCCTCGTTCATGAGGCGAGCCACCTCGGGATCCTCGAACGACTCGTGCTCCATCACGTGACACCAGTGGCACGTGGCATAGCCGATCGAAAGGAAGATCGGTCGGTCGAGCTCCCGGGCCGCGTCGAAGGCTTCCTCACCCCACGGATACCAGTCCACCGGATTGTGCGCGTGCTGGAGCAGGTACGGGCTCTTCTCGTGGATCAGTCGATTGGGCATGGACCGGACGGTAGTCGGCGGTCGGCGGGACGGCAATCGACGTTGCACGACGCGTCGTGACTCGAGGCCTTTCGACATCCTGATGAATCGAACAGCGGGGATTTGCACGATCGGCTTCCGGATTGCAGCGATTCTGACCGGGGCACTGCGGGAGCGTAGTCCGTCGTATCCGTTGGAATACCGGCTTATCCCGGGCTCTCCCCTGCATCAGCCACGGGCCGGAGCGGCTCTTGCGATCTGGACAGCAGAGACACTCAGCGAGGGGGGCGACATGCAGGTCGCGTTCTACGACTGGACGACCTACTGGACAGGGGCTCTCGAAAAGGGCCAGGGCTCGCTGCCACGGTGCGTACTTCATCTGCTGGAGGCCGCGCGCGACGATGACTACGAGGATTTCGCGGCGCAGGCCCGGTCGATTCCCTATCTCGAGCTCACCGTCGCCCAGGTGATCTTCGAGCGAATCGAAGAACTGCACCGGGAGGAGCCCGGCCTCGATCAGGCCGGCCGAGGCGATCGCTGAGTTGGTGGACATGCTCGTTTCCGAGGAGGCCAACCGGAATGCCGCGTAGGGCGTACCTGAGGCACACACTTGCGGCCCCGGTTATTCGCCATTTTTCGCCTGATTCACACGTAATTCCACACCTCGCTCGCTCAAACGGTTCATATGTAACCCGTATTCAAGGCGGACTTCCGCCTTTTTCAGGTGCATTCCCTACGAGATGCGGCGTGGAACGACACTTGCTCTTTTCGCGCCCGGATGAGTGCGGTCTTTCGCCAGACGACGGGCCGCGGACGGGGACGAGACAGGTTCGGAATTCCTGAATGGCGACCGAAGAAGAGATTCGACACCACGGTCCTGCGAGTGCTGCGGAAAGCGGTAGCGCGGAGCGCATCCACATCTCGGTGCCTCGCCCTCTCCCGAGGAGCATCCGGTGGGAGCCGCTGGACGCGTCGCCTGAATCCGGCCTCGAGGCCCTCTACGACGTTTTCATCACCCAGGGCGCCCTGCGGGAACTTCTGGCACACGCCGGCGGGTCCGAAGACGAGCTTCATCCTTTCGGTCTCCTGGCCGGAGACCTGTGCGAGGACCTCGACTCGGGAAGGAAGTACGTACTCATCAGCGGAGTGTGCCCCTCGCCGCTTCCCCTGCACGATGATCCGCAGGACCTCATTCCCGCTGAATCCTGGGACGTGCTCCGAAGCGCCGCCTCGAGGCTGCGCGGCAATCTCGTCGGGTGGTACCTGCGTCGGGGCGGTACCGTCTCGCTGTCGGACGCCGAACTCAACACCCACCGAAAGTACTTCGGCGAGCCGTGGCACAGCGCGATCCTCGTCACGGGCGAGGAGAAGGACCACCGCGGTGGCTTCTTCCGGCAGACGCCAGACGGCATGTCGGTGTCTGAGCCGATGCCCTTCTTCGAGGTGGTCGCCACCCGGGCCATCGGCAGTGGTGAGCGTCGCACCGTCCTCGACTGGACGAATGTGCGCACGAGCAGCGAGGTAGTCCGCGAGGCTCTGAGGGAAGCCACCGCAGAAACGGTGGCCGAGTCCGCGGCGGCGGCGGCCAGCATCCCGTATTCCGGCCAGGACGGGTATTCGGGACCGCTCGCGGAGGAGATCGCGCGGCGATCCATCGTCGCGGTCGCGGCCCGCACGGCCGCGGAGCTTGGCGAACAGCGTCAGATGGCGGAAGAAGCGGCGATCGAGGCAGAGGCGGAAGCGGCGCTCCGGGCAGCCGAGCTCGAAGAGGCCCGGGTGGCGGCGGAGCAGGCCGCGCAGCGCACGGCCGAGCTCGAGCAGGAGGAAGAAGAGGAGGCGGAAGCCGAGCGACGCCAGGCCGAGGCAGAGGCCGAGCGACAGCAGGCGGAAGACGCGGCTCGCGAAGCCGAGGCCGCGGCGAAACAGGCGGAAGAGGAGGCCGGACCGACGCGCCTCCGATCTCGAGCAGCTGCGAACGGCGACCGTCGAGGCGGAAAGACGAGCGACCGAACTGGAAGAGGCGCTGAGGGCCACCGAAGCGGACGCCGCTCGACGCGTCGCCGAACAGGAGGCTGCCCGTCGGGCCGCTGAAGCAGGAGGCCGAGCGGCAGGCGGAGGAAGCCCGGTCCGCCCGCGAGGCTGCCGAGTTGGAGGCCGAACTCCGAAAGACGGAAGAAGCGGCGCGCATTGCCGCCGAGCAGGAGGCGAGCCGCAGGATCGAGGAAGCCCAGCGTGGCCGTCAGCTCGCAGAGGAGGAAGCCGAGCGACGGGCCGCCGAACTCGAGGCCACGCTCGAATCGGCCGAGGTCGCCCGCCAGGAGGCGGAAAAGGAAGCCTCCCGCCGGGCCGCCGAGCTCGAAGCCTCGCGGCTCGCCGTCGAGGAAGAGGCGGAACGGCACGCACGCGAGCTGGAGGCCACGCTCGCCGCGGCTCAGGAAGCCAGGGAGGCCGCCGAGACAGAGGCTGCCCGCCGAGCCGCGGAACTCGAAGCGGCGCGCAAGGAGGCGGAGGAACTGGCCGAGCGACAGGCCAGGGAACTCGAGGCCACGCTCGAGACGGCAGAGGCAAACCGGCACGATGCGGAAGCCGAAGCTCGCCGGAGAGCCGCAGAACTCGAGGAGGCGAGGCGCCAGGCCCAGGCGGAGGCTGAAAGGCAGTCCGCCGAACTGAAGGCCACGCTGGACGCGGCCGAGGCCGCTCGCAAAGCCGCGGAAGCCGAGGCGGCTCAACGCACGGCGGAACTCGATTCGGCCAGGCGGGCCGCCGAGGAGGAAGCTGAGCGCCAGGCCGCCGAACTGCAGGCCACGCTCCGCGCCGCGGAGGAAGCGCGTCAGATCGCGGAAGCAGAGTCTGCCCGCCGGACCGCCGAGCTCGAGGCCGCCCGAAAGGCAGCCCAGGACGAGGCGGAGAAACAGGCCGCTGAGGCCGCGGCGGCGATCCAGGCTGCGGAGGCCGAGGCCGCAAAGCGCGCCGCCGAGGCGGAGGCCGCACGTGAGGCCGCCGAACGTGAGGCCCTGCGGCGTCAGGTGGAGGCTGAAGCGCACGAGCAGGCCATCAACGATGCCGTTCGCAGGGTCGGTGAACTCGAGGAGGCTCGCAAGGCAGCAGAAGCCGAAGCCGCCCGCTGGGCTTCGGAAGCCGAAGCCGCTCGAAAGGAAGCCGAGGCGGAGGCTGCCCTGAGAGCGGCGGAGATCGAGGAAATGCGGCAGGCGGCTTCCGAGGCCAGACAGGTCGCACAGCAGGAGGCCGAACGACGCTCGGTCGAAGTAGACGAGGCCCGGCAGGCGGCCGAGCAATCGGCAAGGCGCGCCAGTGAGGCCGAAGCGGCCCGAAGTCTCGCGGAAGCGGAAGCGGAACGCCATCGCTCCGAAGAAGTCCTGCGCCGGGAGGCCGAGACTGCGGCGCTACAGAAGGCAGCCGAGCTGGAATCGGCCAGGGAAGCGGCGGAAGCGGACGCGGCGCAGCGAGCAACCGAGGTCGCGGCGGCCAAGCGGCAGGCAGAAGAAGAAGCGGTCAAGCGTGAAGCGGAAGCGGAAGCACGTCGCGCCGCCGAGGCGGAGGCCGCGCGTATCTCGGCCGAACTGGACGAGACTCGCCAGAGCGCGGCCGTCGAGGCGACCCGGAGTGCGGCGGAGGCCGAAGCCGCTCTGGAAGCCGCACAGCGAGAGGCCGCGCGCCGGCGGGAGGAGGAAAAGGCGCGCCGGGATGCCGAGATCGCAGCTGCGGGCAGGGCCGCAGAGTTGGAGTCCGCCAGGCAGGCCGCGCTGGCCGAGGCCGAGCGGATGGCCGAGGAAGCAGCCGCCGCCGTCGAGGCAGCGCGAGTCGAAGCGGAACGAAGGGAGCTCGCCGAAAGGGAATCTGCCCGGAAGTCGCTGCAATTGGATGCCGCCAGGCAGGCCGCCGAGGAAGCCCATCAAAACGCGACCGAAAAGCGGGCCGCCAAGGAGGCCATCCAGGAAGAAGCCGCGCTCCTCACCGAGCAGGACCAGGCTGCGCTGCGCGAAACCGAGGAACGGATTGCCCGGCAATCGGCCGACCTGGAGAAGGCCCGGGCGGCGGCAGAGGAACGAGCCACCGTACTGGCCACCGAGGCGGAGGACGCCTGGCGCTCGGCCCGGCTCGAATCGGATCGACGCCGCAAGGCAGAGGACGAAGCCGCGTCTCGCGTCGCGGAGTTGGAAGCCGCCCGCATGGCCGCGGAGGACGAGGCCGCTCGCATGGCCGCCAAGGCCCGCAAAGTCGCCGAGGTCGCTCGCGAAGAGGTCGCTCGCCTTCGAATGGAGCGCAAAGCGCTGGAACAGGCGGTCGCCCAGCGTGGCGCCGAACTCCAGGCGATCCGGCAGCACACGGCTCAGCAGGTGGAACGCAGGAGGGACGCCGAGCTTCAGCGGGCGGTCGAGGCAGCTGCTCGACAGAAAGCCGAAGAAGCCGCTTTCCAGGTATCCGTCAAGCGGGCCCGCCGCGAGGTGGCGGAAGCGGACGCTAAGAAGGCCCAGGCCGCCGCTGTCGGAGCCGCCGGCGAGGAAGCTGAAGCCGTTCGCTCGGATCGCGAAGATGAACTCGCCGATGCCCGCGAACGACGACGCGCAAGATGGACGAACCGGGCGCGCCAGGCAGGGAATGTCGCCGCGAGTATTGGAATCGTGGCTCTCGCCGTGTTCGGGGCCGACCGGCTCTTCCAGTTGCCTGATGCCGTGGATCGGGCGCCGTCGGTCGTTCGCAGCGTGCCGCGGGCGCAGCCGGCTCAGGCCAGGCCGGCCGAGGCGATCCCTGGAGACTCCGCCGGTTTGGAGGGCACCGACACAAACCTGCGAGGCCCCACCGGGTCCGAAGCGACTCTGCCAGTCGTCCTGCCGCCCGACTTCGAAGCCGGAGTTCCCAATATCGAGGAGCCTGAGGTGGTTCCCGCCGGCGTCGATCCGCGGAGCCTGGTCCTGGACGCGCTCGCCGACTCGGCCGACGGCGCCATGGTTTACTTCCGCAGTCTTGCGGCAGCCTTCGAGGAGGGGGACAAGGGCTGCGACGAGCTCAAGGCTGCATACATCCAGGTAGACTCGCGGTGGGTCGCGTACGTGGTCAACGGTATCTCCCGGTTGGAGTCCGTTCTCGACGACGAGCGCGCCAACCGCCACGTAGATCTCACGCGCGACATGCAGCGCGTTGAACTGTCCTACGAGGTCACCGGCTGCCCCGTCCCCTGACCACTCGCTGAGCACCTCACCCAGCCGCCGCTGGATTTCTTCACCGGTCACGTTCCCCTTGTGCTTGTTCTCCACGCTGAGCGCACCGTGCCGTGCGCTCGACTGCCAGCCGGGCGATCTGCTCGAGCACGTACCCGACCCCCTTCGGAAGACTCCGTTTGAGTACATTGGAGCCGTAGATCCGGCGCCTCGGGGGCTGCGACAGGCTCTCCGTGAGGCGACGACGGACGCGAAACTCTCTCGGAGGCTTCATCTTGGGCACGCACGTCAGCTTCCTGGACCAGGTCAACCGCAGCTTCGATCGAGCCGCCACGATCTCCGGTCACGATCCCCGGCTCCTGGACCAGATCAAGGAGTGCAACAGCGTCTATCGGGTCACGTTTCCGGTAAAGCGGGATGACGGATCGATCGAGGTCGTGCGGGCCTGGAGGGCCGAACACAGCCATCACAAGCTTCCGACCAAGGGCGGCATTCGCTACAGCACGACGGTCAACGAAGACGAGGTCATGGCTCTGGCGGCCCTCATGACGTTCAAGTGCGCGATCGTGGACGTGCCGTTCGGGGGGGCCAAGGGCGGCATCAAGATCGACCGCCGGAACTACTCGCCCGGCGAGCTGGAGAGAATCACTCGGCGGTACACCTTCGAACTGGTGAAGAAGATGTTCATCGGACCGGGAGTGGACGTTCCCGCCCCGGACTACGGGACCGGGCCGACGGAGATGGCATGGATCGTGGATACCTACAAGTCGCTCACCGGTGGCGGCGAACTCAACGGGGAAGCCTGCGTCACGGGCAAGCCGATTGCCCAGGGCGGCATCGGCGGTCGGCTCGAAGCGACGGGCCGCGGCGTGTATCTCGGCGTACGGGAGGCCTGCGACATCGAGGAGGACATGCGGGCCCTGGGACTGTCCACGGGGCCTCGAAGGTAAGCGAGTGGTCGTCCAGGGACTGGGCAACGTCGGGTACCACGCCGCCAACTTCCTGCAACAGGACGGAGCCGTCCTGGTGGGCCTGGCCGAGTACGAGGGGGCTATCGCGAATCCGGCCGGGCTCGACCTGGATGCCGTGGTCGCCCACCGCCGCGAGACGGGCTCCATCCTCGGGTTCTCCGGCGCCACCGACATCCCGAAATCGCGCGAGGCACTGGAACTCGACTGCGACATCCTCGTCCCGGCCGCACTCGAGAACCAGATCGACGAGAACAACGCTCCTCGAATCCAGGCGCGAATCATCGCCGAAGCCGCGAACGGACCCACGACATCGGCCGCCGACGACATACTGGCCGACAAAGGGGTCGTCGTCCTGCCCGACCTGTACCTGAACGCCGGCGGGGTCACGGTCTCGTATTTCGAGTGGCTGAAGAACCTGTCTCACGTCCGGTTCGGACGCATGGAAAAGAGGTTCGACGAGAAGTCACACCGCCAGCTTCTCTCGGCAGTCGAGAACGCCACGGGAGCGAGCTTCTCGGATAGTGACCTGATCAGCTCGGTGGCGGGCGCCGACGAGTTGGACCTGGTGAACTCGGGACTGGAAGAGACGATGATCGACTCGTTCCACCAGATTCGCGAGGTCCAGAAGAGGAACGGCGGGGATCTCGACATGCGCACGGCAGCCTTCGTGAACTCGATCGACAAGATCGTGGTGTGCTACGAGGAGCTGGGCATCTTTCCCTGATCGCAGGGTATTCCGGACGCGATCAGAACCGGAAGCTGAACGTGACCCACCGGGCCGGCGAAACGGCCTGCAGGTCAGGCCCAAGGCGTTGGTCCCCGAACCACCTCCAGACGGTGGTCGAGGACAGGTATCCCAGGACGCTCCCCGCCAGTACGTCGGACAGCCAGTGCTTGTCAGCGTACAGGCGGCTCCACCCAGTGATTCCGGCCAGCGAGAAGAAAGCCACGTAGGCCCACCCCTGGTCGATCTGCCTGGCCACGATGTTCGAGATTCCAAAGGCGATCCAGGCGTGCCCCGAGATGAACGAGGCCCGGTCGTTGGCAGTGGTGAACGGCTTGAAGCTGAAGTGGCCTTCTCCAAGCTCCGGACGCGCCCGACCGGCGATCATCCTTGCCGGCTGCTGCACGAGGCCCACGAGAAGCAGGACGTCCATCATCATCATGCCCGTGTCCCGAACCCCATCAGAGGAGAAGGCGGCGCCGGCGCCGTAGGTCAACAGGCTCGCCGGTACCGCGACATAGGGTGTCCCATACCAGAACCCCACGCGCTCCAGGACGTCGCCGACGTTGCCGCGCGAACCCTGAATCGACGTCCGAAGTTCTTCCTCGAATATCGTCGAGGCCGCGACTCCGCCGGTAATCAGGCCGGCCGTCACCCAATCACCGGAGTCCCAACGGCCGGGAGCGCTGAGGGTATGCGTGAACGCATCCCACACTTCCTCCATGTCGGAGGAAAAGCTGCGGTCCTGAGCGATCGCCCATTGCGCCCCGAGTGGTTGCGGCGGGACGAGGAAAGCCACGCAAAGCAGCGGGACCGTCGCGCGCCTCAAAACGCGAACGACCATTCGAGGTACAGCGTCGTCGTCTCGTCGCTGAAGCCGGCTTCCAGGGAAATGATGTTCATCGTGCCCAGAAGCCCCCACCACAGGCCGCCACCGAAGCCCCAGTGAGCCGAGCCGGGCGAATCCCCGTCGACCCACACGCGGCCCACGTCCGCAAAGCCGAGCAGGCCCCACATGGAGGGCACGAGCAATTGCCCATCCATCACGTGAAGACGAAACTCGGCCGATCCGTACACCGACGCGTCGCCGGCGAATCGGCCGGCGCGCCATCCGCGCAGCGTCTCCGGGCCACCGACGAAGGCCGCGTCGTACCACGGGTAATCACCCCATATCTTCTTCCCGCCGATACGGGCCGCCCCGTGGGTCGCGTCCTTGAGAAGCGGAATCTGCAGGTAGCCCCTTAACTCTCCCCCCAGCCACCCGTACGGCTCCACCAGGTCCATCCAGTCCGGGTAGTAACGCCCCTGGGCCGTCAACGCGGCCCCGGTGAGTCTGGGGATCTCCCCCGTCCAGTGAATCCGGATGTTACGGCGGGAATCCCAGTCGAAGCGCGCAAAAGCGCCAGTCTGCCAGGTGTCATCGACTCCATACAAACCGGGAAGCTGGTTGATGAAACTCTCGGGATCGTCATCGGTGCGTGAGTAGCTGATGACGGGCCCAACCGCGAATCCGGTCGAATTCCCCGGAAACGAACCGATGGCGAGTTCCAGGCCCGAGGCGTTTCGGTGCACCTTGGCCGAGTTGCGGTCAACCTCAGGTGAGTCATTTCCGTACCCGTAGAAATTCAGCACGTCGAAGCTGCTCGAGTAGAGTTCACCCATCACGAAGGCGCGCGAGTTCTCGAATCGAAAGTCGCCGTCCAATCGGATCTCGTACTTGAGGGCCGTCGAAATAGCCCCGAAAACGCCGACTTCCGAGGCGTACGGCTCCTTCCGGAATCCGTAGTCGAACCAGGTCTTGCCCGCGCCGAGCTTGAACCCGTAGTCGGAGGTCAATCCGATCGTGGCCCGGGGCAGGCTCCAGCGACCCCAGTCGCGATGCGGAGGATCCATCGGGTCTGGAATCTCGTCCGAGTTCGGGTAATCACGAGTGTTCAAAGCCGCGGATCGCTGACCGGTGATGCGGAAATCGCCGTCCACGTCGTACACGCTCACGCCCCTCGTGTCGGTCTCGAAGTGCACGTGGTCGTCTCCCCGGCCTCCTATCAAGCGCACCTTGATCGGCAGTCGGGAGGCTCCCCGGATCGTCACTCTATCACCGCCGCCGCCCAGATAGACCCGTACCTCCTTCGTCTCGTCGCGTCGAAACGTACGCCGAAAGTACGGCTCTGCGCCCTGAGCGCCGACGACAACCTCGATCGCGCCGTTCGCGTCGCCCGTGATCCGCACCTCTTCCGCTTCGAAGGTGGCGTGTATGTCCACTTCGCGGGACATCAGCAGGTAGAACCGGTTCGCCGCATCACCCAGGGACACCCGGCGGATTTCGAGCTTCTCGCCAATCCACTCCGCGTCGAGGTCGTAGTACTGCCTCGGAAGGCGACGAAGCGCTGCGTCCACGACGTCGTCGGTCAGCACGGAAGTCAGATAGGCGGCCGTCGAATCGAACGCCGACCGATTGAGGTCGGCCAGGAACCGGCGGTCCACGAAGCGGGCGTTCCAGTGCAGGCTCAGTGGATCGTAGGATGACCCGAAGCCGGTCAGCTGGGGCACGAAGACCTGTGCTGCGTGGGGAAGGACGCCGTCCAGCCTTGAGAAGGCCTGGTCGCGGTCGAGAGGAATCGGATACCACAGGCGAGAATCGTCGTGATCGTAGGCCGCCCAGCGCCACTGGCCCGGATGGCGGTCCCAATCGCCCACGTAGAAGTCCAGGAGCCGAGCCTTGAGGAACTCCTTCGAGTCCACCCGATCCGCGGCCGAATTCAGTAGTCGGTCGACCAGTGTCTGGGTTCCCACGACCTCGCGCGGAGGCCCCATCGACATCAGGTCCGAAAGGCCCTCGTCCGCTGCTTCCTCGATCATGCCAGGAACTCCGCGAAATTCCTCTCGAAATTCGCCCAGACCGGGCTCGTCGGCGAAGGTGACGAGCTTGGGAGCCGGGTGAGGAATCCCGGCGGCCGTGGCCAGCGGCGATACGATCATCTCGCCAAGCGGGTGCTGCGAGCTGATCTGGTCGCGCAGAACGTCCATGGCGACGGAGTTCCGGAGAACCGGTGGAAGCACCGCGGAGGGTTCCTTGTCCAGTGACCGGAAATAGTACTGCCGTCCGTCGACTCCCTGCAGGCGGAGGGTGCGGCTCTGCAGGCCTCCCGTCGTGCCGGCGGGGGTTACACCTCCCGTGAACTCGGCACAATCCAGCACCTCTGCCTGAATCGAAGTGGTCCACGCGTCGCGGTAGTGGTCCCCCCACCAGAAGCGCCACCAGCCACCGGCTTCGTACTGGGCGCCCGGGATCACTTCGACCGAATCGGTGCCGGTGGTCGGAACCTGAGCGGACAGCACGACGGGGAACGACAGAGCAAGGAAGATCGTGCAGGCAAGGCGTTTCATCGGACAGCCGCCTCCAGTGGATCGACTCTCCGCGAAAACCACTGCAACGCCCGGGGGGGCGGGACGATCAGTAGCGGGCGCAGACGCCGGAACCGATCGAATGTGTGGGAATTCCACTGTTAGAGTGCTGTTTTTGTTAAAGTTGCGCCAGTGCAGGGCAGCGCTGTTCCGTCTCCTCCGTCCGTAGAGATGAACGAGGATCACCTTTGAGTACCGGGTTGGAGTGATTAGAGTGGGAAGGTCTGTCCCGAACGGCTGTGGAAATACGCATCCTCGAGGGGACATCAACTTCTCTGGAGGTCTTACATGCGATACGGGATCGTATTTTCCCTGGCGCTCCTCGCCGTGAGCTGCGGCGGCGAGACCGCGGAGCGCGCCGGACAGACCGATGACGCGCCAGTCGCCGAAGCCAACCCCACGGACGCGGACGGCTCGAGTCTCGGCACGGTCGTCGTCGCCGGAACGTGCTCCGGCGCGGCGCAGGCGGACCTGGAGAGGGGCCTGGCCTTGCTGCACAGCATGACCTACGAGGAGGCGGCCCGGGCATTCGATGCCGCGACGGAGGCGGACCCGAACTGTGCAATGGGCTACTGGGGACAGGCCATGACCTTCGTACACCCCCTGTGGTCCGACCCTCCATCCGAGCAGGCGTTTGAACGGGGACGCGAGCTATTGGTCTCCGCGCGGGAACATGCTGCCACGGGCCAGGAACTGGCTTACATCGAGGCCCTCGCGGCTTACTACGATGCGGGTCGGTCGGGGTCCGAGAAGCCGAACCTCGTGGCCTTTGAGGCGGGGTGGCGCGATTTCTACGACGCCTACCCGGAGGACCCCGAGGGCGCCGCATTCTACGCGCTCGCCCAACTCGCCACCGTGGATCCGGCGGATAAGACCTACAGCAAGCAGCGGCAGGCAGGCGCTCTCGCCGAGCAGGTGCTCGCGAGTGTGCCGGATCATCCGGGGGCTCACCACTACATCATCCACGCCTACGACAATCCTGAACTGTCATCGGCAGCGGTGGACGTGGCCCGAAACTACGGCGGGGTGGCCCCGGAGGTCCCGCACGCCCTGCACATGCCCACCCACACGTTTACGCGCCTGGGACTGTGGCAGGAGTCGATTGAATGGAACCGGCGGTCGGCCGACGCCGCCCTGAAGCACCCGATCGGCGAGGCCAAGTCGCTGCACTACTTCCACGCCCTGGATTACCTGGCCTACGCTTACCTGCAGGGCGCCGAAGATGGCCGAGCCGCCGCGGTCCTCGCCGAGCTGCAGGATGTCGAGCCACCCTATCAGCCTCACCTGGCCAGCGCGTATACGTTCGCCGCGGTCCCGGCCCGGCTGACGCTCGAGAGGCACTTGTGGGACGCCGCCGCGGATCTCGAACCGCGCTCCCCTTCCGATTACCCATGGGACACGGCTGCCTCGTCCGAGGCGATCACGTACTTCGCCCGCGCACTGGGGGCTGCTCGCAGCGGCCGTTTCGAACAGGCTCGCTCGGATCTGGCGACCCTCTCCGGATTGCTGGCGAAGGTCGCGGCCGCCAGTCCATACTGGGGGACGCAAGTCGAGATACAGCGGCTTACGGCTCTGGCCTGGCTCCAGTACGAAGAAGGCGACGGGGAGAGCGGACTCGAGACCATGCAGAAGGCCGCTGACATGGAGGCGGGCACCGAAAAGCACCCGGTTACGCCCGGCGAAGTGCTACCCGCCCGTGAACTTCTGGCGGACATGTACATGGAGCTCGGCCAGTTCAAGGAGGCCCTGGCTGCCTACGAGGCGGCTATCAACCGCAGTCCCAACCGATTCAACAGCCTGTACGGAGCCGGGATGGCGGCAACGAAGACAGGCGAATTGACAAAGGCGGCGGAGTATTTCGACGCGTTGCTCGAGGTCACGAGTCATGCGGATACGAACAGGCCACGTCTGGAAGAAGTACGCAGTATCGTCGACGCGCGCTCGCTCGAGAGCGCGTAGTCACGACAGGCTGGAACCGTATCAGGCGCCCTGATGCAACGAAGCCCCTCCGCGGAGGGGCTTCGTGCATCTACTTCACCGTCATCCTACAACTTCCCTGCCCGCTTCAACGCCCTCCGCTTTTCCTCGTTCTCCCGCCACGGCTTCCGCTCGAAGTAGCTTCGCGTCTCCGCCAGCACCTGCGGCGACAGCAGCACGAGGGCGATGAGGTTCGGCACGATCACTACGGCCAGGAAGAGATCGCCCAGGTTCCAGATCACCGCGAGTGGCAGGACCGCGCCCACGAAGTGCATCGTCACGAACGCCATCTTGTACGGAAGCACGGCCGCCGAACCGAACAGGTAGTTGGCGCATCGATCCCCGTAGTAGCTCCAGGAGATTGCCGTGGAGAGGGCGAACAAGAGAACCGCCAGCACCACGATCGTCCCGCCCCAGTCGCCGAGCGGCGAGAGACCGATCCGGAATCCCGCCTGGGTGAGCGGCGCCCCGCTCTCGTAGGCCAGCCCGTACAGAGTCGTGTGTCTGTTCCCGTCCGTGGCCTCGGCGATGGCGTCCACCGGCCGGATCGTTCCAGAGAACCGGACGGTCATGTCCGCGATCGATGAACAGCTCTTCGACGTGCACGTCGTGCCACGCGAGTAGCGGAGCGTCCAGGGTCTGCGCGTGCCGTCCGTCCGCGATCACGAGCTCCGCGGGGGCCTCGATACCCGCCCGCACGCCCTCGGCGTCCACGCTCACCCACGTCAGGTCGCCTCCATCCAGGACGATCGGCGTCGGCAGTCGCTCGTTCCAAACGCCAGTGGTCAGAATCACGAGCCCGGTCATGGTGCAGATGACGAGCGTGTCGATGAACGGCTCGAGGAGCGCCACCACGCCCTCGGACACCGGCTCGTCGGTCTTGGCCGCGGCGTGCGCGATGGGGGCGGAGCCCTGCCCTGCCTCGTTGGAGAACAGGCCGCGCCGCACGCCCCACATCATGGTCACGAGGAACGCGCCGACACCCGTGCCGGCGACCCCGGCGGTCGGATTGAAGGCCTCGCGGAAGATCAGCTCGAACGCGGGAATCACGGCCCCGATATTGAGCCCGATGATCGAGCAGAGCGCCGAACACGTAGAGGGCCGCCATGGCCGGTGCCAGGATCGCCGTGACCTTGCCGATCCGCGTGATCCCACCAAGGATCACAGCCGCGACGACGGTCGACGTGATCACGCCGGTGGCCCAGGCCGGGATGCCGAACGTGGTTCGCATCGTGTCGGCGACCGTGTTCGCCTGGATGGCGTTTCCGGTGAGAAAGGCGGTGAGCCCGAGGAGGACGGCAAAGAGAATGGCCATCCACTTCCAATTCGGGCCGAGACCGCGCTCGATGTAGTACATGGGACCGCCGGAGACCGTCCCTTCCCAGGCGTGTCCGTGCGTTTCCTCGATCACACGGTACTTCTGCGCCAGCGTGACCTCGGTGTACTTGGTCGCCATTCCGAGCGCCGCCGTGACCCACATCCAGAACAGCGCGCCAGGACCGCCCCAGTGGATGGCGATCGCGACGCCGGCGATGTTGCCGATCCCCACCGTCGCCGACAGCGCCGTCGTGAGAGCCTGGAAGTGCGAGACGTCTCCCGGCTCATCGGGGTCGTCGTATGCCCCGGTCGTGACCTTGAATCCGTGCCCGAGGCGCCGGAGCTGGATGAAGCCGAGACGAAGGGTCAGGAAGACGCCCGTGCCGAGGAGGAGGATCACCATGTAGGGGATCGTCTCTCCCCCTACGGTGAGTCCCATCTCCACGATGTACCGATTGCCGACCTCGGACAGCCACTGGAAGAATTCCATGCACGCCCCGTCAGGTTTCGTTGATCTTCACGGCGCCTCTGCCGAATCGAGATCGGAGAAGATAGGGAGGGTGCATGGGTTCGTGCGAATCGGAGGGTGCCTGACCGTTGGCGATGCTCGCCTCTTTCCTCGATGAGGCGTGCTCGACTTGCTTCGCGGAGCGCAAACGGTAGATCTTCAGTAATGGCACCTCGCTCCCGGGCTGCCCCCTCCCAGGCGAGCCATCCCCTTTGTGCGGACAGGCTACGTGTCAACTCGGGCAGCATGGTCGCGCGCCAGCATCCGGAGTCTGGCCCCCCTCCTGTTGTGGTCATTCGTCCCCGGGACGCTCCTGGCGCAGTCCGGCTGGATCTTCGGGGGCGATGCCGTGGTCCGAAACACCTACCTGTGGCGGGGCGTGACACGTAGCAGCGCCTGGGTTCTGCAACCCGACCTCTTCCTCGCTGGATCGCAGGACCGCTCGAACATCACGGGCGGGTGGTGGAGCACGATCGATCTTGGGTCGGTCGATCCGGGTGACCCGACGAGCGCCGGACTGGGGCAGACATGGTTCGGCCAGAACGACCTGTGGCTCGAAGTTGCGGTGCGTTCGGGGACAGTCGACTTCACCGTAGGGGTCACCCGGTACCAGTTTGCGGATCGGTCCTTCGGCCAATCCGCTGACGCGGTGAACACCACCGAACTCTACGCCACGGCTGGTCTCTCTGCGGGTCCGCTCGTGCCCCGGATAGCTCTGTGGGTCGACGTGAGCCGGGTGCGAGGCGCGTACTTCGAGACGAGTCTGGACCTGAGGGTACCGGTTCTCCCTTCCTACGAACCCGTCATCGCGGCATACCTGAGCGCCCTCGCCGGCTGGAGCGCCGGACAGGAGATCAACCGCCAGAGCCCGGACGAAGCGGCATATTTCGGCGACGCTGGCCTGACGCATCTCGATTTCGGCCTCGACGTAGCTGTCGGCCGCAATCAGCGGTACGTCACTCTCGAACTGCACGTCCTCGCCGCGCAGGACGGAGGAGCCCGAGCGGAGCCCGGCACTTCCAGAAACGCTTCCTGGTGGCTGGGGCTGGGATTCAGTGATTCCGTCGTGCTGGGAGCCCTGTGGTGACGGCCAGAGCCGGACGGTGCGGCGCTTCGTGGATCCCTGCCTTCCTGGCGATCGCCGGTCCGGCAACACTGTGCAGTTGTGCCTCCACGGACATCACGACCCCGGCCGCGAGATCTGCGGAACCCACGGCATCAGAGCTTCCAGGCCTCAAGGTCGGATTCGGTCGCGCTGACATCACACCTCCGCCTGGGCTCGGGCTCAGTGACTATGGCCCAGCAGGCGGGGTAGCTCGCGGGCATCGGCAGCGGCTCTACGCCCGGGCGATGATCCTGGAGGATGGGCGCGGTGAGAGGATCGCCTGGGTCACCGTCGACCTCGCCCAGCCGTCGTTTCTGTTGCACCGGGAAGCAGCCGAGCGGGTCGTCGCCGAAACCGGGATCGGAGCTGACAGACTGGTCCTCACAGCCACCCATACCCATGCAGGCCCCGGTCATTTCTTCTCCAGTCGCAGCTACAACCAATTCGCACCGGGCATCCCGGGATTCGACCCCGCCGTCGTCGAGTTCCTGGCGGACCGTGTGGCGATGGCGATTCGAGAGGCATCCCAGGGGCTGACGCGGGCTGCGGCCGGGTGGGTACAGGCTCAGGTATGGGGGCTTACCAGGAATCGGAGTCTCGAGGCGCATGCGAGGAACCCGGCCGTAGAGGGCCGGCCGACACCGCCGCCTGGTCTGACCATGGCGCAAGGGGCCGTCGATCCGACATGGACCATGCTTCGGGTGGACACGATTTCTTCGCAGGGAGACACGGTACCGGCCGGCGCGCTGAGCATCTTCGCGTACCATCCGACAGGCAATCCTCCCGCCAATGACCTTTACGACTCTGACATCTCGGGTCTCGTGGAACGCGGGTTGGAAAGGCACATGGACGCGCTGGCCCAAGCCGGCACTCGATTCGTCCCGGCGACCGTTCACCTGGTGGCGAACGGCGCGGAGGGAGACGTAGTTCTGGAAGGCAGCCTCGATCACGACTGTGAGCGGCCTGCACAGAGAAGAGGTGTTCGGCCCGGAGGCCCTCGTACTCCCAAGCCTCTCGATGAATGGACATCTCTGGCTGATGACTCCGGATCGGAGTGCGTCGGCAAGGCCCGCGCGTTCATCAACACGACCGGAGACGCCCTCGCGGCCCAAGCGATCCGAATCTTCAGTGACGCCGGGCGTGACCTTCGTTCCGACCTGCAACTCAGGAGGTCCTTCAGGACTGTTCGCCTCACCGGTCCCGAGGCCTCGACCGACTTGTGCCCCGAGCCTCAGGTAGGCGCCGGAGCGTCAGCCGGGTCGGAAGGCAGCCAGAGCAACCTGAAGGACTGGAAGGTCCTCGGTCTGTTCCCACTGCACGCGGAAGAAGGTGCGGTCGACACGACGAGCGGTGGCTGCCAGGCTCCGAAACGCAGGCTGCCGTGGATCCTGCGCATCGGGATGGGAAACCTCCACTTCCCTGCCGAGGCGCAGCTCATGGTCGTGCAGATCGGAGACCTGGCGGCCGCGGCAGTCCCCCTCGAGGTGACGACCGAAGTGGGGTTCCGAATCCGGGATGCCATGCTACGTACTTCATTGGAAGACGCTCTGGGCATCCGAGCGGTAGCTGTGGTTGGACTGGCCAACGGGTACATGCAATACGTAGCTACGCGGGAAGAGTACCAGGCCCAGCACTACGAGGGCGGATCCACTCTCTATGGACCCGGATTCGCCGAGTTCCTTCAGGCCGAAATCGTAGAACTGACGGCAAGATTGAGCGACGGAGGATATGCGCGGGTAGAGCCCATTTCGGGTAACCCCGGTTCGCAACGCAAGATTTTCCCGCGTACCAGAGACCCTCGCCCGGAGCGCCTGATCGTCACACGGACGAGTTGCGGGCGTGATACGGTAACGGTGCGTTGGCTCGACGCACCCCCGGGCTCTCTGCTCCCTTCCGACGGTCCGATGCTCGAACTGCGCCGATCGCGGACGGGGGAGAGGACGACCGTCACCTGGGACGACGATCGTTTCGTAGAGGTGAGGGGAATCGAATCGGTGGACGGTCGGGGGTATCTGTGGGAAGCCCGCTGGACTCCACCTGGAGGCACCCGGGGCGACTACTCGGTCACGTTTCTTCGCTGGCCACGCGACGCGAGCGACAGGGGGTTCCGATGTCCGTGACGGACGAGGTCTTCATGCACCCCTTGAGCGATCCAGTGTCGGGCACGTCAGGGTCTTTACCGCTGACCGCCGATCGCTCATTTGGCGAAGAGGAGAGGGAGCTTCTCACGGGTCGGTGCCGTCTCGTTTTCGGCCTCGGCGTGGCGATCAGCCTGACCTTGATCCTTCTCTCCCGTGGCTTCATCAACAGGCCGCAACTCGCCGCCAACGCGCTGGAAAGCCTCGAAACCTGGTTCGACGCGGGACACCTCCTGTCCTTCGCCCTCGCGTTCGGCTCTCTGTTCATTGGAACGCCGAGCGTACGACGCCTCCAGGTAACCGCGTTCGCCGTACTCGCGGTCAACATTGTTCTGGTCGTATTCAGCATGGGCGTGATCAGACCTGACTATCCACCCGAACTCGCGATCGCGCTGCTGCTCTTCATCCCCGCCGCGGTGATTCCGTGGCGAGTCGGCTACCAGGTGAGCCTGGGCACGATAGGGGTCGCGACACCGGCCCTCGCTCAGGTGTTCAGTTACGCGTTCATGCCGCAGGCGAGGGAATACTGGGCCGGGATAGGAGGACAGGCGGCCTTTCAGAACCACCTCGTCGTCATGGGCGTAGGTCTTCTCATCCTGGCAGCCACTTCGGTCCTGGTCACACGGACGCTGTACAGCCTCCGCCGCAAGGCTCACAGGGCGAGGCAGCTCGGCAACTACACTATCGAACGGAAGATGGGAAGAGGCGGCATGGGAGAGGTGTTCGTGGCCCGCCACGCCCGAATGTGCCGACCGAGTGCGGTGAAGGTCCTGCGAGTCTCGGGAAGCCTGGACCTGGACGCCCTCGCCCGCTTCGAGCGGGAGGTACAGCTCTCCTCCAGTCTCACGCATCCCAACACGATCACCATCTTCGACTTCGGCCGCGCGGGTCAGAACACGTTCTACTACGCAATGGAATACCTGGAAGGGCTAGACCTCCAGCGCCTCGTGAAGCGCTTCGGGCCGCTCGGCGCCGAACGAACGATTTTTCTGCTGACTCAGGTGTGTGGCTCCCTGGCGGAAGCCCACGGCCGTCAGATAGTGCATCGAGACATGAAACCCGCGAACATCTTCGTGACGGAGCGGGGCGGACTGTTCGACTACGTGAAGGTGCTGGATTTCGGTCTCGCCAAGCACGTGGACTCGGGCGATGGGGAAGGTGTGACCAAGGCAGGGCTTATCCTCGGAACGCCGGAGTACATGGCCCCGGAAGCTATACGAGACGAGGGGCGGGTGGACACTCGCGCCGACCTTTACGGTTTGGGGGCGGTCGCCTATTTCCTGCTGACCGGTCAGCCGCCGTTTCAGTGCCGGACCCAGCTGCAAACCCTGGTTGACCAGGTGCGGAAACCTCCCGTACCACCCTCCGAGGTCACGGAAATCGAGATCCCGGTCGAACTCGAGTCGATCGTCCTGAAGTGCCTGGAGAAGTGGCCCGAAGAGCGCTATCAGAAGGTGGAAGAGATAGACGCGGCCCTGCGATCCGTACCCCTGGAGGAAACCTGGAATCTAGACCAGGCGAGAGAGTGGTGGACCCTGCATTCCGAGGTCGCTCGCCCCGTCCTGTATGAATCGGCACCCGGTAAGGGAGTTCCCGCCGCACTCCCCGGTCGATAAGCACTCCAGGCGCTCAATCGTGCAGCATTCGCTCCGGCGGATCGTCCAGGTCGTCGAACTGACCGTCTCGAGCCGCCTTCACGAACAGCGCGGCGAAGATGCCCCCCAGGATCAGGGCGATCGGGAGAAGAAAGAAGATCGAGTTCACGTGCTTCCACCGTTCATCGAGGCCTCTATGCGGGACGAGCCCCAGATCACCATGGCGCTCGACGCCGGCATGAGAATGGCGGCCACCAGCGGATTGATCAAACCCACGGCCGCCGCACTCACCGCCACGATGTTGTAGGCGATGGATCGCCGCTGGTTCCACCGGATGGCGCGCTCACAGGCGAAGGCCGCCTGAAAGCCCGAGACGAGCGGCTGCAGCGACCAGGTCGAGATCACGCCATCCGCCACCAGCACGCTGCTCGCGGCGCCGGTTCCCATCGCGACGCCGACGTCGGCGGCCGCGAGGGCCGGCCCGTCGTTCAGGCCATCCCCGGCGAACAGGACCCGGCAGCCGGATTCCTGGCGAGCCCGCACCCAGGAGGCCTTACCCGCTGGATCGATTTCCGCCCAGAAACTGCTGACGCCCGCCGCGGCGGCGATCCGGCCGGCGACCTCCTTGTGGTCCCCGGTCAATAGCACGACCTCGAGCCCCCGGGCCTCGAGCTGCGCCACGGCCTCCGAGGAGTCCGCTCGGACGACGTCTCCGAGACGGATGCGCCCCGCTTCACCGACTTCGTTTCGAAGGACGACCTCGCCCGGCCCGCCTGATACGAGCTCCCAAGGCGCGCCGTCCACGCGACCGGCGACCCCCGTTCCGGGAGCCTCGTGGACCGCTTCGGCTTTCGGCAGCGGGATACCACGGTCGACGGCCTCGGCGATGATGGCCCGGGCGATCGGGTGAATGCTGAAGCGCTCGAGTCCGGCCGCGATCCTCAGCGTGGTGTCGTCCGCGCTCACCACCGTGAGATCGCCGTGCGTGAGGGTGCCCGTCTTATCGAGGCCGACAGTATCGACGTCCACCAGGTCGAGCAGACCGTCGGCCGAGCGGAACAACAGGCCCCGGCGGGCGGCCGCGCCCAGGCCGGCGGCAGCGGCGAGGGGCCGGGACAGGGCCAGGGCACACGGACAGGCGACTACCAGGACCGCGACGCAGGCCCGAAGGGCCGTTCCGCTGTCACCGGCGAGGAGCCACCCGGTCGCGGTCAGGGTCGCGGCGATCAGGGTCGCGGCCGTGAACCAGGGGGCGATGCGGTCCGCGGTCGAAAGGCGGACGGGACGATCCGCAGCCGCCCTGAGGTCCGCAGCCATTCGCTGGATGGTGGTGTCCTCTCCAGCGCGGTCCACCCGAACGGTGAGAGCCCCGTCCACCAGCACGGCGCCCGAGACCACTTCGTCGCCAGCCGACGATTGCCACCGGCTCCGCTTCGCCCGTGATCAGGGCCAGGCGTACCGTCGCCTGGCCATCGACCACGACGCCGTCGGCCGCGAACTCCTCGCCGGCCCCTACATCGATCAGGTCGCCGAGGACGAGGTCGCCGGCCGGGACGACCTCCACCGAGTCTCGCAACCCGCCTGCGGGCCGTGGCCGGAAGCGCGGCCGCCAGTGAGACTGCGGCCTCCGCTGCCCGGCGGCGCCCACGACCCTCGAGCATGCGGCCTGCGAGCAGCAGGGCGACGAGCATGGCGAGCGAATCGAAGTAGGTGTCCGTCCCCACGATCGTCGATACGAGGCCGTGCACGTACAGAACGGCCACCGCCAGCGCGATCGGGAGGTCCATGTGCAGGACGCGGTTCTTCAGACCCTGGATGGCTCCCGAGAAGAACGGCTCGGCGCACCACAGGGCCACGGGAGTCACGAGCAGCAGCGAGGCCCATCGGAACAGCGCCGCGTAGCGCTCTTCCATGGCGGACACCCAGCCCAGGTAGAGGGCCGCCGACATCATCATGATGTTCATGGCGGCGAACGTGGCGACACCGAGCCGGATCACGAGGCCCTGGTCCGGCCGGCTCTCTTCGCCAAGGAGACGGGGCCGGTAGCCAAGTGCGGCCACCTTGCCGGCCAGCGTGCCGAGATCCACGGCCTCGGGATCCCAGCGAAGGCTGGCCCGTCCGGTGGCATAGCTGACGGTCGCTTCCTGCGACACCGGGCGTGGCCTGCAGGATGTGCTCGGTCACCCACACACAGGAGGCGCAGCGAAGGCCATCGAGGACGAGGCGGACCTCGGAGGTACCGTCGTCGCAGAGCGTGACGGGCACGGCGTCCCAGCCCGCTCGCAGGGGGCCCGGACGCGGAGCGTACTCCGAGCGGTCCTCGTAGTAGCGCTCGAGGCCGGCGTCCCGGATGATGGCCGCCGCCATCTCACACCCGTGGCAGCACCACGTGTCCTCGGAACCTTCGACGGGAGTGCCGCAGTGGGGACAGCGTGAGGTGATCAGCGCGATTCCGTCTGGTAGGACGGCACGACTTCGTCCCTGTCGGATACGGCTACGTAGATGAACACCGCGTTCATGATGATCACGATCAGCAGACCGACGATGATCATGATCGGCCACAGCAGCCGGTCGAACTTACGGACCGGTTGAGCCAATCTCCGCTCCCGTCTTGAACGTGGGATGCAGCACGATCTCTCCATCGCCGTCGGTCACGCTCACCTCGAAGGCCGTGGTCCGGTCGAGATCCGAGGAGGGAGGAACGCGCACGATCAGCGGCACCGTCCGGGATTCCGCTGTGTTCAACTCGACCGGCTGAGAGATCACCTCGGCGTCGCCGAGGCCGGATACGACAATGTCGTACTCCACCGGCAGCGGCGACGGATCCTTGTTCGTGATCTTTACGAGGAACGTGTTCCGGGTGGATCCGTCCGTGTCCATCGTATATAGCGAACCCGGGGCCCGGTTCACGGTCGCCTCGAATGGGACGCGGCGGGCGACGAGGACGCCGATAGCCACGAGAATCGATACGAGCAGCGTCCCATACACGAACGTTCGCGGTCGCCACCTGCGAGGCTTGCGGCCCTGCTCTTCGGCGACCGATCCGTAGGCTACCAGCGTCGGGTGCCCCAGCTGGTCCATGACGCTCGTGCACGCGTCGATACAGCGCGCGCACTGGATGCACTCGAGCTGGAACCCGTCGCGGATGTCTATGCCCTGCGGGCACACGGCCACGCACTTGTTGCAGTCTATGCACCGCCCGTCCTGGGCGGCCTTCTTGCCGGCTTCACGCGGCTCGCCCCGCTCCGTGCTGTACGTGATGATCAGGGACTCGTCGTCCGCGAGGGCGCTCTGGAAGCGTGCGTACGGACAGACGTAGTTGCAGAACTGCTCCCGGAACCACGTGAAGTCCCAGAACCAGAACAGGGCGATGATCGCCGTCAGCGAGTACTCGACCGGTCCCGCCCGACCCGTCCACAGCTCCCGCGCCCCGGCGAAGATGCTCATCATGGCCATGGCCAGAAACACCGAAACGGCCAGGAACACCGACCACTTGGCGGCTTTTCGCCATGCCCGGTCGAACGTCCAGCCCCTGGCGTCCCGCCGCTTCCGCGTCAGCCGGTCGCCCTCGATCCACAGCTCGACGGGCCGGATCCACGATTCGAGGAACACAGTCTGCGGACACGCGTAGCCGCACCAGATGCGCCCGAAAATGGCCGTGAAAAAGAACAGCGAGAACGCCGCGAACCAGAGGAGGAGCAGCAGTATGATCGAGTCAGACGGCGTGAAGATATAGCCGAAGTGGTAGAACCGGCGCGCCGGGAGGTCGATGAGGATCGCGGGATAGCCGTTGATCATGATCCACGGCGCCGCCAGCAGCAGCAGGTGCAGGCCGAGGAACGTCCAGCGCCGGATCGTCATGAACCGGCCCTTGATGGACTGCGGATACACCCAGTCCCGTGTCTGTGAGAAACCGAGCACGTCTATTCCTTGCGGCGGCGAGCGACTCGACCGGGCTTCAGACCGCGCCGGTCAGCCGTCCTCGCCCGCCTCTTCCAAGTTCTCTGCCTCGCCGGCTTCTTCAGAATCGTCCGGCTCGCCGACGTACTCCGCGTTCTTTTCCAGCACATAGGCCGCGACCTGGTTGATCTTCTCCGGTCCGAGAATCGGACCCCAGGTCAGCATGCCCTTCTCGGGCACTCCTTCGGTGATGACGCGAATCACGGACTCCGAGTCACCGCCGTGAATCCACTCATCGTCATTCAGGGCGGTTCCGATTCCACCCTCAAGCGCCGCGCCGTGACACATGGTGCAGTTCTGCGCGTAGACGGCCTCACCGGCGGCCACCGCTTCGGGCGTGATCGCGAACGAGACGGCCGCGGCGGCCTCGACCGGCCACCTGACCTCGGCGGCCTGCATCTCGCGGGCCAGGTGGCCCTCCTGCGAACGGTTCCCGATGAAGTGGTAGTGCACGGCGTAGGCGACGGCCCAGATCACCGTGAACCACAGGAGTCCCAGCCACCAGTCGGGAAGCGGGTTGTCATATTCCTCGATGCCGTCGCTCTCGTCGGCATGGCCGAGCACCTGGTTGGTGTCCTTGCTCACCGGTCGACTCCCTCCTCGAAGGGCAGCAGGGCCGCATCCTCGAACTTCTGCCTGTTTCGGGGCGTGTAGGCGTACCACACCCAGGCGAAGAACGCAGCCATGAACAGAACGGTCAGGACGGTAGCCAGCCCGCCCATTCCTATGGATTCCGAAGCCTGCTGGGTCAGCGGATTCATCAGTACTCCACTCCCTGCTTCTCGAGCGCCGCGCGACCGTCCACACCGAGCCGCTGCAGGTAAGCGATCATCGCGACGATGGCCCGGTCGGGCTCTGATCCGATTCCGGCCTCGCTCAAGCGTCCGACAATAGCACCGCCCTGCTCGGCAAGGCTCTCCTCCACCCCGGCTATATCCGCTTCGGAGTAGGGAGTTCCCGTCTTCCTCAGGGCCACCATGGAGGCCCTCACGTCGGCCGCGTCGATGCGATTCCGTGAGTAGCCAGGAGTAGGACGGCATCACGCTGCCCGGCGTCGTGCTCCGCGGGTCGCGCATGTGCTCGTAGTGCCAGGCATCCGGGTACTTGCCGCCCACACGGTGCAGGTCGGGACCGATCCGCCGGGACCCGAGCTGGAAGGGCCGGTCGTACTGGTACTCCCAGGCCCGCGACCACGGACCGTAGCGCAGGATCTCGGCGCGCATCGGCCGCACCCACTGCGAGTGGCACACGTAGCACCCCTCTGACACGTAGATGTCACGGCCCGCCACTTCGAGCGCCGTGTACGGCGTAACATCGGGCGAGATCTCGGTGCCGGCCGGCGTGAACATGGGGACGATCTCCACGATCCCGCCGATCAGAATCGCGATCGTCGCCCATACGGCGAAGTTCACGATGTTCGCCTCGAAGAACCGGCGGTGGAACTGCCCGTATTTCTTCTCGGAACCGTGGGTCTTCATTTCGTCAGCCATCGGTGCCTCGCGATCAGTTGGCCGGGACGGGCGCCGCGGCGTCCGTCGAGACCGACTCCGGTCCTCGGATTGTCTTGAACAGGTTGTAGACCGCCATCAGGGCGCCCACGAAGTAAAGCGTCCCGCCCAGCAGCCGCATCCAGTAGAACGGCTCGAGGCGGTGCACGATGTCGATGAAGATCGGGTTGGCCAGCTGTCCGCCGTCGCCGATGGCGCGCCACTGCAGGCCCTCCATGAGACCGGCCGCCCACATGGATACCGTATACAGCACGATGCCGATGGTGGCGAGCCAGAAGTGCTGCGTGGCCATGTTCGGCTTTGCCAGCGGTTTGTTCCACAGCCTGGGAACCAGCCAGTAGAGCACGGCGAACGAGATCATGCCGTTCCACCCGAGCGCGCCCGAGTGCACGTGGCCGATGACCCAGTTCGTGAAGTGGGCCAGTCCGTTCACGGCCCGGATCGACATCATCGGCCCCTCGAAGGTGCTCATGCCGTAGAAGCTCACGCCCACGACCATGAACTTGAGCACCGGGTCGGTGCGCAGCCGGTGCCAGGCTCCGCGCAGGGTGAGCAGTCCGTTCAGCATTCCGCCCCACGACGGCGCCAGCAGCACGATGCTGAAGACCATTCCCAGGGTCTGAGCCCAGTCGGGGAGGCCGGAGTACAGCAGGTGGTGAGGACCGGCCCAGATGTACAGGAAGATCAGTCCCCAGAAGTGGACGATCGACAGCCGGTAGCTGTAGATCGGACGCTCGGCCGCCTTCGGAAGGAAGTAGTACATCAGGCCGAGGAACGGCGTGGTCAGGAAGAAGCCCACCGCGTTGTGCCCGTACCACCACTGCACGAGGGCGTCCGTCATCCCCGAGTAGAGCGGATAGGAGCGCAGGAAGCGTGGCCGGCATCGCCAGGTTGTTGACGATGTGGAGCACCGCGATCGTGATCACGAACGACATGTAGAACCAGATCGCGACGTAGAGGTGCTTCACCTTCCGGATCGCGATCGTCCCGAAGAAGTTGATCGCGAAGACCACCCAGATCAGCGTGATGGCGATGTCGATCGGCCAGATCAGTTCGGCGTACTCGCGCGACTGCGACAGACCGAGCGGGAACGTGATCGCGGCCGACACGATGATCAGCTGCCAGCCCCAGAAGTGGATCTTCGACAGCGCGTCGCTCCACATGCGCGTCTTCAGCAGACGCTGCATGGAGTAGTAGATCCCGGTAAAGCAGATGTTGCCGCCGAAGGCGAAGATCACGGCGTTGGTGTGCAGGGGACGCAGTCGACCGAAGGTGGTCCACGGGAGGCCAAGGTTGGCGGGCCACCACGCCAGCTGCAGGGCGATGATGACTCCGACCAGCATGCCCACTGCGCCCCAGATGATCGTCGCGATCGCGAACTTCTTGACGATGTCGTCGTCATAGATCGCGGCGGGCACACCGGCACCCGCAGAAGCGGATTTTTCCATGTGAAACCCCGGAGATTTGCCTGGTTGAGACGGTTGCGCCAAGGGGGTATCCTAAGGAGCCGGGAGCGGCGGGTAAAGTAGTACTGGAGTACCCCGCGGAGCCTCCCGTCGGAAGCCGAATGGAGGCAGCCGCAGATGATCGAGCTGATCGCCGGAGCCGGAGTTGCCGGACTCATCGGGAGCATCCACTGCATCGGGATGTGTGGCTCTTTCGCCGTGGCCTGCGGAGGGACCGCGAGGGAGTCGTTCTTCTGGCACGCCGGCCGGCTCACGACCTACATGATCCTGGGCGCCCTCGCGGGGGCGTTCGGCGGTTCGATTCCGGGACCCGGCTGGGTGGCTGGCGTCGTCTCCACCGTACTCATCGTCTACTTCGCGGCGGTCCTCGCGGGCCTCGTACCGGAGCCGAAGATCAAGATCCCGGGAGTACAGCGGGCGGCCAGCAGTCTCATTTCCCGACCCGAAGCCGGGGCGCGCTACCTGTTCGGCCTCGTGAACGGCCTCCTCCCATGCGGCCTCGTGTACGCCACGCTCAGCGTGCCCGTCGCTCTCGGCGAGCCGGCGGCGGGAGCGGCGGCCATGCTACTGTTCGGACTGGGCACCGTTCCGGCGCTCGCGACCGTGACTTTCGGTCTACGGAAGATTGCGTTCCAGGACATGCGGGTACGCCGGCTGCTGGCGGCGGGCGTGCTCGTGGCCGGATTATGGTCGATCGGGATGCGCCAGGGAGTGATCGGATCGGGTCACGGAATGGAGCACGGCATGGATGACGGCGACGCCCCGGCTATGGAGCACATGCCGCACGAAGCGCCGAGCCGGCGCAGTGATCCGATCTCGTCGATACTGGGGCGGATCTGTTCCTCGCGGCGGCTCTCGCCGGCGCACCGGAGGCGCCGGCCCAGGAGCCGACCACCGTCCTCGTGGTCCGGCACGCCGAGAAGGTCTCGGAAGCCAGCGACGCCGTGCTCAGCGACCTTGGCCGGGCTCGGGCCAGCGAGCTCCAGCGCGTGACCGCGGAGTCCATGGTTTCGGTTCTGTTCGCGTCGCAGCACGCCCGCGCGCAGCAGACCCTCGAGCCGATCGCCGATCGGCTGGGGCTCGGAATCCTGGTCCACGACGCGGCGGATTCGGAGGGCCTGGCGAACCGCATTCTGACCGACCACGCGGGGGAGGTGATCCTGGTGTCGGGCCATTCCAACACGGTCACGGCCATCGTGACCGCTCTCGGCGCCCCGGAACCTCCGCCCGTCGAGGACTGGGACTATGACGACCTGTTTGTCGTGACGATCGGTCCTGGAGGCGACGCCAGTGTCATGCACCTGAGCTACGGCGCCCCATCCACTGAGCCGTAGCCGGCCGGTCAGTTCCCCTCGCGCGTCGCGTCGAATCCAGTCTCGCAGAGCCGCTTGAACCGGTTGAGTACGTTCGTCGTAACCCGGTTGTGAATCGCTTCCCAGGTCCGCCGGATCGGCCGGACCCTCGACAGTCGACTCCTTCCATAGGGATTGAACCCGACCGCGAAGAACAGCTGTGTGGGCGCGATCTCGTGGCGCGCGGCGATGGGCGATCGGGCGAACACCGAGAAGATGCCGATCGGATACCCTCCACTGCAGTCCCACAGGATATATCGCGCATTGTCGAGGTCCGAATCGGCCGGAACCCGGCGCACCGTCCGGGCGTTCATCTCGAACAGAGTGGCCAGGCGTCCTCCGGTGACAGATCCCAGCCAACCACCGATGGACCGTCCCAGCAGAACGACCCTCACATTCTCGGGTCGGCCCTCCTGGATCTCCAGGGTCGCCACGTGGTTCGGCCAATATGGCGAGTCGCCCCTCCAGCGGAGAATCTCCTCGAACACGTACCGCACCGGAGCGTCGATGCCGATCCGGTGAATGTTCAGGACGGAGTAGAGCGACACGTCGATGCCGATCCGCTGGGCGATGCGATGGGTGTAGTCTTCCCTCACCCGCTCCGTGTCGAAGTTCACCAGAGTTGGAATGGGCGGACGGTTGACGAAATAGCCCCGGACGTCAGCGGCCAGGCTGCGAGTCACGTCGGGCGCGGTCGTGTGTTCGGTCACAGAGCGCTGGCTCTCTTGTGTGGGTTCAACCGACGCCGGGAAGGGCCCCGTGGAGGTCACAATGTGATCTGTTGGAGCCGGCCGGGCAACGAAAAGGTGCAGGCGTTGTTGTGGTCGGATTGGACAGCGCCCGGCCACGTCCTCATCGTGGTTGGCCGGCCAACCCTGGATCGAACGGACGAAATGGAAGTCACGACACTCTACGCGTTGATCGGCTACCTCGGCTCAGCATTCGTCGTGACGTCGCTCGCGATGCGATCGATCCTCAAGCTCCGCCTGATCGGACTCGCCGGAGCCGTCACGTTCGTGATCTACGGCTACCTGATCGGCGCCTGGCCCATCGTGTGGACCAACGTCGTGATCGTCCTGATCCACCTCCACTTTCTCGGCGAAATCCGGCGCTCAGACGAGTACTTCAAGGTTCTCGAGGTGCGCCGGGAATCGAACTACTTGCGGTACTTTCTGGATCACTTCGCCGACGACATCGAGGGGGCGTGGCCTGGTTTCGAATTCGAGCCGGAGGACGACATTCTCACCCTGTTCATCCTTCGCGACCTCGTCCCGGCTGGCCTCTTCGTGGCCAGGGTTCTCGGCGATGCCACGCTCGAGCTCGAGCTGGACTACGCAATTCCCGGATACCGGGACTTCAAGATCGGCCGCTATCTGTATTCCGGAGAAGCCCTGCGATCTCGCGGATTCTCGACGATCGTTGCGCGAACGAAGGGTGATCGACCGGCGGACTACCTGCTGAAGATGGGTTTCGAGCAGGAATCGGCGGGCGGCAATACGTGGGTCCGCGCCCTGGGCTAGGCAAGCACCTCAGCGACGAAGTCTGCGAACGAGTTCGCAGGTCTGGTCAGCAGCGATTCGAGATCCCCCGGACTACCCACGAACCCGTTTCGATCGTACCAGCGGAACATCTGCATCAAGGCAGCCACTGCGTAGTCGCCGAGCCCCGACGACCGAGCTTTCCTCTCCCACTCCGCTGGATCGACGGAGACCGCTTCCACCGGCCGTCCGAGTGCGGACTCGAACGCCCGCGCCATCCGGGTGTGGGAAATGGCCTCGGGGCCACACAGTTCGTACGTGCGCCCCTCATGCCCGGGCTCGCTGAGAACAGCGGCCGCGCACTCCGCTACGTCCCGCAGATCGACCAGACTGAGCTTCGCCTCGATGTCGTAGGGCGCTTCGAGCGTTCCATGCTTCATCATGTTCGGCAGGTGAACGCACAGGTTCTGCATGTACGCACACGGTTGGAGAATGGAGAAAGTGAGGCCGGATCCCACCAGCTTTCGCTCCACCTGGTGCTTCAGCCAGTGATGAGGCATGGCTTCGACCTCGGGATGCAATACGGAATGAAACACGAAACGGTCCACCTCCGCGGCGCGTGAGACCTCGATCATCAGGTCTCCGATTTCAACCTCCTGGGGATGAACATTCGGGCAGATGTGGTAGACGGCCCGCACGCCGTCCATGGCGCGCGAAACGTCTTCAACCTTCAGGAGGTCAGCGGGCACCGCTGCGCGAGCGCCCGACTCCAGTAAGGGACCGATTTGCTCAGGCGTTCTGACCAGCGCCCGAACCTCCATGCCCATGTCGCAGAGCCGCCGGATAACCTGCCGGCCCGTCTTTCCCGCCGCGCCCGTAACCAGGATCATTGAATCTGTGCGCCTTCCGGGTTGATCGAAGGACGCTCACTGCCGTCGCCGCTACCAGTATAGCCAGTAATCGTCTGCGATTCGCACAAGGGGCATGTTGGAAGCCGGTGTCCTTTGTTCCAGCCGGGGCGGCCACGTACAATGTGGCCCCATGATCTCAGTCTCCGGCCTCGCGAAATCGTTCGGCGCCCAGACGCTGTTCACGGACGTCTCCCTCGAACTCATCCCCGGTGAGCGCTACGGGCTCGTGGGGGCCAACGGATCGGGCAAGACCACTCTCCTCAACATCATCACGGGTCACGAAGATCCTTCCGCCGGTTCCGTGTCGATCCCGAAGAACGTGAAGCTCGGCGTACTCCGCCAGGATCAGTTCATCTACGAAGACGAGCAGGTCCTCGGGGTCACGCTGCGGGGAAACCCGGTGCTGTGGCAGGCGATGGTGGACAAGGAAGCCCTCCTGGCCCAGGCCGACGACGACTTCGACGCGGAACGCTTCTCGGAGCTGGAAGAGACGATTCAACACCACGACGGGTATGCGGCCGAAGCCCGGGCCGCGGAGATCCTCGAAGGCCTCGGGTTCCCGTCGAGCGTTCACCACCAACCGATGTCCACTTTATCCGGCGGGTTCAAGCTCCGGGTGCTGTTGGCACAGGCGCTCGCCGGGTCGCCGGATGCGCTTCTCCTGGACGAGCCCACGAATCACCTGGACATTCTATCGATCCGCTGGTTGGAGAAGTTCATCCGCGACTTCACCGGACCGGTGGTCGTGATCTCGCACGACCACCGATTCCTCGACAACGTCTCCACCCAGACCCTGGACGTCGACTACCGGACGGTCCTGCAGTACCCCGGCACTTACAGCGATTTTCTGCTGGCGAAACAGGAGGAGCGCGAGCGTCGGGAGAAGAGCATCGCCAGCCGCGAGCGGGAGATCGCGCACCACCAGAAGTTCGTCGACCGGTTCCGGGCCAAGGCCAGCAAGGCCCGGCAGGCACAGAGCAAGCTCCGCCTGATCGAGAAGAAGGCGGAGGGCCTCGAGGAGCTGCCGGCCAGCTCGCGGCGCTATCCGAACTTCCGCTTCGAAGAGCGGCGTCACAGCGGCCGCGACGTGCTCACCATCAAGGACATCCGGAAGGCATTCGGCGACAACGAGGTCCTGCACGGCGTGGACCTCACGGTGGCCCGCGGAGACCGCGTGGCCATCATGGGACCCAACGGGATCGGCAAGTCCACCCTGCTCAAGATCGTGATGGGCGAGCTGGAGCCGGACGCCGGAACCGTGAAGTGGGGATACGAGACGCACCCGAGCTACTTCGCGCAGGACCACCAGGAGCAGTTCGAGGATGCCGACCACACGGCCGAGGCGTGGATCACCGGGTTCTGCCCCGGCAAGACGTATGGATTCGTCCGCGGCGAGATGGGTCGCGTGCTCTTCTCGGGTGACGACGGCAAGAAGAAGCTGGGCGCGCTTTCCGGAGGCGAGGCGGCGAGGCTCGTGTTCTGCAAGATCGCGATCGAGAAGCCCAACGTGCTCGTGCTCGACGAGCCCACGAATCACCTGGACCTCGAGTCGATCGAGGCCCTCGTGGAGGCCCTGAAGAGCTACGACGGCACGCTCATCCTCGTGTCTCACGATCGCTGGTTCGTTTCGCGACTGGCCAGCCGGATCGTGGAGATCACGGCGGAGGGAATCCGGGACTATCACGGCACGTACGAGGACTACGTGCACTTCTGCGGGGATGATCACCTGGACGTGGATACGGTCGTCTTGAAGGCCCGTACGAAGAAGAAGGTCGAGAAGACCGAGCGTCGAAAGAAGGGGACTGCCGGCGGAAAGGCCGGTGCGGAAAGTCGGCCGGCCGAGGAACGGCGGCTTGGAGGAGATCACGCGCAAGATCGAAGCGCTGGAGAGCCAGGTGGCCGATATCGACGCCAGGTTCGCGGACCCGGGCTTCTACGAGGGCGCCACTCCCGAGGACTCGCGGAGGCTGGAGGCCGAGCGCGGTGCCCTCGAGACGGAGCTGGAAACTCTGATGGCCGAGTGGGAGATGATCGAAGGGCAGCTCGAAGAGCTTCCCTGACCCCCCGGCTCTATTCTCGCCGCTCCGAAGCGTAGAGCGACGGGATGCGCTGGGCACGGAAGACGTACAGGCCTTCGATGCCCGTGAGCTCCCAGCTGCGGTCGCCGGCATCCGACGTTTCGATGATCCGACCAGCGCGTCCAAACGACACCAGGGCTCCGCCGTCCGGCAGGACATCCGTTCCCCCGCCGACGGGTGTGTAGGTTTCGGGCGCATCGCTGAACTCGAACAGCAACTCGGCCGTCATGGCCTGTTCGTCGATTCGGTAGCGTACCAGCCGGCTGGGCGGCACATCCCCGTTGTCGAGGAGCTGGATCACCCCCGGTCCCACGACCCGCAGCCCGTGCTGGCGTTCGAAGCTCCCCTTGGGATCATTCACGAACGTGAACTGGTTCCGAAGGCCGCCGCCAAACCGCCAGATCACATCGCCTGTCTCGGCTTCGATCTTCGTGATTTCGTCGAGTTCACGCCACGAGACCAGGAGATTGCCGTCGGTATCGAACGCGATCGCGTTGCCGTGCGTGACGTTGATCGCGCTCGCGCCTTCGATCGTCTCCGGACCGGCGTCCGTGATGTCGAAGTGGTCGGCGGGGTTCCACTCCCAGACCAACTGGCCGTCAGCATTCACGTGCTGCACGACCGTCCAATCGAGCGCGACTTCAGCGAGGCCTCCGACGGCGGTCAGGTCGGCCACCCGTCGGTCGTGGCACATCACCCAATACGAGCCGTTCGCTTCGACACGGATTTCATGGAATCGAGTCTCCTCGCGGTCGACGCACGCAAGGCGCCCCGTCTCCCGTCCGAGTTCGTCGAGCACCCGGAAATTGCTGCACCTCGGTGTCGCGGCCGAGAAGTGTGTAGGAACCGTCGCCGTGCGCCTGGAAGTTGCTCAGGACAGGGTCCGGAGCGGTTACATACCACACCACCCGGCCCGTGTTGTCCAGAATCACGGGTCCGCCTGGCGCCGAGAGCGTCACGTAGCCGTCCGAGGGACTCGCACCGACGGGGGTCGCCTGTGGCAGCCAATCGGGCAGCGATCCCGTCGCAAAGGAGAGCGTGTCCACCACTTGCTCGACCGCGTCTACTCGGAGGACGATACCGAGGCTGTATTCGCTGTCCGGGAACAGTCCGAGAACGGCCGTGGCGACCGTCGTCTCCCCGCCGAACGCAGTCGCCGGAGTCTCCTGTGGCACCTCGCCGTCCCGCCAGGCCCTGACGACCAGCTCGTCGTAACCGGTCGCCGAAACGGTCACCAGGGCGCTGATGACATTCGCCGCGACCCCAGAGACCCGTCCCGAGACATAGGTGGGTTCAACCGGGTCCGGATCGGGGTCTGGATCGGGCCCAGGACCCGGATCGGTCGGATTGTCGTCTCCACACCCCATGGCGAGGAGAACGACGAAAACGCCCAACCATCGTCTCTTCTTCCAGTCCATTAGCGGCAGCTCGATTCCATTCTTCGGGCAGTCAGGGCCAATCCCGGACGCCGGGCGCGCTGAGCC
The DNA here is from genome assembly GCA_963807645.1 of uncultured Gemmatimonadales bacterium. Classification (GTDB taxonomy): domain Bacteria; phylum Gemmatimonadota; class Gemmatimonadetes; order Palauibacterales; family Palauibacteraceae; genus Benthicola. The sequence continues at coordinate 125,195 of CAWECO010000005.1, forward strand.
GCACAACCTACGCGATCGGGGCGAGGCGCGCCGCCTGCCTCACTCCTTCAGGATGCCCACCCGCACGGCGGACGGCCTGTCCGCGTCGTGGTAGATCCGGTGCGTCGCCTTCTGGAAGTCTTCCTCGCCAGCCTCGTAGATATTCACGAACGTCTGCGGGTTCCGGTCCACGAGCGGGAACCACGAGTTCTGGACCTGGATCATGATCCGGTGTCCGGGCTTGAACGTATGCAGCACGGCGGGAATCTCGAATCGCACCTGCGTTACCTCGCCCGGTGTGAACGGCTCCGGATTCTCGAAGCTGTTCCGGTACCGCCCGCGCAGCACTTCGCCGCGCACCATCATCTGGTACCCGGCCATCGGCACGTCCTTGTCGTTCTCGGGATAGTCCTCGAGGTCGTCCGGGAACACGTCGATCAGCTTCACCACGTAGTCCGCATCCGTTCCCGTCGTACTCACGAGCAGGTCGGCCACGAGTGGCCCGGCCAGCGTGACGGCCTCGGTGAGGACATCGGACTCGTAGACGTCGACGTCGGGCCGGCGCGCCGCGAACCGCTGGTCATCCGTCATGTATTCGGTGGTGCGGCGCAGGTGGACATCCTCGGTGTAGGGAACGGGCCGATCCGGATCGGCGACGTACTCTTCGTAACTTTCATTGGCGGTTGGCGGAGCGAAGCCCAGTCCGCCGCCGGGCTGCAGGTAGAGCGCCGCGGGTTCCAGGTCGGGCGAGGGCCATGCCTCGAACTCGCGCCACTCGCTGGCACCCGTGTCGAAGATGGTAGCCTCGGGCAATGTCAGATCGCCTTCGTCCCGCAGGTAGTGGTTGAAGAACTCGAGCTGTGCAGCCTGGTAGCGCTCGGACGTATTCGCTTCCCAGTGCACGTTTCCGAGGTTCGCCCCGTCGTCCCACGCCCACTGGCCGTGGAACCACGGCCCCATGAGCAGGCGATTCGAGGCGCCCGGGTTCTGCGCCTCTATCGCCCCGTACACCGCGAACGGACCGTACGAGGTCCTCGGCGTCGAACAGACCACCGACGACCATGACTGCGGGCGTCACATCCGTCAGGTGCGGCAGCGGATCGCGGGCCTTCCACCAATCGTCGTAGTCCGGGTGGTCCATCACTTCCGACCAGAACTTGATGCTGTCCCCGAAGAATTGCTCCTCGACGTTCCGGATCGGGCCAAGCCGGAGGAAGAAGTCGTACGCGTCCTGGTTCGGCCACTGGAACTGCGCGTTTCCGCGGCGGGTGGGCTCGGGCCTCGGTCGTCCGAACGAGGCGTAGAACGAGAACGCGTCCATCAGGAAGAAGGCGCCGTTGTGGTGGAAGTCGTCGCCGATGAACCAGTTGGTGACCGGGGCCTGTGGAGACACCGCCTTGAGCGCCGGGTGGGCTCCCGGGCAGGGACATGGTCGAGTAGAAGCCCGGGTACGAGATGCCCAAGATTCCGACTCGCCCGTTGTTGCGCGGTACGTTGTTCACCAGCCATTCGATCGTGTCCCATGTGTCGCTGCTCTCGTCGATGTCCTCGGGCCCCTGCTTGTCCGGGTTGTGCGGCCGCACGTCCACGAACTCACCTTCGCTCATGTACCGGCCGCGCACGTCCTGGAACGCGAGGATGTAGCCGGCCTCGATGAAGTCGGCGTTCAGCCCCACCGTGAAGTTGAACCGGTCCTCGCCGGCCGGTTCCGAGTTGTACGGCGTCCGCCGAAGCAGGATCGGATACGTCTGTGTGGTGTCCTTGGGGACGTAGAACGAGGTGAACAGGCGCGTACCGTCCCGCATCGGGATGTAGACTTCGCGTCTTGGTCAGGCGTTCTCCCGCTCCAACTGGTGCTCCCACGCGGCGGCGCGAGCTCCTCGCGCCCGAACACGAGGTCGAAGGTCTGTCCGCCCTGGCTGAATGTCCCGGTGATCTTCGTGTACGCGGCATCAACCGCGCCCTCGTAGCTCACGCCGGCCGGGGCGAACCCCCAGGTAACCGCACCATCTGCCACCGAGAAGTCGATCGGGACGCCCATGGCTCCCTGGTCCGGCACGTCCATCGTGGCCGAGTAGCCTTCGTCAGCAGCCACGACGTGGAGCGTGAAGACCCAGGCTGGCTGCTCCTACGTCCATGACCCCGAACCAGTCTCCCGTCGCGTCCTGGGCCGCCAGGGCAAGGGGCCACCAGAGAATCAGCGCCAGGCCGATCAGAGTCTTGCAGGCGAAACGCTTCAGACTAACCATGATTCCTGTGCTCCCAGTGCGGGTTGATCGTCATTTCCCCGTCAGCACCGTTCAGGATCAGAACGGTGAGATCTCTACTCGCCCGGCACCGGGAAGCCTCGCGCCCGCATCAACGCGTCCACGGTCGCGTCCCGGCCGCGGAACTCCCGGTAGGCATCCGCCGGGTCGACCGCGTTTCGGACCGAGTAGAGGTGCTCGACCATCGCCGCCGCCACATCCGGGTCGTAGTACCCGCCCGGCGCCTCGGCAAAAGCCTCTGCCGCATCGGCCACCAGGACTTCCGCCCACTCGTAGCTGTAGTAGCCTGCCGAGTAACCCTCTCCCGAGAACGCGTGCGTGAAGTGGGGACTGCGGTGCCGCATCACGATCTGGTCCGGCATTCCGAGTTCGGCCAGGGCCTGCCGTTCAAAGGCGTCCACGTCGAGCCCGGCCGGATCCATGGTGTGGTACTTCATGTCCATGAGAGCCGAGGCCAGGAACTCGGTCGTCTCGAACCCCTGGTTGAAGGTGCCAGCGTTCCGGATCTTCGCCACCAGTTCATCCGGGATCGGCTCGCCCGTCTCGACGTGTACGAGATAGTTGTCGATCACCTGGTCGGTCAGCAGCCAGCGCTCCATGAGCTGTGACTGAAGCTCGGTGTAGTCTCTCACTCCCCCGTTCAGCCTGGGATAGGCGACGTTCGACGACAGGTAGTGGAGGGCGTGCCCGAACTCGTGGAACAGGGTCTCGGCATCGTCCCACGAAATGAGAACCGGGGCTCCCGCCGCGCCCTTGATGAAGTTCGAGTTGTTCGAACCCAGAGTGGTCTTCAGGCCGTCGTACGTCTCGTGGCTCCGGTAGGTCGTGGCCCACGCGCCGGACCGCTTTCCGGGACGAGCGAATGGATCCAGGTACCACAGGCCGACGTGCTCGCCCGTGTTCCGGTCCGTCACCTCCCAGACCGTCACGTCTTCATGCCACACGGGGACCGACCCGTCGGTGATCTGCGTGAAAGCGAACTGGAACAGCTCGCCCGCCACGAAGTGCATCGCGTCGATCAGGTTGGCCAGCTGCAGGTACTGCTTCACCTCGTCGGAATCGAGATCGTACTTCGCCTGCCGCACTTTCTCGGCGTAGTAGCGATAGTCCCAGGGCTCGATGGTGATTCCGGCGCCCTCGGCGTCGGCGATCGCCTGCATGTCCGCCACTTCTTCTTCGACCCGGGCCAGCGCCGCCGGCCAGATCGCCTCCAGCAGGCCGAGAGCGCCTGCCGGATCCTTGGCCATGCGGTTCTCGAGCCGCCACGACGCGTAGTTCTCGTATCCAAGAAGCTGGACCCGCTCGTTTCGGAGCTCGAGAATCTCGGTGATCAGCGCGTTGTTGTCGTGCTCGTCACCGTTGTCTCCGCGGCTGTAGTAGGTCCGCCAGACCTGCTCGCGCAGGTCACGCTCATCGGAGAACGTGAGGAACGGAGCCATGGAAGAGCGCGTGTTGGTGACCGCATACTCGCCCTCGTGACCGCGATCGGTCGCCGCCGTAGCCGCCGCCGTGACGTACGCTTCCGGAAGACCGCCCAACTGATCGGCGTTCAGGTAGGTGACATAGCCTTCTTCGTCGGCCAGCACGTTGTTCCCGAACTGCGTGTGCACCTCGGCGAGACGCTGGTTGATTTCCGCGTAGCGCTCCTTGGCCTCGCCTTCGAGTGTCGCCCCGTTTCGGGCGAAGCCGTCGTACACGAGCCACAGCAGGCGCTGCTGGTCCGGACGGAGGTCTTCGGCTGTCATCACTCTCGTAGACGGCGCGAATTCGCTCGAACAGGGCCTCGTTCTGAGTGATCTTCGTCCGGTGCGCGGCCAATCTCGGCGCCATCTCCATCTGGATCTCGCGGAACTCGGGAGACGATCAGGTTGGAGCTCCAAATGCCCCGATAGGTGAAGACCCGGTCGAGGTCCTGACCGACGCCTTCGAGGGCGACGATCGTGTTCTCGAACGTCGGCGGGTCTTCGTTGTTGGCGATCGCGTCGATCTCGGCGAGCTCGAGCTCCATGCCCTTCTCGAGGGCCGGCTTCAGGTCCGCGAGATCCATCTCGTCGAAGGCCGGAACGCCTCCGTAGGGGCCGGTCCATTCCGCCAGCAGGACGTTGTCGCTCAAGTCGGTCGCCTCGTAGTCCGGGGTCCGTTCGCCGCACGCCGCGACGAGCAGCGCCAGCGGCAGGGTCAGGAACGTGGCTGAGTATCTTCGCATGGCCGGAAGCCTCTGATCAAAGGTCGTCCTCGGGATCGCGATCAACCTGTGATAGTGCCGCAAGGGACATTCCATCCGCGAGACTCACTCGTTGGCGCCGCATTTACATAGCAAACAATTACTTACAGGCTCCTGTCCGCATCGGGCGTGGAGCGCGGACGGGACGCATCGACCCGAAGTGCGGTGCTGGATGCCGGCGCCGCGGAACGTCTTCCGACGAATCCGACGCGCTTGCTTCGCCGCCGCGGTCGTTTCTACTCTGGGCATGAGATCCTGTTGACTCCCGTCCGAGGAGACCCACAATGCCGGACCAGCGCCGCCGTGAAATCGACGTTCTTCTTCACGAGGAAAGACGATACGAGCCGTCAGAAGGATTCCAGCGGTCAGCGGCCGTCGGAGACGACACGCCATACCGCGAGGCGCGAGAGGACCGCGAGGCGTTCTGGGCCTCCTGGGCCGAGAAGCTGCACTGGTTCAGGAAGTGGGACACGGTGCTCGAATGGAATCCACCGTTCGCGCGCTGGTTCGTTGGCGGCAAGCTGAACGTCGCCTACAACTGCCTCGACCGGCACCTGGATGGCTGGCGGGCCAACAAGGCGGCCCTGATATGGGAAGGTGAGCCGGGCGATCGCCGCGTGTACACGTACCGGCAGCTACACCGGGAGGTCTGCCAGTTCGCCAACGCTCTGAAGAAGCTGGGCGTCGAAAAGGGCGATCGTGTGGCCATCTACCTGCCGATGATTCCGGAAGCCGCCATCGCGATGCTCGCCTGTGCCAGGATCGGAGCGCCGCACTCCGTCGTGTTCGGGGGCTTCTCTGCCAAGTCACTGCGCGACCGGATCGAGGACGCCGGGGCCAGGGTCCTCATCACCGCCGACGGGGGCTACCGACGGGGGCAGATCATCCCGCTCAAGCGCACGGCCGACGAGGCGATCGAGGGACTGGACCTGGTTGAGAGCGTGGTGATCGTACGGCGGCGATCGGGTGGCGAGGGCGACGAGGCCTTCATGCACTTCCGCGAGGGGCGGGACCACTGGTATCACCGTCTCATCCAGGAAGCCTCGGCCGACTGCCCGGCCGAGGAGATGGACTCGGAGGACCTTCTCTACATCCTCTATACGTCAGGCACGACCGGGAAGCCGAAGGGGATCATGCACACCACGGGTGGATACCTGACGCAGGTCACCGCGACCACGAGCTGGGTGTTCGACCTGAAGGACGAAGACGTCTACTGGTGCACGGCCGACGTCGGTTGGGTGACGGGCCACTCGTACATCGTCTACGGGCCGCTGGCCGCCGGAGCCACACAGGTCATGTACGAGGGCGCCCCGACTGGCCGGACAAGGGGCGCTTCTGGGAGCTGTGCGAGAAGTATGGGGTGTCGGTCTTCTACACCGCGCCCACGGCGATACGGGCCTTCATGAAGTGGGGCGCGGAGTGGCCTGAACGCTGGAACCTTTCGAAGCTCCGGCTGCTCGGGACGGTCGGGGAGCCGATCAATCCCGAGGCCTGGACGTGGTACCGGGAGCACATAGGGGGCGGACGGTGCCCGATCGTGGACACGTGGTGGCAGACCGAGACTGGCGCGATCATGATCACCCCGCTTCCCGGCGCGATCGCGACCAAGCCGGGATCGGCCACGGTCGCGTTCCCCGGCATCGAGGCTGCGATCCTGGATCAGCAGGGCGAACAGGCCGAGAGCGGTTACCTCGTCATCGAGTCGCCCTGGCCCTCCATGCTGCGAGGCATCTACGGGGACGAGGAGCGCTACCGGGAGACCTACTGGTCGAAGTTCGACGGGATCTACTTCCCGGGCGACGGGGCCGCGTCAGGACGAAGACGGATACTTCTGGATCATGGGGCGGGTGGACGACGTCCTGAACGTGGCCGGACACCGGATCGGCACGATGGAGGTCGAGTCGGCCCTGGTGGACCACGAGGCGGTGGCCGAGGCCGCGGTCGTGGGACGCGCCGATGAGCTGAAGGGACAGGCGGTGGCGGCGTTCGTGTCGCTGCGGGAGGGATTCGAGCCCGGCCCGGAACTCAGGGACGACCTCAAGCAGCACGTGGTCGAAGAGATCGGTGCGATCGCCCGGCCGGCGGATGTGATCTTCACGGCCGACCTGCCGAAGACCCGGAGCGGAAAGATCATGCGGCGGTTGCTGCGGGACATCGCCGAGGGGACGGGCGCTGGGGGACACCACCACGCTGGCCGACCCGAGCGTGGTGGAACGCCTCAAGCAGATGTACGAGGAAGAGGGCGCCTGAGCAGCCCGACCCGGCCTCTGTAGTCAGTCGGCGCCTGGCTCGGACATTCCCGCGACCTGGAGACGGCGAGCCGCCTCCGCATCGTCCACGTAGTCCGTGTGGCACGCGGCTTTGCCCTCGTCGTCCTCCGCTACGCCCTGCCGCGTCTTTCTGGCCAGGCGGTGGATCTCTTCGGGCGACAGCACGCCACGCTGCTCGAGGATCTGGCGCTGCTCGTCGGTGAGCGCCGCACTCTTCTTCACTTTGTCCCACGCGTAGTCGGCGTCCTTGCCCGAGGCGAACTCCTGGATCTCCTTGCTGATCCGCACGCAGCACCAGTCGTGCCCGCACATGGCGCAGAAGTCGGTATCGACGTCGAGATCCTCGTCGTGGAAGGCGCGGGCCGTGTCCGGGTCGAAGGTGAGCTCGAAGTGCTTCTCCCAGTTGAGCGCCGCGCGCGCCTTCGTGAGCTCGTCGTCCCGGTCGCGGGCGCCGGGAATACCGAGCGCGACGTCCGCCGCATGGGCCGCGATCTTGTAGGCGACGCACCCCTGCTTGACGTCGTCCTTCTTCGGCAGGCCGAGGTGCTCCTTCGGCGTCACGTAGCAGAGCATGGCCGCGCCGTGGTAGGCCGCCGCGGTCGCGCCGATGCAGCTCGTGATGTGGTCGTAGCCGGGGAAGATGTCGGTGACCAGCGGTCCGAGCACGTAGAACGGCGCTCCATGACAGAGGCGTGCGCTGGAGCTTCATGTTGTACTCGATCTGGTCGAACGGCACGTGACCCGGGCCCTCGACCATCACCTGGCAGCCCTTCGCCCACGCCCGCTCGGTGAGCTCGCCGAGCGTCTCGAGCTCGCGCAGCTGCGCCTCGTCGGTGGCGTCGGCGAGGCCCGCCCGGCCGCAGGCCGTCGCCGATCGAGAAGGTCACGTCGTACTCGCGCATGATGTCGCAGATGTCGTCCCAGATCTCGTACATCGGGTTCTGCTTGTCGTGCACCAGCATCCACTTGGCGAGCAGCGAGCCGCCGCGCGAGACGATGCCGATCAGGCGGTCCTGGACGAGCGGCAGGTGCTCCCGGAGCACGCCGGCGTGAATCGTGAAGTAGTCCACGCCCTGCTTCGCCTGGTGCTCGAGCGTCTCGAGAATCCACGTCGTACGACAGGTCCTCGATCCGGCGGCCGATGATCATCGAGTAGATCGGCACGGTGCCGATCGGGACCGTCGAGTTGCGGATGATCGCCTCGCGGCACGCGTCGAGGTCGCCGCCCGTCGAGAGATCCATGACCGTGTCGGCGCCCCAGCGCTCCGCCCAGCGCAGCTTCTCGACTTCCTCATCCGTCCCGCTGCTCACGGGCGAGGCGCCCATGTTGGCGTTCACCTTGGTCTTCGAGGCGCGCCCGATGGCCATCGGGTCGAGCTTGTACTCCAGGTGGACCCGGTTCGCCGGGATGATCAGCCGCCCGGCCGCCACCTCGTCGCGCACCTGCTCGGGCGTGAGATGCGCTTCGCGCTCGGCCACCCGGCGCATCTCGGGCGTGACCAAACCCAGGCGGGCCTTCTCGAGCTGAGTCACCGCGTTCTCGGCCCCTCGGGGCGCCGGGTTGAAGTCCCACGCCGTGAGCGGGGACGGAGCCGGCATGCCCGGAGTATCGGGCGATGAAAACATGAGCGGTCCGCCGACATCCGGCGCCAGCGCGAAGCTGCCCGGCGTGGTCCCCTGGCGATCGGTGGAAGGGTTGTCGGCGCCGTGAAGGGGTAGTGTGAGACGGCTGTCTGAGGACGGCTTGATCAACGGTGTCTCCTGCTGTACGACGTTCCAGGTCCGGGATCCCACACGGGATCTTCATGAACGTTCTAATCTAGTGGGCCGACCGCAGGTCACAAAGGAGGCCCGGCCCGACTGGCACCGTCGAGGCCGATATGCTACGCTGGCTCACGTTCGGCTGGAACGAGTGAGAACCAGACACCGGAAGAGATTCAGAATGTCCCTTTACACGTGCCCCACATGCGGAATGAGCGTTGGCGTTATCACCTGCGGCACCTGCAGCAAGGAACTGGTTCACGAGACGCTGACGAAGGACGACGGCAGCACGGTGCACGTCTCGAAGTGCCCGAATGGACACGGCATGATCAAGTCGCCGATGTGCTGCGGCACGGACATGACCTGCGCCATCTGACGCTCAAGTCCGGTACAGGCTGAAGAGGGAGAGCCGTGCGGCGGGTGCAGCCCTTCGCCGGCTTTCTTTCCCAGCGCCGGACTCCCCACCCCTGCCAATCCACGAGAAGACAACATGCGTATCGGCCAACTAGCGACCACATACTTCGCCACGCTCGTCACCTTCCTGGTGCTCGACTTCGCCTGGCTGGGAGCGATCGCGCGTGGGTTCTACCGCGATCAGATGGGACAGCTGATGAGAACGGACGTGCGGTGGCTGCCAGCTTTCGCGTTCTATGCCCTGTTTGTAGCCGCGATCCTGGTGTTCGTCGTCTATCCGGCCGTGGAGAGAGGATCATTGGCCCGCGCCGCGACGATGGGCGCCTTCTTCGGGCTCGTGACCTACGCCACCTACGACCTCACCAATCTCGCCGTGCTGGAAGGCTTTCGGACCCAACTGGCCCTCGTCGACATGGTGTGGGGGACGGTCCTGTGCACGCTCGTCTCGATCGCCGGCTATCTCGTCGCGACTCGTCTTGCGGGCTGACGGGCGGGGGCTCCCGCGGACGGCATGCTAGCGGGGTTCGCCTCGTGCGTGCTGGCTGCGCCCGTCGTGGGCCAGGCGCTGGAGTCCGATTCGAGGTTCATCGTCGAGCTTGAAGGCGGACCGGCCTGGCAGGCGAAGAACGACGTTCAGGTCCCGAACGACGCGTCCGGCACACGCTTCGCGCTGGACGACCTGACGGGCAGCGGACCGTTCCCCGCGTTTCGCCTGTACGCGGAGTACCGCCGGGCCGGCGGCACGGACTGCGCCTGCTCGCCGCGCCCCTGTCGCTCAAGGGCACTGGGGTGCTTTCCGAGCCGGCGAACTTCAACGGGGAGTCCTTCGCGGCAGGGACCGCGACTGACGGCCACGGTACCGGTTCGACTCCTACCGTCTGACCTACCGGTACCGCCTCGTCTCGAACGCCAGCTGGCGGGTCGATATCGGCCTGACGGCGAAGATACGAGCGGCAGAGATCTCGCTCGAACAGGACGACGTCTCGTCGTCCGACTCGAACATCGGGTTCGTACCGCTGCTCAATGTCGGCGCGCGGCGTGGCAGCCGGCTCCCGGGTGGTCGCTGGCGCTCGATGCAGACGGAGCGGCCGCGTCGCAGGGCCGGGCGTTCGACGTCTCTCTGAAACTGTACCGCGACCTGTCGGACCGCTGGTCGCTGTCGGCGGGATATCGAACGCTGGAAGGCGGCGCGGACACGGATGACGTCTACACGTTCGCCTGGTTCAACTACTTCACGGTTTCGGCCGTCTACCGCTTCTGAAGCGGCGCAGCGAGCCTGCGCGTCTACTCCGCCCTGAGCGCTTCCACCGGATTCACGTGCGTGGCCCGCCGCGCCGGGAAGTAGGTGGCGAGAAAGCCGGAAAGCAGCAGGGCCGCCGCCATTCCCCCGTAGGTAGCCGGCTCGAACGGGCTCACCCCGAACAGGAAGAACGAAACGCCCTTGGCCATCGCGAACGCGAGGCCGAGGCCGACGACGATCCCGATTGCGGCCAGGATCATCCCCTGCCGCATGATCATCCCGACGACGTCCCCGTCGCGCGCACCCAGCGCCATTCGAATCCCAAGCTCCTGGCGGCGCTGCGAGACCGAGTAGGCCATCACACCGTATACGCCGGCCAACGCAAGCACGAGCGCGATGACCGCCACCACGCTCATGATCTTGGCCATGATCGTGTCGCCTCCGAGCGACTCGTCGATGATGTCCTTGAGGGGACGAATGCTGTAGGCCGGGATGTCTGAGTCGACCGCCTGGACCTCGGCCCGGACGGACTCGAACAGCGATTCGAGCGGCGCATCCGATTCCACCAGGTACGCAAGGTTCCGGCGACCGGACTGGTACACGGGGACATAGACCATCGGGCGCTCACCGGGCGTCGCGGTCGCCACGCCTGTGTTTGCGGCCACCCCCACGACCTCGCTCGTGGTCTCGCCGAACACGATCTGCCGCCCGATCGGCTCCTCGTCCGGCCAGTGGCGCTCGGCAAGCACCTCGTTGATCACGATCACGTCCAGGGTGCCCTCGCGATCCGATTCCTGGAGACCCCTTCCCCGCAGGATCCGCACATCCATGGCGTCGAAGTACCCGGGCATGATCTCGAGAATGTCCGTGACCTTGCGGTCCTGGTCGGTCTGCACGTCGTCGCCCGGCAGCGTGTAGTAGGTGCTGTTGTTTCCCTGGGATGGGATGATCGATGTAGACCCGACGGCATTCACACCCGGAAGTGACTCGAGTCTGTCGGTGAGCTCCTGGTGGAACGCCACCACCGAAACCTCGTCCGGGTACTGCTGCTCCGGCAGGGCAATTCGGAAGGCCAGAAGGTCGCTCTCGTCGAATCCGCGGTCGGCGAGACGCACGTTATAGAACGCCTGCACGAGCAGCGCAGACGAAACCAGCAGCGCCAGGGCCAGGGCGACCTCACCGATGACCAGTCCCTTGCGGAGACGTCCGCCGCGTGACGCCGTACCACCGCGACCCCCTTCCTTGAGTGAGGCCGCCGTGCTGCCCCGCGCTCCCTGGATCGCCGGCGCGAGACCCACCAGGACCGAGCTCAGCACCACGATCGCCGTCGTGAACAGAAGCGCTCGTCCATCGAGAGCGATTTCGTTCACTCTCGGGAACCAGGAAGGCATCACGGACACCAGCCACCGGATACCGAACACCGAGACGACGACACCCACCACACCGCCGGCAAGGGACAGAATGAGAGACTCGGTCAGAAAGTAGCGTAGGATCCGTCCTCGGCTGGCCCCGAGGGCCGCCCGGACCGCCATCTCGCGCTCTCGTCCGACGGCGTGCGTGAGCAGGAGGTTGGCCACGTTGGCGCAGGCGATCAGGAGCAGGAACATCACGGCGAGGCTCGAAATCGATGTGCCGACCCGGAATCCCTCGTTGAAAATGTCCTCGTGCAGGGTCATGACCCTGGCCCCGTTCCCCGAGTTCGTCTCCGGGTAGTCGGCGGCGAGCCGGGCGGCGATCCGCTCCGTCTCATCGGCCGCCTGCGCGCCAGTATACCCCTCGTTCACGCGGGCCAGCACCCTGATGTAGTGGCTGTTCCGGGACTCCTCGCCCGTAATGGCGAACGGTACCCAAATGTCGTCGAAGACGGATTGGTACCAGAAGTCGGGCGGCATGACCCCGACGATGGTGTGGGGTTCCCCATCCAGGAGAATGTTCGAGCCGAGGATCTCGGGATCCGCCCCGAACCGGCGCTGCCACAGTCCGTGACTGATGAGCGCGACCTGGTCCCGTCCGTCGATCTCTTCCTCTTCCGTGAAGCCTCGCCCGAGCGCCGGCTGAACACCCAGAACGCGGAGCCAATTGGAACTCAGGAGGCGGCCCTGCGCCCGTTCCGGACGGTCGCCCTCGGAGAGGTTGAAGGAGGCGCCGTCAGACACGGCGACGTCCATGGTCTCGCTCTGCTCCCGGAAGTCGACGAAGTCGGGAACCGAAAACGAGACCCACATCCACCCGCGGTCCTGGTTCGTCGTATACATCGACAGCAGATCTTCGGAGTCCGGGTAGGGCAGCGGCCGGAGCATGAAGACATCGACGGCCGTGAAGATCGTGGTCACCGATCCGATACCGACCCCGAGCGACAGGATCGCGATCAAGATCAGGAGCCCACCGCGACGCAGGGAACGAACGCTGTACTTGATGTCCTGCCAGATCCTGTCCATGCCCAGGCCTGTGGTCGAGGGGAGTCCAGTGACGACCCGAAGATACTACGGTTGCCGGCCGGCCGGGTTTCAGTTGCGGATGCCGGATCCGCGGCCCAAGGCACACGGAGGCCTCCGCTTTCGTTATTCTGTTGAAATGCAGTTCGCGACGGAGGAACACTCAGCGGCGCTGGAGGCCGAATGAAGATCGATCGACGATGCCTGGTATCGGGCGTGATGGCGGGATTCCTGGCGGGCGCCGTGCTCATCGTCCTTTACTTCCTGTTTGACCTGGTGCGCGGCGAACCGTTGGCCACGCCCACGTTCCTGGCGGCCAATCTGCTGGGCCAGGGGGCATTGGAGATTTCGTCGGTTCACATTGCACTGTTCACGGTCGTTCACTTCGTCGCCTTCATGATGCTGGGCGTCCTGGCGTCGGTCGTGACCGCATCGACCTTGTCGCCGCGCACCTTGCTCGTCGGAACCGCCTACGGACTGTTCGCGTATTCCCTGCTGTTCTACGCGGCACTCGTAATCTCGGGCGCGAGCATCGTAGACGCGCCCGCCTGGCCGGTCGTGTTCTTCGGAAACGTGGTCGCCGGCGCCGCGATGATGGCCTATCTGCGATGGGCGTCGGCGGAGGAAGGACTGACAGGCTTCGCGGAGGGCGTCTTCGGGAACCCGGTTCTGCGGGACGGCCTCGTGGCGGGCTTGCTCGGGGCCGCCGTGGTCGCGCTCTGGTTCCTGATCGTGGACATGGTCGTGGGCCGCCCCCTTTACACTCCCGCGGCCCTTGGCTCCGCCATGCTGTACGGCGCCGCCGCTGCGGACGCGGTGCTCGTCTCCCCGGGAACCGTGCTGGGTTACACGCTATACCACGTCGCGGCTTTCAGCTTACTGGGCATCATCGCCTCCGCGCTGATCGCCCAGGTCGTCAAGTTTCCGCCCCTGATGTTCGGGCTGATCCTGCTCTTTGTGGTGTTCGAGACGTTCGTCGTCCTTCTCGTCGCTCTTCTCGGCACCTGGATCATGCAGGAAGTCGCGTGGTGGGCGATCCTGGTGGGCAACCTTCTCGCGTCGATCTCGATGGGGATCTACCTGCAGAAGCGACACCCCGGACTGCAGGAGAGTTTGAGGGAAGAAGTGCTCTGGGCGGAGCCGTAGGCCCTACTCCCGGGACATCCGTTCCAGCAACGCGTTCCAGCGCGGATCGGCTCGCAGCGGATCGGCCGAGGGGTCTGCTCTGATCCCCGCGAGAGTGCCTGGCTCCTGTTCGTATCCCCGCTCAAGGTACTCGAAGGCCTGGTCCAGATCACCGAGCGCCCCATACACGAGCCCGATTTCCTTCAGCGGTACTCCCGCTGCCTCCGCCCGCCCGAGGTACTCGAGCGACTGCTCCCGGTCCCCCGCCCTCGCGTACGCCCACGCCAGGCCGGCCGGGTAGTAGGGATCGTCCGGGTTCAACTCGATCGCTTGCCGGAACGACACAATCGCGTCCTCTGACTGGCCCTTCAGTGTGTGGGCCATGCCGGCATAGTAGTGCGCGTCGGCTTCGTTGGGCTCCAGCTCGAGCAGCTTTCGCGATTCCTCGATCGTCCCGTCGTGATCACTCACCCAGGCGAGCCGCGCAACCAGCGCCCGCCGCAAACCTACGGACAGCGGGTCGAGCTGCACGGCGCGGCGGGCCTCCGCGACTGACTCCGCCGGTCGGCCAAGATCGAGCAGCGCCTGGCTGTACTGCGCATGCGCCTGGGCACTACCCGGGTTGAGCTCCAGGACCCGCTCGATCTCTCTACCCGCCTCGACGGGCCGCAGCTCGAGTCGCAGGAGTCGCGCACGGAGCAAACGCCCTTCGGCCAGGTCGGGATTGATCTCCAGCGCCTTCTCCAGGGACTCACGCGCGGGGGGCAGTGCCTCCTCCTCGGACAGGTATCCGAGGCCGAACAGCTGAAGCTGCGCGGCCGCCAGCCCGGCGTGCGCGAGAGCGTAGTTGGAGTCCACCACCGTCGCCTGGCGATACAGGTCCGCAGCGGCCTCCACGCCATCCCGGGTGCTGCCCCGGTTGTCGAAGATGAACCGACCCCGGACGTACAGATCGTACGCCGCGAGACTCTCCGTGGGCCGTTCTTCAATCCTTTCAGCGACCTCGGGCGTCAGCGTCGCCCTGAGAGCCGACGCGATTCTCTTCGCCAGATCGCTCTGGATCGCGAACACGTTGGCGGCCGTCAGCTCCTCGTCGTACGTCTCCGCCCACAGGTGCTGGTCCGTGCTCGCGTCGATCAACTGCACGTTTACGCGCACCCGGTCCCCGGACCGCTGGACACCTCCCTCGACGACGGTCGCCACATCGAGCTCGCCGGCGATCTCGCGGATGTTCCGGTTGACCCCCTTGTACTCCATGACCGACGTACGGGAGATGACCTTGAGCGAGTCGATCTTGGCGAGCTGCGTCAGGAGGTCATCGTGCATCCCCTCGGCGAAGTACTCGTCCTCTTCGGAGGTGGTTCGCGTGGCGAATGGAAGCACGGCGACGGAACGGAGATCGCGAGTCGCCTCGGGATTGGCAGCTACCGATCCCGAATCGCCGCCACCGGGCCTCGATCCCGGTCCGAAGAGCATCCAGCCGGCGGCCACGACGCCCCACAGGGCGAATGCTCCCACTCCACCGAGAATCGCGTTCTTCCAGGTTAGAAGCGTGCCGCCCGAGGCCGCTCGCGGCGGAGCACCGTCGGGCGGCTACGTCGTCCGGGACGGCCTGAGCGGACGGCTCCGGGCCGCGAACCCCTTCCTGCACGAACGCGGTGGCCAGGACGATGGGAAGTCCGAGCACCAGGAGCGCGAGGGCGAACGCGGGAAACCACTCCGGGAGACCGAAGTTCTGTCCCAGGACATCCACGACCTGCAGGGCCACCCACGCGCCGACGGCGTAGATGCCGAGCACCTGCCACAGCGAGCGGCGGTGAATCTCGTGGATGAACTTCTTCATGTACCGAGCAACTCATTCGTCAAAAGAAGGCCCCTCACAACCGGGGTGTATAGTGCGCCAAATGCCTACCATGGGCAATGAAGCACGAAGCGCCCGGCTGACCGCCGGGCGCTTCGCTACGGCACGCTTCCCGGCCGCGAAGGCCGGGCTCCCTGCAGCTATTCGACGGGAATGCTGTCCACGTTCTCCTCGAGCCACGTGGCAAACGTGTGCAGCGACGGATTGAGGGACCGGGACACGTCGAGGTTCCGCGCTCCGCGGAAGTAATCCTCGAAGTCGTGCTTGAACTGGAACATGTTGCCGAGGTCGTCGGCCCCCGGGAAATCCAGTCCACGGTAGACGTCGAACGGAACCGGAATATAGGCCACCGGCTGTCCGTAGGCGTCGCTGAGGGCGGCCGCCATCTCGGCGCCCGTCAGGTGCTCGCCGGCGATTCCAACGGTGCGGCCAATGTATTCATCGCCCGACTTGAAGATTCCGTAAGCGCACCGACCGATGTCCACAGCGGCGATCCCGGGCAGTTTCTTGTCGCCCATCGGCAGCGCGAATCCGAGGTTCCCGCTCTCATCGGCCCGCGGACCCATGCCGAAGTGGATCAGGTTATCCCAGTAGAACGATGTCAGCAGGAACGTGGTCGGTACCCCGGCCTCGGTGAAGATCGAGTTCGCCTCTCCCTTGGCGTCGAAGTGGGGGACCTTGTACTTCTCCTGCAGGGTGGGCATCCGGTCGTCGCTCAGCGGAATCCACTTGCGAGTGTCCTCGAGCGTCGACCAGATCACGTGCTTCAGTCCGGTCGCGCGAGCGGCTTCCGCCATGGAGCGGACCTGCTCCTGCTCCTTCTGCGGCGAGAAGTGCTCCCAGAAGAAGGTCACGCAGTAGGCTCCATAGGCTCCCTGGAACGCTGCCTTCAAGCTCTCTCGATCGTCCACGTCGGCCGCTACGACCTCGGCTCCCAGCGCCGCCAGTTCCCGCGCCTTCTCGGAATCGGGATTACGCGTCAGCGCGCGTGCCGTGAACTCGCCGCTTTCGTCCTCGAGGATCGCCCGCACCAGGCCACTTCCCTGGGCTCCGGTCGCCCCGACCACCGCAATGATCTTCTTGTCAGTCATTCGTGCGCCTCCGTCATGGAAGATGCCGACCGCGGGATGCCACCGATCGGCGCGATCGGTAGTCGCCGTTGCCACTCTTCATCTTCTGTTCATTGAATGTATATGACATATAATAGACAATTATCGCACAGAAGAAAAGAGGGGGGACTGGCCGCATGACGCTCGGATGACGTGACCGCGTGACACTCCAGTGAGTAGGACCCTGAAAAGGAGGCTGTAATGTGGAACAAGCCGCTCAAGCTCGCAGTCGCGACCCTTCTCCTCGCAGCGCTCGGCGCATGCGATGGCAGTTCCCTGGCGGGGCCGGAGGAACATGAGGTAGAGGCGCCTGCCTATCGGACGGCCTGCATGGCCGGTGGAGACGTGGCCCAGCGAGCCGGATGTCCGGAGGACACCTGGTCGAACACGGGCGATTCGTTCGATCCGTGGGAGGAGGACCTGAGTCCGCGGGAGAAGTGGCCAAATTGAGCCGAAGACGGCGTGTCCGGCGGATCTCAGCGCCGGGCGGGCCGCCTGGGTCGATCCGCGCTCCGCCGCTCACGCGAACATTTCGCCACGTACTCGTCCCACACGGCCCGGTGGTATTCCTGGGCCGACACGTGGGCCTCGGGTTCGCCCCATGCCACCACGAGCCAGTCGCAATCCGTTCGAGTCAGCAGGCGCAGCCGCCGGTATCCGATGGCCGGGTACGGCATCGGGAGGCTCTGCCACACGTGCTTTGGGATCGTAGCGGCCACGTTGTAGCGTGAGCCCGCTCCGGGGACGAAGGGCGTAGTTAGAAGGAAATTGGCCTGCGCAGCCGTCACGTACAGCTCGGACAGCAGGTCACTGCCGTCGGTCCGCTGCTTCGTCTGGTCCAGAATCAGGATGCGGAGGGCCGTCGCCGCTTCCCGAAACGCGACAGGTATCGGCATGTATTTCCGGGCCTGGGCCAGCCGTGCGACCGGGTCGGCCTCGAGGGCTTCCACATCTTCAGCCCAGAATACGCCTGGTGGAAGCGTTGACGGCATCGCCTCTCCGTTCGTAACGACATACCCGCTGCCTGGGCCAGGATGGGCACAACTCGACCCCGTTCATCCGCCGAACACCCAAATTACCGCCATCATTGTGCCAATGCGAACCGAAACTGTTAGGCGACGTAAACAGTGGTCAGATAGAGCGCTACCGAGTCATCACCGGGTGCCCGGCCGTGGCGGTTTCGTGGCGACGACTCGTCACGTGTTGTACAAGGGCCACAAGATTACCCACGAGGATCGGTGGTCGGCGGAATGTCTCAGCTCGCCGACGAGCGATCGATCTTCCGAAGCGCCCGGCGGGCCGCCGCAGGCATTCGAGCCTGGGCAACACAACCGGGCGCCTCGGAAAGAAGGATCTGTTAGGCGGTGTTTGTCAGGACCTCTACCGGTCTCCGCGCAGGCCGCTTAACCAGTGGTCAAGCTGCTTGCCGGCTGCCTCCCGCCCTCCGAGCCCGAACGCCAGCGCGAACGACACCGCGACGGCACCGAGCGTTAGACCGAAGGCCAGGTTCACGATGTCGTCGGCGATGCCCATCGCCCGCAGGCCCATGGCCACGATTACGCCCAGAATCGCGACACGGACCAGGCCCGCCAGGAAGGGCCCGTTCTTCGTCGCGACGGACAGCACGGCCGCGTGGGCGATGCCGGCCAGCCACAAACCTACTCCGATCACCGCCAGGCCGAGCAGAACCTGTCCGCCAAACTCGGTGAACGACGCGACCAGGTCGGAGATCTGTCCGAAGCCGAGTACGTCGGCCGCCTCGACGGTAGCGAAGAGCAGGAGGAAGAAGATCACAAACTTGCCGGCCAGATCCGAGATCTTCACCCGGTCAGAAACCGTGCCGCCCAGTCCGAGCCGCTCGGGCAGAGCATCGGCGCCCACTCCCGCGAGCAGACTGGTCGTCAGCGTACCCAGCAGGCGCGCCACCAGGTAGGACAGTCCCAATATGAGGGCGGCTGCGAACACGTTGGGCAAGGCTCCAAGAAAGGCCTCGAGCATTCGGCTGGCCGGAGCGGAGATCGTATCGATGGCCAGCGCCTCGAGCGCCGCCACGACCGCCGGAACCAGCACGAGCACGAAGACGACCAGGCCCATCAGGCGAGAGAGGGTCAGGTCCCCCCGCAGGCCGATTCGCTCGCCAAGCCGGTCCGCGCCGGCTGCTCCCAGCAGGCCCGAGATGATATCGCGAATCAAGCCAGCCACGAACCAGCCGATGATCGCGATTGCGGCCGCGGCGATGATGTTGGGAAGATAATTCAGGATCTCTCCGACCAGATTCTGAACCGGTGTCAGCAGCCCCTCCAGCCTGAGGGCTCCGAGAATCGCCGGCAGAAACAGAAGGAGGACCAATCCGTACACGGCCTGCCCCAGGCTCTCGCTGACCGGCCTCATGTCGGCCGCTGCCGTGATCCGCTCGTCGAGCCGACCGGAGCGCAGCGCATGCACCGTGACCGTTCGCAGAACGGTGGCGACCAGCCATGCCACCAGGGCGAGGATGGCTGCCCCCACCAGGTTCGGCAGAAAGGCCAGGAATGTGGAGACCAGCTCCTGGAGCGGTTGGGATACGAGCGAAAGGTCGAGCGCGTTCAGAAACGCGACGAAGGCGAGAACCAGGACGACGTAGAATACGCCTCTGGCGACGAGTCCCTCCAGGTCCGCCGTGGCCTCGGTGCCTGAGTGAAAGCGCCGGTTGAGCCCGACCGCCCCGAGCAACCTCCGGGTCCCTGCACGCAACACCACTGCCACGATCCAGCCAAGCAGAAGAATGGCGAGCGCCCCGATTACGGTGGGAAGGTACTGTCCGATTTGCGCGACTATCGATTGGGTCAATGCGCCGAAGTCCAAGTCCGCCTCCTTCGTTGTGCCCTGATGCATGTGCGAAAGACGTAGCCATGATCTTGGACAACGAAGGGGCTGTACTGGTCACATCGGACTGCCATGAGAAGCGACGAGGAGGGCCGCGCCGAGGCACTGTATTCACAGCAGCGCAGTGAATAGGTTCAGACAACGAAAGGAGGACGCTTTGAACGACGACAGCAAGTGCCCGGTAACGGGTGGCGTTGGTGGCTCATCAGCTGGCCGCGGCACCTCGAACCGCGATTGGTGGCCGAACCAGCTGAACCTCAGGATTCTTCATCAGCACTCCCGGGCCAGCGATCCCATGGGCGAGGGATTCGACTACGCCGAGGAATTCAAGAAACTCGATCTGGAGGCCCTGAAGAAGGACCTCTATGCGCTGATGACCGACTCGCAGGACTGGTGGCCGGCCGACTACGGCCACTACGGCGGGCTGTTCATCCGCATGGCGTGGCACAGCGCGGGCACCTACCGCATCGGCGACGGCCGCGGGGGCGCGGGGTCCGGCACGCAGCGCTTCGCGCCGCTGAACAGCTGGCCCGACAACGTGAACCTGGACAAGGCGCGCCGCCTGCTCTGGCCGATCAAGCAGAAGTACGGCCGGAAGATCTCGTGGGCCGACCTGATGGTCCTCGCCGGCAACTGCGCGCTGGAGTCGATGGGCTTCGAGACTTTCGGCTTCGCCGGCGGGCGCGAGGACGTGTGGGAGCCGGAGGAGGACGTCTACTGGGGCGCCGAAGAGGAATGGCTGGCGACGAGTGACCGGCCGAAGAGCCGCTACAGCGGCGACCGTGACCTCGAAAACCCGCTGGCGGCCGTGCAGATGGGCCTCATCTACGTGAACCCGCAGGGCCCGGACGGGAATCCCGACCCGGTCGCGTCGGGCCGCGACATCCGCGAGACCTTCAAGCGCATGGCCATGAACGACTACGAGACCGTCGCGCTGACCGCCGGCGGACACACGTTCGGCAAGTGCCACGGCGCGTCCGAGGAGATCCTCCTCGGTCCGGAGCCCGAGGGCGCCGGCCTCGAGGAGCAGGGCCTCGGCTGGAAGAGCAGCTACGGAAGCGGGAAGGGCTCCGATGCGATCACCAGCGGCCTGGAAGGGGCCTGGACGCCGAACCCCACGCAGTGGGACATGGCCTACTTCGACCTGCTGTTCGGCTACGAGTGGGAGCTGACGAAGAGCCCCGCCGGCGCCTGGCAGTGGCAGCCGAAGGACGCGGCCGACGAGGATCTCGCGCCGGACGCGGAAGATCCGTCGAAGCGGGTCCCGACCATGATGACGACCGCCGACATGGCGATGCGGATGGACCCGATCTACGAGCCGATCTCGCGGCATTTCCACGCGAACCCGGAGGAGTTCGCGGACGCGTTCGCCCGGGCCTGGTTCAAGCTGACGCACCGCGACATGGGCCCCCGCTCACGCTATCTGGGCGCGGAGGTCCCGGCCGAGGAACTGATCTGGCAGGACCCGATGCCCGCGGTCGATCACGAGCTGATCGACGCGCAGGACATCGCGGACCTCAAGGGCAGGATCCTGGCCTCGGGCCTGTCGATCCCGGAGCTGGTCTCGACGGCCTGGGCGTCGGCGTCCACGTTCCGCGGCTCCGACAAGCGCGGCGGGGCGAACGGGGCGCGTATCCGTCTCGCGCCGCAGAAGGATTGGGAAGTCAACCAGCCCGGCCCAGCTCGAAGGCCGTGCTTGAGACGCTCGAGGGAATCCAGGAGGAGTTCAACAGCGCGCAGTCGGGCGGGAAGAAGGTGTCGCTCGCCGACCTGATCGTGCTGGGCGGCTGCGCGGCGGTCGAGAAGGCCGCCAGGAACGCGGGCCACGACGTGACCGTCCCGTTCACGCCGGGACGCACGGACGCGTCGCAGGAGCAGACCGACGTGGAGTCGTTCAGCCGGCTCGAGCCGGCCGCCGACGGATTCCGGAACTACGCAGAGGGCGAAGTACGCCGTGACGGCGGAGGAGCTGCTGGTCGATCGGGCGCAGCTGCTGACGCTGACCGCTCCCGAGATGACGGTCCTGGTCGGCGGCATGCGTGTCCTGAACGCCAACTTCGGAGGCAGTCGCAGCACGGCGTGTTCACCGAACGGCCGGAGGCGCTCACGAACGACTTCTTCGTGAACCTGCTCGACATGGGCACGACGTGGACGGCAACCTCGGAGGACGAGGACGAGTTCGAGGGCCGCGATCGCGCGACGGGCGAACTCAGGTGGACCGGCACCCGTGTCGACCTGATCTTCGGTTCGAACTCCCAACTCCGGGCCCTGGCCGAAGTCTACGGCTGCGAGGACTCAGAGGAGAAGTTCGTGCACGACTTCGTAGAGGCGTGGGACAAGGTCATGAACCTCGATCGCTTCGACCTCGCCTGATCCGCACGCAGGCCGGAGCAAGCATCGACCCGTCAATGTAAGACACGGAAAGCCCCGGCTCGAGGGGCTTTCCGTGCTTCGGGCCGGATGGACTCGGCGAGTTGAGCGGCCTTAGGATCATGGGGCGTCGCGCCACCACTCCGCGGCGTACGGTTCCAGCCGCTCCACCCGCGAGAATCCGAGAGTCGCGGAGACGGCGCCCCAGTGCGCCCCCTTCGAGAATCTCGGTGAGATCCTGTGCCCGCAGAACGACGCGCTTCCAAACATCATGGTGGGCTGCCAGAGCGGGAATGACGCGGACATACATTCGCCGGCGATCAGTCATGTCCAGGGACTGCTCTCGGGCGAGGTGGTCGACGAAGACGGAGATCGAGACCTCGGGAGCGGCGGACTCCTCGTAGGGTGGCAAGACATGAAAGCCTATGGCCCCAGCCCAGATTTCCTCCTGCCGATAGTAGAACAGGGGATCCTCCCGTCGGGGATCCCTGGTCAGGACGTAACCATCGGGCCATCTCTCGAGTGTCGACATCGCGTTCTCCTCAGCGGCTGACCGACCTTGGCACGTCCAACCTCGCATACAGCTGTGCGGGATGCGGACGGCTACTGCATTCCAATGAGCCGGCGACGCACCTCCCCGGCGATCTGGATGCCGACTTCCTCTTCCTCATCAACGACTGCGTCGGCTCCTGCGATCACCAATTGCCAGCGGTGAATGTGATATCTCGCGCGCACGACGATCGGCGTATCGGGCGCGAGGGCGCGCACCTGCTGGATGATTTGTCGGGCGGCCCATGGATCCGGGATGGTGATCACGACGCAGGCAGCGGTTCTGACATGCACGCGTTCGAGAACTTCCTCACGCGTGGCGTCTCCCATGATAGTCCGAAGCCCGTAGCCTCGAGCGAGATCCGCCGTGCGATGTGCCAGTTCGACGACAGACATGTCAAGACTGTGCTCAGCCATCATCAGTTCGGCGACCCGTCGGCCAGCGGGTCCGAACCCGATTATCACAAGATGATCGCGAAGCCTGTCCGACACACCTGGGCCCCCGCCCGGGCCCTCTGCGATGCTCGAGGAGAGAGGCGAGCGCCCTCCGACAAACCGAGCCACCTGCGGCCCAAGGCCCATCAGGAACGGCGTGAGGAACAGCGTTGTCATCATCGCCGCGACGATCAAGTCGAATTCCCCAAGCCCGATTAGCCCTCCCTGCCGCGCGAGCACGGCTATGACTAGCGAGAACTCCCCGATTTGGGCGAGGACGATTCCAGTCGCGAGTGACGGGCCGATTGGTCTCCCGAAGACTCGGAGAACGCCAGTGGTCACCACCGCCTTCCCGATCACAATCGCGGCCACAACGCCGGTCAGGAGCGGCCAGTTCTCGGCGGCCCACCGCGGATTGCTGAGCATCCCGATGGAACAGAAGAACAAGGTCACGAAGAGTGTTCGGAACGAAATGATGTTGGCGCGGATTTGCGTAGCAAACGGAGACTCGGCCAGCAGCATGCCCGCGACGAAAGCCCCAAGTGCGGGAGAGAAGCCCAGCTTATGCGATAACCAAGCCGCTCCCACTGCTGTGACAACCGCGAGAAGGATCGGCAGGTCGCCGTACCTTTGGGCGACTCTGGCACCGAGGAGTGCCGGTAGCGCGTGGCTGATCAGCACGTGGAGAGCACCGACGAGGACCGTTGCCATCCCAACGGCTCGGGCTATGCCAAGACTGACCTCGGCAATCGACCCCCCGATGCTGAGGACCGCGATCAGCAGGGTGAGCGGCACGACTGCGAGGTCCTGCAAGAGCAGAATTCCCACCGCGTAACGCCCGTGAACCGCGTCTATCTCGGCTCGGGCTGCCAGAAGCTGCAGAACCGCGGCCGTGCTGCTCAAGGCAACTGCGGCCCCAAAGGCGACTGAGGTGGCCGGACTGAGTCCGATAACCAGGCAGATTCCAGCCGTTATGGTCGCCGTGAGCAAGACCTGAAGCGTGCCACCGGCGAGGGCCACTGGTCCGATGTCTCGAAGTCGTCGCCAGGAGAACTCGAGGCCGATGGTGAAGAGCAAGAGCGCGATGCCCAACTCCGCAATCGCGGTCACGGCCTCGTGGCTCGGTAGTAGGTCGAACGCATTGGGTCCGAGCAATGCGCCGGCCAGGAGGTATCCTATAAGCGGACTCTGCCTGAAACGCTCGCACAGCGCGCCGAGGACGATGGCTGCAGCGAGCAGTATCAATATGTCCAGCAGTCCTGCCCAAAGATCCATAGCTTCCCGTCCTCATAGTTCACGAGTCGGTTCAGCCTACAAAGTAGCCATCCGGCCCTTCCTGCTCTACCTGAGGGATGAGTCGATACTGACGATCGCTCCGGAGACTAGCCAGATCACTCTCCACACATGGTTTAAGGTCGTCGGCGGCGGCGAATCCTCGTCCGAGTTGCTCTGCCGGGAACTCGGGACCTGGAACCTAAGAACATCAGGGGCTGGGACCGTTGCGGCGAGTATCCTTTAGGGCCGTGGCAAGACAGGCTACCTACAATGCGATCCAGTACTGTCTTGAGGGATCTGTCACCGCGCTTCTCAATCGATTGAGACTGCCCCCCCAGATGCACGAAAGCCCCGTCGGACGGGGCTTCCTTGATATGGGCCCGGGTGGATTTGAACCACCGACCTCACGCTTATCAGGCGTGCGCTCTAACCAAGCTGAGCTACGAGCCCTCGGTCCCCGATCGCCGTCTTCACGGCTGCCCGCCGAAAAAGAATGCGAGTCGCGGGGGGCGACTCGCAGCGGGGAGGCCAAACTAGTCGTTCAAACGCCGGAGTCAACCGGGTTGGGCCGGCTGTGCCGTCATTGATCGGTCTGACGTGAGTCGACCGGTTCGGGGCCAGCTGACAGCGGGGGGCCCGCCATCTCACCGACGGGCCCCCGCATGCTCAGCAGCCAGTCAGTTCCAGTCGTCGTCCAGCCGTCGCCGGGGCAGACCTATTCCCTCATCCTCATCCTCATCCTCTTCCTCGTCGTCCCAGTCGTCGTCCTCATCGTCCCAGTCGTCGTCCTCATCGTCCCAGCCGTCGTCCTCGTCCTCTTCCTCTTCCTGCTGCAAGGTCCAGAGGCGCTCGATGTCTTCGTCGCGCGAACTCCAGTCCCCGGCATCACTGGCCATCTGAGACCCTCCTGAAACGGGAAAAACGACCGATTTCGCCGCTTATTAAAAGAGCGCCGGCTCCGTGTCAAGAGCCGGCGCAACCGATGCGTTCGGAGGGCCTTATGAAAGATGTGTGAAGCAGCCTCGGACCGGGGGCTCAGGCCGAAGCCTCAGCTCCCGGATACGGCGCGCCGGTCGCGCTTGCGCTCGTGGCTCGTGAGCATGCGCTTCCGCAGCCGTATGGCGTCCGGAGTGACCTCCACGAGCTCGTCGTCCCGGATGAACTCGAGGGCGTACTCGAGCGTGATATCCCGGGACGGTTCCAGCGTGATGGCCTCGTCCGCCCCGGACGATCGGACGTTGGAGAGCTTCTTCCCCTTGATCACGTTGACCTCGAGGTCGTTGTCCCGCGAGTGCTCCCCGACGATCATCCCGTTGTAGACGGCCTCCGTCGGCTGAACGAACAGGGTGCCGCGTTCCTGGAGGTTCCACAGGGCGTAAGCGGTCGCCGCGCCCTCCATCATGGATACCAGCGCACCTGTAGCTCGGACCTCCAACTCCCCCGCCCAGGAGTCATACCGCTCGAACTGGCGATGGAGCGTGCCTTCGCCTCTCGTCTCGGTGAGGAATTCGGACCGATAGCCGGTGAGGGCTCGCGACGGCACGGAGAAGCGGAGCCGGACCATGCCACCATCCCCCTTCTCCATGTCCACC
Source organism: uncultured Gemmatimonadales bacterium (assembly GCA_963807645.1). Lineage (GTDB taxonomy): Bacteria > Gemmatimonadota > Gemmatimonadetes > Palauibacterales > Palauibacteraceae > Benthicola. The sequence continues at coordinate 150,966 of CAWECO010000005.1, forward strand.
ATGTCGCCCTTCCGCTCTCCGAGGCCGCTCATCACGACCCCGATCATGCCCTCGGGCACGTCGGCCACGACCTCCTCGTACGGTTCCTCGATCCCCCCGTCCTCCCCGAGGTGGGTGATCACGTGCGGCCGCGAGACGCTGAACTCGTATCCTTCCCTCCGCATCGTCTCCATGAGGATCGAGAGGTGAAGCTCGCCCCGGCCCGCCACGCGAAACCGGTCCGGCTCGTCGGTCTCCTCCACGCGGAGCGCCACGTTCGTATGGACTTCCCGGAACAGCCTCTCGCGCAGCTGTCTCGAGGTCACGAAACGGCCCGAGCGGCCGGCGAACGGAGACGTGTTGGGGCGAAACTCCACCGACAGGGTCGGCGGCTCGACCGCGATTCCCTCCAGGCGGGCCGGCGCGTTCGGATCGCACAGCGTGGAACCGACCTCGGCTTCCTCGATGCCCGCGATCGCCACGATCTGTCCGGCGCGCGCCTCCGGCACTTCCACGCGCGCCATGGCCTCGTACGCGTAGATCTTGGGAATCCGCACGGCCGCGTCGGGGACGTCGGAGTCGAGGCCCCAAACGGCCACCGTCTCCCCTTCCCTCACGACGCCGTTCTCCACCCGCCCGATCGCCATGCGCCCCAGGTAGGGCGAATAGTCCAGCGTCGAGACCAGGAGCTGGAAAGGGGACCCCGGGAGCCCGCTCGGTGCGGGGACCGAATCCACGACGGCGCGAAACAGCGGCGCCAGGTCGGTGCCGATCTCGGACGGGTCCACCGAGGCCCAGCCATCCCTCCCGGACGCGTACAGGAACGGAGCGTCGAGCTGCGCGTCCGTGGCCTCGAGCTCCATCAGGAGCTCCAGAACCTCGTCGTGCACGCGCTCCGGATCGGCGTCCGGCCGGTCGACCTTGTTGATGATGATCACCGGATGCAGGCCCAGCTCCAGCGCCTTCCGGGTGACGAAGCGGGTCTGCGGCATCGGTCCCTCGAAAGCGTCCACCAGGAGGAGCACGCCTTCGACCATGCGCAGAATCCGTTCGACCTCACCCCCGAAATCGGCGTGTCCCGGGGTATCCACGATGTTGATCTTCACCCCGCCACCGCCGGGAGCATCCCAACGCACGGAGGCGTTCTTGGAGAAGATGGTGATGCCGCGCTCCTTCTCCAGCGGGTTGGAGTCCATCATCCGCTCCTCGACCCGTTGACCTTCGCGGAATGAGCCGGTCTGGCGCAGCATCTGGTCCACGAGCGTGGTCTTGCCGTGGTCCACGTGGGCGATGATGGCGATGTTTCTTATGGAGTCCAAGGGACCTCGATTCCCGTCATTTGTCCTGGCCTGGAAACGGCACGCGAGGGCCATGCGCATACCTCGCGACCGCCCGCTTACCCTCCGGATTAGGGAAAGTTCGCCGGCGGACCCCGGTGGCCGTTGCTGTCTGTCCAACGGGCCGGAGTAGTTTGGCTATCCGAACTGCGTCGCACCACTTCCACCGACGGGCGGACGATGACCAACGCGTGCCAATTCCTTCGGCAACGAGGCTCCGGAATCGCCGTTGCGGCCGCCGTGGCGGGCCTCGCCGGCCTCGCGGGGTGCGGTCAGTCGTCGGCCATGGGAGAGGCTAACTCGCTGATCGTCGTCGCCGATGATGCTCTGTGGGACCAGGTCGAAGAGGATACCTACGAGGCTCTCGAGCGCACGGTGTACACGACTCGCGATGAGAAGATCTTCAACGTCACGCAGACGAGCCCCGATTCGCCCGAGATCAACCAGCTCCTGCTCTGGCGTCAGATCCTGGTGTTCGGTGGGCCCGACGACCCGGGCGTTCAGATGATCGCCGAGAAGGTCGGTCGTGCCTCGGTCGAACCGGGTGAGGTCGTGCAGGCCTCCAACGTTTGGGCGCGTGGGCAGCTGGCCACGGCCGTGGTTCTCGAGCCCGGGCGGGAAGCCGAAAGCGTGGCGAGAGCATCTGCCGGGTTTGTCCGAGCATCTCGAGCAGCAGTTCCGCGACTACGTTCTCAGGCGGATGTTCGTCAGCGGCGTCGACACGGCCACGAGCGAGTTCCTGCGGGACCAGTTCGGCTTCACGCTCGAGATCCCGCGCGTGTACCAGACGGTGGATCGCGACGAGGGCGTAGTCCTGATCCGGAACGACAACCCGGACCCGAGCGAACTGATACGGTCCATTCTTATCCAGCGCGGTGAGGCCGTCGATTCGATCTCACCGTCGATGGTCTACGTGTGGCGCGCCACGATCGACGACACCCACTACAACGTCCCGCAGGACTTCGACGTGATGGTGGGCACGGGCCGGAGTTTCGATCTCAACGGGTCGGAAGCGGTCGAGGCCCGTGGAACCTGGAAAGACCGGGCGGCCTATCCGGCCGCGGGCCCGTTCGTGGCCCGCGCCGTCCGCTGTGGAGAACACGTGATCTACCTCGATGCGTGGCTCTACTCGCCGAATCCGCGTCGCAGCAAGTACGAATACATGACGCAGCTGGAGGAGATCCTGGATTCCTTCACGTGCGTCCGCTGATCGAATGAACGGAACCCTGGAAGAAAGCGCCTGACCGCCCGATGTCTTTCGTTCACCTGCACTGCCATAGCGAGTATTCGCTCCTCGACGGAGCCAACCGGATCGACGACCTGATCGGCCAGGCCGTCTCCATGGGCATGCCCGCGCTCGCCATCACCGATCACGGCAATCTTTACGGGGCCTGGGAGTTCCAGGAGAAGGCCAGGAAGAAGAAGATCAAGCCGATCCTCGGCTTCGAGGCCTACGTCGCGTACGGCGATCGACGGCAGAAGGAGAGGCCCAAGGACGCCCCGGCCGAGTACGCACATCTCGTGCTCCTGGCGCGCGATCTCACGGGCTACCGGAACCTTGTCCGGCTCACATCCCGCGGATACACGGAGGGCTTCTACCGGAAACCCCGACTCGACCACGAGATCCTCGCGGAGCACAACGAGGGCGTCATCGTCCTCAGCGCGTGTCTCTCGGGCGAAGTGGCGAAGAACCTCCAGTTCGGACGATACGATCGGGCCAAAGAGGCGGCGGAGTTCTATGCCCGCACGTTTCCCGATCGCTATTACCTCGAGGTTCAGGACCACGGCATCAAGGGCCAGGACGAGGTCAACGCTGGGGTCTTTCAGCTCGCGGACGAGCTCGGACTCCCGGTGGTGCTCACCAACGATGCGCACTACCTGCGCCGGGAAGACGCCGACATGCACGACACGCTGCTGTGCATCGGCACCGGGGTCCTCAAGAGCGATCCGAACCGCCTCTCGTTCGACGGCGAAGAGTCCTACTTCAAGTCGGCCGACGAAATGGCCGAGTTGTTCCCCGATCGCCCCGAATTGCTGTCACGAACACGTGGACATCGCGGAGACCTGCGGGATCCAGTTCGAAAAGAAGCACCATCTGCCGGGCTTCCCCGTTCCGCCGGAGTTCGCCGACGACATGGCGCACCTCCGTCACCTGACGGAGGAGGGCGCGCGCGAACGCTACGGAGATCCGCTGCCCGACGACGTGCGCGAGCGCCTGGAGTACGAGCTGGGGGTGATCGCGAAGACGGGCTACGCCGGCTACTTCCTGATCACGTGGGACTTCTGCCGGGCCGCCCGCGAGCTGGACATCCCCGTCGGTCCCGGTCGAGGCTCGGCGGCCGGCTCGATCGTGGCCTACGCGCTCCGGATCACGGACGTGGACCCGCTCGAGTTCGACCTCCTGTTCGAGCGCTTTCTCAACCCCGAGCGCGTGTCGATGCCCGACATCGACATCGACTTCTGCTACGAAGGTCGCGGCCGGATCATCGAATACGTGCGCGAGAAGTACGGCGCGGACTCCGTCGGCCAGATCATCACGTTCGGGACCATGCAGGCCCGGGCCGCCGTGCGTGATGTCGGACGCGTCCTGGAATTCACACCGGCCGAGCAGGACAAGCTGGCCAAGCTTATCCCCAATACGCCCGGATTCTCGCTGTCGATCGGCGAGGCGGTGGAGAAGGTCAAGGAACTGAAGGACCTCTACAAGAGCGACCCGCGGGCCCACCAGCTCCTGGACTACGGCAAGGCCATCGAGGGCCTTTCGCGCCATGCTTCGGTGCACGCGGCCGGCGTCGTGATCGCCCCCGGACCGCTGGACGAGTACGTGCCGGTATGCCGGGACACGAAGAACGGCGGCCAGGTCATCACCCAGTACGACATGGTGGCACTCGAGAAGGCCGGGATGCTCAAGATGGATTTCCTCGGCCTCCGCACGCTCACCGTGATCCACGACGCCGAGGGAGCCATCCACCGGCGACACGGGGTGGATATCGACTGGGATGAAATCGGACGGGACGATCCCGACGTCTACGCGATGCTCGCGACGGGGGGCACCCGCGGCGTGTTCCAGTTCGAGTCCTCGCTCGCCACCGAGAAGCTTCGCGCCATGCGGTGCGACCGGTTCGACGACCTGATCGCGGTGAACGCCTTGATTCGTCCGGGGCCCCTGGACTCGGGCATGACGGACGTGTTCATCAAGCGCAAGAGGGGCTTCGAGCCGGTGGAGTATCCAGTCCCCGAGCTCGCGGAAGTGCTTGATACGACTTACGGCGTGATCACCTACCAGGAGCAGGTGATGCGCGTCGCCAACGTACTGGGCGGATTCTCGCTCGCCGAAGCCGACGTGCTCCGGAAGGCGGTCGGCAAGAAGGACGCCGCTCTCACCAAGAAGGTCCTGGATGATTTCCAGAAGCGCGCGATCGAGCGAGGGACCCCGAAGAGGAAGGCCGCCGAGATCGCCGACCTCATCCGGACGTTCGGCCGATACGGATTCAACAAGGCGCATTCGGTAGCCTACGCCATGATCTCGTACCGCACGGCGTGGCTCCGGAAGCACTACCCGGCCGAGTTCATGGCGGCGCTCCTCAGCTCCATCATCGACAATACGGACAAGGTCGTGCAGTACATCACCACCGCCCGGGCGATGGAGCTCGAAGTCCTGCCGCCGAGCGTCACGGAATCGCGGTACAAGTTCACGGTCGTGGACGATCGGCGGATTCGGTTCGGCCTGGGGGCCATCAAGGGGGTCGGAGAGTCGGCCATCCGGTCCATCACGGAGGCTCGTGAGGACCGACCGTTCGAATCGCTGTTCGACTTCTGCCAGCGGATCGACCTCCGACTCAACAACAAGCGTGTCCTCGAGTGCCTGATCTCGTCGGGGGCGCTGGACGAGTTCGGGGAGCGCGGCGCGATGAAAGCCGGACTCGAGACCGTTCTCTCCGAGGCGCAGCTCCGGCAACGCGAGCACGACACGGGGCAGGAGTCGCTGTTCGGTTCGGCCGACTCGGTTGAACGCCGGGACCCTCAGTTGCCGAGGACGGCACCCCTCACCGAGGCCGAGCGACTGAAAGACGAGAAGGCCGTTCTCGGATTCTACATCTCGGGTCACCCGCTGGAGCGCTACCGCGACCTGGTCGAGATGTTCGCCTTGGAAGCCAATACGGCGACGGTACCCGAATTCAGGGATCGGCGCGTGGAACTCGCGTGCGTGGTGACGTCGATGAACGTCAACGTCGGTCGCAGCAGCGGGAAGGAATACTGCAAGCTCATCGTCGAGGACTTCCACGGTACGGCGGCGGCGATGGTCTTCGGCGATGTGTGGCAGGAGACGAAGGGGCTGTTCGCCGAGGACGCGCCGGTTCTGATCGAGGGCCAGGTGTCCGGAAACTCGCGAGATGAAGAGAATCCCCCCATCTTTGTGGATTCGGTCCAGCTGCTCAAAGGCGTGGACGCGAGTGGTGGGATCGCCGTGTGCATCGAGCTCCGCGAGGGAGACGAGGCGCACCCGGGCGAGTTCAAGAACGTGCGCGAGGTACTGGCATCGGCACCAGGAGACGGGGCCCTCTACCTCAGGTGGCACGCGGAGGGCAACGGGGTCGAGCCTCCGATGCTGGCTTCGAGCTCGCTCAAGGTCGCGCCGTCTGCGGCACTGCTCGCGGACCTCAGGGCTCTGCTGGGCAGGGAGCGGGTACACCTGATCCGCGGATAGAGGGATGAGCGAAAAGGCGCAGGCAGGACAGTCGGACATGAAGAAGCACCTCGAGGAGCTCCGCACCCTCGCCCAGGAGCGCGGAATCGACGTCAGCGGCGAGATGCTTGAACTGGAGAGGCGTATCGACAACTCCGAGCCGGTCGAACCGACGCGTTACGACCGCGTGCAGCTGGCGCGTCACCAGGAGCGTCCGTTCACGCTGGATTACGTCCGGATGATGTGCGACGACTTCGTGGAGTTGCACGGTGACCGGAAGTTCCGAGACGATCCAGCCATGGTCGGGGGTTGGGCGACCCTCGACGGGCGATCCGTCATGATCATCGGTCAGCAGAAGGGCCGTGACATGAAGGAGAACCTGCGCCGGAACTTTGGATCGGCGCATCCCGAGGGCTATCGGAAGGCCGAGCGATTGATGCTGATGGCCGAGAAGTTCGGCCGCCCGGTGATCACGTTGGTGGACACGCAGGGCGCCTATCCGGGAATCGGTGCGGAAGAGAGAGGCCAGGCCGAGGCCATCGCCCGGAACCTGTTCGTCATGGCCGGACTCGGCGTGCCGATCATCTCGGCGATCATCGGAGAAGGCGGGAGCGGCGGCGCTCTCGGCATCGCCGTGGCGGACCGCGTTCTCATGATGGACAACGCCATCTACTCGGTGATTTCCCCGGAAGGCTGCGCAGCCATCCTGTGGCGGAGCCGGGACATGGCCTCCGATGCGGCCGAGGCACTCAAACTCACGGCGTCGGACCTGGCCGATTCGGGCATCATCGACGAAGTCGTGGAAGAACCTTCGGGCGGAGCCCACCTGCACCCTGAAGGAGCGGCGCAGGCGCTGCGCGAGGCTCTGATCCGGCATCTCGCGGAACTCGAAGGGCTGAACGCGGCGCAACTCGTTGAATCGCGCCGGGCGAAGTACTACGCCATGGGTGCTTTCGAAGAGCCGGGCGCGGATGGCTGAAGAGAGGCGTCGGCCAAGCGGCCGACGCGGGGGCGATCGGGGTCGATCCGCGCCGCGCCCCATATCCGACGGACGTAGCGGGGTCAGCCGCCCGGTACCGTCCCACCCCGCTCCACGCCCCATCTCCGAATCCGGATCGACGGGGAGTGGAAGCGGCAGGGTGTTCCAGATTGCCCAGGTCATGTTCAGGGGCGTTCGCTCCGAGTACTACAGCTACCGGGGCGAGGTCCCGCTCGAAGCCAACGAGTACGTGATCGTGGAGGCCGATCGGGGCCAGGACCTGGGTTGGATTCGGCGCGCAGTGGACGGTGAGACGCACAGCTGTGAGGGCGGCTGCGATCACGCGCACCATGGCCCGGTGGTCCCGCCCGCGCGCAAGGTGCTCCGGCGGGCATCCCCGGCCGACGTCGAGCGCCGGCTCAGGCTGGACGATAGCGAGGCGGAAGTCCGGTCGCGCACGCGGGCTCTCGTGCAGCGTCATCGCCTGAAGATGAAGGTGAGCGAGGCGGAATGGCAGTGGGATCGCAACAAGCTCACCGTGTACTTCACCGCCGAGAAGCGCGTCGACTTCCGGACCCTGGTGAAGGAGATGGCCCGGACGTTCAAGACCCGCATCGAGCTCCGGCAGATCGGCGTCCGTGACGAGGCCAAGCGCCTGGGTGGGATCGGGCGCTGCGGACGAGAACTGTGTTGCCGGCTGTGGCTTCCGGAGATCGAGCCCGTGACGCTGCAACTCGCCAAGGACCAGGGCCTGTCCCTCAATCCCGCCCAGATTTCCGGTGCGTGTGGACGCCTGATGTCCTGCCTGCGCTACGAACACGAGCAGTATGTCCAGGCCCGGAAGCGTTTTCCGAAGGTCGGCAAGCGACTCGACACGAGCCGGGGCCAGGAAGAGGTCACGGGTTGGGACCTGTTCCGCGAGACCATCTCTTTGCGGGGAAAGGATGGCGAGATGCGGACGGTGGGACTGGAGGAGCTCAAGTCCGAGACCGTGACCGTCAGGAAAGGCCGTGGCCGCTCTTCAGTCGAATCATCCGACTGAGCCATCTTCCCCCGCAGCAAGCCGAGGCATCGCTCTGTGTCCCGATACTACCTGACGACAGCCATCGACTATTCCAATGGCGATCCCCATATCGGGCACGCCTACGAAAAGGTGGGCGCCGACGTGGTCGCCCGGTTCCGTCGGCTGATGGGCGAGGACGTCCACTTCGTCATCGGCATGGACGAGCACGGGCAGAAAGTGGCGCAGGAGGCGGCGGCACAGGGGCGTACGCCGCAGGCACTGGTTGATGAGCTTGCGGCACGCTTCCAGGATGTCTGGCAGCGCCTGAACATCTCGCACGATGACTTCATACGGACGACCGAGCCGCGTCACACGCAGGCCGTACAGGCGCTGGTCCGACGGATTCGGGATACCGGGGACCTCTATCGTGACCGCTACGAGGGCTACTACTGCGCCGGATGCGAGGCATTCAAACGCGAGGCGGAATTGGAGGACGGGCGTTGTCCGATCCACCCCTCGCGCGAGATCGAATGGACGGACGAGGAAAACTGGTTCTTCCGCCTCTCCGCGTACCGTGATCGGCTGATCGGACACATCGAGGAGCACCCTGAGTTCATCCAGCCGGAGAGCCGACGGAACGAGATCCTCCGTCTCCTGGAGGGCGGGCTGGAAGACATCTCGGCGTCGCGCTCGCGGGTACCCTGGGGGGTGCCCTTCCCGGATGAGCCGGGTCATACCGTCTACGTTTGGTTTGACGCCCTGCCCAACTACATCTCGGCGATCGGTTATCCGGCGGATGGCTTCGGAGACCGCTGGCCCGCGGCCCTGCACGTCATCGGAAAGGACATCACGCGATTCCACTGTGTCATCTGGCCGGCGATGTTGATCTCGGCCGGATTGGAGCTTCCGGAAACGGTTTGGGGACACGGTTTCGTGAAGATCGGAGGCGGGAAGCTCTCGAAATCGGAAGCGGCCTTGCTTGACCTCGACCAGCTGGTCGAACGAAACGGCGCCGACGCTTTCCGCTACTTCCTGCTGCGCGAGATCCCCTGGGACCGTGACCGGGACTTCCCCTCCGTGGACGCGTTTCTGCAACAGTTCGACGAGCGCTACAACTCCGATCTCGCGAACGACCTCGGCAACCTGCTCAACCGTACGGTGAGCATGTCGCGCAAGTATCGGAACGGAGTGGTCACCCGCTCCGCTGATACCGAGCTCGACGCCCACATCGATTCGGCCCTGGAGGCGTACGGGAAGGCGATGCGCGAGCACCGGCTGCACGATGGCCTGGACGCGGCCATGTCGATCGTTCGGGCCGCGAACGGTTTCGTCGACTCGGAGCAGCCGTGGAAGCTGGCGAAGGACCCGGAGCAGGACGCCCGCCTGGACAACGCGCTGGCGGCGCTGGTGCGCGGCCTGGGAACCACGGCCGTTGTCCTGAGCCCGTTCATTCCGACGAAGGCCGGCGAGATCTGGAAGCGCCTCGGGGGCGACCAACTGCCCTCGCTGGCTGACCTTACGGGTGAGCTTCCGACCCTCCTTCCGGAGGCCTGGGACACCGTCCTGTTCCCCCGCATCGAGAAGGAGCGGGACGGCGGTTGATCCGCAGCGCTTGACACCCTCTCCCGGCCCTGATTAGTCTCCTCTCGTCCCGCTCGGATCCGTCCGTTTCATCGGAGCCGAAGCCAAACATCCCCTGCACATGCACTTACGCTTTTTCGGCGTATTGCTGTGCTCTCGTGCATCGAGGCCCGCGTCTTGCGCAGAGACGGGGGCAGGGGGTATCGAATGGGCGGGATGGGCCGGCGAGACCGGCCGATCTGCAACGGATAGCAGGGTACGGAAAAATATGTCACACGGATCCACCGGCACTGGGCACGACACATCCGCCCATTGGACGGTCCAGATCATGCCCGACGGCGGAGGGCGCATTCGCACGATGCGCGTGTCGCGCCGCGTGGTGCGGCTGGCGGCACTGGCAGCCGCGGCAGCTGGGCTCGTCACGATCGCCTTCGTCGTCAGCCTCGGATTTGACGGCGCGCGTGAGGCGGAGCTGGTTCGTCTCCGGCTCGAGAATCGTCATCTGACGGACAACCTCGGCAGGGTCGAAGATCAGGTCGGTACGCTCGCCAGCACGGTCGACGAGCTTTCCGAGCAGGAGCAGAAGTTCAGGCTCCTGGCCGGGCTTCCAGACCTCGACGACGACATCCGGGCCGTGGGAGTCGGTGGCCCACTTCCCGAGGCCGCCGAGCGAGAGGAGTTCCTCGCCGCATCGCCTCAGGTGGCCGAGCGTGCCTATGCCACGGCTTACGACGCCGAACTGCTGATGCGCAGGCTGGATCTCCTGGGAAGCTCGATCGAAGAGGCCGCGGACTCGGTCGAGATGCATCGCCAGGTCTTCCTGTCCCGCCCCTCGATCAAGCCCGTGCAGGCCGAAGAGTCGTGGATCAGTTCCAGCTTCAGCCAGAGCCGTATGCACCCGGTCCTTCAGGTCAACCGCCCGCACCCCGGGCTCGACATCTCGGCGCTCGCCGGGACGCCGATCCTGGCTTCGGCAACCGGTACGGTCACGTACGCCGGCACGAAGGTGGGCTACGGCAAGACGGTCGAAATCGACCACGGGTTCGGATACAAGACGCGTTACGCACACGCCGGGAGCATCCAGGTGGCGCGCGGTCAGCGGGTCGACCGGGGCGATCTTTTGGGTGAGGTTGGGAAGACCGGACTGGCTACGGCGCCGCACCTCCACTACGAGGTGCTGGTCGAAGGGCGGCAGGTGGACCCCAGGCAGTACCTTCTGGACGACATCGTCTACGAGTGACGCGCCGGACCCGTTCGGCGACCGGCACCAGGGGGCCTCCCAATGGAGGCCCCTTTCGTCGTGTAGGAATCGAACACGGGAAGAATGTGTTTGAAAATCAGGGTGACGGCCGGTAGATTTGCCGGTCGCGAGGCGAGAATCACTGCTCAACCAACGTGGAGACTCGGATGCGAGGCAAGCGTAGTTCATTCATGATCATTGGCGCCGCGATCGCGCTCGGCGCGTGCGGAGGCTCCGAGGTGACCGTGCAGGTCCTCGCAGAGGGCGCGGATGGCCCGATGCCTCAGTCCAATCTCGAGGTCTTCTTCTACCCGTTCGACCGGGACTCCGTGTTCGACGCTCTCGACAGGGAAGCGTCGTCGCCGAAGCCTGAGATCCCGGAAGAAATGCTGGCCACGTTCGCCCAGATTCGCGCTCTCCAGGAACAGTGGCGCGAAAAGGAGGCCGAGTGGTCCGAGGCCCGCGATCGTATGCAGACCCTCTCCGAGGAGATGCAGGGCATGGATCCGCGGTCCCGCGGCACGCGCCAGTACATGTCGAAGTACGAGGAGTTCGAGCAGCTCGAGGGAGTGGAGGGCCGCCTCGATCGCGAGAAGCAGGCTCTGTTCGACCAGTTCACCGCGATGCAGGATTCGGTCACTACCCAGGTGGACGAGTTCAAGGCGGTGCGCGACACGTGGGAAGATGACGCATACGCCGGGTACTTCGACATCGAGCAGTCCATCGTTACGGAGTCGGGACTCCAGGTGTTCGCCGACACGACGAACGCGCAAGGCTATGTCACGCAGGCTCTGCCCTCCGGAGACTGGTGGGTCAACGCCCGGATAAGGGTCCCGGTCGGCGAGTTCGTGTGGAACTACAAGATCGACCCGACGCAGGTGGACACCCTGCGTCTGGATGTCACGAACGGCGCCGAGCGCATTCGCCTCTGATCTCTTGACGATCGCCGGGAGCGGCCGTGCGTGGACCGCGCGCGGCCGTCTTTCGGCTGCCCCCCCGGCAACAGCCGGACCTGGCCTCGCCGGACTTCATGCCTCTGACACTGGCGCGGAAAGCACTCCATGAACGCCCCGACGGCCGAATCCACCAGCAACCTCAGTTTCGAAGTCGATCGCGATCACGTCGGGTGGCTGACCTTCGATCGGCGTGGCTCGTCCGTAAATGTTTTGACGCCCACGCTGATGCAGGAACTCGACGCCTTGCTCTCCCAGCTGGAGTCGCGCATCGCGAATGGCCAGATGCTGGCCCTCGTGATTCAAAGTGGGAAAGAGGGCGCATTCTTCGCCGGCGCCGACGTCGAGGCCATCGCAAACCTCTCTTCGGCCTCGCAGGCTCGTGATGCCAGCACCGTTGGACAGCGCATATTCAGGCGCATCGAACGCTTGCGAGTGCCTACGATCGCAGCGGTCGATGGGGCCTGCATGGGGGGCGGCACCGAGCTGATCCTGCACTGCGACTACCGTATCGCCTCCGACAGGACCTCGACGTCGATCGGCCTTCCCGAGGTACGCCTGGGCATCCTGCCCGGGTTCGGAGGAACGGTCAAGCTCCCCTCTCTTGTAGGGATGCAGAACGCGCTGGGCATCATCCTGTCGGGCAAACCGGTGCGGCCCGCGCGCGCCCGGCGGATCGGGCTGGTGGACCGTGTGGCGCCATCGGCTCGCTTCCGATCCGCCGTGAGCGAGTTCGCCGCCGAAATCATCAGTAAACGCGTCGATACCGCGACGCCGCAGCTCGGTTTCACACAGCGTCTGCTGGAGAGGACGGGACCCGGACGCCGGATCATGTTCGGTGCCGCGCGAAGACAGGCGGCCGCCGAGGTTGGGACCTTCTATCCAGCGCCATTCAAGGCCATCGACGTCCTGTCGAGCGCAGTGGGTTTGAAAGCGGACGCGGCGTACGCGCTGGAGGCCACGGCGCTCGGCGAACTCGCGGTCACACCCGAGTCGCGCAATCTCGTGCGTGTCTTTCGCCTGTCGCAGGCAGCCCGGAAGGCGCTTCCCCCCGACGTGACGGAACGCGGGCGACCGGTCGGGAAGATGAGCGTCATCGGGGCGGGCGTGATGGGCGGAGCGATCGCCGAGCTGGCCGCGGCGCACGACATCCCGGTGGTGCTCAAGGACATCGACCGGGATGCCCTGGACTCAGGGCTTCGCCATGCGGCCGATCTGCTTCGCAAAGCGGCGGTCGCACGGGTCTTCAGCGACGAGGAGGCGTCCCTCAAGTTCGCCCTCATCGCGGGCACCCTGGAGTACGGCGACATCGAGGACGCGGACCTCGTGATCGAGGCGGTGGTCGAGCGAATGGCCGTGAAGCAGCAGGTCCTGCGCGAAGCGGAGGCCGCGACCGGAAATGCGGTATTGGCCACCAACACGTCTGCCCTCTCCGTGGACGAGATGGCGAATGGAGTCGTCCGGCCCGGATCGGTGCTGGGGCTCCATTTCTTCAACCCGGTGCACAAGATGCCGCTGGTGGAAGTGGTGGCCGGGCCACGCACGGACCCGGAGGCGCTCGCGACCGGGTTCAATCTCGTCCTCGCGCTCGGCAAGACACCGGTGCTGGTGGCCGATCGCCCCGGTTTCCTCGTGAACCGACTCCTGGCCCCGTATCTGAACGAGGCCGGGTTCCTGCTCGAGGAGGGGCACGGCGTCGAAGATATCGACACCGCGCTCGCGAACTTCGGCATGCCGATGGGTCCGCTGCGGCTGCTGGATGAGATCGGCTTCGATGTCGCACGCCATGCCAGCCGGGAAATGGCCGCGTCGTTCGGCGATCGGATGAGGCCCTCTGGCGTCCTGGACCGAATGATCGACGACGCCCGTCTGGGCAGGAAGAACGGATTGGGGTTTCATCGGTATCAGGACGGCAAGGATCGCGGGGCGGACCCGAGCCGTCGAAGCCCTGTTTGCGAAAGACGCTGCCTTAGCCACCGGGCCGGAAGCCTCGCCTGCGTCCGCGATGGAGATTCGCAGTCGATGTCTGTACGCCATGGTGAACGAGGCCGCACACGCGCTGGAGGATGAGGTCGTCGATGGACCGGATTCCGTGGATTTAGCCATGGTTCTCGGAACGGGATTCCCTCCGTTCCGCGGTGGTCTGATGCGCTGGGCCGATGCCGAGGGAATCCAGAAGATCCACGATGCGCTGTCGGAATACGCCGACGCGCTCGGAAACCGCTTCGCCCCTGCACCGCTGCTGGTACGGATGGCTGAACAGAACCGGACGTTTACCGATCTTAACTAGGCGCCTGATCGACCGCAGATCTCGCACGCGCGGCGTTCCAGCACGCGGTGACGCAGGTACTCCGACCGTTGCGATCGTATATCGCCGTCCACCGGATGGCGTACAGCATTTCTCCCAGGAACTCCTTCACGACGGTGCGGCGTGCAAGATCACTCTGCTCGTGCTCGAGACCGACGACCCGCCCTTGCCCGTAGGGGAAGCCGAGGTCCCTCCCGGCGGTGCCATTCTGTGGTTCATGTTCCCGGGTCGGTCGTACGAGGTGGGAGCGGTCTACGATAGCGACGCCGTGTTTCTCGGGTATTACACCAACTTCGTGCAGCCACCACGTCCCGAGACGGCCGTCTGGCATCTCACCGACCTCTTCCTCGATGTATGGCAAGCGCCGGAGGGTCCGCCGCGGTTGCTGGACGAAGACGAACTGAACGAAGCGGCGGAGCGAGGCTGGGTGGGGGCTGAGGACGTGGCGCGCACTCGGGCGGAGGCCGCCGCCGTGCTGCGGGCCGCGCGAGCCGACCGCTGGCCCCCGGCCGTCGTGTCTCGCAACCCGCTCGCGGCCGTACCGTCGCTTCGGTTCCGGCGCGACACTCCGGGGACCTTCTTCGCGAATCTCGTGGTCGGTCGGTTGATCGCGTTCGGCATCTACGCCCTGGGCGCGATCTCGGTCACGTCAGTCGCGTTCTCCGCGTTTACCGATGCGCTTCAGCCCGGGGCTGGTCTGACCGCCGGGCGGGCCGCCTGGTTCGGTTTGATAGGGGTCGAGCTCCTGGTCCTGCTGGTGCTCGCGCTGGCTGGGAAGCTGCCGGCCACGCAGAGGCCGCGCCCGGAGGAGGCTCTTACCGAACGTCTCTTGTTCTTCGGGACCCTGGTGTCGGGGGCCGCCGTGATGCTCTACCCGGACGGCCAGCTGTGGAGGGGGGCACTGACGGGATTGTACGCCACTCTGGCCGTATTCCTGTCGATCTTCGCGGTGAGCCGGGCCGTGTTCGATCGACGGTTTCCGGTCCTGGCCGTCAGCGGGCTGGCCGTGTGCGTGGTGGCGCTCCTGGTCCTGCTTCTGTAGGGCAGAGCCGTTCCCGTCAGATCGGACGGGTTCGCCCTCGGCGCAGGGCGATGAGATCCCCCTCGACCCGAGCCCCCTCCCTGCGCGGCCCGGCGTCCGCGGCCACCACCTCGCCGTCCTGCACGAAGTTGTAGCGGTCCACGATCCCCCGGTGTATCCGGGTGTCATGGCCGATCCGGCAGTGATCCATCACGATCGAATCGACGATCTCCGCACCGCTCTCGATCCAGGTATTGCGCCCGATAACCGACCGGACGATCCGGGCGTCGTCCACCACGCTGCCCACCCCGAGGGAGCAGTCCTCGATCGTTCCCGACAGCACGCGCGGGC
Organism: uncultured Gemmatimonadales bacterium; assembly: GCA_963807645.1. Lineage (GTDB taxonomy): Bacteria > Gemmatimonadota > Gemmatimonadetes > Palauibacterales > Palauibacteraceae > Benthicola. Next base: position 166,405 of record CAWECO010000005.1, read on the forward strand.
TCGCACGGTGATAGGCCTGCGAATGGATGGGCCACATGCGGTTGTTGAGATCGAACCCGGGTTGGGCTCCCAGCAGGTCCATGTGGGCCGACCAATATGCCTGCAAGGTGCCGACGTCCCGCCAGTACCCGACCTCCTCGTAGGATTTCACGCCGGGTACCCGGTTTCGGTGGAAGTCGTAAGCGGCGACTCTATACTCCGGATCCTCGACCATCAGCGGCACGATCGTCTTTCCGAAGTCGGGTTCCAGGCCCTCTTCCGTCACGCGCTGAAGCACTTTCAGCAGGGCGCCCGGCTCGAAGATGTAGTTCCCCATCGATGCGTAGGCCCAGCCGGGTCGTCCCGGCATTTCCGGCGGATCGGCCGGCTTCTCCTCCCACGCGACGATCGTATCGTCGTCATGGGCCTCGGCAACTCCGAAACCCGAGGCTTCGCCGACGGGCACCGGTAGCATGGCCACGCTCAGATCCGCCTTCTTCTTCGTGTGGAAACGTATCATGTGGCCGATGTGCATCCGGTAGATGTGGTCGGCTCCGAAGACGGCGATCAGGTCCGGACGGTAGTCGTATATGAGATTGAAGTTCTGGAACACGGCATCCGCAGTCCCGCGATACCATTCCTTGCTGACGCGCATCTGGGGCGGAACCACCGTGAGAAAGTCATCCGGGTGGGGCGTGCTGAGCCGCCACCCCTCACGCAGGTGATGGATCAGCGACTGCGACCGATACTGGACCAGCACGAAATTGGAGTAGATGCCTGAGTTCAGCAGGTTCGACAGGACGAAGTCCACGATCCGGTAGCTGCCGCCGAAAGGCACGGACGGCTTGCTTCTCTCTTCGGTCAACGGCATCAGCCGTCGGCCTTCGCCGCCGGCCATCACCAGCCCGAGTACCCGCAGATCGCCTCGCATTACGATGCTCCGTTCAAGTCTTCGATGGCCTGGCGATACAGCCGCTCGTATTCGAGCCCGCTGCGGCGCCAGGAAAAGTCCTGCGCCATCCCCGCCCTGATCACCCCTGCGAGCCGATCGGGCGTGGCGTAAAGGTCCCGGGCGAAGTCGACCGCCCAGGACAGGGTCGGCGCATCGAAGTGATCGAAAACCACTCCCGTCGCCGCGCCCGTCTCGAGCGCCGAGGGCGAGGCGTGTGTCACGCTGTCGGCCAGGCCGCCCGTCCGGTGTACGATCGGAGGTGTGCCGTAGCGCTGGCTGATCATCTGATTCAGCCCGCAGGGCTCGAACTCCGAGGGCATGAGGAAGAAGTCGGCCCCGGCCTCGATCCGGTGAGCCAGCCCCTCGGAGAACTCGAGGCGGGCCCTGACGTTGGGATTCCTGGCCGCCAGGTCGGTGATCAGCCGCTCGTAACGAGGTTCCCCGGTTCCGAGGAAGACGAACTGCGCGTCACGTTCGAACAGATCGTCGGCCAACTCGTCGATCAGCGACAGGCCCTTCTGGCCGACGAGCCGTGACACCATCCCGAAGAGGGGAACGTCCGGGCTGGCGGCCAGCCCCACCTCGTCCTGCAGCGACGCCTTGCAGGCCATCTTCCCGCTCATGTCGGACACGGCATAGTTCGCGGCCAGGTGCGGATCCGTCTCGGGATTCCAGACGTCCGTATCGATCCCGTTCAGAATCCCGACGACGGGCGACGCCAGGCCCGCGATCCACCGGTCGAGACCGAACCCCAGGCGGGGGGTCCCGATTTCACGGGCGTACTGCGGACTCACGGTCGTGACCCGATCGGCCGTCAGAATGCCTCCCTTCAGGAAGCTTACTCTTCGGCCCTGCGCCAGCGCCGTCGAGCGCCGCACCCCAGCGGCCCTCGCATCGGCAAGCGCGAACGACCCCTGGTACGCCATGTTGTGAATCGTCAGCACGGTCACCGGGGCCGGCTCCTGTCCGCCTTCGCCTTCCCTGACCAGCACCGGAGCCAGGGCGGCTTGCCAGTCGTGCGCGTGGATCACGTCCGGCCGCCAGTCGAGTGCCTGCGCGGCACCGAGCGCACCGCGAACCAGTGTCGCGAAGCGGAGCGCGTTGTCCGGGTAGTCACCGTCCGGCGTTCCGTAAAGACCCGGCCGGTCGAACAAATCGGGAGCATCCACCCACCACACGTCGAACCCCGCGCCGGATTCAGCGGGGCGTACCGCAATCGAATCCGCTGGGCCCGCAGCAACCGAAACGATGGGTGAGTCAGGCTCCGGTCCGGGAGCGTTCAACTCGCCATACCGCGGGAGGGCAAGGATCACTTCGTGACCGGCGGCGGCGAGATGCGCGCACAAGGCTCCGACGACGTCTGCAAGCCCGCCAGACTTCGCCCATGGGACCGCCTCGCTCGCGACCTGAAGAATCCTCATCGTTGGGTCTCTCGTATCGATTTCGTGGGAACTTGTGGCCATAATACCTGTCGTCCGCCGCCGCCGCGACGGACACGGAGCCCGGACAGCCGAGGAACTGACGAAAGGCAGCGTCATCGCGTGGCGAACAAGAGCCGGAAGCAGGGGAAAGACAGGTCAGCGAAAGCCCGCGTCCGCTACATGGCCGGATTCGTGGCGTTCTTCGCCGCTTTGTGGTTGCTGTGGGACACGTGGCTTGTCACGCCTCTCAAGCTGTTCGTGGTTCTTCTTCACGAGATCAGCCACGGGCTGATGGCCATGGCCACCGGCGGTGCCATCGAACGAATCGTGGTCACACCCGACCTCGGCGGTGCCTGCTACTGCGGGGGGGGCGACGCATTCCTCACGCTGTCGGCAGGCTACCTCGGAAGCCTGCTCTGGGGTGCAGCCCTCGTGCTCCTGGCCGTTCGGTTTACGCGGCAGGCCCCCTGGATCACCGGTGCGATCGGCGCCTTCATTGGCCTGGTCGCCGTGCTCTACGTGCGAAACCCGTTCGGACTCGCATTCGGTCTCGTGTTCGGCGCGGTACTGGTGGCGGCCGCCCGATACCTGTCACCAGCCGCGAACGGGCGCGTCTTGTGGGCGCTGGGCCTGACGAGTTGCCTGTACGCGGTGCTCGACATCAAGAGCGACGTGCTCGAACGGCCGGAGTTGCGTTCAGACGCCCGGATGCTGGCAGAGATGACGGGAGTACCCACGGTGGTGTGGGGCGGACTGTGGATAGCAGCAGCGTTGTTCGTCTGCTGGCGACTCGCCAGGAGAATTCTCAGACAGGCTTGACCCTCGTCAGCTTCTTCGGTCGTATGACGTCGTGCTCTCGGTCCGTCCCTCCGGGTCCCTTGACCTGATCCCGGCCGGCCAGCTTGGCCTCGTACAGTCGGTTGTCGGCTCGCTCGAGAAGCCGAGTGATCTCCTCACCGTGCTCAGGCCAGGAAGCCACGCCGATGCTGATGGTGACGCCGGCCATCCCCCGGTGGCCCGGGATTCGGATCTGGTTCTCGGCGATGGCACGCCGCAGCTGCTCGGCCATCGTCATGGCATTCGCGGAGTTCGTCTCCGGGAGGGCAACCACGAACTCTTCGCCTCCCATCCGGGCGGCGAAGTCACCGGCTCGAACGCGACTGCGCATAACGCGACTCACGGATTGCAGGGCGGCGTCACCCGCCGCGTGACCGTATGTGTCGTTGAACTGCTTGAAGTAGTCGATATCGATCGCCGCGATCGAAATGGGACGTCCGTAGCGTCTGGCGCGGGCCACCTCGCCCTGCCACCGGTCTTCGAACGTTCGACGGTTCATCATTCCGGTGAGCGAGTCCGCGGCAGAAAGGATATGCGGTTTCTGCATGCGCAGGTTCACCAGGGTCCCGAGAGCCCCCGCCGCCGCGAGAATCAGGATTCGCCCGACCTGGCTCTCGGTGTCGAAGAGCCCGAATGCGAACGGCGCGTACTCCGGGGCGTTCATGTCCCACATGAGTACTGCCACCGCCACGATGGTCGTGTATTGAACGACCGCGGCCAGGCCAGCCACCGCGCAGGCCCGATGATCGAGACGGATGGTGGTCGCCGACAGGGCCAGGAGGTAGAGGGGATAGGTAGTCTGACTGTTCACGGCGGCGTGCGGGTTCCCCGCGATCAGAAAGGCGGCCAGCGCCGCGCTTACCATGGTCACATCGAACAGGGTCGTCGCCAGCCCGATCCACCACCGGTAATGAGCGCGCCGGATCACGAGGAGGAGTAAAACGCTGACGGGAACGCCGAGGAGCCCGCCCGCGAGGTGGACGCGGGACTGAGCCGAATCAGGGTCCTGGAGGTACGCCAGCGCGGCCACGACGAGCATAACCGAGGTTACCGCGATCCGCAGGCGGGCGATGATGAGCTCGCCATCTCCCCCTGTCAGGAGGAGTGAATCGTCGGGGGCCTGAGTAAAAAGCCGACGCACCGCGCCAACGGCGTTTCACGGGTTGGGTTGCCTTCCTCGCTCGTGTTTCGCTTGCTCTCACCCGCTCAACAGGCAATCGCTGTGCCGTCCAGCGGCGGGAAGGACCTTCAGCGCCGCGACGAATTCTCGAAGAAGGCACCCGCCGGCCCGGGAAACACGACCGGGCTCTCGAAACCCCCATTTGACACGCTCGAGACCCCGAACAGCCAGTTGTCGATGATCACGTTCTCGAGCGTGGCTTCGGTGGAATCCCTCACAAACACCGAATGATTCCATTCAGGCGACGTGGTGAGACGCCAGTAGATGCGGTATCCCGCAAGATCTGGAGCCGCCTCCTCGTCCACGGGATCCCACGAGAGCGTCGTGCTCGGCGACACGGCGCCGGCGATCCGCACGCCTGACGGCGCTCGGGGAGCCCAAGCGAGCGAGGCGAGCGCGATCACGTTGAGGGAAGTCAACTTGGCGGCATATTCGAAATCTACGCCGCTGATCACGTCACCGTACTCGATCCCGCCTTCGGTCCTCAGATCCTGGTGTTGCCGGTGGTAGTTCTCATTCGTCTCCATGATCCGGACGGCTGCAAATCCCGCGTCGTTGAAGGGACGGTGGTGACCGCCGCGGCCGAATCGATCCAGCCGGTAGATCATCATCACTTCGAGGTTGGGGACGTACCGGTCCCCCAGCGCCTTGACGTAGCGCGCCAGGTTCCGCGAAGGCGAGTCTACCTCTCCCCCGGTGAAGCGCCTCATCCGCGCTTCGCTCTCGCTCTCGACCGCACGGGTTCCCTCGGAGAAGACGCGCGCCGTCGTGTTGTCCACGACCCCGGTGATGCCCTCGATGTTGCCGATCATGTCGTTGTTCAGCACCCCGGCGATCCGCCATCCCTCGTCGATGGCGAGCGCTGCGAGGTGACGGCCGCCGTACAGGCCCTGCTCCTCTCCCGAGAGCGCCGCGTACAGGATCGATCCCGAAAATTGACGCTTGCTGAGCACGCGAGCGGCTTCGAGGACACCGGCCACGCCGGACGCGTTGTCATTGGCGCCCGGAGAGTCGGAGGTCGCATCGAGCGGGTCGGAGACCCGCGAGTCGATGTCCCCTGACATGATCACGTAGCGACCCGGGTCGTGAACGCCTCGCTGCACGGCAATGACGTTCACGATCTCCACGGGATCCGGGATCCGGTCGCCGGCGGTGACCATCGTTCGCTGGTAGGACACCTCCAGGCATCCACCGCATGCCAGTGATATCCGGTCGAACTCGGCTTTGATCCACCGCCGGGCGGCCCCGATTCCGCGGGCTCTCCGAAAGCGTGTCGGACAGGGTATGCCGGGTGCCAAACGATACGAGTTTACGCACATCGGACTCGATTCGATCCGGCGACACGGCACTGGCCAGCTCTCGCAGGACCGGTTGCTCCTGCGGTGGGGCGATCTCGGCTTGACCCGTCGAGGGGGAGACGGGCTCCTGCGCGGTCAGCCGTTCGGCCGGCCAGGCGAGTGGCGCGAGGCTGAGCGCCACGACGAGACACACCCTCGCGAACGATATCATGTCGTGCTCTCCCTCCGATGGCCGTGTCGTCCGCCCGGAGACACGTAACGTCTGAAACCGAGGTCCACACTTTCCAGCACGTCGGATACGGCAACACGCTCCATGCGACCGGATCTCGCCCTGGTCTGCGTCGGATCGGGCGGTTCCCCCGAGTCGTGGTAAGCGTCCACGACGAGGTCGCGGAACCGCGAATAGGGACCGACGCGCGCCGGATTGGTGTGGCCGTACAGGCCGACCACCGGGACACCGAGCGCGTGAGCCAGGTGCAGGGGTCCGGAATCCGGGCTGACCAGAAGATCACAGCCACCGACCGTCCACATCATTCGGCGGACATCGTCGGCCAGGGTCGAGATGGGCCGGCTCTTCGCCGTGGCGAGGATGAGCTCCGCGGCCGCTCTTTCGCGCTCCGCCGGTCCTCCGACGAGAAGCACCGTGAATCCGTGCCGCTCCGAGATCGCATCCGCCAGCTCAGCGTATCGCTCGGCCGGCCAGTCTTTCCGGATCACGTTCGACCCCAGCACCAGTCCGACGACCGGGCCGTCCGGGAGCCCGCCGAAGAACGCCTGCTGGAGAGCCAGTTCGTTCGCATTGAACGTGATTCGCCACTCGAGCGGGGCGGGGCGGGGAATACCGATCGCATCCAGGAACCGGAGCAGCATGTCCTGCGTATGGGCCCACGGACCGGGCTCGATGTGACGGTTGCTGAAGCGCCACACGCCTTCACGCACCTTGTCCCGGTCGAGGCCGATCCGTGTCGGCGCGCCGGACAGGATCGTCGGGAACACGCCCTTGAAGTGACGCTGCATGTTCAGGGTCAGGTCGAACCGGCGGCCCCTGAGGTCGTCGCTGAGTCGCCGGAGGCCGGCCAGACCCTCCTTCTTCCGGAACGCGATCACGTGGTCCACGCTGGGGTGCTCGCGAAGGACCTCGGCGGGAGCCGGTTCGGCCACCCAGGTGATCCGGCGGCTCGGGTCGTCGTCCTTGATCGCGTTGGCCACGGGCAGCCCGTGCACCACGTCACCGATCCCGGTGAGGAGGACGATGCAGATGTCAGTCGCACGATCGTTGCGGGTCATGGCGAGAAGTTATCCGCTGCGGTCTCGTCCGTCAGGACCGACAGCGCCGGTTTGCCTGTCGGGGCGGGCGGGCCGAGTATGGTGGTTTCCACGTTCGAACGGGAGAACTCTGCATGTCGATCGTCATTCGCGAAGCCAATGGGGACGACGCCGCGCGCATCGTCCTCTTCAACCAGGCGATGGCGCGAGAGACCGAAGGCCGGGAACTGGACCGAAAGGTGCTGACAAAGGGTGTCGAGGCCTTGCTCAAGGATCCGGCCCGGGGGCGCTATTTCGTCGCAGTCAAAGAGCGAGGAGGTGGTGGGACAGGTCATGATCACCACCGAGTGGAGCGACTGGCGAAACGGACGGGTCTGGTGGCTGCAGAGCGTCTACGTGTCGAAGCGTCATCGCCGCGAGGGCGTGTATCGAATGCTCCATGAGCACGTGCGGGAAACGGCTCTCGCGGAGAAAGTGCTGGGAATTCGCCTGTACGTGGAGCGGGACAACCTTGCCGCCCAGGATACGTACCAGGCCCTGGGAATGGCGGCCTCGCAGTACTTGATGTTCGAAGAAATATGGGCCTGACTCGCTGGCACTCCCTACTCAGGCTCCTTGCGCCTTGCCTGGCGGCGTCGGCGACGCTCTGCCGCCTGGGTCTTGCGACGCTTCGCGGCGCTCGGCTTCTCGTAGTGACGGTGCTTCCGGAAGTCCTTCAGAATTCCAGCCCGCTGCACCTTACGGCGAAATCGCCGCAACGCCTTCTGGACATCTTCTCCGTCCCGGATCTGGACCTCAGCCAATAGTCGGATCTCCGCCTTTCATCGCGCTTGGAATGGTAGACGGGGGAGACCGGAGGCCTCCCCCGTACCACGTCGTTCTCCTGCATGCCGGCAATGTACCGGCGACATCCGGATCAGCGGTATGCGATTCCGATGTTGAAGCCCCAGTACTTCTGATCGCCCGTTCCGCCTGCACTGAAGGCCCAGTTGTAACGGATCGTCGTGAGCAGCGCGATCTCCGGTCGGCCCAGCGGAACGACGAGTCCCAGCTCGGGCGCCCAGCCGAAATGCCAGTTGTCGTCGACGACGGCGGATACGCCGATATCCACGCGACGCTCGATGTAGTAAGTACCGGCGCTCACGCCGACGTACGGCCTGATTCCGCCTCGGTCGCCAAAGTAGTAGGATGCGTTCGCCATCAATGGCACTGCATTGAAGTACCGCAGCTGCGTGCCCGAGACGTCGGCGTTCGGCAGGCTGAGCGTGTTCCGCTCCGTGCCGAAGTCGTTCTTCTCGTTCAGGACGCTCCAGCCCACGTTGAAGCCGAACGAATAATTGGCTCCCCGGTTGGGCACGTAGCGCGCCTCGATCCCGAGGCCCCGGAAGCTGTAGTCCTCGACGAAGTTGACGTTTGAGTCCGAGTTCCCCGGCAGGCTGGAGGTGGCAGACATTTCGTACATGATGCCCCACCACCAGTCCTGCGCCTTTGCTTCCCCGCTGGTCACCAGAATGAGCGCCAGCGAGGCGATGATTCCCTTTATCGCTTTCATCATATGACTCCGATTCTCGCTGTTGGCTCAGTTGGTCTTCAGGTACGGCGACTGGTCGAACGCCTGCTGGATGCCACGGTCGATCCGATTGGTGTCGATCGGAGCGTCCGCCCGACTCAGCACGCCGGACAGGGTGGCGTCCCATTGAACGTTGAAGATCTGCTGGTCCGGATCCGTGTCCGTGGGGTCGATCATCGTGATCTGGAGAGTCCCCTGGTTCCACCGGGTCACGGACACGGCCGGATAGCCGGGCCCCCAACCGGGTCCCCAACCGGGCCACCAGCCGCCCCAACCCCACCACGGCCACCACACCGTAGCCGAAGTGCGCTCGGTCGCCGACACGGTCACGATCACGAAGACGCTCGGAAGGTTGTTCTCGTCGACCTCGTCGATCGGAATCCGTCCGTAGCCATAGCCCAGCATGCGGTCCGCGACCTGGGCCAGGATCTGGGCGTCGTAACTGTGGTCGATGTCGATCGCGTTCGCGCACTCCGGATCATCGGCATTCTCGCAGACGTCGATCACCGTATCCGGCATGGCATACGTGCTGTAGCCAGAAAAATCACCCCCGCTTTGAACCGTCAGCACGACGTCGGTCTCCTCGACGCTGGCGATGTCCCCGGGATAACAGGCCCCAAAGGTCAGGATCAGCGCGGCCGTGGCGAGCATGCTGCCGAGCCCGGTCCGTGTTCGCGCCCCGTCTAAACACTCTTGCATCAGGTGTCTCCTCCTGTGAATTCGGCGCCCCTGCGCCGTCCGAAAGAAGCGCGACCGGCGACCCGACGCCGGTCCTGCTCCGCCTAAGTGCTTCCTTTACACCGAGCTTCCGTAACCGTTCATGGCAAATGGAGAGCGCAGAATGTACAGGGGCGAGGATGCCCGAACAACGACCGGCGCCGGTGCCGAAGCAGCGCCACGCACGAGGAGTCCCAGGTGTGGCGAGGCCGCAACGATAGACCGATGTGACCGACAGCCGAGATTACCCGTGCCGGTCGTCCGTTGCGCAACCGCGATTCACGCCGGTTCTCGGCATTGCGCGCGCACGGAAAAGTGTAAAGGTATATTTAGTAGATATTTACGGCATTGTCTATGAGGCGTGGGGAAGAACTCGCCTTGGCGCTTCACGGAGGGGACGTCGGCCGCCTCGGAGAGGCTGGCCCGGTGGCGCGGAGACCGAACGGAACTTGCACCTCCGGGTCAGGCAGGGGCGGTCGCGCGTGCCGAGTGGCCGAACCCGAACGTCGTGTACACGCATAGGAGAGGCGAACGTATGATTCTGGCGGTCCTGCTTCTGCTGCTGGTCACGGACATGCTGATCCTGGTGCATGAGCTGGGACACCTGGTCGCGGCAAAGTGGGCCGGTATGCCGGTAACCTCGTTTTCGGTCGGCTTCGGACCGCCGCTCTTCCGCTTCCGCATCGGTGAGACCAGCTACCAGCTCGCACTCATTCCGCTGGGCGGCTTCGTGCGCATCATGGGGATGCAGGGCACGGAGGAAGACCGGCTGCCAGTGGCCCAACGGATTCGCGTTCCAGAAGGTGCACCGGCGCATGATCGTCGTCGTGGCCGGGGTGGCGGCCAACGCGGCTCTTGCCCTCGCCATCTTCGCGATCCTGGGCTCGACGGGTGTGGCCACGCCTCCCACCCCGGCGCGGGTGAGCGCCGTATTCACGGACGATTTGCCGCTCGACGCCGCCGGTTGGGAAATGATGCGCTCGGACATCGACGTGATCCGGGTGGCCGGCCGCAAGGTGAGCGATTGGGGCGAATTCGCGATGGCCCTCCTCGCGGTCGATCCGGGGCCGCAGTCGATTGCCTTCGCCGACGGTGAGAGCATGCAGGTCACGATCCCTGAGTTGAAGGGGGATCGCATCCAGCTCCTTGCCTCGCTCCTTCCTCCCCTGGCTCCGGTACTCGGCACGATACAGCCGGGTTCGCCGGCCGAGAGGGCCGGGCTCTTGACCGGTGACCGCATCGTCGCGGTGGAAGGGCGGGCCACCCCGTCGTTCTACGAATGGCTCGAGGCCATGCCGTACACTCCAGCGGCGCCTGTCTCCATCCGAGTTCTTCGTAACGGAGCTGGAGTCGACATCTGGGTTCCGCAGCCGGATCGCGACTTCGTGGCCCAAGGCAGCTTCGGGTGGCTGGGCGCTCACCTCGGTACTGAATTCCTCGATAGGGACCGGGACGAGGACTTCGGCTCGGCCATCGCGTATGGCGCCGGTGAGGTGGGCCGCCATACCCGGATGATCTCGGAGAGCGGGAAGTTGCTGGTGACGGGCGCCGTCGGCCTTCGGGAAGTCAGCGGACCGGTGGAAATCGCTCAGATGAGCGAGCGAGCGTACCGGATGAACTGGCCTCAGTTCTTCGCGTTCGTGGCTTTTCTCTCGCTCAACCTGGCGATCCTCAACTTTCTTCCGATTCCGGTATTGGATGGCGGACATTTTCTGCTCCTGACCGTCGAGGGACTGATCCGGAGGCCCCTGCACCCGCGGCTCGTGCGCTACACCAACGTGGCCGGCGCCACGGTGGTCGTCTTCTTCGTGAGCTTCGCCTTCCTCAACGATCTCCTGAAGTTGCTGGGGCTCTGACCCCGGCGAGGACCCACCTCATTCGATAGCTTGTCCCCGTGCCACGCGACGGTGGCAGCTACATGCTCCACCCCGAGTTTTCGGGGCGTGACCCGACAATCCACGAGGAATCCGATGCGACCTGTCATGCGATGCACGGGGCGCGCCCTGGGCGTGCTGTTCGTCTCTTCCCTTGTTCTGGCTCCTGTCAGCGCGGCCCAGGACCCCGACCCTGCCGAAGTCACGCTCGACCGGATCTACAGTTCGGGGGACTTCCGCGGAGACTTTTTCGGGCAGGCGCGGTGGCTCGATGACGGCGTTTTTTACACCACGCTCGAGCCCTCGACGGCGGTGACGGGCGGGCGTGACCTCGTTCGCTACGAGACCGAGAGTGGGATCCGTACGATCGTGGTCTCGGCCTCCCTGCTCATGCCGGAGGGTGCCCAGAGCGCCATGTCGATCCAGGACTACCAGTGGTCGCCCGACGGGACGAAGCTCCTGGTCTTCACGAACTCGCGTCGTGTCTGGCGGCAGAACACGCGTGGCGACTACTGGGTCCTGGACCTGGAGAACTACGAGTTGAGGCAGGTCGGGGCGGCCCGCCCCGAGTCGAGCCTGATGTTCGCCAAGTTCGACCCGGCGGGTGAGCGCGTGGCCTACGTCAGCGAGCACGACATTTTCGTGGAAGACATCGCCACGGGCGACGTCGTCCGGCTCACCGATGACGGATCGGAGACTCTGATCAACGGCACGTTCGACTGGGTCTACGAGGAGGAGTTCTCCGCCCGGGACGGATTCCGGTGGAGCCCGGACGGTGCCTCGATCGCCTTCTGGCAGCTCGACGCCGAGGGCGTGCGCGACTTCCTCATGATCAACAATACGGATTCCGTGTATTCGTACACCATTCCCGTCGAGTACCCGAAGGCCGGGGGCACCAACTCCGCGGCTCGCGTCGGGGTGATCTCGAGCGCGGGAGGAGAGACCACGTGGTGCGACGTCCCGGGCGACCTGAGGGACAACTACATCCCCCGGATGGAGTGGGCGGGCGACTCGGAACAGATCGTCCTTCAGCGCATGAACCGGCACCAGAACATGAACCAGGTGATGCTCTGCGAAGCCGCTTCGGGAGCGATGAAGACGGTGTTGACCGAGACCGATCCCGCGTACCTCGATGCGGTCAGCGACTGGGCGTGGCTGGACGGGAACAAGGAGTTTACTTGGGTCAGCGAGCGATCCGGCTGGCGGCACCTCTACCGGGTGTCGCGAGATGGCAAGAAGGTCGGGACCATCACCGACGACGACGATGACTGGGAGATCATCAGCATCCAGCGGATCGATGAAGACGGCGGCCGGGTCTACTTCATGGCGTCACCCGAGACGGCGACGCAGCGCTACCTCTACCGGGCGCGCCTCAACGGGCGGGGGAACGCCGAGAGGCTCACGCCGGAGGACCAGCCGGGAACCCATGGATACAACATTTCACCGGACGCCCGGTTTGCCCTTCATACCTATTCGAGCTTCGGCTCCCCCACGATCACTGAACTGCTGCGGCTGCCGGACCACGAGGTGATCCGGACGCTGGTCGACAACAACAGGCTCCGGGAAACGGTCGACGCGCTGGATCGCGGGGAGTTCGAGTTTTTCCAGGTCGACATCGGCGACGCCCTGCTCGACGCCTGGATGATGTATCCGCCTGATTTCGACCCGTCGAAGAAGTACCCGATCCTGTTCTATGGCTACAGCGAGCCGTGGGGCCAGACCGTGCAGGACTCGTGGGGCGGCGGAAACTACCTGTGGCACCTGATGCTCACGCAGCAGGGCTACATCGTGGCGAGCGTCGACAATCGGGGTACGCCCGGCGCGCGCGGCCGTGACTGGCGGAAGGCCCTGTACCGAAACATCGGCCAGCTGAACGTGGCTGATCTGTCGGCGGCGGCCCGGGTCATCGTCGCGCGTGCCTATGTAGACGCCGACCGGGTGGGGACGTGGGGATGGAGCGGCGGAGGGGAGATGGCCCTCAACCTGCTCTTCCAGTACCCGGACGTTTACGGCACGGCGATCGCCGTGGCGGCAGTGTCGCATCAGAAGTACTACGACACGATCTACACCGAGCGGTACATGGGCCTGCCTGACGAGGCAGCGGAAGACTACGAGGCGGGCGCTCCCATCACACATGCGGAGAACCTGGAAGGGAACCTGCTCCTGGTGCACGGAACGGCCGACGACAACGTGCATTACCAGAACTTCGAGGCCCTGGTGAACGAGCTCATCCGGCACAACAAGCACTTCACCATGCTCTCCTACCCGAATCGGTCGCACGGCATCTACGAGGGCGAGGGCACGCGCAGGCACCTGTACACGGAGATGACGCGCTACCTCAACGAGAACATGGCTCCAGGCGGAATCCCGCAGGAATCGGGCTCCGACTGAGGAGATATCGCCAACGCGGAGGCGGACCTCCGCTGGATCGAGGCCCGGCCCGGAAACACACCGGACCGGGCCTCCGTACGAGTGGCCGGGACCCCGCTAAACGCCTGGCGCTCCCCGTCTGTCAGTAAGCGTGAGGTGCGGGGTTTCCGTATCTTGCTCAACCGCGGCACGAGCCCGCGCCAAGCTGATGATGGTTCCGCAGAACAAGGAAGATTCCATGACATTCGTGAAACGTGTGACGACCGGCCTTCCGACTCTTCTGGCCCTGTTCGCCCTGCTGGCAATCGCTCCTGCGATTGGGGCCCAGGAAACGACGGACGCCGGCAAGGTGACGCTGGACCGGCTGTTCGGTTCCGGAGACTTCTTCCCGGATTTCCCGGGTCAATCGAGATGGCTGGAGGATGGATCGGCCTACACGAGCCTGGAGCGAAGCGAAGCGGGATCGGGCCGGGACCTCGTCCGTTACGACGCCGCGACGGGCGAGCGCGAGATGCTCGTGTCCGCGGCTCAACTGGTTCCCGAGGGTGAGACCCGGCCGCTGGGGATCCAGAACTACGAGTGGTCGCCGGACGGCTCCAAGCTGCTGATTTACACCAACTCGCAGCGCGTGTGGCGCTTCAACTCGCGCGGCGACTACTGGGTCCTGGACCTCGACAGCGGCGCCCTCCGCCAGATGGGTGCGGACCGGCCCGAGTCCAGCCTCATGTACGGGAAGTTCGACCCGTCCGGAGAGCGCTTCGGGTACGTGAGCAAGAACGACCTGTTCGTCGAGGACGTGGCGACAGGCGAGGTCACACGGCTCACGAGCGACGGTTCCGAGACGATCATCAACGGGAACTTCGACTGGGTATACGAGGAAGAGTTCTTCATGCCGCTGCCGGCCGACGGTTGGCGGTGGGCTCCGGACGGAGAGTCGATCGCCTACTGGCAGCTGGATGCCGAGGGAATCGGCGTGTTCGACATGATCAACAACACCGACTCGACCTACTCGTTCACCATCCCGGTGCAGTATCCCAAAGTCGGCACCCAGAACTCGGCGGCCCGCGTGGGCGTGGTGAGCGCGGACGGAGGCTCCACCGTGTGGTGCGATGTGCCCGGCGACCAGCGGGACAACTACATCCCACGGGTGGAGTGGTCCGGCAACGGCGACGAGGTGGCGATCCAGCGCATGAACCGCCACCAGAACACCAACCACGTCATGCTGTGCGATGCGGAGGACGGCTCGATCCGTACTCTTCTCACGGAGACGGACGCGGCGTACCTGGACGCGATCGACGACTGGATCTGGCTGGATGGCGACCAGCGCATGACGTGGCTCAGCGAGCGGACGGGCTGGAGGCATATCTACTCGGTGGACCGGGCGACGGGCGAGCTGGAGGCGATTACGTCGGGCGACTGGGAGGTCGTCAACGTCGAGCTAATCGACGAGGAGGGTAGCTGGATCTACTTCATCGCCTCTCCGGACAACGCCACGCAGCGCTACCTGTACCGGGTCCCGCTTGCCGGCGGAGACCCCGTGCGACTGTCTCCGGCGGACCAGGCGGGGACGCACACCTACAGCATCTCACCCGACGGCTCGTTCGCGATTCACACGTACGCGACGCTGACGACGCCTCCCGTCACGAGCCTGGTCAGCCTGCCGGACCACGAGGTCCAGCGCATCCTCGTGGACAACGCGAGGCTCAACGAGACGCTCACGGCCCTCGACCGTGGCCGGACGGAGCTGTTCCAGGTCGACGTGGGGGACGCGATGCTGGACGCGTGGATCATGTACCCGCCGGACTTCGATCCGAGCCTCAAGTACCCGGTGTTCTTCTACGCCTACAGCCACCCGTTCGCGCAGACGGTGCTGGACCGGTGGGACTTCGGGAACTTCGGGTGGCACACGATGCTGACCCAGCAGGGCTACATCGTGGCCAGCGTGGACAACCGGGGAACGCCGGGCCCGCGCGGCCGGGATTGGCGGAAGGCGCAGTACCGGAAGTTCGGCGTCGTGAACAGCGCCGACCAGGCGGCGGCTGCCCGGGCGCTCACGGAGCGACCGTACGTGGACGCTTCCCGCATCGGGATGTGGGGGTGGAGCGGCGGCGGGGGCGCGACGTTGCAGGCCCTGTTCCGCTACCCCGAGATCTACAGCACGGGAATCGCGGTCGCGGCGGTCACGCACCCTCGGAACTACGACACGGTGTACATGGAACGGTACATGGGCCTCATCGACGAGAACCCGGAGGACTACGAAGAGGGCTCCGCCCTGAAGTACGCCTCCGGGCTCGAGGGCAACCTTCTGTACATCCACGGCACGGGCGACGACAACGTGCACTACCAGAACGCCGAACAGCTCGTGAACGAGCTGATCAAGCACAACAAGTACTTCACGATGCTGTCGTATCCGAATCGCTCACACGGGATCTTCGAGGGACCGGGGACGCGGAAGCACCTGTTCACCTACATGACGCGCTACCTGAACGAGAACATGCCGCCGGGCGGCGTTCCGCAGGATGCGGAGGGCGACTGACCTTCGGGAGCCGATCCACCGAAGGTGCGCCAAGTCAACGGAGCCGGCGGTCTCATCCGAGATCGCCGGCTCTTTGCGTTGCGGAGGTACGGCGGTAAGACGCGGCCGGAATCAGCTCTCCCAGGCCGGAACCCCCGGCGCAAACGCCAGGACATCGCATTGGTCGCTCGCTCGCGGGTCGTCCGGGTCGAACGGATCGCCGTTCGCGAGATAAGGAACGAACCCGTGGTCGGTCAAAATCGTGAGCGGAGCCCGGTCATCGATACCGCGACGGCGATAGAATTCAGGGCTGAATTCCAGGAGCACCCTCTGGATCGCTCCCGAAGAAAGCCCGACTCGGGCTCCGCGCAGCACTTCCGGCTCAAACCCCTCGACGTCCACCTTGAGCAGGCTGACCGTGCCCACCCCTTCGTCCCGCATGAACTCGTCTACGGTCGTGCACTGAACACTAACCGTGCCAAGGGTCGCAGACGCACCGACGTCGGAGAGGGCGTGGTGCCCGCCGCGTTCCTTGAGGTGCAGCTCGACCCGGCCCGGTGCCTCGCTGACGGCGCAGTCCCGTATCTCGACGTTCGTGAGACCCCGAATTCTGATCTGCTCGCGCAGGATCTCCACATTACCGGGATCCGGCTCGAAGGCGTACACACGATCGGCGATCGTGGAGAACCAGGCCGCCGTGTAGCCTGTATTCGCGCCGACATCCAGGATCGTGCCGCCGCCGACCTCCAGAGTGCGCAGCGAGTGCCACCAGTGATCGGAGTCGAGCATCCCGGAGGACAGGTAGCGGTACGTGCGCCAGTCGAACGTGCGGATGGGGAAGAGGCGGTCCATTTCAGCCGAGTAGTGATACAGGCGCTCACCACGGTGTCCGACCAGGCGATTGAGCAGAGGAAACGCCACCTTCTTCGTCAGCTTTCTCCGTACCCGGTCGCTGAGCGATCCCACGATCAGCGTCCCCCGCCCTGCGCGATCGCCCGCTCGAGTGCGGCCTTCATGTCGTGCCCGACCTGAGCGCCCGGGTTCGTGGCGATCATTTGATCGGCGACGACCATCGCGCTCCGAAGATCGCCGCGCTTCGCATAGTGGTCCGCCAGGGCGTACAGATAGTCCAGGTTACCAGGCTCAGCCGCGACCGCGGTCCGCAGACTGCCTTCCGCGGCGGCCGGCTGGCCGATCTGCTGCTGAAGCAAGCCCAGGTTGTAGCGGATTCGGGAGCGCTGCGGCATTCCGTCCGCCGCCCGTTCCATCCAGGGAAGCGCCTCCTCCATTCGCCCCGTCTCCACAAGCAGCAGGGCGAGCGAATACTCGGCATCGTGATTTTCCGGGTAGTCCGCCAGGACCCCGCGCATCAGGTCCTCGGCCTCCCCGTTTCGGCCCTGCGAGTTGTACAGTACGGCCAGGTTCATCTTGGCCGGAATGAACAGGTCGTCGATCTGGATGGCGCGGCGATAGTACTCCTCGGCCCGGGCCGCATCTCCCCGAGCCACGTACAGGTTGGCCAGGTTGTGGCCGGCGAACGGGAAGTCCAGCGAGTAGCGCATCGTCTGCTCGTACTCGGCCGTGGCCTCGTCGAGCGCCTCCGCCTGGTAGGGCTTCAGCAACTCCCGCGGCACGGCGGCCAGGCGCACGGCCGCCTGCCCGCGCACCGCCTTCGTGGGGTCGAACAGCAGCGGCGCTACCAGTTCGACCAGCTCGGCAGGGTTGGCAGCGTTCAGGGCGGTGGCAGCCGTGTAGCGAATCAGCGCTTCTTCGTCCTGCAGGGCCGCGTTGATGGCTCGCGTGGATTCCGCGCCCGGGTAGTTCCGGAGCAAGCCCAATGACGTGGCCCTGACGAGCGTCGGGTAGAGGGGATCGCCCGCCAGCCGGATCAACTCTCCCCCGGCACCCGACTCACCGTCACGTCCCGCCGCCAGGGTCGTCCCGTAGTGCGACCGCTTCGCCTTACCGTACCACTCCGTGTAGTAGTCGGCCGCCCACTGGTCCGTCTCGTCCTCGTGGCACCCGGAGGCCGCGCACGCGTTTGGCGTCCCGATCTCCAGGGTCAGGTCGGGCCGCGGGACCCGCAGGCTGTGATCCGCCCGCCAATCCACGACCATGTAGGGCCGCTCGGGCATGTGGCACTTCACGCACAGCGTTCCCTCGTTCGGCTCCCCCGCCTCGGTCAGCTCCTCGTGGAAGTGGTGCTCGAAGACGTCGTACGTATCGGCCCGGTGACACTGGGCGCAGAGCTCGTTGTCTTCGAAGCGCAGCTCGAGGCTGTGGGCGTCGTGGCAGTCGGAGCAACGCACGTCGTTCCGGTACATCTTGCTCTGCACGAACGACCCCCAAACGTATACCTCGTCGAGAATCTGCCCGTCGGCCTGGTACAGGTCCTCTTCCAGCAGGGCCGGAATCAGATGGTCCATCAAGTCGGCCTTGCCGTGCGCATAGTCGCCGAGCTCGGTGCGACGGGAGTGGCACGGTGCACACAGTTCGACTTGCTGGCGCGACGTGATACCGGACGTCGGGACGGCAAGGTCGTAGTCCGCGACTTCCGGGCGGGCCATCGGAGGCAGGTCGGCCCATTCCGAGTGGCGCGAGCCCGGACCGTGACACGCCTCACAGCTCACGTCGATCTCCGACCACGTGGTCGAGAACGAGTTGGTCTCCGGATCGAATCCCTTGCGCAGGTTCGTGGAATGGCACTCGGCGCACATGCCGTTCCAGGTCTGGGCACTGCGCGTCCAGTGAAGCCAGTCGTCCGCCGGGATGTCTCGGTCCGGATAGAGGTGGAACCACTCCTCACGCTCCGTGTCCCACGCCAGGCTCAGCGCCTGGTAGCGCCCCCCGGGGAAAGCGATCAGGTACTGCTGCAGGGGCTCCCAGCCGAAGGTGTAGGCGATCTCGAATTCGACCATCTCGCCGCCGGGCCCCTCCGTGTACACGAAGTAGCGCCCGTCGCGCGTGGTGAACCGACTCGTGATTCCCCGGTGCTCAAACTCCACGTCGCTGAAGTCACCGCGCACGTTGGCGGAGTCCGCAGGAGCCATCGCGTTGTCGTGGTCCGAGCCAACCCATGCCTCGGTCTCCTCCTCGTGGCAGTCGGCGCACCGGTCGCGCCCCACGAACGTGAACGCCGGGGACAACTCGGCGGCGTCCCACACCAGGCGCTGCCGCTCCTCCTTCACGGCGTACACGGGCAGCGAGAGTACGATCACGGCGGTGGCCGTGACGCCGGCGATCTTCCAACGGCGCATCGGATCGCCCGTCATACGCGCGCCACCTGGGACGCCTCGAACGCCCTCCGCTTGAGGGTACGCCCCGTGTCGACTTTCACGATCCCGTTCTCGATGCGCACGGGGTGGAGATCGAGGGCCCTCGGCGCGGGCGGACTCAGGACGTCCCCTCGAATGTCGTAGGCCGACGAGTGGCACGGGCACACGAACCGACCCTCGTCCGCCATCCAGGGGACCGTGCAGCCCAGGTGCGTGCACTCACGCGAAACGGCCAGAAAGCCGCCATCGGTGAGCCTGGTGAGGTAAAACCTGCCGGCCGGAAAGGCGGTGACCGAGTCGAGGTCGAACTGCTCGACGGGACCGGCCACCAGCACGCCCGCGGCCTCCGAGGGATCAGGACGGGGGCGAAGAAACTCGACCATCAGCCATACGTACTCGGCGATCGCCAGGCCGCCCAGGCCCAGCCACAGGCGCGAGAGGAACGAGCGCCGGCTGGTACCCGCTTCCTGAGAAGCGACGGGTCGCTCGTCACGCCGATCAGCCATCACGACAGCCTCCTCACGGTGTCCATGGCCAGCCCGAGCGCCATGCCTTCGCCCCGGAACCAGACGCCCACGACCGTCAGAATCACGAGCGCGGTGGTCAGAAAGGCAAAGGCCGCCTGCAGGGTTTCCTGCCGGTTCCCGCCATACTGCCGGCCCGCCAACCGAATCACGGCCCCTGTGATGCCGAGCGCCACGACCGCCGGCACCAGACCCTCCGAGAGGCCCGGGGGCAGTCCAGCCAGCCAACCGGACCAGTCGGCGACGTACTCGTCCACGAGCACCCACAGCGGGGTCAGAGCCACGGCCGCGAGCGCGCCCGCCATGGCCAGCGAACGGCCGGTTTCGGATACGAACCATGCCCCCTCCATCGGCTCGTCGTACCGCAGGTAGGGGATGGCGAGCAGGCCCAGGAGCGCCAGGCCCGGGAGGATCACCACGGCCCAGGTGGGATGGAAATGGAGGAGAAGCTCCTGCAGACCGAGGAAGTACCAAGGGGCCTTGGCCGGGTTCGGGCTCATGCCCGGGTTCGCGGCGGCACCGAGTCCCGCGTCGAACGCCACCGCCAGGACCATGACGGTCGCGACCAGGACGAGCCCCGTCACGAATTCCCGCACCAGGAGGGACGGCACGAAGAGCACGGTACCGGGTTTCTTCGCGGGATCTTCGCCGGGCGAAAACGGAACTACCACCCCGCCAGCCTTGCGGACGCGCCAGAAATGGAACGCCATCAGGCCCACGATGCTGACCGGAATGACCGTCGTGTGGAACGTGTAGAAATTGATCAGCGTCGCGCTACTGATCTCCGCACCACCCCGCGCGAGTCTGATCAGCCCGTCCCCTATCCATGGCACATAACCCAGCATTCCCGTCACGATCGTGATCGCCCAGAACGACAGCTGATCCCACGGAAGCAGGTAGCCCGTGAAATTCGCCGCGAGGACGACCAGGAGAAGAAGCACGCCGATGACCCAGTTGAACTGGCGAGCCCCGTGAAACGCTCCCGTGAAGAAGGTCCGCAGGAGGTGCAGGAACATGATGAACACCAGGAGATTGGCGCTCCAGTAGTGCACGTTGCGCACGAGTCCCCCGAACCGCACGTCCCGGCGCAGCGCCTCGATCGATCCATAGGCCCGGTCGGGTGAGGGCTCGTATACGAACATGAGCAGGACACCCGTCAGGATCAGCAGCCCCACCAGCGTGGCAGACATGCCCCCGAGGCCGAAAGTGTGCCGAAACGCGATCGTGCGCTCGGGCAAACGCACGGGCCGATTGTGGAGAAGGAGGTGGTTGAGTACGACCCGCTTCCGTTCCCGCTCCGTGCGGGGGGTGAGCGGCGTGCCAAACACCGAACGCCAGATACGGACCGGAAGACCGGGTCCGTCCCCCGACGACGCTCCTGTGTCGCCTTCCCTATCGGGGTCTTTGCTACGCCGTTCGCGAGCCACGCTCCGTCAGACCCCGAAGCCCCACCGGAGGATGAACTGCCACGATCGGTTCTTCAGGCGAAGATTGTCGATAGCATTGCTCAAGCCATACGAGTAGCGGAAATCAGCCGTGAGCGCGGATCGCGTGAACTCGTACGAAAAGCTGGTGCCGAAGGGGACGCTCCACTCTGTACTGTTGAAGGTCCAGCTGGGGGCCGCCTGGTCGCAGTCCGCCTGGTCCCCCGCGTCGTTGCTGACGTTGCAGCCGGCCTTGAACGCGAAGGCGATCCCGCCATACAGGTTCCAGTCCCACGTCGGACTCAGCCCCACGACGAGCTGCGCGGTGAACGGAAGCTCCACGTAGTCGAGGTCGAAGTCGACCTGGCCGCCCTCGACGCTCCCGCGGCCTCCTTTCTGGGCCCAGTTCGCTTCCAGCTGCAAAGCGAGGTTGGACTGCAGGCGATACTGACCCCAACCGCCCATCAGGGCTCCCCAGTCGGAATCCGTGGCCGTAATCAGATCCCCACCCATATTGGAGTAGGTCGCCCCGGCGGCCACGCCGAGGGAGAGTTGGCCGTACGCCGGCGCCGTCCACAGGAGGGCCGCCAGCACCGTCGCGAATGTCGTGATCCCAATGCGTTTCACGAATGCGCTCCTTCAGAGCTCTCTGGGGACCGTGGATCACCCTTCCGCTTCATCCACTCGAACACGGTCCGACAGGCGCGGCAATAGTACTGACTCACCGACAGGGCACTCCCGAAGGCGGAAAACTGCTCGGTGTCCAGGCCCAGGCAGAACGGGCATTCGACACACTCGGGCATGGCGTCGCTGTGAAGCGGCGTTCCCAATGATCGGCGCGCGGCAGAATCAGTCATCGATCAGTCCATCAGCATGGCGCGGTTCTTGTCGCCCCGAACCGCTGCCAGGGTCTCGGCGTTGAGGGCGCCGCTCCCGGACCGCCGACGCGCGGCATTCCATTCCGTCCAGTCCGGCTCAACGGTGCTTCGCCAGCCGCCGCTCTCACTCCGTTCGGCGAAGTCGAGGCCCGCATCCGACACGATGGGGGCCACGCGCTCGATCCATCGTGCGCGAAGCTCGTCGGGCCCGGCGTCAGAAAACCCGGCGGTCGAGAGCCGGTCGATCAATCCCTCGTCGGAACCGCCGAACCAGCTGAGGCACGATTGCCAGGCCGGGGCCAGCGCGTTCTCCAGCGCCTTCCGTCCGGCGAGTGTCTGGGCCAGCCGCGACAGCCAGCCACGGCCGTGTTCGAAATGAAAGCGCTCCTCCTCGAGGATCTTCCGCACCTTGTAGTGAAGCGGCTCGAAGCGGCTCTCCTTCAGCGATTCGACCTGCACGGACAGCGCCGTATCGAACAGGAAGTTCAGGGCCACGAGTCCGGACCACTCCGCGGGCGGTTCGTCCAGCAGCTCGTTGCTCAGGTATTCATCGGCCTCGCGCTCGTGCTCCAGATGTCCCGGATCCAGACCGAAGTCCTTCAGCATGGCATACAGAATCCGCGAGTGTCCCCATTCGTCCTGCGCCATCGCGGAGCACGCGATCCCGGCTTCCAGGGTCGGGGCGCCGAGCAGCCACTCGGAGTAGCGCATCCCCAGCAGCCGTTTGTTGTCGGCCAGCGACAGGAGCAGGGCCGCGAGATCGTCCCGCAGCTCCTCGGGAACATCGTCCGCGGTTCGGAAACCGGCCGTGCCACTCTGAGTCATGAGGCCTCCGCCGGACTCAGGGTGAAGGGTTCTTCGTCACGGTTCACGGCCTCGAAGGCGTCGCGCGGGGCCACCACCATCTCGAACCACTTCTGCTCGTCGTAGGTTTGCCAGGCATAGGCCCGCGCCAGGGCCGGGTTCGGAGCCGATATGGTCCCGATGTGCTCCAGCCGCTCCGCTCGCTTCTGGCGCGCGAAGATCTCGTACAGGTGCTCGCCGCTCAGGTGGCCCATGCGTCACGTTCTCCTCGGGCGCTGCCGCGGCGCGCGGCTCGCCCCTTCGGTTTTCAAATCGACACGCCAGCTCGGCGCAGGGCATCCCGGCCCCGCTTCGCTGATCCGATTCGTCGTCCACGGGGGGTCCCACGTGATGCGGACGTCCACTTCGGAGACCCCGTTCTCGGCCAGCAGCCGATCGCGGACATCCCACTTGATGAACTCGACACACGGACAGGCCGTCGCGGTGAGCGTGATGGCCACCGTGACCTTCGCGCCACCGGTCGAGTCCGGCTCCGTAACCTCGACCCCATACACGAGTCCCAGGTCCACCAGCGAGATCGGAAACTCGGGATCCGGCACCTCGTAGAGGGCCCGCCACACGCGCTCCTCGAGATCGGCCGGCGGCGTGTCCCAGTCCGGGACCTCGAGCACCAGATCCGGGTTCCGGCCCGTGGCATCGGCGAACACGGCCGAGAAGTCGACGTTGCGATCGATGACGGACTGATAGCCCGCGTCTGCCGTCGGATCCACCGCATGGACCGGGCACGGGCAGGCCTGTGCCCGCTCGCCGGATCTGAACCAGTCGGGAGGTCATGTCCATCGGCCTCAGGCCGCCAACAGGTCTTCGACCTGGAATCGACTGCGACGCACCGAATCGACGAACTGTTCGTTCATCGGGCCCCTTGCACGCCACCGGTCCCACACCGCGTCCCAGGTGATGGTCTCGTCGAGGAGCCATACACGATCGTCCGCGTCCCAGGCGATGGGAAGCTCGTATTCCAGCGCCACTTCGCCCGATTCTTCGTCCGAGTGCGCGGGCACGCGGATCCCGAGCTGTTCGCACAGAGGCACGACGGCCTTCATCCACGTCATGCGCAGTTCGTCGTTCGTCATGCCCTTGAGCTTGAAGTCGAGCTGGGCGTTGTGGTGCTTTCGATCGTCCGGAAGGCCGAACCACTCGACACCCATGGGGAACATCCAGTCCACCGCCCTCTGGACGAGGTCGCGCCCTTCCCCTCCGGCCTCACATAGCCGACGCATCCATACCTCGCCATGCCGAAGGTGGAAATTCTCCTCCTGGCCCACCTTCACGAGCGCCCGCTTCAGGGGGCCGTATGACGTATTGCGATGGACGTCCGACAGCAGCGTGATCCCGGCCCGGTCGTACAGGGCATTCGCGGTCACGAGCTCGGCCCAGTTCGCCAACGGCTGATCGAACCCGAACGGGTTCTTGAACTTCTCGGGAGGACGATCGTAGAGCAGATAGTCCGTATCGACGCCGAGATCCTGGAGCAGGCGGTAGGCGATGTTCGCGTGTCCCATCTCGTCCTGGATGATCGCCGTCGCGGAGACCATCGTGTTGGTCGAAGGAGCGTCCTTCGCGGCCATGTAGTAGGCCGGTGCGCTCATTAGCTCCGTGTCGCCCTGCACCGTCAGCTGACCGATCAGCGCCTTCTTGTACGTCTCCGTCATGTCCGCTTCGGACTCGACGATGAAGCCTTCCTGGATCTTCCGCTGCAACTGCTCGTCCGTGAACTGCGCCATTCAACCCTCTTCCTGGTGTGAGCCGATCCTCGAAGCCGAAGTCTTACAATGTAATGAGTAGCGCGACTGGCGTGAAATCTCCTAGAGGTCCCCGGCGAGACCCAGACCGGGACGGTCCGTTGGGAAGAGCGTGCCCTCCTTCAGAATGACCGTCCCTGCCGTGGGATCGTCGATCAGGTCCAGGTGACCGTCCAGGTCGGCGTACGCCACGTTGGGGCGAGCCAGCGCGAAGTGGAGCCCAGCGGCGATCGCCAGGGCGGACTCGTCCATGCATCCCACCATCACCTCCAGGCGAGCCGAACGCGCCACGGCATTGATGGCCATCGCTTCCGCGATGCCGCCCACCTTCATGAGCTTCACGTTGACCATGTCGGCGAGGTCGCGCCTGGCGATTCGGAAGGCGTCGCGCAGGGTGAGGAGGCTCTCGTCGGCCATGACCGGCAGGTGCACCGAAGCCGTAACGCGCCCCAGCAGATCGGGCTGGCCGCGCGGCGTTGGCTGTTCGAGAACCTCCAGCCTGGCCTCTCGCGTAGCTTCGACGAAGATCTGAGAATCCTCCACCGAGTAGCCCTGGTTCGCATCGAAGCGGAGCTCGACCCGGGAGCCTACGGCGTGACGAACCGCCAGGACCCGCCGCGCATCGAGCTCGGGGTCCTTTCCTCCCTTGATCTTCAGGCAGCGAAAACCCTGACCGACGAACCGATTGGCTCTCGAGACGGTCTCCTCGAGAGGTAGAATCCCTATCGTGATGCTGGTGCGGATCCGGTCACGGTAGCCGCCGAGGAGCCGCCAAAGGGGAAGGCCGGCCTTCTTCCCCATGATGTCGTGCAGCGCCATGTCCACGGCGGCGAGGGCGGAGGGCTGTTCCGCCGCCGAGTCACGCAGTTCTTCGAGCAGGCGCGCGCGTCGCAGAGGGTCGGCGCCATGAAGAACTGGCGTCGCTTGATCGGTCAGGAACTGGAGGACCGTCTCCGCGCTCTCGCCGGTCACCTCCATGTCGGGTGCTGCACTGCCGTATCCGACGACCGAATCGGTGACCACCCTGAAGAACACATTGGGGGCGAAATCGATCGTCTCGTAGGCGATCTCGTATGGCTCCGCAAGCCGAAAATCGGCCCGCCAGGCTTCGACACTTCGGATGCGCACGGCGGCGCTCAGCTTCTCCGCTCGTGGATCTCGGCGAGCGACATGGGTTTGAGGATCTCCACGAACTCCGTGAGGTGAGATATCATCACCTCCCACATCTCGCGCCCCTTCTCCACGGAGGCCCTCGTGGGGTCGCCCAGCACTCCCGTGGGTGAGATCCTGGACGTGTGGGCGTACCACTCGACTCCGTGCTCGGATGCGAAGTCCAGGTACCGACTGGAGAACTTGGGCACGAACTTCTTGAGGAGGGTCACGTCCACCAGCTCGGGACGAGTGGCGAGACTGGTGCTCGTCTCAATCTCGCCCGCGTGCACGTCGGCGCGAGTCTCGGCAAGCCGAGCCACATCCGTGTCGCTCGTTTCGCCGGTATCCACGCACGTGAAGATATGTGCGTCCCGGTTGATCATCTGTGCGGCGTATTGAAGTGTCGGCATGTTGCCGCCGTGACCGTTCACGATGATCAGCTTCGTGATCCCGTTGCCGGCGACGCTCATGCCGATCTCGTACACCAGCCTTGCCAGGGTATCCGGTCCCACGGAGATCGTGCCGGGAAAGTCCTGGTGATGATACGAGACACCGTACGGGATCAGCGGCAGGACCATGGGGCGGGGTGATCGGCAGCGCCGGGCTACTTCCTTGCACATGTGGTCGGCGTCCCACGAGTCCGTGTCGAGCGGCAGATGGGGACCGTGCTGCTCGATCGCGCCTACCGGAAGCAGCGCGATGTCCACTTCGGCGAACCTGCGCTCCGCCTCGGGCCACGTCAGCTCGGCCAGCAGGTAGTCGCGAGCCGCCGTGGCGGGCCTCGTGCCGCCTTCTTCGTCCTCTGCCTCAGCGGCCTCGAAGCGGTATGGACGGGCGAGGCTCGGGTCGTTGATCAGGTCGAACGGCATCCACTCACGCCCCGACCGCCGCACGGCACCGTCCGCGTGCTCGAGCAACATCCCGTACAGTGGGCGCCGTAGCGCACGCGGGACGGACTGGATCGGCGCTCTCCGGTCATCAAAGCGCAGAGCCTGGATCTCGGGGTTCGGGCCCCGCTCACTCCCGATGGATCCTCTCGGCACCTCTGTCCCGGGGATCCGGCCCTGCTCGCGCAGCAGCCACAGCAGCTGTCGTTCACCGGCCGATTCCTGGTGAAGGCCCTTCTCGGCTGCCGCCACCAGGCAGCTCTCGATCTGCTCCTGACTGTATCCGCACCGGGTCGGGTCGCCGCCGACCGCGCTGAGCATCGCCACCACTCGGCGGCACTTCTCACATTTTCCGCATGGAAGTGCGGCATCTCCCTTCACGGTGGCCGCGTGACAGGAAACCTGGTGACGTTGCAGTTCCGGATAGCGTTCCACCAGCACCTGCTCGACCAGCAGTTCCGACATTGGCCGGAGGAGCGAGAACTGGGATACGCCCCACCCCTTGCGACGGTAGTACAGGGACAACGCGTTGTCGAAGAACCGACTCTGATCGTACAGACCGTCGTAATGCGGGATACCGTGGTGCTTCACGGACCTCGTGGTGTCGTACTCGTCGCCGATCACGATTCGGGCTATGCCCCGGTGACGCATCACGGGGAGAGCGCCGAACAGGAACACGGCGACGGTCCACAGGCGTATCGGATAATCATCCGCCCGGATCCGGTGGTAGTCCGGGCGAACCAGCGGCAGCCGCCGGAGCATCCAGTTGAACACCCGGTCGGCCGTCGTCCAGATACGGACCGTGCCTTTCGGGTCCGTCGAGCTCAGGTGACGGAAGCCGTTGAGGGCCGTGTACCAGTGGCGGCCGGACTCGTTCACGAACAGCGAGTGGGTCTCGTATCCCAACTCCTTGAGCAGCCCGTAGCTGAGGAGGCTTTCCTTGCCGCCGCTGGACAGCACGGCCATCCGGTTTCGAGATGTCTGCCATCGCTCGGGCGACCGAGCGGGCTCTCCCTGCCGGGTCTGGCTCTCGTCACCTGAGACACCCGACTGGAGGTCGGGAAAGAGCAGCTTGGCCTGCAGGTAGCTCTCTCGCTTCACGACCGGGACGTTCGCGGCGTCCGTCAGCAGGGGGTTGGGCTTCAGGATCTTGTTGACGTAGATCTCGCGAGCCGTGTTGGCAGCCATCTCCTCGATGAACACCCTATCCTGGTCATCATACGGACCCCGGAAGACGATCTCTCGGCACAGAAGCCCATAGTTGAGCGCCACCTGAGCGGCGACCATCGAGGCCAGGTTGAGTGCCCCGGGATCTTCCGGATCGAAGACGTCCTCTTCGTAGCGATAGGCGAGAACCGTTTCGTCCGGTTCACCATCCACCCAGACGCGATACCGGGCCTGCAAACCACGCGTCGTGATCTCCACCGGTCCCACCTCGAGTCGATCCAGCACGAGCAACGACTCAAGCGGGTTCGCGTCCGCCTTCCGGGCGCTCATGATTCCCGGGTGCGCATGTGTTCGGCCACGACCGCCGCCAGCCCGGCGCCTCCCTCGAGAAGCACGTCCATCGCTGGCAGGCCCGTGCGTTCCTCGATATCGGCTGCTGCGAGAGCGACACCGGCCGGATCGAGATTCTCGTGGTTGATCGTGACCGCGATCACCGGGCGTCCCGACACCAGCTCGATTGCCTGGATCTGCTTCTCGAGCGGATCCAGTGGAAAGCCCGGAAACCCGTCGTATTCAAGGCGCGCCGGAGCGTGTTGAAGGACCACCGCGTGAGGGCGGGCGGCGGCAAGGATCTCGTATCCACCCGGGTAGGCCGGATTCATCAAACTGCCCTGTCCCTCGAGCACCAGCACATCGGGTCTCTGCTCGCTCCACGCGAGCCACGTCGCGTGCTCGATCTCGCCGGCCATGAAGTCGCTCACCAGCGAGTCGAGGAGGGTGCCGTAGCGGGCGCCCTGCATCCAGGCCGTCTGACCGGTCCCGACCATTTCGGCGCTGACCCCGGCCGCCTCGAGAGCCTCCACCAGCACCCACGCCGTCGTTCGCTTCCCGATCGCCGAGTCCGTTCCCAGGATCGCGACCCGGTACGATTCGACTTCTCCGATCTTGCCCGTCCAGGCATGCAACTCGCCGCGCGGCGGAGTGGCCCGCACGTCGCGGAGCCCGACACCCCGGTCCGCCGCCAGCCGTGCGATCGCCCGATCGTCATTGAGGAAATCGTGGAGTCCCGCATCGACGTGGAGACCGGCCGCGATCGCCTCCTCGATCGCGTCGCGTATCTGCGGCGAGAGTCTCCCTCCATCCGGCGCAATCCCGATCACGAAGTGGGTCGCCGGGAGTCCGGCGTCCGCCGATTCCGCGAGCGCGGTCGTCAGATCGGCCACCAGCGGAATACCGTTGGGCTTCCCGTCGAGTACCTCACCCGCGTCCCCGCCGGCCACTGACGAGTCAATGACCGCCGTCACCCTGTACCGGCGCGTCCGGCGCACCAACCCGTGCGCCGTCTTGCCATACGTGGTGGTGAACGCACCTTCGCAAAAGACGATCGCGTTGCCGTCGACTGGATATGCGGTAGTAACTGACATCGGGCCTCCGTGAACGGACTCAGCGCCTGCCCGTGAGAACGGCCACGTAACGGTCGCCGGGGAATGGGCTCTGCGCGTGGTGCTGCAGAAAAACCGAGAGACCAGCCGTCGAAGCCGGAAGGACGCTCAGGCCCTCTTGCTCCCGGAGCACGCGGGCCTGCCTGAGCATCGCCTTGTCACTCGCGTCGGCCGCGAAGCCGCCAGAAGTCCGCACCGCCTGGAGCGCCCAGTCACCGTCGAAGGAGTGCCAGTTGATGAGAGGCTCGTTGACCTCAGTTTCCCGTACCGTCGTTGGATCCAGGTCGCGGCACTGGTCGTATCCTCTCAGAAACGAGTGCACGATCGGGTTCTTACCGTGCGATGAGCCGGCGATAATGCGAGGGATTCGAGACGTCTTCCCCCGCCGGTACAGTGTCGCGAAACCGCGGTGGATTCCGGCCAGTGTCGTTCCGTTCGACACGGAGACGGCGACAGCGGCCGGTGCATCCCGAAGCTCGTCGTAGATCTCGCTGGCGATCTCGCCGTATGCCACGAGTTGCAGGATCGTATTCGCGCCGCCCGGGTTGGCGTCGTAGAGCTCTTCGTTCTCAGCGGCTTCCTTCGAGGCATCGACGGCCGCCTCGTAGTCGCCTGTCACACTTCGGATCTCGGCCCCAGCCTCGACCATCTCGTCCAGGCGCCGTGTGTGATACCGCTCCGGGATATGGAGCACGCACCGCATACCCCCGAGCCTGGCAGCGAAGGCGAGGGCTGCTCCGTAGTTGCCGCACGTGGCGACCGCGACGGCGTCGAATCCGCGTCTCAACGCGTCCCGCACCTGGGCGAAGGCAATGCGATCCTTCTGCGTACCGGTGGGGTTTCCTCCTTCAAACTTCAGGAAGAGCTGCCGGATGCCGTGCTCGCGCTCCAGGTTCCGCGCACGCACGAGGCGCGTGTCACCGACCTCGGAGGCGATCAGATCCTCGTAAGCTTCGAGACGCTCGTCGAGAGATCGTGCCGGATCTCCGGCGATCCGCCGGCAGCCCTCGAGATCCTCGGTAACGCCGTCGAGAGACCCCACCGCGCCATCGAGCAGACTTGGAAACGTAGGATCACCCTGCATGCGAGAACCGCCTCATGAGTACGTGTGATACGCCACTTGAAGATGCAGCGCGCGCTCAACCGGCGGAAGATGTTGGGCGGCCGGCCCGACCCTTCGGACCGACCCCCCCGGGCCCCGACGGAAAGGCTGGGCCTACGCCTCAGGAGTTACCTCGTCGCCCTCGGCGTCCGGTTCCTCGGTCTTCGCCCTCTCGACGACGCTGCCGAACTTCTCCCGCAGGGAACCGCCGAGCACGCCCAGGTGCTCGCGAATCTCACCCATCTGCTCGCCGAGCTTCTGCCCCAGGTCCTCCATCGAGTCGCCCACGCCCGTCTTCATGAACGGATACTTGAAGTCGGTCGCCGGGACGAAAGTCTCCTTGATCGAGCGCGGAGAGACCCAGCGCACCAGGTTCATGAACGAGCCGGCCTTGTCGTTCGTACCACTGGCCCGGGCACCCCCGAACGGCTGCTGCCCGACAACGGCGCCGGTCGGCTTGTCGTTGATATAGAAGTTACCGGCCGCACAGCGCAGGGTGGCCATCGCTTCCCGGGTCGCGGCCCGGTCCCGCGAGAACACGGCTCCCGTGAGCGCGTACGGCGAAGTGCTGTCCACGAGGTCCAGTGTCTCGGACCACTGATCATCCGGATAGACGTGCACGGTCAGCACCGGCCCGAAGATCTCCTCGCACATCGTCTTGAACTTCGGATCGGAAGCCAGGATGACCGTCGGTTCGATGAAGTAGCCCGTTCTCGTCCGAGTAGCCCCCGCCGAACAGGATTTCGGCGTCCGGCGAGGACTTGGCGTGATCGATGTAGCCCGTGATGTCCCGGTACGCGGACGCGTCGATCACGGCGCACACGAAGTTCTCGAAGTCCCTCGGATCGCCCATCTTGACCTCGGCGAGCTGGGCTCCGAGGGTCTCCTTCACTCGCGGCCACAGCGATTCCGGCACGTACGCCCGGGACGCGGCGCTGCACTTCTGGCCCTGGTACTCGAAGGCTCCACGAACCATGGCCGTTGCGACCGCATCCGCATCCGCCGAGGGGTGCGCGACGATGAAGTCCTTCCCGCCGGTCTCGCCCACGATGCGGGGATACGAGCGATAGTTCTCCAGGTTCTCGGCCACCTTCTTCCACAGGAGCTGGAAGATCTCGGTCGATCCCGTGAAGTGGATCCCGGCGAGGTGCTCGCTCGCCACCAGCTTGTCGGTGATCTGGCCCGAGTTCCCGGGCAGGAAGTTGATGACGCCCGGCGGGAGGCCGGCTTCCTGCAGCAGCCGCATCAGGTAGTACGAACTGAACAGAGAGGTCCGGGCCGGCTTCCAGATCGCCACGTTCCCCATCAGGGCCGGCGCCGTCGGCAGGTTGCCACCGATCGACGTGAAATTGAACGGGGAAATGGCGTACACGAAGCCCTCGAGGGACCGGTAGTCCGTCATGTTCCAGATGCCGGGCGACGAGATCGGCTGGTTCGAGTACAACTGGCGGGCGTAGTGCACGTTGAAGCGCCAGAAATCGATGATCTCGCAGGCGGCGTCGATCTCGGCCTGGTAGCACGTCTTGCTCTGCCCGAGCATCGTCGATGCGTTCAGGACCTGGCGCCAGTCGCCGGCCAGCAGGTCGGCGGCCTTCAGGAAGACCGCGGCCCGGTCCTGCCACGGCCAGTTCGACCACTCCTTCCACGCCTGCATGCACGAGTCGACGGCCATCTGGATGTGCTCGTCGGTGGCCTTGTGGTATCGGGCCAGCACATGCGCGTGGTCGTGCGGCATCACGACATCGCCGGTGTCGCCGGTCGTGTAGTCCACCCCGCCGATGATGATGGGAATCTCGATGACCTCGGACGCCATCCGGTCCAGCTTCTTCTTCAGGTCCGCCCGCTCCGGGGAACCGGGCTCGTATCCCCACACGGGCTCGTTGATGGGCCGTGGGGGCTGAAGGTCACCCTCGATCGTCATTCCGGGACGCATATCGAGGCTCATCGGTCATTCTCCGTCAGTTCGAATGGAATCGGTTCGGCCAGCGGGAACGCGAATGGCGTTCACAGGGTTCATCCTGACCGCGAGACGGTTATTATTCGTGCGATTACGGGCCGTCCGGCGGCCCCATATCCTACTGGCTTTCATGCCTCGAAGCTACCACGTGAGGACGACGATATGACGATGACGAACGAGACCCTGGCGGAGGCCCCCGAGAGCCTCGAATCCTGGTGGGATGCGGGCGTGACATGGGACCATTACCTGGCGGTCGAGATCGAGGAACACATCGGATCTCTGGACGGGAATCTACCGAAGGACCGTGACGCCGGATTGGGCACTGGACGAGCTGGAGCGGATAGGGCGTGACTGGAAGCTGATCGTCGATCGCCGAAGACTGGTGCGGCGACGCCTCCAACCTGGTCCCGATCTTCGCCCGCCTCGTCAGAGGATTCGCCCCGCATCGAGCTTCGGATCGTCAAGCGGGACGAGCATCCCGAGCTCATGGACCTGTACCTCACGAACGGAAGCCGATCGATCCCGATCGTGGTGATCATGGACGACGCGTTCCGGCCGGTGGGCCGCTGGGGCCCCCGACCGGCCGAGCTGCAGGAATTTGTGATTCGGGAGAAACGGGGCGGCGACCGGCCCGCGTCGGAGATCTACAAGGACGCCAGGCGCTGGTATGCCCGTGACAGGGGAGAGACGACGCTCCGGGAAGTTCTGGCGGTCATGGCCGACGTCGGCTGACAGACAGATCAAAGAGGCTCAGATGATGGATTCCCGGTTCCCGCTCGCGACCGTGGTCGCGTTCAGTCTTCTCATCCCCGGCTTCACTGGCCGCCCAGAGCGTCGAGACGCGCATCGAACGCGCTGCCGAGCGCATCGAGCAGTCACGGGCGGACGATATGGACATCATCGCGCCCCGCCTGTTCGAGCGTGCGGAAGACCGGCTGGCGGACGCGCGAAGACGGTACGACCAGGGCAGTCGGATCGACGATATCGACCGCAGCATCGACGAAGCTCTCGAGGCGCTCGACGAGGCCGAGGACCTGGCCCCGGTCGGACGCGCCGTCCTGGGCGATGCCCTGACGGCCCGGGTGGACGCCCTCGAAGCGAGGGCCCCTGACTACGCGGCCGAGGATTGGGTCCGAGCGGAACGATCGGCCCGTGATGCCGGCCGGCGGATCGAGGGAAATGATCAGGCCGGTGCCAGGGAGAAGGCGGACCGGGCGGAATCTGAATACCGGGACGCCGAGCTGAACGCGATCAGGGCCGACGTTCTGGGGCGGACGAGGGCCGAGCGAAGCGCGGCTCTCGAACTGAAGGCGGACCGGCTGTCTCCGGTCCTGTTCAGCGGCGCCGATTCGCTGGTCGACGCCGCGGAGGCGGTGCTCTCCGGGGACCGGTACCAGGCCTCGAGTGCGGGCGCGCTGGCGGAGGAGGCGGCGGAGGCCTATCGGCACGCGGCGCGCCTCGCCGGCCTGGCCGACAGCATTTCTCGAAAGCGCCTGACGGTGGAGGCCGTCGCGCTTCGGGGAGAGGAGCAGGTTCGTCGGATCACCGAGGCGTTGCAGTTCGAAGCCCGCTTCACCGAGGGCGCCGCGCCGGTGGTCGACGACGCCCTCGTGGCGATCGAGAGCCTGTACGGTGACCGGGCCGCGCTGCGCCGGGACCTGGAGCTTCGAGCCGCCGAGATCGAACGCCTGGACCGGAGCGTCGACTCGCTGGATGCGCGACTGGCGGAACTGGAGCTGCGAGAGGCCGCCGTCAGTGCGGAGCTGCGCGAGAGGCAGCGCCGCGAGCAGCAATTCCGTGAGGTCGAGGCCATCTTCAGCCCGGCTGAGGGCGAGGTCCTCCGTTCGGAGGACCGGCTGATTCTGAGACTCGCAGGCCTGACGTTTCCATCGGGATCGGCGGAGATCCGCCCCGGAAACTTCGCGCTTCTCACCAAGGTGCAGCGTGTGATACGCGAGTTCCCGGAAGCCCGGATCGTGGTCGAGGGCCACACCGACTCGCAGGGCAACGAGTCTATGAACCAGAGCCTGAGCCGCCGCCGGGCCATCGCGGTCCGGGAGTACCTGCTGTCGAACATCGCGATGAGCGCCGATCGCATTACGGCGGTGGGTTACGGCGAGTCTCGGCCCGTGGCGCCGAACAACACGGAAGCCGATCGCACCCGGAACCGCCGTATCGAGATTACGCTCACGTTCGACGGAACCTGAGCTCCCCGGGCACGTGGAGGAGGTGCAATGAGCGCGAGCCGAACACCGAACGCACTTCTCGGCGTTGTCCTGCTGGTCTCCGCCTGTACCTCACCCGAAGCGCAGGAAGCCGGGCCGCTTCCCCTTTCGCGGGTTCTTCTCGAGACGCAGGAAAGCGGTACCGACGTGTTGCTGCAGGCCGTAAGTGCCGTGGACGAGAACGTGGCCTGGGTGAGCGGGCACGGCGGCACGTGGGCTCGCACCCTCGACGGCGGTGAGACGTGGACGGCTCACGTGATGGCCGGCGCGGACACGCTCCAGTTCCGTGACGTGTTCGCTCTCGACGCCGAGCGTGCGTGGCTCCTGAGCGCCGGATCCGGGGAGTTGTCCCGCATCTACCGGACGCGGGACGGAGGGGTGACCTGGGAGCTGCAGTTCCTCAACCCCGAGCCGGACGGCTTCTACGACTGCCTCGAGTTCCGCGATGCCGAACGCGGGATCGTGTACGGAGATGCGGTGGATGGCGAGCTGCGAATTCTCCGTACCCGGGACGGGGGTGACACGTGGGAGTACACGCGCTCCCGGGATATCCCTCCGGCCCTCGCCGGCGAGGGAGGTTTCGCGGCCAGTGGAACGTGCGTCGCTCTCGGTCCCGACGGCCGGGCATGGATCGGCACGGGGGCAGCCGACACGGCGCGAGTGCTCGCGTCGCTGGACGACGGCCGGACCTGGACCGCGACTCCGGCCCCGCTACCGGCCGGTGAGGCGGCCGGCATCTTCACGATCGCCTTTCGCGATTCCCTGCACGGGGCAGCCCTGGGCGGTGATCTATCGCGACCCGACGAGCGGACCGACAACGTGGCCGTGAGCTCCGATGGGGGCCGGACCTGGAGCCTGGCGGGCAGGCCCGTTCTCACCGGGGCCGTGTACGGGGCCGCCTACGTGCCGGGCGCTCCGACTCCTACCCTCGTTGCCGTGGGCCCGAACGGGGCGGACTGGTCGGCCGACGAAGCGCGGACGTGGTCGGCCGCCGATACGGCCAGCTACTGGGGCCTCGGCATCGCCTCTACGGCGGCTGGCTGGCTCGTAGGACCCGACGGAAGGATCGCGCGCATTTCCTTCGAATAGGCCGGTCTCGCGGTCCGGAGCCGGAATCGATCGAAACCACCCATGGTCCAATCTCGTACAGAGAGCCAACGATCGGACCACTCGCGCTGTCCAAACGAATAGAAGGCGACGGAGTGCCGTCGCCACGCCCGCGGGGGACCGATGCGGAGGGGTGGAGAGATGATCGGGCGAGTCGAAATATCTGAGATCCTTGGCATGGCCGCCACGTGCGCGGTCGTTTTGTTCGCTGGATTCAGCGTGGAGACCCTGGAAGGAAACGTCCAGACGTCGTGGGCCGTGACCGTCGAGGTGCGGGCCCCGGACGTGCCTCACGAAATCGGGCTTCCCGATGAAGTTCGACTCGAGTTGCCGAACCTCGAAAGGCCGGTCCATCCGGCGCCTCCGGCGATCTCCCTCGATGGACTGAGGGAGCCGGTGACCCGAGCCGGGGTTTGCGGCGACCGGCACGTGACCACCTGACGTTCTCGGGCGTCTAGGCTCGCCGACTGCCGCTGGGTTCGCCGGCCGGCGGCGCCTTCGTCAGTCTTCCGTACATGTCCGGCCGTCGATCCGCCACGTAGTCGTACTCGTACTCCCCGTCTACCTCGACCACCCGGGTCGAATCCGCCGCCTCCATGTCGAACTCGACGTGCAGGAAGCCCGGACCGTCACCGATCTCCGACGATCATCTCGCCGCTCGGATCGGCCGCCATGCTGCCCCCGTGGAAGGCCACGCCCTCCTCTTCCCCGACCCGATTCACCGCCAGGTAGTTGACGTGGTTTTCGTAGGCACGGATCTGAACCTGCTCCCGCTTCAGCCTCAGGTTGGGCCAGTTCGTGGGGAGCACGATCAGCTGCGCGCCCCCGAGCTTGAGGGCCCTCCCGGTCTCGGGGAACGATCCGTCGTAGCAGATATTGAGACCGATCCGGCCGAGAGGAGTCTCGAACACCGGGGGCGGCTCGGAACCGGGTGTGGTGAAACGATCCACGCCCAGGCACAACGTGTGAAGCTTGCGGTAGTGACCGGCTACCCCGTCCGGACCGACCAGGAACAGCGAGTTGTGGAGCCGTTCTCCGTCCCTCTCGATCGCCCCGACGACGGTCCAGGCATCCGTGGCCCGGCAGGAATCGGCCACCTCGGCCAGTTGCCGTCCGTCGGCCACGATAGCCGCACTCCTGGCCGAGGCCCTGTCGTGGAACACGTAACCGGTGAGCGAAGCCTCGGGGAAGACCACGAGGCGCGCGCCTTCGCGGGTGGCCGCCTCGATGGCCGTCCGGGTGATCCGGACGTTGGCTTCGGAGTCTCCCCGGCGGGGCGCCATCTGCACCCCGCACACCGCCAGCATCAGTCCTCGGAGAGCGTGGCGAGGATGGCCAGTCCGGCGCCTGCAAGCAGGGCCCCGACCGCGAGGCCGAACCCGATCCAACGGCCGACTTCCGCCTCGGGCAGGTCTTCGCCGCGCCGCAACGGGCGGGTGATCTCATCCTTCAGAGCTACGGCCCTGTCCCGAACGGCCCACGAAATCAGCCGGGCGAGGCCTTCCTCTTCTTCATGCTTCCTGAACATGCGATCACCCCGTGGAGGGCATGGAGCCCACGAAGTCCTCGCCACCGTCCACCCGGATGACGTTGCCGGTCATCCAGCCCGTGCCCTCGGCCGCCAGAGCGACCATGCAGCGGGCTACATCTTCCGGCGTGGTGAGGCGTCCATACGGATTCTGTTGCCGGGCCTCCTCGATCATGTGCTCGCGCCCCCGGGATCTTCCGAAGGGCCGGCGTGTCGGTCACCCCCGCTCGGATCGCGTTGGCGGTGATCCCATAGGGCGCCAGCTCCAGGGCCAGCTGCCGGCAGTGCGATTCGAGGGAAGCCTTGGCCGCCGACACGGCGCCGTAGGAAGGAATCACCCGGTCGCCGCCGGAGCTCGTCATGGCGTAGATGCGTCCGCCCTGCCCCATCAGGCTGCGGCGCACCAGGCCCTGCGCCCAGTACACGAGCGAGTGGGCCATGACCGTCAACGTCATGTCCATCTGCTCCATGGTCATCGAACCGGCCCGGTCCGGCGCCACGAACGGTCGGAGCGTTCCGAACGCCAGTGAATGCATGAGCACACGAACGGAGCCGGGCTTCACCTGGGCCTCGATCTCGTCCAGGACCTGGTCCTGCTTCTCCGGGCTGGCGGCGTTGATATTGAAGAAGTTAGCCTGAACGCCCGCGGCCTCGATGGCGGCCCGGATCTCCTCGACACGCGCCAGTCCGGCACGTCGATCGAGGTGGACGCCGAAGATGTCGTAACCCGCCCGGGCGAACTCCATCGCCGCGGCTTTTCCAAACCCGCTGGACGCCCCGAGGATCAGAGCTGACTTCGCTCCGCTGTCACTCAATGAACCCTCCCGCAAAGACTGAATTCAGGTGACTCGAACGTAGTTTCCGGAAGCGACATTGTCACGGACGCATCCCGGCGAAACTGCCGCGCGCCACATGGACGGTTTTACACGATGAAGGCAGCCAGGACCGTATAGAGAACGGCCGCGGCGCCCGCGGCCATCATCGCCAGTGGCAGTTGCGTCGTCACGTGGTCCATCAGATCGCAGCCGGTGGCCACCGACGAGAGAATCGTCGTGTCCGAGATCGGCGAGCACTGATCGCCGAATACGCTGCCTCCGGTCACGGCGGCGAAACACAGGGTGAGGAAGGCGGGTTCGGGGTGCACGGACCACGCCAGTGGCATGGCCACCGGAAACAGCACGGCATACGTGCCCCAGGACGTCCCGGTTGAAAACGCCACAAACATGGTCAACAGGAGAAGAACGGCGGGGAGCGCGACCGGACTCACCCACGGCCCCACGGTCTGCACGACGTAATCGGCCGTTCCGAGAGCATCGGCCACCGACTTCAGGGTGACGGCAAGCGCAAGCACCAGCGCCCCGATCGTCACGCCCTTGCAGCCATCGATGAACCCGTCCATCACATCGCGGAGCTTCATACCCCGAACGAGGGCGATCGCCATTCCGGCCAGCACCGCCAGGACGAACGCCTCGGCGATCGGAAGAGAAGGTGACTCCCGGTTCCCCTGGATGTAGAACGTGACCACGAACGGGATGACCGCAACCGCCAGCAGGGTCCCGATAGGTCCGAAGAAGTCGATGAGGCTCGGCTGATAGTCCTGCGGAAGCCTGAGCACCGTCAGTTCCTCGGCCGCCATGGGCTCGGCACCGTCGCGGTCGAGCTTCCCCGTTTCCCGGGAACGTCGAATCGCCGCTCGCATGCGTGGTGGCACCCACGGAAGCTTCTCCCAGGCCACGAGCAGCGTCATGAGAACCGCGAAGATCGCGTAGAAGTTGAACGGCACGGCCTTGAAGAAGAATCCGATGGCCTCTTCCTGGGTCGCGATGATCGGCACCGTTCCGGCCACCAGTCCGCCCACGTAGATCGGCCACACGTTGAACGGGATGACGGTGGCGGCGGGCGAAGCCGTGGAGTCGACGATGTAGGAAAGCTCTTCGTGCGACACCCGGTTCCGGTCACCCACCGGACGCACCGTGGCCCCGGTCAGCACCGTGCTGATCGTGCCGCCCTGATGGAACACGAGTCCCATGGTCCAGGCGAAGAACTTCGCCGATCGCGGGCCGCGCACCACCTTCGCGCCGGCCCAATCGGCGAAGCGCAGCGCTCCACCGGTGCGGGTCCACAGTCCGATCAGTCCGCCGAGCGCCCACAGGTAGACGAGCAGGATCAGGGCGAAGCCGGGCGAACCGATGGAAGGGATCAGGAACTCCTGCACGATGTTCAGTTCGCCGCTGATGACGCCGCCGAGAACGATGCCGATGAACAGCGCCGCGATCACGTCGCGCAGCGTGAAGGCGAGGATGAGAGCCACCACGGGAGGTACGATGGACCAGAACCCGTAGTGGGTCCCGTTCGTCGGGAAACGGCCGGATACGGCGATCCCTCCGGCCAGCAGAAGGACTGCGGCCAGGAGTCCGATCCACCTGCGGCTTCGTCGGTCGGCCATTCACTCTCCGGTGCGAGATCCACGGTTCGGGCGCACGCAGCATAGGACATCCCTCGCCGGACCGGCAATTCCGGCCTCTTCGCCCTTGAGCGCCGGGTGCGCTTCATCGCATGTTGCGGGATCTCGATCACGGCTCTTTCCGCGGACGCACAGGAGGCTCTCATGATTCCGCGCCGCTCACCGCTTGCAGACACCGGCCGAATGGTGGCTTTCGCTGCCCTGCTTCTCCTGTTCATGCCCGGTTCCACGGCGGCACAGGAGGAAGGCCCGGGCTGGAAGGTCCGCTCCCCGTTCCGGCCCCTGGAGCTGGCCACGCCCAACACGATCCGAACCGGGGCCGGCCTGCCGGGACCCGACTACTGGCAGCAGAAGGTGGACTACCGGATCGAGGCGGCGCTCGACCCTTCCACGAACCTGCTGACAGGATCCGAGACCATCCGGTACCACAACAACTCGCCGCACGCCCTGTCCGCCCTGTGGCTCAAGCTGGACATCAACCTGTGCGACCCGGACAGCAAGTCCCACGTGCTGGCCGTGCCACCGCTGATGTTCGGCGAGTCGGTGTTCGACTTCACCTGCGACGGGTACGGAATGACGCTGGAGCGTGTCGCGGCCGGAGACCGGGACCTCGAGCACGAGGTGATGGGCACGATCGCGCGCGTCGACCTTCCCCATCCTCTGCCCGCAGGCGCCCGCACGGAGATCGAGATCGACTGGACCACCACTCTGCCCGAGTACGGATACGGTCGCACGGGACGGGATGGCACCCTTTACCAGGTCGCCCAGTGGTACCCTCGCGTCGCCGTGTACGACGACGTGAGTGGCTGGAACCTGACGCCGTTCCTCGGCGCCGGCGAGTTCTACCAGGAGTTCGGCGACTTCCAGGTAGCCGTCACGGTGCCCGACAACTTCGTGGTGACGGCCACCGGCACGATCGTCAATCCGGACGCCGTGCTCACGGAGGAGCAGCAATCGCGTCTCGAGCGGGCCGACGCGTCGGAGGAGGCCGTAGCCATCATCACGGAGTCCGAGGCGCGATCCAACCGAAACCGCAGAGCCTCGGGCACGAAGACGTGGCGCTTCGCCGCCGAGAACGTTCGCGACTTCGCGTTCGCCATGGCCCCCGACTTCCGGTGGGACGCCAGTTCATGGGACGGGGTTCGCATCCAGACCTTCTATCGGCCGGAAGCGGAGTTGTGGGAGGAGGCGAACCGGATGTCGTGGGTCACGATCAAGCACTTCTCCGAGCGCCTGTTCCGCTACCCGTGGCCCCACGCCACCACGGTCGAGGGCCCGAACGACGGCATGGAGTACCCCATGCTGACGTTCGTCCCCACCGAGACGACGCGGGAAGCCCTGTACTGGGTGCTGACGCACGAGTTCGGGCACGAGTGGTATCCGATGATCGTGAACTCGAACGAGCGGCTCCATCCGTGGATGGACGAAGGCTTCAACACGTTCATCGACATCGAATCGGTCGAGGTCTACTTCGAGGGTGATCCCTACGCCGACGCGATCTCGGTGCAGCCGCTGGAGCTGTGGGCCGAGCACTCGATCGCGGGACGGGAACAGGCGATGGCCCTCCCACCGGATGAGCAGCACGACCTGTTCTGGGCCGGCTACTTCAAGCCCGCGCTCATGTTGCACCTTCTTCAGTACGAGGTCCTGGGCAAGGAGCGCTTCGACCGGGCCTTCTCCGAGTACACGCACGCCTGGGCCTTCAAGCACCCCACGGCCTCGGACTTCATCCGGGCGATGGCCAACTCCGCGGGCATGGATCTCGACTGGTTCTGGCGGGGCTGGGTCTACTCGACGGCCCGGCTCGACCAGGCCGTAACCGGGGTCAGCGTCACCGAGGCGGGAGTCACGGAGATCCGAATCGAGAACCTCGGAGAGATGATCATGCCGGTTGAGTTGGAAATCGGCTTCGAGGACGGATCCGCCGAGACGGTTCGGCTCCCGGTCGAGATGTGGAAGCTGGGACCGATCTACACGTACCGGCTCCCCGCCGGACGCGGGGTGTCGAGCGTGACCCTGGATCCAAGGGAAGTCTACCCGGACGACGACCGCGCGAACAACGAGCGGGCGCCTTAGAAATCCG
This sequence comes from uncultured Gemmatimonadales bacterium, assembly GCA_963807645.1. GTDB lineage: Bacteria > Gemmatimonadota > Gemmatimonadetes > Palauibacterales > Palauibacteraceae > Benthicola. The sequence goes on from CAWECO010000005.1 coordinate 208,205, forward strand.
GTCAGCCGGCCTTGGACTGGGGCACGCCGGAACCGGCGTCGGTGCCATGGCGCCGGTTCCTCCGAACACGGTGCTCCGGGCGCGCCGCCAGCACGGCAATTTTCAAAACTTTGTCTGCTCCCGAGCCGGCTGGGGAGCCGGCGCGCCAGTGCGGTTCTGCGCCTGTCTGGCGTGGATATCCGACTCGGGCTACCGGAGTCGTCAGCTCGGATCTGCACAGTTAATCCACACGAAGAAGCGAGTTTTCGACATTTCTCGTATCGTATTGCTATTCAATCAGTTGCACTTGCGCGCGGCCCTGTTTTGCCGTCGATCTGGACTTGCTCACCGGACCGTGAGTGCGTAATGTCTGCTCACCGGATGTTCCGAGGCTCACAGACCTCATTTCGCACTCCGGAACGCGTGGAATTCCGGAACTGTCCAAATCGGTGTTTGCCCGACTTTCAGCTACAGGTGCGTCCAGATGTCAGATACTCGGTCGGTGGAATTGGTGCTGCGGTTCCCTAACGATATGGCCGACTCCGTCGAGGACGTCCGCGAGACAGATCCCGAGTACCTGAATCGCGTCATCCGATACGGGATCGTGAGGCGCGCCGTGTATCGGGAACTGCAGCGCTCCGGAGAGCCTCTGCCCCCGCTCGCTCACTCCTGACCCGGACCCACCCGTTGATCCGGGACGGCTTGACGCTCCCACCCACCCGCGCTACATCCGCTTAGGGACCGTAAGGACACGTTGACGTTCAATACTGAGCCCCGGGCGACACTGAACGTGGACCGGAATTCTGGCGAGGATCGACTCGGCGCCCCCGAAGGTGCGCAGGTTAACCCCGTGCTCCGCGCGAAGTATCTCGACTATTGCTCGGCTCGAATCTCCGAGGTGTTTCTCTCCCTGTCAGACGAGCACACCTACCGGCTCATGGAAGAGGCGGCTATCGAAGCTGATCTTACGGTGGGCGCGCTGAGTTTTCAGACCATGATGCAGCTCGTGACCCGGAAGCTGCGAAAGAGCGTCCCGCTGCCGGACATGGAGACGTGGATCATCGAGTACACCGAGGACCCGGAACGCTATGATCCTCATCTGCTCGGATTGTGGGAGTCGGAGGGGCAAGATCAGAACGGACCGCAGGGAGAGAGACCGTGAGCGAGTCGGGAAAACATAACGGCGATCCACCCCAGCTCCAGATCTGGGACACGGCGACCCGGGAATACGAAGTCGGCACTCTGCACGATCACGACGAGACCTGGAGTCTCGTGGTGGTGGCGGAACGTTCCTCGGCGGACCTGTATCGGGGCCGCATCTCTTTTCGGCGTGGCGAAGAGCGATACGACACGGACGCCGTCCTTCTGGAGGAATCGGAGGATGACCTCGTACGCCGGGCCACCGAACTGCCGGCCTCGACGCTTCGCCAGTTTCTCGCCGCCCTGCTTCCGGACTGAGACGTGGCCGACGAACGCATCCTCGTCGTCGACGACGAACCCGATATCCTGAGCATCCTGGTGTATCAGCTGAGCCGGGAGGGCTTTCGGGTGAACACCGCCGTGAACGGGCAGTCGGCCATTGCCGCCGCGATCGAAGATCCGCCTGACCTGGTAGTCCTCGACCTGATGCTACCCGTGATCGACGGTTACGAGGTTCTCAAGACCCTTCGCAGAGATCAGAGAACCGAGTCGATTCCCGTTCTTCTCCTCACCGCACGCCGCGAGGAAGAAGAACGGGTCCGGGGCTTCGAGTACGGGGCCGATGACTACGTTACCAAGCCGTTCAGCGCTCGCGAACTCGGTCTCAGAGTCAAGGCGCTTCTCAGGAGAAGCAGGGCCGAACCGGTCTCGAAGAATCGTGCGCTGAAGGTAGGTTCGATTCGGATCGATCGTGATTCGCACCGGGCGTTCGTGGATGGCGATGAGATGGACCTCACTCCGCTCGAATACCGGCTCCTGGAGGTATTCCTCGAACGGCGGGGCCGTGTGCAGACTCGCCGACAACTGCTCCAGGCAGCCTGGAACACGGAAGCCCAGATCGAGACAAGAACCGTTGACATGCACGTGGCCCGACTGAGGGCGAAGCTGGGTGCAGACGGAGCTCTGCTCGAGACTGTGCGCGGCGTCGGATACCGGTTCCGGGCGTCCGAATAGTGTTGAAGAGACCCTCCATCCGAACCGCGCTGCTCATCCTCGCCACTCTCATGGTGCCTTTCGCTCTGTTCCTGTGGTGGACAGAGGTGGATCTCAGGCCACGATTGGAGGCGGAAGTCGAGGCCTCCCTGGAGCGCCAGGCTCGCTTGATACAGGCTTCGATCGGGACAAACGTGTTCTCCGACTCCCTGGCAGACGCCCTTGGAGAGGCTTCAGGATCGCGCATCACCCTGATCGATCGGACGGGCCGTGTCCTGGGCGATTCGGACGTCGGTTCAGATCGTCTAGCAGAGGTCGAGAACCATGCGGGGCGACCCGAGGTGGAGGCGGCCCTCGCCGGGAGACTCGGCTCTGCGATCCGCGCCAGCGAGACCGTTTCCCTAAGGCTCCTCTATGTTGCGCTCCCCGATCCCCGGGGCACGGTGCGTGTTTCCGTTCCTCTCGCCCGAGCCGACGCCCTCGTAACTCGCAGCCGTCAGTGGGTCCTGGCGGGTGGTCTCGTGACGCTGTTCCTGGCAGCGCTACTCGGGCGTCAGGTCGTGCGATTCTGGCAGCGACCGGTCACCCGTATCCGTGACACGCTCGCGGCCATCGGCAGAGGGGAGGCCGGCCAGCGCGTCGGCTTCGAAGGGGGCGGAGCACTGGCGGCCGTCGGTCATAGCGTGGACGAGGCGGCGGCGCGCGTGGAAGAGCGCACGGCAGAACTGACGCAAGAGGTCTCCGAACTCACCGGAATGTTCGATGAGTTGGAAGACGGTGTCGCCCAGGTAGACCACGCAGGCGAGATCGTACGGGCGAACAGGGCCTTCGAAACCTGGATCGGAAGGTCCGGCTTGAAAGGCGAGCGAATCGGGAGCCTGCTCCGGGATCCCGCGAACCTGACGGCCGTGGCGACGGCATTGGCCGGCGACCCGGCATCCAACGAGACCACCATAGGTCGGCACACGGTTCTTCTTTCGGCGCGGCCCGACCCCCGAGGTGCCCTGGTGGTTCTCCGGGATCTCACGCGGACACGGCAACTGGAGGGAATGCGACGGGATTTCGTGGCGAATGTGTCGCACGAGCTCAAGACGCCGTTGACCAACGTGCTCGGTTTCGGGGAGGCCATCGCGGAAGATGAGGAGGTTCCGACAGGCCCGAGGGGTTTCGCCGACCGGATCGTCGTCAATTCGCGTCGTATGCAATCGCTGGTGGACGACCTGCTGGATCTGTCTCGGATCGAAAGCGGTGTCTGGTCGCCCGAGCCCGTGTCCCTCGATGTGGCAGCTGCCACTCGCGAGGTCTGGAGCGCCTTCGATCATCGCCCTGACGAAGCAGGCGTCGAACTTGAATTGGACGTTCCCGATGGACTTCAGATTCAGGCCGACCCTGACGCGCTGCGGCAGGTTCTCGGAAATCTGCTCGACAACGCCCTGCGCTACAGTCCGCGGGGCACATCTGTGCGACTACGCGCGGCCGAAGAGGACGGTCACGTGCGGATTGTCGTAGAGGACGAGGGGTCCGGGATACCCACCGCACACCGCGAGCGAGTCTTCGAGCGATTCTACCGCGTCGATGCAGCCCGCTCACGCGAGGCGGGTGGCACCGGCCTGGGATTGTCGATCGTCAAGCACGTCGTGGCCGCACATGGAGGGAGCGTAGGCATCGACAGCGAGGTAGGCCAGGGCACGCGAGTCTGGCTGATCCTCCCCCTGTAGATCACGGCCCGTCCACCCCCACCGGCTACCTTTCCGTGCTCAGCGACCGCTGACTGCGTTACGGTCCCGTTACAGTACCTTTACGACAGGTTCACCCTACCCGTCCAGTTTGCGGCCATCGGGTTCGCACGAGTCTGTTGCGAGCCGACACTTCCACAGGAGACAGGACATGAGACGGGTTGCGGGTATGGCCGTCATGACGGCGTTGCTGGGGCTGGGCGTGCCGGCACAGGTCGACGCGCAGGAAAGCGATCAGGTTGCGTTCAAGACCGGGGCCCTCGAAGTCAGCATGGGCGGACGGGTGCACCTGCAATTGGGCACGAGCTCGTGCAGCGCGTTCCCCACCCCTGACAACTCCGCGTGCGCGGAGCAGGTTCCGGCCACCGACCTGTTCCTGCGGCGGGCCCGGCTCACCTTCACCGTGAAGATCAACGACATGATCGACTTCCGGATCCAGCCGGACTTCAACAAGGTCGACCAGGTCGGCCTCAAGGATGCGTGGGGCCGCTTCACGTTCAGCAAGGCCTTCCGACTCAAGGGTGGACACTTCAAGCGCCCGTTCGACGAGTTCTTCATCATCTCTTCGACGCAGACCCTGACCGTAGAGCGAGCCCTCGCGATTCGCGGCATTGATGGCCTGCTCGTCCCCAACCTAACCAGCGCCACGGTCGCGTATGACCTGTCGGACCGGGACATTGGGCTCGAAGCCAGCGGCTCGACGAACAACGGGGTGTTCTCCTACTGGGCGGGCGTCTTCACGGGCGATTCCGACCTCAAGTTCCAGGACTCGAACACCGAAAAGCAGTTCATTGGGCGCGGTCAGGTCAAGCTCGGCGCGGGTCCGAAGGACCTGAAGTTCGCGGCGGCCGCGGCGGCCACGGACCAGGGCTACGAGACGCCGACCGAAGGATTGCAGGGACGCTACTACTACAACTTCGAGTTGTACGCCGAGTGGGGGGACTTCTCGTTCGGCCCGCATGCCCAGCTCGGGTTCGTGTTCGGCGACAACCCGTTCCAGAACGTGGCGGGAGCTGACATCGATCTCGCCTCGGGCGAAGATTTCGCGAAGATTTCGACCTGGCAGGGGATCGTCTCATGGAAGTTCCCGATTGGATCCGGGAACATGGCCATCGAGCCCCTGCTGCGCTTCGGCTGGGCGGACACCAATACGGACATCAGCGACAACGAGGTATGGGGATTCACGCCGGGACTGCAGATCTTCTTCTACGGGCGGAACAAGCTGGCGCTCAACTGGGACATCGCGAGCCCGACCACGGACGCGCTTGCGCAGCGAGAATTCGTTCAAAGCGCGCCTCAGCTTCCACTTCTAAGGCGCGCATGAGTGCAGCCGCTGCATGGCGGCCGCGCATTTCAGCATCGAGGCGAACGCCTCGTCGAAATCAGGAGTGAGAGATCCGATGTACGTGAAGAATCTTGCATTGACGCTGGCCGTCCTGGGGCCACTGGCGCTTGTCACGGCGGGCTGCGGCGGGGGTGCCGACGAGTCCGCGGATGGGAGTCTGAGCGGGATGGTCGCCATTGACGGTTCGAGCACCGTGTTCCCGATTTCCGAAGCGATGGCCGAGGAGTTCCAGATCGCGAATCCGGGAGTCCGGGTCACGGTCGGCATTTCGGGCACGGGTGGCGGGTTCAAGAAGTTCTGTGCCGGGGAAACCGACATCAGCGATGCGTCGCGCCCGATCAAGCCAACGGAAATCGACCTGTGCGCCGAGAACGGCATCGAGGCCATCGAGATCCCGGTCGCCTGGGACGGCCTCACCGTGGTGCGGAATCCCAGCAACGACTGGGCGACGTGCATGACCGTCGACGAGCTGGCGCGCCTCTGGCAGCCGGGCAGCACGATCGAGCGCTGGAACCAAATCCGATCCGATTGGCCCGACGAGGAAATCGTGCTCTACGGCCCCGATACGGATTCGGGCACGTTCGACTACTTCACGGACGCTATCGTCGGTGAGGAGGACGCGAGCCGCGACGACTACACGGCGAGCGCGGACGACAACGTGCTGGTCGTGGGCGTCGAAGGGGACGCGGGCTCGCTCGGGTACTTCGGGTTCGCCTACTACGAGGAGAGCTCGGACCGACTGGGTGCCGTGGCCGTCGACAACGGCAGCGGGTGCATCGCCCCCTCCAGGGAGACGATCGAGAACGGCACGTACGCGCCGCTCTCGCGTCCGATGTTCATCTACGTGAAGCCGGATGCGCTGGCCAAGCCTCAGGTCAAGGCGTTCGTGGAGTTCTATCTGAACAACGCGACGGCACTGGTACCGGAGGTCGGATACGTGCCGTTCGTGGCCGAGCGCTATCAAGAACTCCTCGGTGGCTTGCCGGCGGGGATGTAGTCTCGCCACATGCCGCAGATTGAAGCCGGGCTGACATCGACGTCGGGATCGGGGGGACCTCGCGGAGGCGCCCCCCGATCCGTGGCGGTGCTTGACCTCCGGCACCGGGCGAGCCGGCGCTGGGGCGAGCGCATCATCGCCCTCCTGTTGTTCGGATGCGGCCTGATTTCCGTACTGACTACAGTCGGAATCGTGGTCGTGCTGGTGACGGAGTCGGCCGGGTTCTTCCGTGAGGTCCCGATCGCCGAGTTCCTGACCGGAACTCGATGGTCTCCGATGTACTCGGAGCAGCACTTCGGGATTCTGCCGCTCCTGAACGGAACGCTGCTTATCGCGGCCGGCTCCATGATGATCGCACTTCCGGTCGGACTCACCAGCGCGATCTACCTGAGCGAGTACGCGTCGCCGAAGGTGCGGGCCGTGATCAAACCGATACTCGAGGTGCTGGCGGGGATTCCGACGGTCGTATACGGCTACTTCGCTCTCACGTTCGTTACGCCCGCTCATCCGTCTGGCTTTTCCGGGCACCGGGATCTTCAACGCCGCCAGCGGCGCCATCGTGGTCGGAATCATGATCATCCCGATGGTCGCGTCGCTGTCGGAGGACGCGCTCAACGCCGTCCCGCTGTCGCTGCGGGAAGCGGCGTATGGGCTCGGTGCCACGAAGCTGGAGGTATCCACCCGGGTCGTCGTTCCGTCCGCGCTGTCGGGGATCGTGGCATCGTTCATCCTCGCAATCTCGCGTGCGATCGGGGAGACGATGGCCGTGACGCTAGCGGCGGGCGCGACTCCGAGAATGACGCTGAACTTCCTCGAGAGCATCCAGACGATGACCGCCTACATCGTGCAGGTGAGTCTCGGGGAGACGCCGCACGGAACGCTCGAGTACAGGACGATCTTCGCCGTGGGGCTGGTGCTGTTCCTGATCACTCTCGCCATGAACCTGCTCAGCCAGCGGATCACGCGGCGGTTCCGAGAGGTGTACGAGTGAGCGCCGACAGGTTCCGGCCGGCCCAGGCCAGGCGAAGGCGCGCCGGGCAGGATCTTCCAGGTCCTGTGCGTGGCGTCGATCGGCTTCAGTATCGCGGTGCTCGCCATCCTGCTCGTGGATGTGGCACGGGACGGCCTTCGCTGGGTTTCCTGGGATTTCCTGACTCACTTCCCGTCGCGCATTCCCGAGAGGGCGGGCATCAAGTCGGCGATCCTCGGATCGCTCTGGATGATGGCACTCACGGCGGGGATCAGCTTTCCGATCGGCGTGGGGGCGGCCATCTATCTCGAGGAATACTCTCCTCGCAACTGGTTCACGCGGATTCTGCAGACGAACATCGCCAACCTGGCCGGAGTGCCTTCGATCGTGTATGGCATCCTCGGCCTGGCGATCTTCGTGCGCTTCCTCGGCTTCGGGCGCAGTGTGCTGGCGGGCGCTGCCACGCTCGCCTTGCTGATCCTGCCGGTGGTGATCATCGCGTCGCAGGAAGCTCTGAAGGCCGTGCCCAACTCCCTGCGCGAGGCGTCGTACGGAGTGGGCGCCACAAAGTGGCAGACGATCCGTCATCAGGTTCTTCCCGTCGCGCTTCCGGGGATTCTCACGGGGACGATCCTGTCGCTGTCGAGGGCGATCGGCGAGACTGCCCCTCTGATCATGATCGGCGCCCTGACGTTCATCGCGTTCTCGCCCACCAGCCCGATGGACCCGTTCACGGTGCTTCCCGATTCAGATCTTCAACTGGACGGCGAAACCGCAGGCGGAGTTCCACGAACTGGCGGCCGGTGCGATCGTGGTGCTTCTTGTACGTGCTGCTTGTCATGAATGCGGGGGCGATTCTGCTTCGCAACAAGTTCCAGAAACGGTTCTAGGATGATGGTGTCAGGAGACGGTTTGAACCCGATCGGCGGCGAGCAGGACATGGCACTGGAGACGCGAGAACTCAGCGTGTTCTACGGTGCGTCGCAGGCCGTGAAGGAGATCTCCCTCACGATCCCGCGAAACCGGGTCGTCGCGTTCATTGGTCCGTCGGGCTGCGGAAAGAGCACGTTTCTGCGCTGCTTCAACCGCATGAACGACCTCATTCCGGTGGCCCGCGTCGAAGGCGAGGTGCTCTTCCAGGGATCCGACCTGTATTCCCCGGACGTCGATGCGGTCGAGGTGCGGCGGCGCATCGGCATGGTGTTCCAGAAGCCGAATCCGTTTCCGAAGTCGATCTACGACAACGTCGCTTTCGGACTCAAGATCAACGGTTTCCAGGGGAACATGGACGAGCAGGTCGAGCGGTCGCTGCGCAACGGCAGCCCTGTGGGACGAGGTGAAGGATCGGCTGCAGGAGAGCGCATTCGGCCTGTCCGGCGGGCAGCAGCAGCGTTTGTGCATCGCCCGTGCCCTGGCCGTCGAGCCCGAGATCCTGCTCATGGACGAGCCGGCGAGCGCGCTCGATCCGATCGCGACGGGCAAGATCGAAGACCTGATCGGCGAGACTTGAAGAAGGACTACACGATCGTCATCGTGACCCACAACATGCAGCAGGCCGCCCGGGTCAGTGACTACACGGCGTTTCTCTACATTGGTGAGCTGATCGAGTACGGAGACACGGAACGGCTGTTCACGAATCCGAGCGAGGAGCGCACCGAGCAGTACATCACGGGCCGATTCGGCTAGACGAGTGAAGGAGCAGCATGCCACACAAGCATTTTGACGAGCGTCTGGCTGACCTGGAGCAGCGTCTACTCGCCATGTCGCACAAGGTGGAGGGCCTGGTCGAAGAGTCGGTCTCGATGGCCATGGGCTCGGGCGACGCCACGATCCAGGAGATCTACTCGGGTGACGACGAAGATCGACGCCGAGGAAGTCGGCATCGAGGAAGCCTGCATCGAGCTTCTCGCGCTGCACCAGCCGATGGCCGGCGACCTGCGATTCCTGGTGACCGTCCTCAAGGTGAACACCGACCTGGAGCGCATCGGGGACCACGCGGTGAACATCGCGGAGGCGTCCGTCCGGCTCCGGGAGTCCACAGAGCGCCCGCCCCGCCCGCCCGAGCTCGACGAGATGAGCCGTATCGCCCGTTCGATGTTGCGCCGCGCTCTCGACGCGCTGGTTCACCGTAACGCGGACGAGGCCGTGGCGGTGATGGCCGAGGATGACCGGGTGGACGCACTCCACGAGTCCGTGTTCCGGATCATGCTCACCCACATGCTGGAAGGCAGCCTCACCGCCTGCCTGCAGGTGATCCTGATCAGCCGCAACATCGAACGCATCGCGGACCTCGCCACGAACATCTGCGAGGACGTGATCTTCATGGTGCGTGGCACCACGGTGCGGCACGGCGGGGCCGAGGCGGCCGCCGGCGGAGACTAGAAGGCCAGCTGCAGGTTCAGGAGAAACTGCTTGTCTGCCAGGGCCGGCCCCGTGTTGGTCCGGTCGATCGCCTGCGAAATGCCCACCAGGCTCCCGTCGAGTCCGACCGAATACTGCAGGCCGAATTTCGCGTTGAAGCCGGGGTTCACCATGAACCCGAATACGAGGAACTGCGTCCGATCCGGCTCGGTTCCGAGTCCCACGGCGGGCCTGAACGAGTCGTAGCGGGCCAGCAGGTCGAAGGCCCCCCACAGGCTGTATCCGCCGTGCAGATTCCAGGCGTCGGAGGTCACCTTGTCGCCGCTTCCGCGCGGATCGTATTCGGCCCGCGCGTACTCTGCGGCGAACGACCAGGCACGGTAACGAATGCCCGCGTCGGCGCTCCAAACGAATCGGTTCCCCGTGAATTCGGTGTAACCGGGGATTCCGTCCGACACGATCACCGGCAGCACCGGATTGGCGCTGTCACTCGCCACGGCCAGGTCGGCGCCGAATCTCGTAGACGAAGTCTTCGAAGAACTCGACCTCGCCCACGGAGTTGTACTCGACCCTGCCCGCAGAACAGGAACCGGCGGTCGGCGTTTCCGAAACTGGCGCCCTCTCCGTTGTACAGGCCGCCCCAGTACTTCAGGCGCTGCTCGAGGGCCACACCGCGGACGGCGGCTCCTACCTGCCGACCCGGCGAGAGGGCCAGCGATCCCTGGGATCGTTCGACGAACGGGATCTGGTCCTTCGGCCTCATGGTCTCGCGACCGAAACCGGACATCAGGAGCCCCACATCCAGCCGCAACGCTTCGCTCTTGAGCGGAACGGAAAGCCGCACGTCGAGAAGCCGCACCGCGTCAGCCTCGAACTGGTACTCGGCCCGCAGGGCGTAATCGAATACGATGCCGACCTTTCCCGACACACCGAGGCGGGCGTCGTAGATGTCGAAGCCGCTCACCCCGTCATAGCGGGACGACTCGAGCCGGAGCCCCGTTCGCAGGAGACCGTCCACTTCCAGTTCGGGCAGGTCCTGGGCCGCCGCCGGCGCCACCGGGCCCAGCAGGATCGCGAGCCCGAGGGCGTGAATAAGTCTTCCGCAAGTCCTTTGTGACATCATCTAGTGTGTCCTATGTGCCGTGACCGGATTCATCCGCCTTGACCGTCATCTCCGCCGCGGCGAGGTCAGGGAACAGCCGCTTCCAGCCGCCCAGTCCCACTGCCGCGTTGATCCAGAAGTGCGCAACGATGGAAGGAAACAGGCTTCCCGTCCAGATCACCGGGACCACGAGAAGCGCTCCGAGCAGCCCGGCTCGCGTCATGCCTACGGTTCGCTGGTACCCGTGCGCCACTCCGAAGGATACGCTCGTGAGGGCCGCTGCGGTCCACGGCCCGCCCAGCGAGTCGGCGAATACGTGATATATGAACCCGCGGTACAGGTACTCCTCGCCGATCGCCGCGACGGCGGCGACAACCAGGAAAGCGCGCTTCTCCGGGCTCGTTCGGGGCATCAGCACGAAGGACAGCCGGCTTTCGGGGAGCTTGAGTGCCTGTCCGAGCCGCACGATGAGCCACACCGTTCCGATTCCGGCCGCGGCTACCGCCACGGCCCACGCGAAAGCCGCGCCCGCCTCGCCGACCTTCCAACCGACGTCAGCGGGTGGAATGGACTGCCACGCCGAGATTCCGAAGGTCACGGCCGCCAGCACCCCGATCGACACGGCAGCCGAGAAGTACACCGCCGAACGCGCCGCCGTCACCTCCGCCACGTGCTCCTCACGCAATCCGGTGCGAAAGGCCAGCAGCGGAAGCCCGACGGCCAGCGCGATCGCGTATCCGAGGGTGAGCGGTGTGAACATCGGGACGGGATTCTCCTCACGGGTTCGATTCCGGGCGTTACCGACCGGGCACACCATACTTCTCCCGCGTCCCACGGGAAACGGTCTCCGGATTGACACCGGGCTCCGGGAACCTGACGTTCCACTCCCGAACTCAGACCCCCATCCGCGGGCCCCGGTCATATGCATGTTGAGATCGCCGTAGCGCAGTTTCGACCCGTCAAAGGGAACCCGGCAGCCAGCCTGGACCGGATCGAGGAGTCGTTCGCGCGGTTCCTCGAGCAGGCGTCCACCCCGGACGTGGTGCTGTATCCCGAGACGGCGCTCACCGGATACTTCCTGGAAGGCGGGGTTCGCGAGCACGCGGTCCCGGCGATGACCCTGGCCACGGATCTCGCCGAGAGGTATGCAAGGTCCGGGGGTGACGGGCGTCCACTCGATGTGGTTCTCGGGTTCTACGAGGTCTGGGGACACCGCCTGTACAACTCGGCCATGTACGTAGAGCTCGGCGCCCCGGAGCCGCGGATCGTGCACGTCCACCGCAAGGTGTTTCTCCCGACGTACGGTGTCTTCCAGGAGGAAAGGTTCGTCGAGGCGGGCCACTCGGTCCGGGCGTTCGACACCCGGTGGGGCCGTGCCGCGATGTTGATCTGCGAGGACCTGTTTCACTCGATTTCGGCGACGCTCGCCGCCCTGGACGGCGCCCAGATACTCCTGGTACCCAGCGCCTCGCCAGCTCGCGGAGCGGCGCCGGGCACAGGCATTCCGGCGAATCTCGGGAGATGGCGCCGGCTCGCGCAGGGAGCGGCGGAAGAGCACGGCGTCGGCGTAGCCGTGGCGCAGCTCACCGGATTCGAGGGCGGGAAGGGCTTCGCGGGTGGCTCGCTGGTATTCGGCCCTCGCGGCCAGCTACTCGCGGAGGGACCGCTCTGGGACGAGGCGGTCGTCACCGCCGGGCTGGACCTGGAAGAACTGACGGCGGCCCGCACGGATCAGCCGCTGCTCGCCGACCTCGAGCGCGCCCTGCCGCGCCTCTTGCAGAGCCGGCACCTTCCGCCCGATGAGAGGGGCTTCACCCCCACGCCGACCGAAGCCGCTGCGGCGTCGGAGGATGAAGGCGAGTGGGCGGGTCGACCGCCAAGAGCCGGGATGTCGGGCGCGATGGATCCCGGCCTGATCGAGATCGACCCCGCGCTGGTAGCCGATTGGCTGGTCCGGTTCCTCCGGGACGAGATGTTGGAGAGGCGAGGGTTCGAGCGCGCGGTGGTGGGCCTGTCCGGCGGCGTGGACTCGGCGCTCACGGCGGCCCTGTGCGCCCGGGCCCTGGGTCCCGAGAACGTGACCGGTTTTCTTCTTCCGTATCGGACCTCGAGCCCGGAGAGCGCCGAGCACGCGATGCTCGTCGCCGACGATCTGGGAATCGCTACCCGCTACCGTGGACATCAGTGACGCAGTCGATGGTTATCTCGAGAACGAGGAGCCGGACGCCGACCCCACGCGGCGAGGCAACGTCATGGCCCGCATGCGAATGATCGTTCTATTCGACCAGTCGGCGAAGCTTCGGGCCCTTCCGATCGGAACGGGAAACAAGTCGGAGCGTCTTCTCGGCTACTTCACGTGGCATGCGGACGATTCACCTCCGATCAACCCGCTCGGCGACCTGTACAAGACGCAGGTGTGGGCGCTTGCCGGGCACCTCGGCCTGCCGCCGCAGGTGGTCGAGAAGCCGGCCACCGCGGACCTGATCCATGGCCAGACGGACGAGGACGATCTCGGCGTTTCGTACCCCGAGGCAGATTTGATCCTCCATCACCTGCTCAACGGCCGTTCTCCCTCCTGGCTGGCGGAAGCCGGGTTCGAGCGGGCCAAGGTCGACATCGTGTTCCGCCGGCTGGAGGGCACGCACTGGAAGCGGAACCTGCCGACCGTGGCGATGCTCTCGGGCACCACGATCGGAGAGTGGTACCTGCGGCCGGTGGACTACTGAACCTGACAAGAAGCGGGCGCCCCGGTCATACCGGAGCGCCCGCTGATACCCCCTAGGGGAATCGAACCCCTGTCTCCTGGCTGAGAACCAGGTATCCTGGGCCACTAGACGAAGGGGGCCCGCCCTGCCTCGGCAGGGACGCCTATTCTACATTTTTCGGTTCTTCTGTCAACCCCGATTCCTGTCCCCCGAACGGGGCCTGCCTCTTGCCCGCGACAGCCTCTGAACCCCTATCTTGTCGGCCGGTCAGCGGACCAAGCGGCACAGGATACAACCACTGGAGCGATGGCGGTGAACTGGGAATACCTGCACCTCGTGACGCACCCCTTTGCGATCGTGCTGCCGATCGTGGGCGTCGCCGTGGGTCTCGCCGGGTGGATCGCGGGTCGCGACGAGCTGGAGCGCTACGGACTCATTTCCCTTCTGATAGCGGCGGTGGCCGCCGTTCCGTCCTATATCACGGGGATATCGACGGCCGACGAGGTGGCGGCGCGGACCTTCGTCGAACCGGGCCTGGTCCAGGATCATCGCACCTGGGCTACCTGGGCCGCGATAGGGCTCGTCACCTGCGGCATATTCGCCGGGTTTTCCATGGCCCAGCCAAAGGATCGCAGGCTGCGGCGCTTCGTCCTGATCGTCGGCGCGCTGGCCGCGGGCCTGGTCGGCTACTCGGCGTTCCGCGGGGGCAAGATCGTGCATGGAGACGATGGAGAAGCTGGCGTGACCGCGGCGATCACCATGGATCAAGCAACCACTCCGAAGGAGGCGCCATGAGTTCCGCGATCCCCGATCTCCCTTTGCTGGTCGGGGACGGGCGTGACGAGTCACACCCGGTGCCGCCATCCCAGGTCACTATGACCCAACTCATGGCTCCGCAGGACACGAACCTGATGGGCAACGTGTTTGGAGGCGTGATCCTGGCGGCCGTGGACCGGATCGCCTACGTGTGCGCGACGCGGCACGCCGGCCGGCCCTGCGTAACCGCGAGCTTCGACCAGGTCGATTTTCGTTCTCCGATCCAGATCGGGGAGGTCGTCACGGTTCGGGCCTCGGTGAATACGGTCGGAAGAACCTCGATGGAGATCGGCGTGAGAGTCACGGCGGAACCGGTGACGGGTGGTACGAGCCGGCACACCAATTCCTGCTATGTCACCATGGTGGCGCTGGACCCCGAGGGGCGGCCGTACGCCGTACCGAAACTGGAGATTCGGACTGAAGATGAGTACCGAAGACACCGGGATGCGGAGGAGCGCCGGGCGGCTCGCCTCGAGCTGGCAAAGCGTCGTCGAGTGAGGAGGGAGCGAAAGGCCGGTAGTCCATAGCCGGGCCTTGTCGGCCCCCTACAGCAGATTCACCAGCCCATAGAAGACGAGCGCCGCGCCGCCCATCGTTGCGCACTGCAGAACGATCTGTTTCGGCGGCATTTCAGCCAGCAAGCCGAGGATGGCGCCAAGTCCGACCGCGGCCCCCAGCAATATTCCCAGTACCATTCGTGCTCCCGTCGCTGACCCGGCGCCCCGAGGCGCCGTCAAGCGTTTCATGTTCGTCTACGAGGGCCCGAACCGGGCCGATCCCTCGCCTTTCGTGCGTCCCTTGCGCTGCAGTTGCACCAGCTCCGTCATCCCGGCTCGGGCGGCAATCTCCTGTCCGGCGGGCGTGGCCGCCAGTCCGCCGAGCGCCGTTTCACGGAACCGTACGTCCATCTTCGTGCCGACGTCTCCCATGACGTCCACCACCTGGTCCACCGGGATCGGAAAATCGAGACCGGCGAGTGCCATCTCCGCGGAAGCCACGGCATTCACGGCGGCCGACGCGTTGCGGTAGGCGCACGGAATCTCGACCAGTCCCGCGACCGGGTCACAGATCAGCCCGAGCATGCCCTGTATGGTGAGGGCCACCGCCGTCCCCACCTGCTGGTTGTCTCCCCCTTCCAGCCATGTCACCGCCGCCGACGCCATCGCCGCGGCACTTCCGGTTTCCGCCTGGCATCCGCCTCCGGCGCCGGCGATCGACGCCCGGTCGGCGATGATGATCCCGGTGCCGCCGGCCACCAGCATCGCATCCACCAGTCGTTCCTCCGACCACCCGCGAACCGGCGCCAGCGTGAGAAGCACGGCCGGAACCACGCCCGCGGCACCCGCCGTGGGTGTCGCCATGATCAGGCCCATGCGGGCATTCGTCTCGAGGGTGGCGATCGCGCGTGACAACATCGTCGTGAAGTCATCGCCGAGGAGCCGGGGCCCATCCGCAGCGAGCCTTCCCGAGCGACCCCCCGTGAGTCCCGAAGGCGAGGTCGCCGACTCTCCCAACCCTTCCGCCACCGCACCTCGCATGACGGTGAGCGTGTCCTCGATTCGCTTCCGGATGGCCTCTCGCGGCACTCCGGTCTCCTTGATCTCCCGACGCTCGACGAACTCGGCCAGGCCGACCCCGGCGGCCTCGGCCTGCTCGAACCACTCCGCGAACGAGCGAATCATGCGTCCCCCTCTTCGCTCACGCGTTCAACCGATGGACGTTGCGGATCCAATGGACCCAGGACTGACCGGCCAACTCGTCGAGCACGGTGGCCGGCACGTCTTCGTCGGTCTCGATCGTCATCAGGGCCCTCTCCCCGCGACCGGTCCGATCGACGCGCACAGTCGCCACGTTGAGGCCGCGGTCAGCGATCCGCCCCGTGATGCGGGCGACGGTTCCCGGAACGTCGTCCGCGACCACCACGATGGTCGGGAGCGAGCCGGAGAGGTCCACCGCGAAGCCGTCGATCTCGAGGACGCGGATCTGGCCACCCCCGATCGAGCAGCCGGTGATCGCGATCCGCTCTTCTCCGCGCACGACCTCGAACACGGCGCTGTTGGGATGGGCATCGTCGCCCAGATCCACCGTGTGAAACTCGATCTCGAGTCCCTTCTCGGAGGCCTCGCGCACGGCCTCGCGCAGACGCTCATCGTCCGGCCTGTGACCGAGCAGTCCGCCCGTGATGGCGATGCGCGTGCCGTGGCCTTCGCCCGTCATCGCGAAGCTGCCGTGCAGGCCCACGATGGCCCGGTCCGGCATGCCGCCGAGGATAGCCTGCGCCACGTATCCCAGGCGACAGGCACCGGCCGTGTGGCTGCTCGAGGGACCGACCATTCGGGGCCCCAGGATGTCGAACAGGGTGGTCATGGTCGGCCAGCGGTGACACGGGTCGAGTCGAGGGCCGGCCGATCGCCGGCCAGCACCGGCGGGGCCGCCCGTACCTCGCACTCGAACGCTCCCTCCAGTCCCCTCCCGATGGCCCGAGACACGGCCTTCCAGTCGAAGATCGCTCCCTCGGACTGCAACGTGGTCATCCGCACCTCATCGATACCGCACGGAACGATCAGATCGAAGTTGCGAAGCGGCTCGTCCGTCAGGTTGAGCGCGAAACCGTGCCACGTGATCCAACGGCTGACGTGCACGCCGAGGGAGGCGATCTTCCGCACCCGTCCCGCGGCCCGGCCCGCAGCATCGAGCGCCGATTCGTCGCCCACCCAGACGCCCGTGAAGGCCGGATAGCGGAAACTGGCCAATCCCAGCTCGCGCAGCGCATCGATCAGCGTCTGCTCCAGCTGGCGGAGATACCAGTGCAGGTCCCGCCTCCACCGGTTGAGATCCAGAATCGGATAGCCCACGAGCTGCCCGGGGCCATGGTACGTCACGTCGCCGCCACGCTCGACTTCGACGGTTTCGACGCCGGACCCGGCGAGCCATTCACGAGAAGCGACCACGTTTGAGTCGCGGGCGCCGCGACCGAGCGTCACGACCGGCTCATGCTCCAGGAGGAGCACGAAGTCTTCTCCGAGGTCGCCCGCAATCCTGGCCCGAGCCAATTCGCGCTGCCACTTCAGGCCCGTGGTGTAGGGCACCCGTCCTCGGACCGGTACCAGGTGGATGGAATTCACCGGTTCACCTCACCGCTCACTACGCACGCTGAACCGCGAATGAACCGACGCACTCGCGAACGGAAGCGAGGAGCCGCATCAGATGTGTATCGCACGATCCATCGTTGCCAGCGCCGCTTCCATCACGGCTTCCGCCATGCTCGGGTGCGCGTGTGCGTGCGCGGCGATCTCTTCGACCGTGGACTCGAGGGCCCGGGCCATCCCGGCCTCGCCGATCAGCTCGCTGACGTTGTAGCCGATCATGTGAACGCCCAGGATCTCGCCGTATTTCTCGTCGGCAATGATCTTCACGAATCCTTCGTTGTGCCCGGACGTCAAAGCCCGACCATGGGACGTCAGCGGGTACTTCCCGACCTTGACCTCGTGCCCCGCTTCCTTCGCCTCGTCCTCGGTGAGGCCGATGCTGGCGACCTCCGGGTGGCAGTACCCGACGCTCGGGATGTTGTCATACCGCATCGGGTGATGCGCGATGCCCGCGATCTTCTCCGCGGCGACGATTCCCTCATGCGACCCCTTGTGGGCGAGCATCGGCTGACCGGCCACGTCCCCGATGGCATAAACGCCCGGGACGCTCGATTCGCACCACTCGTTGATCTTGACCCACGGCCCGTCCATCTCGACGCCCAGGGACTCGAGCCCCAGTCCGTCGGTCACCGGCTTGCGGCCCACGGCCATCAACAGGAGGTCCGTCTCGATCGTCTCCTGGCCCTTCTTGGACTCGATCGTCAGCACCATCGGTGTGGCCTCGCGGTCCAGCGAAACGACCTTCGTTCCCGTCTGGATGGTCATGCCACGCTTCTTGAACGAGCGGGCCAGCGTCTTGCCAACCTCCGGATCGGAAACCGGAACCAGCGTATCCAGCATCTCCACCACCGTCACGTCTACGCCGAAGGCATTGAACACGTCCGCGAATTCGACCCCCACGTAGCCGCCGCCCACCACGACCATGCGCTCCGGCGGGCTGCGGAGGGCCAGCGCTTCGCGGCTCCCGATCACCTTTTCACCGTCGATCTCGAAACCCGGAAAACTCGTCATTGTGGCTCCGGTAGCGACCACGATATTCGCAGCTTCCACCGTGTACGGATCACCTTCCTCCGGCGTGACCTCGACGGTCCCCTGCCCCGTGATCCGGCCCCGGCCCTCGAACACCTCCACCTTGTTCTTCTTGAACAGGAAGCGGATGCCGCCCGTGAGCTTCTCGCTGATGAACCGGCTCCGGTCGACGGCGGCGCCCATGTCGTAGACCACGTTTTCGGCCCGCACACCCATTTCGGCACCGTGCGACCTGAGGTTCTCGGCCAGCGCCGCGCTCTCCAGCAGGGCCTTGGCCGGGATGCAGCCCCAGTTCAAGCACGTGCCTCCCATCCCGCCCTCGTAGTTGGACGCTTCGACGCACCCGGTCTTCAGTCCAAGTTGCGCCGCCCGGATCGCGCACACGTATCCGGCCGGACCGGCTCCGATCACCAGTATGTCGAGCTTCTCAGCCATCGATTCGCCTCATTCGGTTCGGGCCCCGACCGGTGCCGGGGGATACTCATCAGCGGGCGCTAGAGCACCAGCTCGAGCGGATTCTCCATCATCGCCTTGAACGTCTGCAGGAAGCGCGCTCCCGATGCGCCATCGATCACCCTGTGATCACACGACATGGTCACCCGCATGCGCTGCCTGACCGTGATCTCGCCGTCCACGACCACCGGCTTCTCCGCCGTGCTGCCCACCGCCAGGATAGCGGCTTCCGGCGGATTGATGATCGCCGTGAACTGGTCGATGTCGAACATGCCCAGGTTGCTGACGGAGAACGTCGCCCCCTGGTATTCCTCCGGGAGAAGACGCTTCTCCCTCGCCCGGCCGATCAGCTCGGACGCCTCGGCGGAAATCTGCAGCAGACCCTTCCGGTCAGCGCCACGCAGCACCGGGGTTATGAGTCCATCCTCGATTGCGACCGCGATCCCGATGTCCACCGAGCCGTGCCGACGGATGGTGTCACCCTCCCACGACGCGTTGATCTCCGGATGACGCGCGAGTGCCTCCGCGGTGACTTTCACCAGGACGTCGTTTACGCCGATCTTTCCCGCCTCGAAGCCGGGCGTTCATCGCCGTCCGGAGCTCCAGGACGCGACCCATGTCCACTTCGGTCGTGAGGAAGAAGTGCGGCACCGGTCCAAGCGACGTCACGAGCCTCCTGGCGATGGCCTTCCTCATCTGCGACGGTTCGAGGAGCTCGTCCACCAGGCGCGGCGGACCCTCCGGAGCCATCGCGGCGGACCCCGGGCCCGCAGGCGCCGGAGCCGACGCACCCGCCGTGATCGCCGCCTCGACATCGCGCTTCACCACACGCCCGCCCGGTCCGGAGCCCGAGATATCAGAGATGCGCAGGCCCGCCTCGTCCGCCATCCGGCGTGCGACAGGCGAAGCCTTGACCGTGCCCGTCACCGACGATTCGCCGGCGTGGCTGTGCGGCAACTCAACCCCGGGCGGCGGCTCCGCGGCCGGTGGCGCAACCGGCTCGGGGGCCGGAGGCGGGGCGGCGGGTGGGGCCGGCGGCACTACGGTTTCCCGCGCGACAGGGCTTTCCTCGACGGGCCCGGCTTCTACGGGCGTGCCCGAAGCCGCCGCTTCGGCCTCGGCCAGGAGAGCGGAGATGTCCTCGCCTTCCTCGCCGATGATCCCGATCAGGGCTCCTACCGGGACCGTCTCGCCGGCCTGGACGAGGATCTTCAGCACGACGCCGCCGCCCAGGGCTTCGACGTCCATGTTGGCCTTGTCGGTCTCGATCTCCGCCAGCAGGTCGCTGGCTTCGACCGTGTCGCCCTCCGCGACCTTCCATTCGAGCAGCTTGCCCTCTTCCATCGTCGGACTGAGCTGCGCCATCACGATTTTGGTTGCCATGCCCTAATCCAGATAGCAGACGTGCTTGACGGCCTTCACCACGGCGTCGGCGTCAGGCACGATCAGTTTCTCGAGAGCGCGGGCGTAGTGCATCGGAACATCGAGTCCCGACACACGTGCCACCGGGGCATCCAGGTCATCGAAGGCCTCGCGCTGAATATCGTCCACGACCTGCGCGCCGATTCCGGCCACCGGCCACCCCTCTTCGAGCACGACGGCCCGGTTCGTCTTCTTCACCGAGGCCACGTACGTGTCCAGGTCCAGCGGACGAAGGCTGCGGAGGTCGACGACCTCGGCCTCCACTTCGTGCTCGGCCGCCAGCTTCTCGGCTGCCTGCATCGCCACATGGACCATCTTGGAGTGAGTGACGATCGTCACGTCGTCTCCGGCCCGCTTGATGTCCGCCTTCCCGATCGGAACGAGGTGCTCGCCGTCCGGCACCTCTCCCTTCACGTTGTACAGCAGCTCACCCTCGATGAACACCACCGGATCCTCGTCACGGATCGCGCTCTTCAGCAGACCCAGCGCGTCAGCCGGCGTCGCCGGAGTGCAAACCTTGAGTCCCGGGATGTTGGCATACCAGGGATCCGGCACCTGCGAGTGCTGCGCCGCGAGCTGGAGCGCGGAGCCCCCCGGGCCCCGAAACACGATCGGCACCGTGAACTGGCCGCCGGACATATGACGCATCTTGGCCGCCGAGTTGACGATGGCATCGTACGCGAGCAGCGCGAAGTTCCATGTCATGAACTCCACCACGGGCCGGAGGCCGGCCATCGCGGCGCCCACGCCGAGACCGGCGAACCCGTTCTCTGCGATCGGCGTGTCACGCACGCGCATCTCGCCGAACTCGTCGAGCAGTCCCTTCGAGACCTTGTACGCCCCGTCGTATTCCCCGACTTCCTCGCCCATGATGAACACGCTGTCGTCGCGCCGCATCTCTTCGCGGAGCGCCCGGTTCAGGGCCTCCCGGTAGGTGATCAGCGCCATGCGTCCCTCCGGTCAAGACCGCCCCGGAACTCGTCGGCGTACACGTGAGCGTAGATTTCCTCGGGGCCCGGGAACGGGCTCGCCTCTGCGAACTCCGCCGCCCGCTCCACCTCGGCGATCACCTCGGCATCCATCGCCTTGTATTCCTCGTCCGTCAGGAGACCGGCCTCCTCCATGCGCTCGGCGAGGCTGTTGATGGCGTCGTTCTTCCGCTCCGCCTGCACCTCTTCGCGCGTCCGGTAGGTGCCGTGCGCGGGGTCCGACATCGAATGACCGAGATATCGGTAGGTGCGAGCCTCGATGAACGTCGGGCGCGACGTCTCGCGGGCGCGCTTCACGGCCCTCTCCGTGGCTTCGTACACCGCGATGACGTCCATCCCGTCGACCTGCTCGGCCTTCTTGCCCTGGTAGGCACAGGCCCGCGTGAACAGGTCGTCCACCGCCGCCACCCGGTCGATATCGGTGCCCATGCCGTAGGAGTTGTTCTCGACGACGTACACGACCGGAAGCTCCCACTTGGCCACCATGTTGAAGGCCTCGTGGAACGGCCCTCCGTTCACCACCGAGTCGCCGAAGAAGCACAACACGACTTCGTCACCGCCCCGGTACTTGATCGCGTAGCCGACGCCGGCAGCCAGCGGCAGGTGAGTGCCGACGATTCCATGGCCGCCCATGAAGTTGACGCTGCGATCGAAGATGTGCATGGAACCGCCCGCGCCCCGCGACGCTCCGTCAATGCGGCCATACAGCTCCGCCATGACCGCGTCCGCGCTCACCCCTCGCACCAGCGCCTGCGCGTGATCCCGGTACGCCGTGAATACGTAGTCATCGTCGCGCAGGGCGGCGATGGCGCCTGCCGCCACCGCTTCCTGCCCGATGTACAGGTGACAGAACCCGCCGATCTTACCCGTCTGATAGGCCTCGGCGGTCTTCTCTTCAAAACGCCGCGACAGCACCATCCAGCGCAGCATCTCGATGAGCTTCTCGCGGGGGATCCCCTGGAGGCCCCCGTGCTTGATCTCGTCTTCCGTCTTTGCCAACTCGCTGCTCCTTATGGACGTACGGTCACCCGCACCTCTGCCGTCAGGCGATGCCGGCCCGCGCCCTCAGTTCTTCAACCTGTTCCCGCGCGTGATAGCTGCTCCGCACCAGCGGTCCGCTTTCCACGTGCAGGAAGCCCATTTCCTCTCCCAGCTGCTTCCAGGCGGCAAATTCCTCCGGCGACACGTACCGATCGATCGGCAGGTGACGTTCGGAGGGCCGCAGGTACTGCCCGATCGTGAGAATCTGCACCCCGGCCTCGAGCGCGTCTCCCATGAACTCACGGACGTCGTCGCCGTTCTCTCCGAGGCCGAGCATGATGCCCGTCTTGATGAGAACGTCTCCGTCGAGACCGCGGGCCGTACGGAGGACGTCCAGCGACCGATCGTATCGGCCGCCCGGTCGGGCCGTCTTATGCAGCCGCCGCGTGGTCTCCATGTTGTGATTGAAGATCTCCGGGCGGGCAGCCATGACCCGCGCGATCGCGTCCGGCATCCCCTGAAAATCGGGCGTCAGGACCTCGATCGAGCAGTCGGGAAGCCGGCCGCGAATTTCTTCGATGACCCAGGCGAAGATGCGGGCGCCGCCGTCCGGCAGGTCGTCGCGATCCACGGATGTGATCACCACGTGCCGAGCCGAAGCTGCTCGATCATCTCGGCCACGCGGCGTGGCTCGTCCTCGTCGAGGTCGTCCGGCCGCCCATGAGCGATGGCGCAGTACGGACAGTTCCGCGTGCACTGATCTCCCATGATGAGGAAGGTCGCCGTCCCCGAGTCCCAGCACTCCCCGATGTTCGGACAGTGGGCCTCCTCACACACGGAGTTCAGTCCCAACGTCCGCATCATCTGCTTGAGGTCGCGGTACCGGTCTCCTCCCGGAGCCCGGACCCGCAACCACCGCGGCTTCTTTTCGGGCCACGCGGCGGCTGATGGGCTCGACGGGCCGCACCCTCCGGCAGCCGGGATTCCCTCGCCGCCGGGCAGTACATTGTCCCGTTGTATGACGTTCAGTCTGCGCATGATCCGTTCGTTGCTCGATTCGGGGCCCGGACAGCCCGTCGCCCGCCTGTTCACAACCCGTTGCGGAGCCGGCAGAAACTACCCGCTCGCGCCGGGCACGTCCACTTCGTGATGGCTCTGCGGTCGGCGTTGCCGCCGGAAGGCATGTCGCTTATTCTGCTTGGCCAAAGCCGGAGATCATGGTACGGGCGGAGGTTCAAAAGGATCCGCCCGGGGTCGTTCGCCACCGAACCTGCAGAGGATCCATGACGTACATCATCGCTCAGCCGTGTCTCGAGACGAAGGACGCTTCTTGCGTGGATGTGTGTCCGGTAGACTGCATTTACGAGGGCGAGGACCAGTACTACATCCACCCCGAGGAGTGCATCGACTGCGGGGCGTGCGTCCCCGAATGTCCCGTTGAGGCCATTTTCCCGGACGATGAGGTGCCGGCGCAGTGGACGGAGTTCATCGAGAAGAACTACGTGCACTTCGAGGTTCCCATGCCCTGAGGGGAACACCGCGATCCCCTTCCGGGTTCAGCCCGGGACGGGTGATGGGAAGTAGGAAGACGCCCGCTCGAAGCGGGCGTTTTTTTTCATGCTTGATTGGATGGATGCGGTCTCCTATATTCGCGCGCCTTCCGCCGGCCTCGGCCGACGGTACGTGACCGGGGTGAACGCCATAACATGCAATATTCAGAAGGAGATACGGGTACATGATGACGCGCCACATTTTGGGGCTGCTGGCTGTCGGGACGCTACTCCCCTCGGCCCTTCCCGCACAGCAACTGACCGTGGCCATGGTCCAGGAAATGGGCATGACCGCTCCTGCGCTGCCGGGTGGCGGTGATTTGGTGCGCGTCGAGAACGACCCGAGTGAGCGGGCGGTGGACTTCGTGGTCGGACCGTTGGACCTGCCAGCGACCATGGGCCACCTCCGGCTCCCGATACAGGTCGCCGAGATTCCGGTGGATGGATGGCTGCATGGTTTCGAGGCCACGATGGAGGACGGGGCAGGAAACGCGATCCCCATGGACCTCCTTCACCACGTGAACTTCATCGATCCGGACAAGCGCGATCTGTTCGCGCCGATCGCGCGACGTGTCCTGGCGGCCGGGCGCGAGACCCGCGAGAAGAAGCTTCCGTCCGTGCTCGGCTATCCGATCGAGGCCGGGGACCGGATGATCATCTCTTCGATGTTCGCCAACCCGACGGGCACGGACTTTCCGGAGGCCTACTTGCGGGTGAGGATCTTCTACAGCCTCGAGGAAGACGGCTTCGTGCAGCCGCGCGACGTGTACCCGTTCTACCTGGACGTCATGGGTCCCGTGGGCGCCAAGAGCTTTCCCGTGCCTCCCGGGAAGACGGTGCACGCGTACGAGGCCAGCCCCGCGGTCGAGGGCCGCATTGTGGGCATCGGTGGGCACCTGCACGACTACGCGACGGCCCTGCGGCTGGAGGACGTGACGGAAGGCAAGGTCCTCTGGGAGGCGGAGCCCGAGTACAACGCCGAGGGTCGACTGACGGGGGTCTCCGAGGATCTCATGCTGCTGACCGGCGGAATCAAGGTCAGCCCGGACCACGTCTATCGAATCTCCGTCGAGTACGAGAACCCGATGGCGCACCCGACGCCCGACGGAGGGATGGGCGAAATCGGTGGCGTGATCTGGGCCGCGAAGGACGTGGTGTGGCCGGAGTTCAGACGCGGGGACCCCATCTACGTGGCCGACCTGATCAACACCCTCGAAGCGCCCGAGAAGGCGGGTGGCCACGGACATGGCGACCATGCCGGAATGGCCATGGAGGACATGGATCATGGTCAGATGGACCACGGGGGCATGTCTTCCGAAGCGAACGACCCGGCGTCGCACAACCACGAAGCGATGCCGGAGCACGAAGGGCACTAGCTACGGGTTGACGATCGTCGATCTGCGCCGGGGCGCCTCGCGCCAGTGGGCGTCCCGGACTTCCGGTCGGTACAGCGGAGTGACGGCCGGCAGGCTCTGTATTCCGGTCACCCGGTCGGTCACACGGACGGCCAGCAGGTAGGCGCCGGGCGCGGATGATCCCAGCTCCACGCGCAGATGGTGGCGGCCGATCCCGGTTCCCGAGGCATCCGTGGAGGCCACGGAGGGAAATCGGAGAATGAACGCCAGGCTCTCCGGCTCGAGCTCGAAGGTCAGGTCTGCCACGGCCTCCTGCACGACGCGAACTTCCACATCGTAGGTCCGGCCCGGCCGTACTCCATAGGTCTCGAAGTAGACGTGCGCGCTTCCGTCGTCCGCCACGACGTGAGTCGGGTCCACCGCCAGGTAGACCTGTCCATCTCGCGACCACGAACCGCCGGAATCGGCGGCCACCGCGATGTCGCTGATGGACGGGAGGCCCGATTGCCGGGCGGATACCGTGACGGTGTCGAGGACCCAGTTGCCCAGGTTGCTTCGTTCCGCGCCCGCGTCCCGCAGTACCAGCACGTACGGGTAGACCTCAGGCTCCAGCGTGACCGGCAATCGAACCGGAATGCCGTCTTCGTCAGCCAGGGGGTCGGCGAACAACGGCTGGCTGACGAGGTCGAATCTCCGCACGCCCTCAGGTGCGAGGAAGGCCAGCTGCGCCCCGACGTCATAGGCTACGAGCCCATCGGCGTCCGTGACCGGATCGGTGGCAGCGCGGGCCGTGAGGTCTCCGACGCGCGTGGCGGCCAGGAACCACACTTCGGAGCGGTCGGTGCCCGGTTCCCGGAAGCGAAGCGTCTCATACGCGAACTCGATACCCGCCGTCAGCGCCGGAGCGTCGGGGACTCCCGAGACGGCGTAACGCGCGTCTCCCTCGTTGATCTCTCTCTCCCAGGCCAGAAAGCCCTGAAAGCCGGGATTGAACCGGTCTCCGGCCGCCCGCATGCGCGAGTCCATCTCCCGGAAGTGGGAGTCCTCGTATAGGAAATCGAGCGCCCGACGCGACTGGTACAGGTACGCGAGGCTGCCGCCTCCCACGCCCATGAGCTCGCTGGGCATCGTGAAGCCGCTGGCGTGGGCCAGGTTCTCGAGGATCCGATAGTCGCCGAGGGCGCGCAGGCCGGTCTTGGATACCGGGGCGAAGTGGAACACCCGGGGCCCTTCCGGCCGGTAGTAGGCCCAGGTCTCGTTCAGATCCATGAAGGGCGACGACCGTTGCCAGCGATTCACCCATGCGCAGGTATATCAGTCCGCGGTCATCGACCTCCAGGCTGTCCGCGCGTCCCAGGCGATCCGTCAGGTCCCGGGTGAGACGAGGCGTCCTCAGGTAGTACAGTCCCCGGGCCTCGTGCAGCCGGGCGTAGTGAATCTGCAGGCGCTCTTCCGGGCTGATGGCCATCCGAAAGGCTCTTTCGTCGACGAAGCGCCTCACCCAGGCGCAGGCCTCCGAACCGGCCTCCAGGGCGATCCAGGCCGCCTGTTCGTCCGGGGTCGAGAGACCGCGCAGATCCTCCCACAGGGCCCGCCTCGTGGGTCCGTCCATGCCGTCGCACGCTTTCCAGAAGGCGGCTCCTCCGTCGAGGCGCCGCTCTTCGAAAGTGCCCGGAACACCCGGCCCCGACGGCGGGGCCTGCAGGAGGATCCGGGCCCTCTCCAGGGTGACGCGCGGGCGGGCCGTGCCGTCCGGAGCCTCCTCCGCTGGAAGGGCCTGGAGGGCGGACCGGTATTGTCCGGCCCGGCGCCACAGCAGCGCAACGGCGACGGAGTCGGACGCGGTCGCGGGACCGCCTGCCGGCGCCCATTGGAGGAGGACCCGGCGCACGTCGGCCACGCTGGGATGGTCGCGGTAGGGAGAGAGGACCGAGCGGACGTGCCGGGGAAGTGTGTCGGAGGCGCTGGACACGGGCGAAACGGCAACGGGCACGACGCCGACGGCCGGCGGAGTGCAGGCAACGGACGCGCAGACCACGAGAGACGACCCCAGCCATCCAGCTGGCCATCCCGCCGAGCACCTCTTCCGACGCGTCATCCTTCCTCCGTCACATTTGCCCGAGACCCCATTGATCGTCGAGTGCCCGCAACAGGACTTCCGGGTCACGACCCTCCTCGATGACCGGGGCGAGTACCGCTTCCGCCTCCGTGTCACGGCCGGAGTTCTTCAGCATCGAACCCAACAACAGGCGCGCGGCCAGGTATGTCGGCCGCAGCTCGAGAGCCTGCCGGGCCGCCGTCTCGGAGGCCTCTGCGTCTCCGAGGAGCTTGAGCGCGACGGCCTTCCCGTACACGGCCGGCACCCACGACGGCTCCTCGGCCAGTGCCGCGCAAAATCTCTCCAGGGCCGCCTCCGGTTTCCCCTGCAACAGGTCGCATACGCCGAGGTTGGCCCGACCGGCCACTTCGTACGGATACGACCGTCCCAGATTGAAGTACGGCTGAAGGCGCCTGAAGTTCGGCGCTCGCGACACCTGGAACAGGAAAGCCTCGAACTCGGAGCGCGCCTCGCCGGCGTTTCCGCGCTTCAATTGCCGCAGTCCGCGCCGGAATCGGCGGGTCTTCCAGTGCCACCAGCGCCCGGGCAGGAAGAGGGCGACCAGGAAGAGGATCAGGACCCAGCCAGGGGGCCGGAACAGCAACAGGACGAGAAGCAGTCCGAGGGCGGCGATCAGGGCTGGAGCGACCACTGCTGCGCGTAGGCCTCCACGGAGGGTAAGATTGGGGATGATCCGCTTCCACTACCATACAGCGCAGAGGGACATCCCGCGCCTCGACGTGAAGAAGGGCGACACGCTGGTGCACGCCTACAGTGACACGTCCATCGAAGAGTTGATCGAATGGGGCCGGTCGCACGGGCTGAAGGCCGAGTGGATCGATATCCGAAACGCCTTGCCCCATTACGACCTGTTCGGCGAGTCCGTGGCCTGGGCCGGCGCAGGCGTGACGCGGGCCGAGCTGGTCGCCGACCTGAGGATGTGGCGGGCGAGGAAACGGACATGACATCGCTGCTGGTGACGATCGTCCTGATCGGACTGCTGCTTCAGCTTGGCTACGCGCATCGCAAGTCGGTTCGTGCGCTGCGGTCGAGGGACGGGCAGCGGCCCGCCAGCCTGTCCGTGTACCCGCCGGTGACCGTGATCCGTCCCGTGAAGGGAGTGGATGTCGAACAGGAAGCCAACTTCCGGGCGGCGCTCGATACCGGTTATCGAGGCGACGTCGAGACGATCTTCGTTCTCGAGGACGAGCAGGATCCCGCGTACCCTCTCGTCCGCCGGGCGATCGAGAATCACGAGTCCCGTGACGGCCCCGGGTCCGCCCGCATCGTGCTGGCGGGCAGGCCGCCCGCTGGACGCACGGGCAAGATCAACAACATGATCGTCGGTGAGGCGGAGGCGCGGGGCGAGATCATCGTGTTCGGCGACTCCGACACCAGGCCCGACACGGGCGTGCTCACGAACCTGGTCGAGCATATCATGGCGGACGACGCAGCGGGAGCGGGCTTCGCCCCCGTGGTGAATCCATGCCATCCGCGATCCTCGGGCGATGTCGGGTACGCGATCATCCTGAACGCCTACCTCGTCGGTGGCATGGAGACGGCACTCGGTGCGGGGCGCTCCCTGCCCTTCCTCATGGGCCAGACGATGGCCTTCCGTCGTTCGGCGCTGCGCGATATCGGCGGCGTGCAGTGCGCGGACGGTCAACTGGTGGATGACATGTACCTGGGCGCGCGCATCGTGGACGCGGGTTACACGAACGTGATGGGCACCCACCCGCTGCAGGTGATCAACCACGGTCTGGGCTTCCGGGGCTTCCTCAAGTTATGGCGACGCTGGCTGTTTTGCGGTCGGGGGGGAATCCCGTCTTCCTTCGCGCTCCCCTTCGTGATGCGTGCCCTCAGCTACTTCATCGCGCTCGGCCTGACCCTCGGGATGCTCGCCACCGGGCACCCGTGGCTCGCCGCCCTGGCGGCCTTCGTGTGGATCATGGAAGGACTGCACTACGTGCGGCTGCATCGCATGGTCGGGGGTGCGGCCCTGCCCCTGCGCTACGCGTGGATGGCCTGGATGCCCTATCCGACGACGATTCCGATCGGGCTCTCGATGCTCCTCCGGCCCGAGCTCGACTGGCGCGGCCACAAGTACCGACTCGACGGGGCGGCGCGTCTCCGGTCTGCTGAATCGAGGGTGGACGAGGTGACGCCGCGGCCGGGACCCCCGAGTTGATCAATCGGGACGGTCGTCTGGGACGGAAGCTCGGCGACTGGGTGGTGTGGTCCGCCCGTCACGCGCGCGCGGTAGTCGGATTCAGTCTCGCCCTTCTCCTCCCACTCGGGGGTTACGCCTGGACGCATCTGCGCGTGGATGCGGACACCGGCAACCTGGTCTCGGACCAGCTTCCCTGGCGACAGGCTCACGCCGCGCTCGAGAGCACGTTCCCGCACCTCCTCGAAGACATGCAGATCGTCATCGACGGGCGCTCGGCCGAAATCGCGGCCGAGGCCCAGCGGCGGCTGTCCGACCACCTCGCGGCGCGAACCGACGTGTTCAGCTTCGTGTATTCGCCGGGAGGGGACGATTTCTTCCGGCGTCACGGGCTCCTGTTCGCCACGATCGAAGATCTCGAGCAGCTCCGCGCCCGAATGAGCGACTACGGTTCGATGTGGCTCGCCCTCGAAGAGGATCCGACGGTGGCCGGTCTCGCTTCGGTCGTGGACGACCTGGCCAGCGCCGACTCAGCCAGTGGGCCACCGGTGGCCCCGATTCTCCTGGCTCTCGGCGGCGCCTTCTACTCGAGCCGCAACGGGAACTACTTCACGTTCCCGTGGACCGATCTGATGCGGGGGCGCCGTTCAGGGTCCGTGGAACTTCGTCGGTTCATCCTGGCCAAGCCGATCCTCGACTACGCCTCGTCCAGGCCGGCAGGCGCCGCCATGCGAGCGATTCGGGAGGGCGCCGGCGAGCTTGGCCTCGATCACCGGGCCGTCCGGGTTCGCATCACGGGATCGGAGGCTTTCGAGCACGAGTCGATCGATGCCGGCCTCTCCGACGTGCCCCGTCTGGTGACCGGGGCCTTGATCGCGGTCGCGATCATCCTCCTGGCAGGACTCCGGTCGGTGCGTCTGCTGGCGGCGAGCCTGTGTGTTCTCGGGGCAGGACTCGTGGGTACGGGGGCCTTCGCGGCGGGCGCGGTGGGGGACCTGAACATGATTTCGGTGGCGTTCGCGGTCCTCTACGTCGGACTGGGCATCGACTACGCGATTCACTTCTGCCTGAACTACACCGAAGCGCTCGGCGAGACCGGTTCGCATATCGAGGCCCTTCGCCTGACGGCAGAGCGCGCCGGCGTCGCGCTGTTCTTCAGCGCCGTCACCACCGCCCTGTGTTTCTACGCGTTCATGGTCACCGACTTCACGGGCGTGGCGGACCTCGGGAAGATCGGTGGAACCGGTATGCTGATCAGCTTCGTCGCGACCGTGGGGCTGCTTCCCGCCTTGCTGAGCCTGCGTCCGTTTCGACTCCCACAACCCGACCCCGGGGTGAGCGGCAACCGGGTCGGGGACTCGCCGGGTTCCCGGGGCACGGCGATGGCGTGGCTGGACCTCGCGGTAACGAGGGGCCGGCGGCCAATTCTGATCTCGGCCCTGCTGCTGGCGATCGGTTCGGCGTTTCTGGTGCCGCACGTGCGGTTCGACCAGGACGTGATCAACATGAGCGATCCGGCCTCCGAGTCGGTGGTCACCCTGCGGGAGCTGCTCGAGGATCCGAACACCGCGGTCAGGGCCGTTTCGATGATCGAACCGGACTCGGCCCGGGCTGCCGCCGTCGCCGCCCGACTCGAAGCCCTCGATGATGTACGCGGCACCATGACGCTGTCGACGTTCGTACCCGCAGACCAGGAGACCAAGCTTTCGATCATCGAGGCGCTGGCAGCAGACCTGGGACCGGCAGCGAATCCGTCTACCCGGGCGGAAACGTCCACGCCCGAGACCCGTTACGAAGACCGCATCGCCGCCGTGGAACGGCTCAGGAAAACCGCGTCGTACCTGTATCTGGAAGCGGATTCGGCTACCAGCTCCGCGGCCCGCCAGTTGCTGTATCTGATCGACGCGTGGAGTGCGTCACTGCGCACGTGGCCGATCGCGACTCGCCGGTCCATCGCGGCTGGCCTCGAGGAATCGCTGGTCGGGACGTTGCCGTGGGTGCAGACGGACTTCCGCATGGGCCTGACCGCCGGGCCGGTCACGCGGAATGACCTGCCGGCTGCCCTGAGGCAGCGCTGGGTGGCCGCGAACGGGATCGAGCGAATCCAGGTACTGCCCGCGCAGCGGCTGGACACACCGCAGAGGCTTCGTCAGTTCGTGGAGTCCGTGCAGACCGAAGAACCGGCGATCACGGGCATGCCGGTCGAGAACACGGAACTCGGCAAGGTTACCGTGAAGGCCTTCCGGCAGGCGTTCGGACTGGCGCTCATAGCTACGGCCACGACCCTTCTCCTTCTCCTGGGTGATCCGCGTTCGAGCGCAGTGGTCATGGTCTCGCTGATCCTGGCCACTCTTCTCACGGGTGCGGCGGCCGTGATCTGGGACGTGCCGTTCAATATCTCCAACATCATCACGCTGCCACTGCTCTTGGGAATCGGAGTGGACGCGGGCATCCACATGGTGCATCGGAGGCAGCAGACCGGGACCGGGCGCCGGCTCCTGGATTCCGCCACGGGCCGGGCGATCCTGTACAGCGCGCTGACCACCATGGCGGGCTTCGGGAATCTCACGCTCGCCAGTCACCGGGCGATCTCCGGCATGGGCGCCCTGCTGATGGTGGGCATGGCCAGCGTGCTGGTATCCACATTGATCGTGCTTCCAGCGATCATGGCGAAGAGCGACCCGCGGGGAGCCTCCGCTGGTGAGCCTGTCGGCGCTTCCGGAAGCGCCGACGGGTGAGGAGATTGGACGTTCGTATCCGGGTACCATTCCTCACACTCATCCTGATCGTAGTCGCATCTTCGGCGGTTCGGGCCCAGGAGGCTGGCCAGGCGTGCTGTGCCCGATTCGACTACTTGCTGGAGAGGACGATCTTCAAGGTCGACGCCGTCCGCCTGGAGCTCTCCGTGATGGACGACACTCCCGAACGCGTGGCCCGCGTGGCGGCGGGGCCGGCCGATCCCCGCCTCGTGTCGGACACGGTTGCGGAGCTGTACCTGGGCCTCGAGCGAGGCCGGGTTCGCATGACCTTCCTCCGGTCGTTCAGCCTCGAGCGTTTCCTCAAGGCGAACCGGGACGTGCTGGAAAGGCTGGCCGGGGCCGGCTTGCTCACCGAAGAGGAGCTTCGGAGGCTCGCGGCCGAGAACGATGAGCGGTTTGCGGTACTGGCGGAAGATGGCATTCGGGACGGCGATGTGCTCGAGCACGAGGTCCGTGGCGACACCGTGACCACGGTCTACACGGACGTCGCCGGAGCCACGCGCATCGAGGAACTGCGAATCGGGGCCGCAGAGCGGAAGGCGCTGATCGGTTCGCTGTTCGGGCCCGAATCGGGATTCAGGAAGGGGCTTCTGGACCTCGTTTTCGACCGGGCGAAAGCTCTCAGTACGCCTTGAGTTCCTCCAGCGCCGCCACGATGTCCGGGACCTGCGGAAGGATTGCCGCTTCGAGCTGCGGGGCGTAGCCCACGAAGGTGTCGGTGGCCGCGAGACGTCGTACCGGCGCGTCCAGCCACTCGAACAGCTCGTCGGCGACTCGCGCCGCGATCTCGGCTCCCCAGCCCCATGACTTCGAGTCCTCGTAGGCCACGAGCACCCGGTTGGTCCGCTTCACGGACTCGGCGATCGCTCCCATGTCGAGCGGATTCAGCGAGCGCAGGTCGAGTACATCCGCCCTTATCGGCCGCCCGTCGCGCTCCAGCGCTCGAAGCGCCTTTCGTGTGCGCTCGACCAGCGCGCCATAGGTGACGACCGTGATTTCGTCCCCTTCTTCGACCCGATTTGCCCGCCCGAACGGGATCATGTACTCCGGCCCTGGATACCGGCCCTTGTTGTACGTCTGCCGGTACAGGTGCTTGTGCTCCAGGAACAGGACAGGGTCGTCGCACCGGATCGCGGTGCGGAGGAGTCCGTTGGCATCCTCTGCGTTCGACGGACAGACCACGTGCACGCCCGGGGTGTGTGTGAACAGCGACGCACCGGTCTGCGAATGGTAGATCGCTCCACCCGACAGGTAGCCGCCGTACGTGGTCCGGACGACGAGCGGCGACTTGAAGTGGCCGCCCGAGCGCCACCGCATCGTGGCGACCTCGTTCCTGAGCTGGTGGAACGCCGGCCAGATGTAGTCGAAGAACTGGATCTCGACGACCGGCTTCATGCCGCGCAGGGCCATCCCAACGGCCCGACCGACGATATTCGCCTCGGCCAGGGGAGAGTTGAACACCCGGTCGGACCCGAACTCACGCTGCAAGCCCCAGGTCACCTTGAACACACCGCCCTTGCCCTTCACGTCGTCCAGGTACTGATCGCGCGACACGTCCGCGACGTCCTCGCCGAACACCACCACGCGCGGATCCCGCCGCATCTCGTCCCTCATGCAGACATTGAGGAGATCCACGACCGTGGTCGGGTCACCTTCGAAGGCGGGAGCGGTGGAGAATGCTTCCGATGTGACATCCACCTCCGGCGAGAACACGTGGTCGAATACGGTCTCAGGCCCGGGCTGCGCCTGTTCGACGGCCAGTTCGCTCGCTTCCACGACGCTGACGTCCACCTCTTCGCGCACGGTCTCCAGGTCCGCCTCCGTGGCCATCCCGGCGCTCACCAGGAAAGAGGCCATGTTCGTGATCGGGTCCCTGGACTCTTCGATATCGCGCTCCGACTCCGGCTTATACATCTTCTCGTCGTCGGACATCGAGTGGCTGTACGGGCGCGTCACATGGGCATGGACGAGGGCCGGACCGCGGCGGGCCCGACAGTGTTCGGCCGCTCTCCGCATCGCTCCGTACGAGGCGATAGGGTTCGTCCCGTCCACCTCGATCACCAGGAGGTCCGGGAAGCTCGACACGAGCTTCGAGATGCTGCCGCCGGCCGTATTCACTTCCACCGGCACCGAGATCGCGTACCCGTTGTCTTCCACCAGGTAGATGACGGGCAGCTTCAGATTCGAGGCGGTATTCAGCGATTCCCAGAATTCGCCCTCGGACGTCGTACCATCCCCGGTCGTGACCAGCACCACTTCGTCGCCGTGAAACTCCACGCCCGCGTCGGCCAGTCCCAGCCTCTCGGCCCGGATTCCGGCCTCGGCGCATCCGACCGCCTGCAGGAACTGGGTGCCGGTGGGACTGGAGGAGCTGACCAGGTTGTGGTCCGCGTGGCCCCAGTGAGAAGGCATCTGGCGGCCACCGCTCGCCGGATCGTCCGCGGCTCCGACGCCCTCCAGGAACATCTCGTATGGCGTGACCCCGAGCTGGAGCGCCAGCGCTCGATCGCGGTAGTACGTGAAGAACCAGTCGTACCCCGAGCGCAGCGCCATGCCGGCCGCCACTCCGATCGCCTCGTGCCCGGCGCCGCTGATCTGGAAGAAGATCTTCTGTTGCCGCTTCAACAGAAGCTCGCGGTCGTCGATGCGCCGTGACAGATACATGGTTCGGTACATGGAAAGCAGGTCCGCGGGCTGCAGGCCCTGCGAATCCGGTCCCCGGTTCCCGTCTTCCATGTGTTCGATCGGTGTCGCCATTCCCACCTTCCGCTTCGCGCATCGCTGGTCTTGTCCGATAGCCGATAATTATAGCGCGTGAGAAGAGGGGCACCAAATCGAGGTCTGCGTAGCGTAGCACATTGACAGGCGTGCTCGCAGACCCCAGGATACGGAAGATTTTTAGTGCCAGCTAAATTTCTGTCCCTCCGAACGCGAGGCACCGTTGAAGCACTTGCGTGGAATATCGATCGCCGCCGCATGGGTTCTGGTGTCGCCGACTCTCGCGTCGGGCCAGGAGAAGGAACCCATGGTCGCCGACCGGCCCGATTTCTCGGAAAGTGCCTCGACCGTCGCCCCCGGCCGGTTCCAGTTCGAGCTCGGGTATACTTTTTCGAAGACCGGTGATGCAGAGCGCAGCGATTTTGGCGAACTGCTGGTCCGCGTCGGGATTCTGCCGTGGATGGAGGGGCGGCTCGGACTCAACTCGCTTTCCCTGGTTCGATCGCCGCAGGCCGACCAGGAGGGTTTTCAGGATCTGGCGATCTCTTTCAAGGCCGTCCTATTCCGAAAGCCTGGCGAAAGCTCCGCCGCCGTCCCGCAGGTGGCGCTACTGGTCGGCGCGGACCTCCCGACGGGGGATCGCGGTTTCGGAGAGAACGCCGTGCAGCCAGGAGCGAAGCTGGCGCTCGACTTCGGTCTCACGGACCGCCTCAACCTGGGGTCCAACGTAGGCTGGGCCTACCTGGCATCCGGAAGCGAGCGCTTCCACCAGGGCGTCGGGAGCCTCGTCCTCGGATACGCGATCAGTGCGCCGGTAACCGTCTATTTCGAGTGGTACGGACTGTTCCCCGAGAACCGGGGCGGCGGCGCCGACCACTACCTCGACGGGGGCTTCACATGGGGCCTCACGCCGAATCTCCAGCTGGATTGGAGGATCGGCGCCGGCCTGCAGGATCCGGATCCGAACTGGTTCACGGGCGCGGGACTGTCCTTTCGGCTGTAGGACGCACATCTCAGATCGGGCCGGCCCGTTCCCTCTTCTCCGGCCTGATATCCGCAGACGGAAGGGCCGCCCGGGCCATCCTCTTCGTGAAGTAGTAGATCGCGTTTCAAGCTCTCCAGCACGTCCACCTCGAATGTGTACGCAGGCAGCCGGCCGGGCTCCTGCGCAATCAGTCTTTTCGCCTCGTGCAGGTGGGCCGAGTCCGCGAGGCGGTTGATTTCACTCTTCATGGCAACGACTTCGGCCGCCGCGGCCTCGTTCTTCTGCGTAACCGCGAGGAGCGCCATGTCCAGCGCCCGGCCAACGGCCGAGTGGAATTCCTCCAGCACACCGGCCGTGGCGGCGCTCACGTGCACCCCGTCGTCCAGGCGAGAGTGGCCGAGCGACACGAGGTTGGTCTCGATGATATCGCCGATGTTCTCCAGGTCGTTCGTGGCCTCCATCAGCTGCAGCAACTCGACCGTCTGCCCCTCCGTGAGACTCTCCTGGCTCACCCTGCCGAGGTACGTGACGATCTCGCCGTGCAGGGCGTCCACCTCATCGTCCCTCGCGGCGAAACTGCCCAGGTTCTCCCTGTCTCCTCCCAGCGTCGCGGGCAGGATGTCCTGCAACATGTCACGCACCCTGTCCCCCATGTGCAGCATTTCGAGGCGCGCGCGGTCGAGGGCGAAAGCCGGAGTGCGAATCAGGCCCTCATCCAGGTACTTGATCCGGACGCGGTGATCGCCGTTCTTCCGATCCGGCAGCAGACGCCTGACCAACCACACGAAGACGTTGACGAACGGCAGGAAAAGCAGCGTATTGGCGACGTTGAACAACGTGTGGGCGTTGGCGATCTGTCGCGGGGTCTCGGCCGCCAGCCGGGCCCCACCGGCCAGGTCGGGGTGCGAAGGCGACACCTGGATGGCCAGCCACATCAGCTGGTCGATCAGGAATACCCAGATCAGTACACCGACCACCTTGAAGATCAGGTGGATCAACGCCGACCGCTGAGCCTCGCGCGGCCGCCCGATCGAGGCGAGAAGGGCGGTGGCCGTGGTCCCCACGTTCGCACCCAGGAGCAGCGCAATGCCGGCGGGCAGGGACACGAGCCCCTGGCTCCCCAGCACGATGATGATGCCCACCGTGGCCGAAGACGACTGCACAAGCGCCGTGAACACGGCTCCGACCGCGATTCCGAGCCACGGGTTTTCCAGCCCCGCCATTACGTTCAGGAACGGCTGCCACGTTCTCAGCGGTCTCATGGCCTCGCCCATGATGCCCATGCCGAGGAATAGCAGACCCAGGCCCATGATCGCGGTGCCGTAGTGGCGCGTGGTCTCCCGCCGCGCCACGAACATCACCAGGAATCCCACGGCCACCAGGAGCAGCGAGTACTCCTTGATGTTGAACGCGATGATCTGGGCCGTGATGGTGGTGCCGATGTCGGCGCCGAGGATCACACCGACCGACTGAGTGAGCGTCATCAGTCCGGCGGAAATGAAGCCGACCACGAGGACCGTCGTCACCGACGATGACTGGATGACGGCCGTGACGAACGCGCCCGTGAGGACGCCTGCCACCCGGTTGCGGGTGAGGCGGGCCAGGATGGACTTCATCCGGTCCCCGGCCACGATCTTCAGGGAATCGGCCATCTGGCCCATCCCGTACAGGAACAGGGCCAGACCGCCGAGCAGCCCGAATATCAGTTGCAGAGGTCCGGGATCGGTGAATCCCGTGCCGTGCATTGGCAGGTCCTACTCTTCTGAGTTCCGTTCCATGGCCCGGATTCCCCTCGGCTTACGTCGCTTCAGACGGGTCGCCTCGCGGTAACGGTCCTCCGCCCAACGGATCAGCTCGGATTGCGAACTGCGTCGGTCCTCGTCGCTCTTCGGTCGGCGCTGCCGGTAGCTGCCGTCGGCCCTCATCTCCCAGGCCGAGCGGCGATCCGCCAGCTGCGTATCGAGAATCAGTCGCAGCTCGGCGCGCAGCTCGGGATCTTCCACCGGGGCCACGATCTCGACCCGGCTTCGAAGATTGCGGCGCATCGCGTCCGCCGACCCGATGTAGAACTCCTCATCGCCGCCGTTGTGGAAGTAGTAGACGCGGGCGTGCTCCAGGAAGCGACCTACCACGCTCACCACTCTCACGTTGGTCGACAGCCCCTCGATTCCGGGCCTTAGCCGGCACGTGTCGCGGACCACGAGATCCACCTTCACTCCTGCCCGCGAGGCCTCGTACAAGGCCCGAGTCACGTCCACGTCCTCGAGAGCGTTGAGCTTCATCTGGATCAGTCCGTTGCCGTACTCTCCGTGCAGAGCGATCTCGCGCTCGATTTTCGCCAGGATCGCGGGCTTCAGGATCTTCGGGGCCGGCAGGATCTTGCGATAGTTCCGACTCGGCTTGTAGCCGGTCGTCAGGTAGTTGAACAACTCGGTGAGGTCGCTGCCGATGTCCGGGTCGCACGTGAGCAAGCCGATGTCGGCGTACAGGCGAGCGGTCCCCGAGTGGTAGTTGCCGGTACCGACGTGGGCGTACCGACGCAGCCCGTCGTAGTCCTGCCGGACCACGAGGACCGCCTTGCAGTGCGTCTTCAGCCCCACGACCCCGTAGGTGACATGGATGCCGTAGCCGCTCAGCCGGTTTGCCCAGCGGATGTTGGCGGCCTCGTCGAACCGCGCCTTGAGCTCGACCACGGCCGTGACCTGCTTGCCGTTGCGGGCTGCCTCGATCAGGTAGTCGACGGCCTTCGAGTCCGCCGACGTCCGGTACACCGTCATCTTGATGGCGCGCACTTTCGGATCGAGGCTCGCCTCGCTCAGGAACCGTTCGACCGATGTCGAGAACGACTCGTAGGGATGATGCACGAGCAGTGAGCCGGAGTCCCTGATCGTGTGAAAGATCGAGCGATCCGCAACGATCTTGGGGTGATCCACCGGGTGGTGCGGTCGATCCTTCAGGTCGGGCGCTTCCACACCCACGACCTGCCACAGGTCGGCGAGGCCGAGCGTCCCCTCCATCTCGAACACGTCCGATTCCTCGTCCAGGCCGAACTCCGCGGCCAGCATGCCCCGGTGCACGGGATCCATGCCGGGGGCCACTTCCAGCCGGACGATCGGAGCGAGCCGGCGCTGCCGAAGCTCCGTCTCGATCATGGCCAGCAGGTCGTCCGCCTCGTCTTCCTCGAGCTCGGTATTGGCGTTCCGCGTCACCCGGAACAGCTCGCAGGCGTCGATCTCCATGCCCGGGAACAGGAGGTCCAGGTTGGCGGCCATCACCTGCTCCAGCGGGACGAACACATTCCGGTCGGGCAAGTTGATGAAGCGCGGCGTTCCCGTCCCGACCGGCACCTTGACGCGGGCCAGTGAGGGGAACGGATCACCGGGCAGACGGAGCGTCACGAGGAGGTTCAACGAGAGGTTCGAGATGAACGGAAACGGATGCGCGGGATCGGTCGCTTGCGGCGTGACCAGAGGGTAGATGTTCTCGACGTAGTGGCCGCGGACCCACTGCTGGTCTTCTTCATCGCAGGTCGTCGTATGCGGAGATCACGATGTCGTGTCCGGCCAGCGCGGATGCGACCTCGAGAAAAACGTCTCGTTTCCTGGCTTCCAGGTCGCGCACGACCGCGTAGCACTCGTCGATCTGCTGCTGGGGAGTACGACCATCCACGCTGAGATCCTGGACGCCGGCGCCGACCTGCTGCTTCAGCCCCCCGATCCGCTTCATGAAGAACTCATCGAGGTTCGAGCTGACGATCGCCAGGAACTTGAGCCGCTCGAGAAGCGGGACTCTCGCGTCATCGGCCTCGCGCAGGACCCGGTAGTTGAAGTTGAGCCACGTGAGCTCGCGATTCAGGTACAGGGCCGGATCATCGAGATCGAATGCGCCGTCCGGTTCAGGCACGGGCACGGTATCCGCCGGCGTCGTGCGCGGGAGGGCGGCGTCGAGGTCTGCAGGGTCCGGCAGGATGCCATCGGAAGCGGCGGTGTCGTGGATTTCGCCATCCGGGTCCGCCACCGGCAGCGCGAACTCTTCTTCCTCGGCCGCGACTGGCTCGTCGGTCGATCGGCTATCCGGTAGAGGCGGCCGGAGGTGATCCGGAAGGCTCACTCGCTCCGCCCACCCGGGTCGCGCGCCTGAACCGTTCCCATCCGGGCGACCTTTGAACTTGTTGTCATCCATGCGTTTATCGATCCGTCCTTGCCAGTTGCACGCCATTCAGGTCCTGGAGCGGGTAGTCGAGGGCTCGATCCAGCGCATCGCACAGGATGTCGAGCACGCGCACCCGCGCGTATCGCTTGTCGTTTCCTTCGATCAGATACCAGGGCGCAATCGGCGTGCCGGTGAGCCGCACCATGTCGTCGACGGCAACGTCATAGGCCTGCCAGCGCTCGCGGTTGCGCCAATCTTCGTCCGTCAGTTTCCAGCGCTTGTACGGAGTCTCTTCCCGTGCCTGGAAGCGCCGGTCCTGTTCTTCTCGCGTGATGTGTATCCAGTACTTGACGACGATGGACCCGTGCTCCAAGAGCTGGGCCTCGAAGTCGTTGATCTCCTCGTAGGCCCGAAGCCACTCATCCTGGGCCGCGAATCCTTCGACGCGTTCGACCAGCACCCGGCCGTACCAGCTCCGATCGAAGATGAGAAACCGGCCGGCTCCGGGCAGGTGACGCCAGAACCGCCACATGTAGTGGTGGTCGTTCTCCTCGGCGGTGGGAGCCGCCGTAGACACGATCTGGTAGTCGCGGGAATCCAGCGCCGGCGTGATTCTGCGGATGGCGCCGCCCTTCCCGGCCGCGTCCCACCCCTCGAATACCAGGATCGTGGAGCGACCCCGTTCGCGAGCCACCCTGTACAGGCGGTTGAGCCGGGCCTGCAGCCGAACCAGTTCATCCCGGTAGGTCGACTTGTCGATCGTCTTGTCAGTGTCGAGGGCCGAAAGTACGGTCACGGGTCGAATCTCGGTCCCAATCGGGCCCTCGGCCTCGCCATCGTCGTCACCGGCTGCGGCCGCCTGTGCGAGCCGCTCGCCGATCCGGTCGCGAAGCGCCTCGCCCACCGTCAGGCTGCGGTGATTGGCGTCCGCTCCCTCCACGATCTGCCACGGAGCCCATTCCGTGTCCGTCCGCTGGATGATATGGCCCGAGTAGCGGATGAACCGGTCGTACATCGTCCAGTGTTCCCAGTCCTTCCGCGTCACTCGCCAGCGCTGCAGCGGATCCGATTCCAGTCCCTCGAACCTCTCCTTCTGCGCGTCGCGCCCCAGGTGCATCCAGAACTTGAGGAATAGGTAGCCGTCCTCCGCCAAGGTCCTTTCGAAGGCATTGATCTCGTCGAGCTGTGCTTCCAGATCGACGTCCGTCGTCTCGCCGTATACCCTCTGCAGCAGCGGATCGGTGTACCAGGCGCTGAGAAAGAGGCCGATGTCACCGCGTGGCGGCAGATCGCGCCAGAAGCGCCAGTATTTCGGTCGAACCGCCTCGGGCACGGTCGGTTCGCCGAAGGCGCGCGTCGCGATGCCCCGGGGGTCCATCCACTCGTTC
Source organism: uncultured Gemmatimonadales bacterium (assembly GCA_963807645.1). Lineage (GTDB taxonomy): Bacteria > Gemmatimonadota > Gemmatimonadetes > Palauibacterales > Palauibacteraceae > Benthicola. The sequence continues at coordinate 249,544 of CAWECO010000005.1, forward strand.
AGGAGATTCGTGAGTTCGCCCTTACCCGCGCCGTCCACCCCGGCAAACATCACGACCACCGGGAAGTCCGCCTCGCGGAGGTTCGTCTGCGCCTCCAGGAGTTCCTGGCGAAGGGCGTTTGCCCGCTTCTTGTATTCCGAGCGCCCGACCGAGGCACCTGTCTCGGCGGCCTCGAACAGAGCGTGGGCCTCGTCGAAAGAGGGGATGCGAGCGGACTTCGGGTTGCGCGGGCTCATGCGGTCGATCCTCAGCGGGCCAGGTTGACGTTCACGTACTCGGACTCGCCGGTCACTTCCCTCACCACGTACGGGGCGATCCACTCGGGCAGCTTCGGCTTCATCTCCTCCGACGGAAGCTCGATCTCGGCCAGCACGAGGTCGCGATCCGTGAATTCATCCACTTCCCAGGTCAGTCCGGCTTCCGGTACTCGATATCGGCGCTTGATCACCCTGCGGCCCTCGGTCAGCGGCCACAGGACCTCGAACGTCGCTCTATCCGTGTCCTCCTGCAGCTCGATCCGCCGGATGCCGAAGCCCACCTTCACGGTGCGGACGTACCACTCCGCATCGTCTTTGCGGACGCGACGTACCCTCTCCTGCAGCCTCTGTCCGGGAATATAGCCCTGCTCGATCTCCCGGTACGGCTGACCCTCGAGACTCGGCGGCATTGAGGACAACAGGTACTTCCGCTCGATCTCGATATCCGCCGATCCGGTCGTGACCAGGGATGCCCGGATCTTCTCGACGGATTCGAAGAAGGGCGCGCTGCGATCGCCAAGCCAGTGCTCGCGCAGGTTCGCGAACAACTCCTGTTGGTCCGCCTCCAACCACCCTGCGATGCGCCGCAGCCCGAGCCTCGCATCGGTCCGCGGACCGTGCTCGGCCTGTCTGCCGAGGTCCCCGACGAGGCCGGACAGCAACTGCGCGTCGCGCAGGTTGCCCAGGAGGTCCTGCAGCCCCTTGAGACTGACCAGCACTTCGTCGACGCCCTCGACATCGTCCGCGATCGGCTCGAAGAGGTAGCGGAGCCGCTTCGCGCGTATCCTGGCCCTGTGAGCCTCCGCCTCGTCCGCGATCGAGTGAACGCGGGAAAGGTTCACGTCCAGCTCCGCCGCGTATTCCGGAATGCAACGTTCAATCGCGGCCGAGAACCGCAGGCCTTCGTTGAGGCCGCTGGCTCGCCCCGCAGTTTCCAGGTCATCCAGCCGGCGGCGCAGCCTTTCGTCCAATTTCGCGAACTTGCTAAGCGCTCTCGAGACGCCACTCCCATAGCCTTCCTTGAGCTGGCGCTCCAGTTCCTCGCGAAGCAGCTCGACGCCCGGTCCCTCGTCGATCGCTGCGTCGAGCTGATGGACTTCCAGCCACGTGAGCTGGACCTCGGCGTCCCTGCCTCCCCCGGTCGAAGAGGCCAGGTTGCGAATCCGCTTGCGTTGCTTGGGTGACACGGCCGTGGCCAGGTACGGGGCATACGCCTGGAGGTTGCTGCGAAGGCGGCGCAGGCTCACCCGGAAATCGTGCAGGGCCTGGTCGTCACCTTTCTTCCGCAGGCGCACCGCGGACTGTCCTGCGCGATTCAGATAGAACCGCGCAATGCGGACAGCACCCTCGTATGCGGGCAGATCGAGCAAGCCGGACGGTCGACGCGCCATGCCGGCCTACCCCCCCAGCCGCCGGAGCTGAGCCGGCGCAAGGAACCAGTGGAGCCAGGCCGAGCCCGGCCGCAGTGAGTCCTCGAATTCGAGCAGCATCGCCGAGCCCTTCTTCACGACCGCGAAGTCGTGCCGCGAGCCCGTAAGCAACCACGCCGCCCAGTCCGACATATGAGGCTCATGGCCCACGGCGGCCACTACATCGTCGGGGTTGCACTCGCCCAGCCACTCGAGGAACGCCTCGCCGTCGCCCGTCCCCAGGGCGTCCGCGTGCTCGAGCTGGATACCGCCGTATGCCGCCGCGACGATCTCCGCCGTCTGCACGGCGCGTGTGAGTGGACTGGTAGCCAGCACGTCGACCTGGGGAACCACCGTCCGCAGACCTGCCGCTCCCCTGGCCATCCGCGTCCGGCCCCGTTCGGTGAGCGGCCTGTAATAATCGGACTGCCCGGTACGAGAGAACTCGAACCGGTCCTGGGCTATCGCATGGCGGATGAGCAGCAACTTCATCGAACGTCCCGTCGTCTGCGGCTGAGCGGCGATCCGGCGCCGATTCGCCGGGGGCCGTAGAAAGTGGGCTCCTGTCGGTCAAATGTCGAGCAAATGGCGGGCCGCGGGGCTCGTAGCGTGTCGGAAGGGGAATCAGAAGAAGGCGGTGAGCGACAGGTACAGGCTGGAAGGCACGATCCCGTATTCCGAGCCCGGGAGGGTGAATCCGGGCTCCTCGCCCCCGATCGGCAGTACGGTGCTGCCTTCGCCGGCCCCGATTCCGAAGAAGAAGCCGCCCCTGACGTAGGCCTCGTTGGACAGGGAGTAGCTGGCCGCCGGCGAGAGCAGGAAGCTCCCGTCGTTCATGTTCCACGTGGTGAGGAAGTCGGCCGTGAGCAGCGGCGTCGCCTGCCAGGAGGCCTGGAGGGCCGTCTCGTTCCGCCCAATCACCTGCAATTCGCCGCGGCTGTACGGATCGGAGAGCAGGACGCCGAGATAGTCGTCCGGGTCGGTCGCGCCGTATCCATCGCGCTGATACTCGAGCACCACGTACAGGTCACGTCCGGCGAGCGGAAAGCTGCGGTCCGCACCGATCGTGAACCGCAGCACGTCGTCCGGCCAGCGAAGTTCGGCTTCTCCCCGGAATGCCGTGCCCGCGGCCGTCAGGGTGGCCGCGGCGGAGACCGCTCCTTCGTCGTGCAGCACGCCGGCCCACCCCGAGACCTCCCACGGACCGGAAGCGGTGGAGATCCGGCCCAGGGCGGTGATCGTGGTACCATCGCGAGTGTCCGCAGGACGGAATACGAAGTCCAGTTCGGTGAACGGGCCCGAGAATCCCTGGATCCGGACGGCGTCCACACCGGCCCTGTACTCGCGAAACGGGTCCGCCGGATCGAACGGCACGAACGGGTCCGCGGGCGTGAAGATCAGCGAGGTGGCCCACGAGATGGTCTGCCGCCCGACGGTGGCCGTCGGCTGATCGCCCCAGCGGCGCGCTCACCAGGAGACGGTCGAACCGATGGCGCCACGACCCGTGGTCCCAGTCCTCGATCGTCCACTGGAGCGGGAGCCAGTCGATTCCGGTAGAGCTGGCACCGAGCACGGGCGTGAGCCCGAGATCTGGATCGGACACGAGCTCCAGACCTTGCTCGTAGGCGATGTCGAAGTGCAGGGGCCCCAGGTCGGGTGCCGCCATGAGGCGAAGACGCTGGAAATCCGTCACCCCCGCCGGTGTGTAGGGCCCCTCGAGGGAGCCAGTGGCCACGTTCAGGTAGTAGCCACCGAGGCGGAGCTCGTCGCGAAGCGACTGCGCGGCGGCCGGCTCGGGGATCGTGGTCACGGCGACGAGAGTCGCCAGGGCCCAGCCGGCGACGGCCACGCACCTCCGGGTCATGGTTCAGTCGCGCCGGTCGTCGTCCACGATCGCCCCGTCCACCAGGCGAACCACGCGCCGAGCCCGCTCCATCAGGCGCGTGTCGTGGGTCGCGAACACGAAGGTCGTGCCGAGGTCACGGTTGAGCTCGGCCATCAGGTCGATCAGGGCCGTGCTGGTGGCCGTGTCGAGGTTGGCGGTGGGCTCGTCCGCCAGCACCAGCGCCGGCTCGCCGACCACGGCTCGGGCCACGGCCACGCGTTGCTGCTGGCCCCCGGACAGCTTGCCGGGACGCCGGTCTTCGAGTCCGGCCATACCGATGCGCTCGAACAGCTTCTCCACCTTCTCTCGCCGCTGCTCGGGCGGAACGTCGCGCAGCAGCAAGGTAAACTCGGCGTTTTCCAGTGCAGTCAGCACCGGGAGGAGATTGTAGGCCTGGAATACGAACCCGAGCCGCTCCAACCGCAGGCGGGCGAGGTCCCGTTCGGAGAGGGCCGTGATGTCGATTCCGTCGATCCAGATTCCACCGTCGGTGGGGCGCGTCAGGCCCCCGACCATGTTGAGGAGGGTCGTCTTTCCGGACCCCGAAGGACCGGCTAGGACCACGAATTCGCCCTGTTCGATGGTCAGCGTGACGTCGCGCACCGCTTCGACGCGGATCCCGTCGTGCTCGTAGACCTTCCACAGGCCCTCGGTTCGAACCGCCGGCGTGCCGACCGACCGCACCCGGCCCGTGGAGACTTCGTTTCCGTTCACTCCGCCGCTCATCGCTCTATCCCTCGAACTTCATGGCTTCGGCCACGTCGATCCGCGTGGCGCGCCAGGCCGGGTAAATCGATGACAGAGACCCGATCGCCAGGATGAAGAACAGGCTCTGGAGGATCTGATTCCAGTGGAAGCGCGGCACGATCACGGGATCGATCACGATGCCGGCCGCCTCCATTTCCATGTCCCACATGGCGGAGAAGTCGAGCCCGTTACGGAAGAAACCCCAGACGATCGCCGCTCCAAGGACCATGCCCGACGAGACCGCTGACCGCTGTGAGGATCATCCCTTCGATGAACACCACGCGACCCACCTCGCCTCGCTCGAGCCCCAGGGCCCGCAGCACACCGAACTCGCGCGTCCTGTACATCACGGACATCAGAATCGTGTTCACGATGGCCGTGGCGGCGATCACGAACAGCACCAGGTGGAAGACGTAGTCGGCCCAGTCGTCCATGCGGACGGCCGCGTCGAGTTCGGGCATCGATTCGCGCCACCCGAGCACCGCTGCTTCGTCCGACCATCCCTCGAGAGCGCTCTCCAGCTCCCGCCGGACCGGCCCCACGTCGCGGCTGTTCCTGAGAAGCAGGGCCTCCGTGGTCACGGCCCCGGGGACTCCAAGCCACTCCTGGGCGGTGGAAAGCGGTATCTGGACGAAACCCTCGTCCATCTCGGGAATTCCGCTCCGGAAAGTTCCTGCCACGCGCACCATTTGGCCTGAAATGTCGCCGCTCGCATCCTGCGCGGTGAGCACGAACCGTGAGCCCTCCTTCAGCTTGAGCCGGCTCGCCAGGCGGACGCCGACGTAGGCCCGAAGGCGATCGTCGGGCTCGAGCCAGCGACCTTCGACCAGCTTTTCATTCAGAGCCGAGAACTTCTTCTCCAGCTCCGGATCGACGGCCATGATGGCGGCGGGCAAAGCCGCCTGGGACGAGGACGCGAGGCCCTGCACCAGCAGTCGGGGAGCGGAGGCGACCAGGCGCTCAGAAATCTCGGGCGAGTGAAGAGCTTCCTCGACGGCAGCTCGAGCCTCGGGTGACAACCGGTATTCCAGGGTGCGCCGGGTCCGGTAGTCGGGGGCCTGCACGGCGACGTGGCCGCCGCCCATCCGGACGCCCGAGTCGATCCAGTCCTCGTGTCCCCCCTCCGCGATCGTGCGGGAGAACACCAGCAGGGCCATCGCCAGTACCATCGCCGACCCGCTGAGCACGCTCCGTCGCTTCTGCCGGCGGAGGTTTCTGAGCGCAAGGCGCAGCCGTATCCGGCGCCGCGTACTCATCGGCCCGCCAGGGTATCGGCCGGCGGAACCCGCGAGCTGCGGTACGCCGGGTAGACGGCCGCTGCCAATGCGGTCACGAACATCGCGCCCGCGGTGATGAAGATCATCGAGGTCGGCCATTCCACCCGCAGGATCGGTCGCATCAGGCCGCCGGCCATCGTGAAGCCGCCGTATACCCAGCTCATGTCCGGGGGCGCCGCTTTCCACCAGGCCAGGATCGGAAGCGTCACGGCGAGGCCGGCCAACAGCGCCATCGCCCCGAGGACCAGGGCCTCGGCCAGCACCGACCGGACGATGAAGCGCGGGCCGCCGCCAAGGGCCAGCAGGACCGCGAATTCCCGTCGCCGCTCGTACGAAGACATGAGCATCGTGTTGGCCACACCCCAGATGGCCATTCCGAACACGAACACGATGAGCATCCACTCCATGCTGCTCACGAGCCGGGCGTACTCGACCATCTCGGGTCGAAACTCGGTCCATGGGCGGACGGCTACCGGCTCAGGCTGTCCTTCGACCTCTGCAGCCACGGCGGCCGCCGCGGCATCGGCCGCCCACGGGTCGTCCACCCGGGCGGCGATCTCGTGGATCCGGCCAGGAGCCAGAGCCACCAGCTCCTGCACCACCTCGATCGGGGCCAAGGCGTGTCCCAGGTCGAGCTCCGTGATCGTGGTGGTGAAGATGCCGGACACGATGAACAGGTCGTTTCCGAGCGAGCCGTCCGCTCCCGGTGCCACCACGACGACCTCGTCGCCCGGTCCCGCGTCCAGCTGGCGGGCCATTTCACGTCCGATTACGATCTCGTACTGGCCGGGTGTGGGTGCGCGGCCCTCGTCGATATGACTGAGAAGGCGCGATACCAGGGCCTCTCGCTCCGGGTCGACCCCCAGGATAACTCCCGCGGCCGTGGCCCGTCCCGTGCTCACCAGGCCACCGGCGTACACACGTGGCGTTGCCGCGGAGACGTTCGGATCGGAGGCCACCCGGGCGACGAGAGATTCGACGTCCACGCCCTCACGGCCGCCGATCGTCTCGTAGATCCCGCGGTCCGGCAGATAGTCCTCGGCAAACACCTGCAGCTGGCCGGTGAGCATGCCGGTGCCGTTGTCGATCATTTCGGACACCAGCCCCCGGGACAGACCGGCCATCACCACGACGGCCAGGTATCCGAGCGCGAGCCCGATCGCCGTGATCAGGGTGCGGCGCCGGTTACGTCCCAGGTTGCGCCAACCGATCTTCCACCACGCCCCTCTCATGGCGCTACCTCGTATCCCGCAGGCGTCGGAGCGAGAAGTACTCCTCGTCCAGGTCCAGGTCGAACTCGAGCTCTGAATAGCGGACCTCGGTGAACTCCCCGGGCTTGTCCTCGGGAACCACGCGCATCGCGGCGGGCACCAGGCGACCGCCGAGCTCGCGATAGTCGAAGAACGTCATCGTGCGAACCAGGACGCTGTCCTCGTCGTAGTAGCGGGCGTAGACCGGCATCGTGTCGTTCTTCCGCACCTGATACGCGATCCGGCCCCAGACGACAGGGGCTTCCGGCCTCGGAATCAGGTCGAACTCCCACACGTCCACCCCGTCCCTGTCACCCTCGTAGGCCAGTGTGATCTCGTAGTCCTCGATCAGCCGGCTCTCCTTCACCAGGTCGTCGTTGGTGAAATGCGACCCCATCCAGGAGGCGCTCATCAGCGAAGCCGGGATCTTGATGGTGCGGTCCACACGGGGCAGGTAGTTCCAGATCTCGTTTCCGGCCTTCAAGGTGGCGGTGCCCGCGTCCTTGCGGGGAGAGAGGATCCGAACCAGGGCGTGGTCCGTGCCCAGAGACCACATCTGCATCTCCATGGCGCGGCTCCAGTTCTCGGTCGAGACCTCCATCGTCGCGATCCCGCGGCTGGACTCCCCTCGCATGATCCGGTCGACGCAGTCCACGATCTCCGTGGCGTCTGAAAGACCGGCACACGCGGCCGTTTGAGCCTCGGCGGGGATCGGCAGAAACATCAGCGCGGCCACGAGCACGGCCGGCACAATCGTCACTCTCATCCCTTCACCTCCCTCCAGCGTTCCAGCAGTTCCTCGATCTGCTCGCCCATGAACAGGTAGAAGTCGAGCATTTCGGTGAGGCGGTCGCGGGCCGGCGAGGGGTCATCGCCGAGGGCCTGCAGGCCCTCCGCGGCGAGGCCGGCCATCGAGTGGATCGCCACGACCCGTTTCGCGGTAACGTGCTCGAACGCGCGGGGCGCGATCTCGTAGTAGTCCTTCCGATCCCCCCTTACACCTACCCGGCGGGCGAGACCCAGTTCTTCGCACGCGCGGGCGTTGGTGCTGACAGACGCCTTGCTCACGTCCAGTCGCTCGACCATCTCGTCCAGCGACAGCGGCCGGTTGGCCACCATCAGCAGTCCGAACAAGCGGCCAAACGTTCGTGACAGGCCCATGCGCTCGATGGCCAGGCCCATGCGCTCGATAAACTGTCGGGTCTCGGGATTCGGCATGTTCGGTCCCTCCACCTTTTACGTTACTTGTTCAGAACATTTAGTCAATACTGAACGTAAGGAACCGACCATATTCTGGTAGGCGGACGCCCGGCGGAATCATTGAAGATCGATTATCGCGGCAACGGTCAATGTGCTATGTTTTAAGCCCCCCAGACGCGCCGTTACTCGCGTGGTCCGGACCGCGTCCCCCCCCGGCTCACGGCCTGCATCCCGGAGGTGGTTCATGACCCGTTGTCTACCTCTCGTTCTCATCATGGCCGGCCCGTTTCTGTGTCTCGGTGTCGTGTCGTGCGATGGAGAGCTGCCGGTGGCTCCACACACCGATTCCGCCAACTCATCTCCGTCTCCCGCGGAACCGTACGCGTCCCCGGACGGGCCTCAGCCTGCGGCCGCAGCCGCCGGGCACTGGACCGCCAGGGTCACGGGCGGGGGGATGGCCTACAACAGCAACACGTGCAACGTCCTCTTCCAGAACGTGTCCGCCACCGGGTACGATGGCACCGCTCGCGGACAGGTGCAGATCACCAACTACCAGGGATCCGGGACTTACCCTGACTGCGTGGCCGGCGAGATCTGGTTCCAGTATCACGCCGTCGCGACGGATCTCGTGATCGGCGTCGCGCCCGACGGCTCCAAAGTGGCCAACGTCTGCTACGATATAACCAAGATCCAACACCAGCCGCCCATGGAGCTCACCTTGAGATTCGGAATCGCGATCAAGGAGGGCGGTCGGGGATCCGGTGACATGACCCGGCGCGCCCGGGACATCACGTGCCGGCCGGGCGAGTTCTGGGGCGACGATCCGGATGAGGGCTTCGGGGTCATCGTCGTGGACGGCAACTACAACATTCGCGAGCGCTAGGGCTCCCCGACCGCGACCGGGGCCTGCCTGCTTCAACCCTTCGCGTGCGCGCCGTGTCTTATTCTTGTGATAGGCACGGCGTGCATCCATCCCTGCCAGGAAGAGGCCCGGCCGCATGATCCCATCTTTCCTCGCCGATCTCCGTTTTGCCTTCCGCCAGATGATGAAGAAGCCAGGTTTCGCGATCATCGCCGTGCTGACGCTGACGCTGGGGATTGGTGCAAACGCAGCCATTTTCAGCGTGCTGGACGCGGTCGTGCTGAGCCCACTGCGATTTCCAGAGCCGGAACGCCTGGTCCGGATCTACGAGGATCGTACTCGGAGGGACCCAGCCCGGCTATGGCTATCACACCGTGCCCGGACTTCCTCGATCTGCAGACGGGAGGCGGAGGGCATAGAGCGTCCTGGCCGCGATCTACACGTATCGCGAAGCGGGACGGGACCTGACGGACGGCGAGGTGCCGCGGCGGATCCAGGTTCTTCCGACGAGCGCGGGATACTTCGAGGTGTGGGGCATCTCGCCTCTGCTCGGCCGTGGCCTCGACGTAGACGAGGAGCGCGACGAAGGCAATGTCGTGATCCTCAGCTACCGACTGTGGCAGTCGCACACGGGCGGTGACCCGGACGTGCTCGGGACGACGATCCGCCTCGATGGAGCGGCGTATACGGTGATCGGCGTGGCGCCGGCCGGTTTCCGTGACGCGGTGGTCGGTGACGTCGATGCCTGGGTGCCTCTCGATCTTGAAGAAGGCGAGTACTCGAGGCAGAACCACTTCCTGTCACTGATCGGACGGCTGGACCGGGGTGTCTCGGTCGAGCAGGCGCAGAGCCCACGTCAGCGCGGTCAACGCACGGACTCGTGGAAGAGCACGACGAGATCGACGACGACTCAGCTGATGCGGGTCGTGTCGTTGCACGACGACGTGGTGGGTTCCGCCGACACCATGCTCCGCATCCTGATGGGCGCTGCAGGCCTGGTCCTGCTGATCGCGTGTGTCAACGTGGCGAATCTGTTTCTGGCCCGCAGCCTGGGTCGGAGGCGGGAGATTGCCATTCGATCGGCGCTCGGTTCCGGTCGGGGCCGGCTGGTTCGCCAGTTCTTCGCCGAGAGCCTTCTCGTGGCGACCCTCGCAGGCCTGGCAGGCCTGGTCGTGGCTCACCTGGGAGTACGCTTTCTTCTTTCGATCAGTCCCGAAGCGGTGGCACGTTGGCAGGAAGTCGGAATCGACGGGCGGCTCCTCTTGTTCGCCGGACTGGTCACCGTACTCACGGCACTCCTGTTCGGCCTGATTCCGGCCCTGCGCGGCTCACGCGTGGACCTGACGTCTGACTTGCGCGAGGGTTCACGAGGAATGGCCGGAGGCAAGCGATCGACCCGGGTGCGCGCGGCGCTGGTCGCCACGCAGGTAGCCCTGGCCCTGGTCCTGCTCATCGGGGCCGGAATTCTGATCAAGAGCTTCGCGGCTCTCCAGGGACAGGACTACGGGTTCGACTCGTCTGACCTCCTCACCTTCGAGGTGCACCTGCCGGAAGCCCGATACGAGGACCCTGTCCGGCGGGTCGATTTTCACCAGAGGTTTCACGAGAAGCTGCGTTCGATTCCGGGCGTGGAGTCCGTCGCGGCCACCTCGTGGCTCCCGGCAGCGGGAGCGTACCACGACTGGGGATTCCGTTACGAGGACGCGGAGGGGGACCTGCGATTGGGAAGGCGCCCAGATGCGGATCATCGAGGGCGACTACTTCGAGACGATGGGCATTCCGCTGCGAGCCGGCCGGACCTTCAACGCGGGCGACGGCGAAGACTCGCCCCCGGTGATGGTCATCAGCGAGACCGCAGCCGGGATCGCCTTCCCGGACCGCGATGCCGTGGGTCAGCAGTTCTATTCAGCCGACACCGTGCGAACGGTCGTCGGAGTGGTTCCCGACGTGGCGTTCGATGCGCGCGGGAGCCGCAAGTCGAAGATCTACATACCGCACACCGAGTACGGAGACGACCGCAACTGGGCCCTGGTCCAGGTGGTCAAGACGAATGCCGGACTCGGGCTACTCCCCCAGATCAGGCGGGAGCTGGACGCCATCGATCCGGAGCTCGTGATCTACCGGGCCAGGACCATGGAGCAGGTCCTGGGACGCCACATGGAGAGCGAGAGGTTCGCCCTTACGCTGATGGGCATCTTCAGCGGAGTAGCGCTCCTGCTGGCAGCGATCGGAGTGTACGGCATCCTCTCCTATTCCGTGAGCCAGCGCACACGGGAGTTCGGAATCCGTATGGCGCTCGGCGCGACCACGGGCGCGGTGCGTCGCCGCGTACTGGCGCAGGGGGCGATGCTTGCCGGGTTGGGTCTCGTGACGGGTCTCCTCGGAGCCTTCTGGCTCAGCAAGCTGCTCCAGAGCATGGTGTTCGGGGTGAGCGTGACCGACCCGGCGATCTTCGGGCTGGTGACCCTGATCCTGGCACTCGTCGCACTCGCGGCGGGCTACGTGCCGGCGCGAAGGGCAACGAAGGTCACGCCCATGCAGGCGCTGCGCGAGGAGTAAGGCGCGCGGTACGAGAGAAGCTGCGACCGGCTTGACCGGTAGGCTTCGCTCGCTACATCCTGACGGATGGACTACGACTTCGAGCAGTTCTTCGACGACTCGTTGGACATGCTCTGCATCGCGGGCACGGACGGCTACTTCAAGCGGCTCAATCCTTCCTTCGAGCGCATCCTGGGCTGGTCCACGGAGCATCTGTTGGGCCAGCCGTTCGTCGATTTCATCCATCCCGAAGACGTGGAGGCGACGCTCGGTGAGGTGGGCCGCTTGGCCGAAGGGCTTCCAACGATCGCCTTCGAGAACCGATACCGATGCGCGAACGGGACGTATCGCTATCTCCGGTGGACGGCGCACCCGGACCCCGAAACCGGAATGCTGTATGCGATCGCCAGGGATGAGACCGAGCTGCGCGCGGCGCGGGATCGATTCCGTATCGCGCTCGAGGCCTCTCCCACCGCCATGATCATGGCGGACGAAGAGGGCCGGATCGTGATGGTCAATCACGCGGCGGCTGAATTGTTCGGTTACGGAAATGACGAGCTACTGGGAGAGCCGATCGAGGTCCTGGTGCCGGAGTCATACCGGCAGGGGCACCCCTCGCTGCGGGCCGGTTTTGCGGGCGAGGGCGCCCGACCGATGGGCGTCGGACGGGATCTCGCGGCACGGAGGAGCAGCGGCTCCGAGTTCCCCGTCGAGATCGGCCTGAATCCGATTCGAACGGAAGAGGGTGACTTCGTCCTGGCGGCGGTCATCGATCTCACCGAGAGAGTGCGGGCGGCGAAGGAGCTGGAGCGCTCGAACCGGGAACTGGAGCACTTCGCATCCGTCGCTTCGCACGATCTCCAGGAGCCCCTTCGCATGGTCGCGGGCTACATGCGGCTGCTCGACCAACGACACGGCGAGCAACTGGACGCGGCGGCTCGCCAGTACGTCCGGTACGCCGTGGATGGGACCGCCCGAATGCAGGACCTGATCGAGGGATTGCTGACCTACGCCCGGGTACAGCGGGGGCCGGGAGGCCTCGAGCCGGTAGCGCTGGACGAGGCCGTTCAATGGGCAGTGTCGAATCTCCAGGCCGCGATCGCAGATTCCGGCGCCTCGCTCTCCATCGATTCTCTCCCGGTGGTGGACGGCGACGCGACCCAGCTCGGTCAGCTGTTCCAGAACCTGATCGGAAACGCGATCAAGTTCCGCAGCGAGACACCTCTTCGCATCGAGATCAGCGCGGTCAGGCAGGACGGAGAGTGGCTTCTGGCCGTCACCGACAACGGGATCGGAATCGACGGGGAATCGCGGGAGCGAGTGTTCGAGATCTTCCAGCGACTGCACGACCGTGAAGATTACGAGGGCACCGGGATCGGGCTGGCCGTCTGCCGGCGCATTGTGGAACGACATGGTGGACTGATCTGGCTGGAACCCGCTCCCGGCGGAGGTACGAAGGTGTGCTTCACGCTCCCGTGCGGGGCGGCTGGGTGATGGCCCGGACGCCTCTCGTCGTCGTTGTTTCTCTTGCCTGTGCCATCGCGATCGGGCCGCCGGAAACCGTGCAGGACGACGACGGTCTGGACGACCATTCACCCCGCCGACTGGGGACTCGACGATCTCGTCCGGCTTCGGTCCGGTCAGGTCAGCCTGATCGATGGACCGGAGGGGCCGAGTCTGGCCGTCTATCGCCTGCGAGCTGCCAGAGCGCCCGAGTTCCCCGCCCGGGTTCAAAGCCAGACGCCTCCCATGACCGGGGGCCGCTTCATCGTGGACGACTTCTCCGGCGGGAATCGAAACCATCTGGGCGGCTTCTTCAACGCATTCGAGCAATCGCCGTCACGCGCCCGCGCGGCTCTCGCTGCCGCACCGGACGGGCGGTTTGGACTTCGCCTGTCCTACACGCGGGAGGAGCAAGGCTTCTGCGGGCTCTGGGTGCACCTGTTCGACGTCACACGGCCTCCTCACGAACGCGCGTTTCTGGACGTCCGCCGTCTCACGACGCTCAGCTTCTGGGTGCGGGGCAGCGATGGCGGGGAGCGGGTGCTGCTCAAGCTGGCCGATGAGCGGTGGGAAAGACTCGGGGACGCCCTCACGTTGGGTGAGCTGGGCCGCTTCCTGCCATCCGGCCGGGTCGAGACGGATTGGCAACAGGCCGTCGTACCGCTGAGCGCGCTGCCGGAAGATCTGGCGCCAGCGAACCTCGCATCGATCGTTCTGGAGGGGTTGGCGCCGATTCGGGGTGAGGTGTACGTCAGCCGCCTCGCGTTGTCAGAGGACCCTGATTCGTTGCCATCCCTGCCGGATCCGATCGCGGACCCGGCCAAGGGTCAGGCCTCCCCAAACGCCATCTGGATCTGGAACACGCGTGAACTGCTGGACGATGCCGGGCGGCAGGACGGGTTGGTTCGGTTTCTCGCGGCACGCCGGTTCGACACGGCCTTCCTTCAACTCGTGTCCGCCCCGGGTGACCCGTCGGCGGTCGGCGAGATCGACCCGGATCCTACACTGCGGGGCCTGCTCGCGAAGTTTACTCACAACGGAATCCGGGTGTACGCGCTCGACGGATTCAAGCGATACGCGCTGCCCGAGTACCATCCGGCGGTCCTGGCGACGATACGCAACATCGCACGCTACAACGCGGAGTCTGCCGAAGCCGAGCGCTTCCACGGCGTGCGATACGACATCGAACCGTACCTGCTGCCCGGTTTCCACGGTCCGCGGCGAGATGAGATCCTGCGCGGATACCTGGATATCCTGGCCCGGGGCGCCAGACTCGCACATGAGAGCGGCCTGCGTTTCGGGGCGGACATCCCCTTCTGGTATGATGCCCCGGACGAGGTCACCTTCGAGCCGGTCACACTAGCGTTCCGCGGCGTCGAGAAGCCGGTCAGTGAACACGTCATCGACCTGGTCGACGACGTCGCCATCATGGATTATCGAACCACCGCATACGGCGCCGATGGCATCATCCGCCATGCCGAGTCCGAACTCCGCTACGCCGATCAGGTGAACAAACCGGTGTACGTCGCGCTGGAGACCGGTCACTTGCCCGATGAGACGCTCATCCACTTCGGCGGCGAGATCGCCAGGGAACCTCTCGAGGATCGAGGGGGCGTCGGTTACGTGGGGCTGGCAACGGTCGGCGACTCGGCCCTGGTGGTCTGGCGGCCCCAGCCGGACTCTGCGGCTTCCCCGGGGCAGGCCCTCGCGGCGGAAATGGCCCGGCTCGGACTCGAAGCGACCGAAGTGCTCTGGTGGCCCGCGACCCGCCTGGTGGCCGTCCCGGGCGACAAGCTCAGCTTCGCCGGGCTCGGCGCGCAGCCCCTGCAGCAGACGCTGGACGAGTCCGCCCGCGAGCTGGCCGGCCACGACTCGTTCGCAGGATTCGCGATTCACTACTCCGAGAGCTACAGGACGCTACTGGAGGAGGAGTCACGCTGATCTGGCAACCTGGTCCGACCCCTCCTAACTTCCGGTAGAGTCGCGAACGGCGACGACGAATGAGAGGGAGAGGCCGCCTGGATTTCCCTGCGACCGACCGCACCGATACGGTGTCAGCAAGCCGGGATTCGCGTCCCGTCGGGGACCAGTTTCTTCCCCACCACCGGTTCCCTGACCGCTCACGTGCGTGGGCGACGATCTATGCGCTCACGACTCTAGCCCTCGTCGCGACGTTCTTGGTCGCGCGCAGATTCCCCGACGCCCGGTTCGGGGATTTCCACTTGCTGACGACGTCGGCCGCCGCCATGGCCCTCATCGCCGGGATCCTGACGCTCGTCCGCTACCACTCCCGGCCCAGCAACACCCTGTTGTTCATTGGAGCGGCGCTCATCGGTGTTGGGGTCCTGGATTTCTACCACGCGCTTATTTCTTCCGCCTACTTCGGCCAGGCGTTTCCGACGGCGCCGGGACGACTGGCCGCGTGGAGTTGGACGATCTCCCGTCTGTTTCTGTCCGTCATACTGCTCGCCAGCTGGGCCGCGGGGGTGCGGGAAGACAAACTCGGGCGTGACGGACGGATTGATGCGCGCAGCATTTACGATGATGTGATTCTGCTGGCGCTGGTCTGCCTGGGGTTCTTCATCGTCGTGCCTCTTCCGTCAGCCTACCATCCGGAATGGCTCGTTCCGCGGCCCTACGCTTTAGGCATCGCGGGGATCTTCCTGCTCGCCCTGATCGGCTATGTGCGAAGAGGTGTGTGGCGCCGCAGCCCGTTCGAGAAGTGGCTGGTTCTCGCGCTCATTCTCTTCTTCCTCAGCGATGCGCTGTTCATCTCGTTCTCAGCCGCCCCGTTCGACGTCATGTCGGCGACCGCTCACTTCTTGAAGATCGCAGCATACGGAGCCGTATTGTTCGGGGTCGTGGAGAGCACCTACCGGCTGTTTCGAAGGGTCGAGGAAACGGGCGTCGAGCTGGAGGGCATCAATCGGTCTCTCGCCCTCGAGATCGAGACGCGCAAGGAAGCGCAGGCCGAGCTGGAACAGGCCGAGCGCTCCGTACGCGATTACGCGGCGCGCCTCCAGAGCTCCAACGCGGAGCTCGAACAGTTCGCCTATGCCGCCTCGCACGACCTGCAGGAGCCCCTGCGCATGATCGCCGGGTACACGAGCCTGCTAGCCAACAAATACAAGGGACAGCTCGACGCGCAGGCGGACCTGTACATCGGATACACGGTCGACGGCGTCTCACGCATGCAGAAGCTCATCGACGACCTGCTGACCTACTCACGCGTTGAAACGCACGGGAAGCCGTTCGAGAGGATCGCATCGGCCGAGGCCTTATCTTGGGCGACGACCAATCTAGAGGCCGCCATTCAGGGCTCAGGCGCTTCGGTGACCTGCGATCCCCTGCCGGAGATCGTGGCTGAGCCCACCCAGCTCGGTCAGCTGTTCCAGAACCTGATCTCCAACTCGATCAAGTACAGGGGAGACGGGCCGCCCGCGATACACGCGAGCGCGGAACGTGAAGACACCGGCTGGCGCTTTTCCGTGTCGGACAATGGCATCGGAATCGCTCCCGAGGACCTCGATCGCGTGTTCGAGCTCTTTCGGCGACTCGAAACCGGAGCGGAGGCCAGCGGGACCGGCATCGGCCTGGCCGTGTGTAAGCGGATCGTCGATCGGCACGGGGGCCGGATCTGGGTCGAGTCGACACCGGGCGAGGGCTCCACGTTCTTCTTCACGCTTCCTGACTCGGATGCAGCTCCTGCCTGAATCCCCGCTCTAGGACCGCCCTTCCGCGAGGCCCGCCGCAGAATGCCCAAATGGGCGAGCGTGACTTGTTGCCTGCGAGTTTGTGCATGAAATCATGCTCGTCCTAACGGACACTTCCACAACGAGTTGTACACGTTCGCCCCGAATATGCCGCTTTGTGCCGCATCGGCCTGTCTCTTGCTCTGATATTCGCCGCTCGTATGGCGCATTACGCGAGAATCGAACGGAGGGAGATGCGAGTTGGGATCAGCACCTCCAATGAACGACCTGGAAACGAACGGGCTGGAGACCGATTTGCCGGGCGTCGGCGCGCCCGTGCTCCTGGTGGACTCCGACAAGGAGTTTCGGGAGGCCTTCGCCCAGCGCATGGAACGGATGGGGTGCCGTCTGGACAGCCTCCCCGATGTGTCGGACCTGGAAGAAGTCCTGCGCGATCAGCGTCCTGCCGTCCTGGTGTTGAGCGACGACGGACCGGGGATCAGCGCCATCGATCTGGTGGCCACACTCCGGACTACCGATCAGTGGAAGCAGCTTCCGATCTTCGTGGTGGGAAACAGACTCGGCACCGAGACGGCCCTGCGTGCGTACGGCGCGGGAGCGGACGCGGCGCTCTCGAAGACCCGGACCTCCGACCTCACGGAGCTCACGGCTCGCGTTCTCGGAGCGGTGCGCCGGGCAGACGAGACGCCGGGGCGCCCCGCCCTGACCTCGCCCGGTGGCGGCGAAACCGTCCCGGACGTGGTCGTGGTGGAAGACGACCAGGCCCTCATCGAGATGCTGACCTACTCGCTGTCCAACCAGGGCTATGACCTGGTGTTCTATGCGAACGGGAGGGAGGCGCTCGACGGACTCCTCGCCATGCCGACGGGAGACCGTCGGCCCGTGGTTCTGCTCGACGTGGATCTCCCGGGACTCGACGGATTCCGGGTTCTCCAGGAGCTGTCGCAGCAGCGTCCCGGCGACTTCCAGGTCATCATGGCGACCATGCACAGCAGCGAAGCCGCCCAGGTGCTCGCCATCGAGTCGGGAGCCCTGGACTACATCGTGAAGCCCATAAGTATTCCCATCACGCTGGCCAAGGTCGAACGTCTGGTTCAGGCAGGCGCCTCGAGGTGAGCACCTCCGTCCTGGCGACGATCGCGGTGGCTCAGGCCGTGTTTCTGGGCCTTCTCCTGTTTCTGCTGCTGACCCGCCGTCTGGTCGCGGGCGTCCGTGCGGAACGCTCGCAGCAATACGGTGAGCTGGCCAACCGGACGGTGAGGCGCTGGCTGGCCGGAGAAGTCGACGAGGAACACCTCCGGCGGCAGCTAGGGCATCTCTCGTTCGCTCACCTCTCCTGCTTTCTTCAGAAGCTGTCGATGCAGATGGGCGGCAGCGACTGGGAGAGAATGAGCACTGCGGTGCGGCGGATGAGCTGGTTTGAAAAGGTCCGATCCCACACCGGCTCCAGGTTGTGGTGGCGCCGCCTGCAGGCAGCCCGCGCCTTGATGGTCGTGGCGGACCACGAGGATGAAGGGCTCATCGCGGCTCTTCTGCGGGATGAGAAAGCGGCCGTGCGCCGGGCGGCGGTGTGGAGCCTGAAGCGAGTCGGGTCGCCGGAGTTGGCCGCGGCTGCGCTGGACCTGGCCGCTGGGGAGCCGCGGGTTCTACGGGCGCAGATCCTCGAGATCCTCGCTGGCAGCCGGGCCTACGTCCTGGGCTCACTGATCGAACGCCTGCACGGCGCTCGCGACAGAGATGAACTTCGAACGGCCCTGTCCCTGGCCGAAATGCTGGGCGTTCCGGGACTGCTGGAGCACATCCTGCCGCACGCAGAGGACTTCGATTTTGAGATCCGAGTCGCCACGGCACGGTCCCTGGCGGCCTACCCGCATGCCCGCTCGAGCCGCGCGCTCATCGGGATGCTCGAGGACCCCACATGGCAGGTGCGGGCCCAGGCGGCGGCGGGACTGGGAGCGATCGGGGCACGCGAGGCGGTGGACGACCTGGACCGGGCGCTGACCGACTTGAGCTGGTGGGTGCGGCTGCGCTGTGCCCTGGCCCTGCGACGCATCGGGGCTAAGGGGGTCGTCCTGCTGGAGCGGCGCCGTCCGGAGGACGACGCCTACGCGTACGAAATGGCACAATACGTCCTGCACCTCGACAAGGCGGCGATCGCCGAATACTCGGGGGCATACGTGGTCGACTATTCCGAGGCGCCGTCCTCGGAGCACGCGGCGTAGGCGCTCGATGGAACTCGCGAGTCGGCTGCTCTCGTCCGCGGATGCCGCGATCATCTGGTACTTCCTGGCCATCAACTCGTTCTATGGCCTGCTGCTGGTGCTGTCGATTCCCGAAATCTGGAAGCACTGGAAGCTCTCGAGCACGGACGATGTCAATCGATTGCTCGGCTCCGAAGCCCTCCCTCCCATTTCGGTTCTCATGCCGGCGTACAACATGGAGGGCAGCATCGTGACGAGCGTCCGGGCGCAGCTCGCCCTGACGTACCCGCAGCACGAGGTCGTGCTCATCAACGACGGCTCGGTGGACGGTACGTTGGCGAGACTCCGGAAGGCCTTCGATCTGTACGAGGTACCGCCCGCAATTCCGAGGCGGATTCCCACGAAGCCTGTGCACGGTTACTACCGGTCGCGAAAAGCGGCCGGACTGCTCGTGGTGGACAAGGAAAACGGCGGGAAGTCCGATGCGCTGAACGCCGGTCTCGGGGCGGCGCGCTATCCGCTGGTGCTGGCGGTCGACGCCGACACGATGGTGGAGCCCGATGCCCTGCTGCGCCTGGCGCGCGTCTTCATGTCCGGCCGCCCGGTCGCGGGGGCCGGGGGCACGATACGGGTGGCCAACGGCTGCCGGATCGAGGACGGTCGGGTCAAGCATGCCCACCTGCCGCGCCGGTTCCTTCCCGGCGTCCAGGTGCCGGAATACTTGCGTGCCTTCCTGTTCGGACGGCTGGGCTGGAATCGCCTCGGGGGCAACCTGATCGTGTCGGGCGCCTTCGGCCTGTTCCATTGGCAATACATGCTCGAGGTCGGCGGATACGCCACCGACAACGTGGTCGAGGACCTGGACCTGGTGGTGCGATTGCACAAGCACCTCAAGGATCTGGGCGAACCCTACGAGATTGCCTTCATCCCCGATCCCGTTGCCTGGACCGAAGTCCCCTCGGATCTCCGCACCCTGGGCCGACAGCGCGAGCGATGGCACCGCGGGCTCATCCTCACCATGGCCCGCCACCGCTCCATGCTGTTCAACCCGCGGTACGGCCGCGTCGGCATGCTGATGTTCCCGTTCTTCTTCTTCGGCGAGATGCTGGCTCCGGTCGTGGAGCTCGTGGGCTACCTGCTCACCGGCTTCGGCCTTGCTTTCGGATTGGTAGACGTGGAAATCGCGCTCTTGTTCTTCGCCGCCGCCCTCGGCTACGGGATGCTGCTGACGGTCTGGGCGGTCATCCTGGACGAAGTGACGTTCCGCACCTATCCGCGACACCGGGACTTTGCCCGCATGCTGCTCTTTGCCTTCCTGGAGCCGTTCGGCTATCGCCAGCTCACCGTGATCTGGCGTCTGCGCAGCTTCTGGAGCGCCTTCCGTCGACATACGCACTGGGGCGAGATGCGACGCACCGGATTCCAGGACGAGCACGATGCGGCGGCCTGAGCGCGAACGGGTGGTGACCGGAGGAGATGGACGAATGACGCCATCGTTGTGGAATCGGATCGCGCTCACGCGCGGAACGTGTCTGACCTTGTTGGCGGTGGCGGTGGCTGCGGAATCGGCGATCGCCCAGTCGCCCGCGGACTCCGCCTGGCTGGCAGGCGATACAAGGCTGGCAGGCGATCTTTACGAAACTCGCCTGGCAACCGACTCGACCGATGATCTCGCCCTTCATCGGCTCGCCTTGATGCGGGCCTGGGATGCACGCTATGACGAGAGCCTGGAACTCTTCGGGCACCTGCTTCGAATGTCACCGGACAACTTCGAAGCCAGGGTGGACCGCGCCAAGGTCATGGCGTGGAGCGGGGATCTCCGGGGAGCCATCGACGAGGTGGATCGCGTGCTCGAAGCCGACCCGTCCCATGTCCCCGCGATCGCGGCCCGCGCGAGATACGAGGCATGGCGCGGAGATCTGACGTCGGCCATCACGATGCAGAACGAGCTGCTTGGCGTAGCGCCGGAGGACAAGGACGCCTGGCGATCACAGGCCACGTATTTGGTATGGGATGACAGGCTCGATGACGCGATCGCCATCTATGACAGCCTTCTGCAAAAAGACCCCTCCGATCGAGCCAGCAGGCTCGGCAAGGCGAAGGCTCTCGCCTGGTCGAATCGACTCGAAGAGGCGTCGGCCCAGTACACGGAACTGCTGGAAGCGGACTCTACCGACGTCGAAGCGTGGGCGGGTTATGCCCGGGTCGCGGCGTGGGACGGCCGGCTCGTCGAGGCGGAAGACCGATGGCGGAGCGCCGTGAGTCTCGCACCGAATGACGCGTCCGTTCATGCCGGCCTGGGACAGACGCTGCGCTGGCAGGGACGCGACGCGGCGTCCTACGAGGCGCTGACCCGAGCCGTCGAACTGGCTCCCGGCAATCGGGAAGCCTCGGACGAACTGAGGGCCCTGCGGCTCGACCTGAGTCCCAGGGGAAAGCCGGGAATCCTGTTCACCAATGACTCGGACCAGAACGACGTCTTCACGTTCGAAGGCGACGCCAGCTGGCACCCGACCCGTTCGATCGAAGTCAGCGCGGCTGCCTACTACAGGGAAGCTCGGTTCGGCGGCGCCGGCGCGTTGCAGCGCTCGGCCGGCGGCGTGCTATTCGGCGCGACCACCGAACTGGAGCCCGGCTGGGACCTCACCGGGGCGATCGGCGTGAGTGGCTCGGACGGAACGGGCGGGACCAGGGGCCGATTCGAAGCCCGGGTGCGGAGCCCGCGGCGCAACACCGTCGTCGGATCTCTGGACGTCTCCACGGGTCCGCTGGACGAGTCGGCGGTCCTGATCGAGAACGGGGTCACGGTCGACCTCCTGCAGCTCGGCGCCCGGGCACGTCCGGGCTCGGGCTGGAGGATCGATGGGTCCGCCTCCATCGCACGCTTCGACGGTTCCGAGTCCAACCGACGCCTCGCGGGCAGCCTGTTCGCCGGCAGAGCGATCTCGAGCGCCTGGAACCTGGGGCTGTTCGCGCGGGCGTTCGGATTCGAGAATCAATTGAGCGACGGATACTTCGCTCCCGACCTGTACTGGATCACGGAGGTGACGGCGACCTGGAGCTCGGGCGTGGCCAACTGGCGATTCAGCCTGGATGCGGCGCCGGGCATGCAGCAGGTCGGTGCGGGTGGCCAGGTCTCCGCCACGATCCGTGCCGGCGGAAGAGTGGCCTACTCCCTCGGAGCGGGCCGCGAGTTGAGCTTGACGACGCTGTATTCGACCACGGGCCTCAACAGCTTCGCGACCGGGAGCGACAACTACCGCTATCTTGCCGTCGGCCTCCAGCTGACGTGGGCCACTTACTGACGCTAGATATCAGCACCACGCCCGGCCAGACGGTCGGGCGCTTTCCTTCTGTTTACCGATGAATATTCCCGTCCGCGGGTAGATCACTCAGGCAATCACACCAACAGGATGGATCCTCATGATCGAGTGTTCGAAGCGCGACGACCTGCGACCCATGTGCCCGCACTGCTCATCGGAACTGAGGACCGTGTGGTATCAGCAACTCGCCGGCGTCATGGGCAAGCGGTTCGTCTACTTCTGCGGTACGTGCCGAAAGGTGCTCGGCATATCCCATCGGAAGGGCTTCTGGATGGGATAGTCTGCCAAGGCTCACTGACCGATGTGGATGGGCCGTCTGGTTCTGCTGGGTTCTGCCGCGCCCGCCGTGAGGCTCCGGACGGAAGCGTAAGTCGGTGAATCGTGCGGCAGTGGGCATCGTCCTTATGGTTTGGGTATATTGGTGGGCCTCGAGGCAGCTGACCACACTTGTTCAGCCGGAACCCCTCCTGGCTGTGATTGCCATTAGCCATGGAGGAAACCATGCCCGGACTGAGACTCCTCGTACCGGTTCTGTTGCTGCTCGCGCTCATGCCCGCGCGGCAAGTCTTTGCGCAGGATCCCGACCCCGCCGATGGCCCCGTGTTCGTCGCTCACGACGTGGAGCCCACCGTCAACAACAGCGAGGAACTCGGCCACGTCATGCGCAGGGTGTATCCGTCTGGCTACCGTGACACAGGCCTCGACGTGACCACGATCCTGTGGGTCTACGTGGCGCGAGACGGCGCCGTCGGGGCGACCCAAGTGCTCAAGTCGAGCGGCTACGACGTCTTCGACCGTGCGGCCGAGCAGGTGGGACAGGCCATGTCCTTCGATCCGGCCCTTCGCGACGGTGAACCGGTGGCGGTCTGGATGAACCAGGTCGTCCACTTCAAGTCGGGCGATAGCGGTCGGATTTCTCGAGGGACCGGCTCTCGTGGCGGATGATGTGGTGAGAGCGAGGGATTCCTTGGACAACCGCCAGAAAGACAAACAGTAGCCGGGATCGACACCGCGGGGTTCCAGTTGACGGGCTTCCTGACTATCTTCTGGCCGCCCTGCCGAAGGATCGGTAGGGCACCATGGGGCCGTAGCTCAGTCGGGAGAGCGCCTGGTTTGCAACCAGGAGGTCGTCGGTTCGATTCCGATCGGCTCCACTAGGACTAAGCGGCTGTGAGACAGGAGGTTCTCGCAGCCGCTTTGTTCATCGCCCGGTAACGGGTGTCCATGTTTGTCTACATGTTTGGTGCGCTCAATCAGAGGAGGTCTGACCGGCGCTCTCAGGCGAGTGAACCGACCAGCCCCACCCTTCGCCGGGACCTTCCGCCGATCATGCCAGAGACGCTGCGAGAGCGCGTCACAGGCCCGGTCTTCGGTCGAAGTTGGGGGAGATGTTCGGTCGCTCCCAGTCACCAATGCCTGAAGTCGGTACGGAACAGCAGCAAACCTCCTGAACCGGAGTCAGGCGGCTAAAGGCCGGATCACGATTACTTCCGAAGCCAAGCTCTCAGAGACCCAACTGCATCCACTCAACCGCGGGTCGCATATACATCTCGCGGTGTTCCACGAGCCTACTTCTTCTTGCTGCGTCCCGTATCACCGCGGCCGGGATTCGGGATCGATTCCTTCTGGGTCGTGTTGGGGTGCTTCTTGGCATCGCGCTCCGTGACGAACTGTCCGGTCTTTGAACTCCGGTAGCCGGTATGGCTCTTCTTCTTCGCCATGATTCTCACCTTGGATTGGCGACCATATGGGATGAAACACGAGGCTTTGAGCGACACTGATCAAACCACAGGTCGCGCGAAATACCGCCTACGGGTTGAGCGAGGAGTATTGCCGAAGTAGTCAGCCCACCAGTTGTCGGTTCTCAACGGTTTGGGGGGATCGGTGGGATCACGCCATTGAAGGGACTCGCGGAACGCGTGGTGGCTGTACAACCGCATGAACTCACCCAGATAGATGTCCGCGACGCGCTTGTTGCCCCGCGTGACGACCATGTTCTCGTCGTTGCGCCGCGTTGAGGCGTCGCTGAAGTTGGCAGAACCGGCGACGACGATCGGATCATCGCTAAGCGGGTCGACCAGCATGAACTTGTTGTGGACGAAACGCACGTGTGAGTTCAGGCCAGTCAGCCGCTCCTTGACCCATCCGTCGATCGCGTTCGTGCGGATGAAATCACCAATCGCAAAGACGTTCTCCGGCATGTTCCGCAGTGCTTGGATGCTCTGCTCCTCAGCGTCCTTCTCTGGACCAGCCTTCATCGAACGCGTCTTCTTCTCCATCAGCGCGAGGCGAAAGGGCGCGGCACCGTTCCGGTAGACGTGCTTGAAGATGTCGTTCATGCCGAACGCGAACGTCATGAACAAACCGTCCGTGGCATTCAGGGCGAGATTCGCATACCAGTTCAGCGAGTCGAGGTTCTTGCGCGGGCTGAACAGCACGGTTGTCCCGGCTGGGGGCTTCCCCGCGCGAAGCAGCGAGTCGCCTCGCCCTCTGGATTCCAGTGACACACTTCATATCGGTAGGCTCTCCGCGCCGTCCAAACCCCACCGCTCAGCGAGGGCACTACGAACATCGCGCGGCGGGCACTGGCACTACCGTCGCGCCGGTACTCGACCTCTTCGCCCATGGCCGCCACCAGCTCGCCCCCCGAATCGTAGAGATGCAGGGGCAACGCGGTGACCGTCCTGTTGACCAGCAGCGACCCGTCAGGGAAGCGGGCCGCGGAAGAAGCGGATATGCCGATTTCAGGGGCGGTTCTGGCGAAACTGAGGTCGGGACCATAGACGGTGAGCCGGCCTGTGCCGCGATCGAATACAAGGACTGAATCGGTCGCATCAACAGCTATGACTTGCGGGTCAAGTAGTTCACCTGGGCCTTCGCCCCGCTTCCCAAGCCTCTGTAGGTACTTGCCGGCCGCATCGAACACGTATGGAAGTTCGCTGCCAGCTACCCACGGGGTGGTGACGTATATCCTCCCGCGACTGTCTCGGGCTATGCTCGCCGGAGCCCCGTAGATGCCTCCAGGCCCGTCACCGGACTGAAGGACCCCCACCCGTTCGAGCTGTATCGCGCAGTCGGCGCACGCCAGGGTCGGTTCCTCGGGTGTACCGCAGGATGCGGATACCGAGATCGTAAGGAGAGCGAGAAGCCGTGTAGTTGGCCTATGGTGCATCGAATTCCTGCTCCGTCGACTCCGGCTTGATGAGATGGCGCACTTGAACACGCCTCACTCCGAGGTCGTCCCCAACCGTCGTCACTACGTAGTCCTCTCCCACATCCGAAAGACCCACGCCAGCTGGCACCGTGACCGGACCAAGCCAAATGCCATTGGGGTCGAACACGTTGTACTGCCTCTCGGGGTGGGGCCGCTCGGGCATGTACCAGTCCAGAGTCCAGAGGTTACCCACTCGGTCAACCCAGAACTGGTACAAGGGAGGGATGGTCTCTGACAGCCGGGCTCCCTCTTCAAGGAGTCGCAGCCCAGAGCGCTTCTGATCGGCTGTTTGGTTCCAGTTCTCTTGGAATTCGCGTTGCCGCTCGAGGCGAAGCTCAATGTCACTCGGGGTGACTGGTCGTGGAGTCCAATCTCGTCTAATCAGCCTTACTAGCTTGCCTGTCTGGTCGAAGACTTGGATTTCCCACGACGTGTTGTCCGTCAGATAAGCCCTGCCGGCGCCTGCGGTGAACACGGGCCGTGCGAAGAATGGCAGTGTGACCATCAGGGTGTGGCTACCCTTGGTCTCGCCGAGCGACACGTCGATAGTCAGAGTGTCCAGGGTTGCTCGCAGGTTACCATCTGAGCCTATCAAATGAACCTCCCTCTGCCAGCGCCTGACCCCGACTGAGTCAGACGACGGGAGCATCGACTCAAACATCCACGTATCAGGTTCGAGAACACCTTTACAGAACGCAGATCGATCGCCAACAGCGATCTGCACGGAGCGAACGAACTCGCCGGACGAATCGAACCATGTGGCACGCCTCAAGCCTCTGTCGAATACGAGGATCGTGTCCCCTGGGAGTACTCGCGCCGGCTCGAGGAATCTGAACTCCCCGGGACCCTCACCCTCTCTCCCAGCGGTCCAAAGCCACTCGCCAGTGGGCGTGAAGAGCCTGAGCTCTCTGTCGTCCTGCTCCGAGACGAGGATGCGGCCGTCGGAAAGGAGTCTTGCATGTGGAGTCGTGAACAGCTCTGCGTCAGTGCCCTCAAGTTGGCCAAGCTCCACGTCCAGCTCATCAGCGATGCGCCACTCGCTTCCGGGTTTCCACAGAGGACGGTGGTTCTCGACGATCTCGACGCCCGCACTATCTCGGACTGTGTACGACTCCCCGGTCGCGGCGACTGGATCACCGCCGCAGGCGGAGAACAGCGCGAGGACCGGCAGGATCAATATCGGCTTCTGAACGAACATTGTCAGGTACTCCTAACGGACGCGCCTGAGCCGCACGAAGATGCTGAAGTTCTGAGACTAGTTTCGTCCGGTTCTAGTGAGTGCGTAGAGGTGGATGTGTTGCACATTGAGCTCATCCGTGGCGAGCAGAATCAGGTAGTCTACGCCGATTTCGAGTACCCTCGTCTTTCTCGGAAGGTGGACGACCGCACGCAGTTCGCCCTCTCCCGTGAAGACCGTCCACAGCTGATCTGAGTCATCGCCTGGGCGTTCCTCGTCTCGAACCCACAGATTGCCCAAGGCATCGACCATCAGATGCGAGAACGCGGGAAACTGGTCGGCGACCGGTTGCTTCTCTCTTAGCTCCTGCATTCTCTGGACGGCCTCCGTGCCCCGCGACGCGGCCTCGCCAATCCTCTCTTCCCAGTACGCCCCAACATGCCCGGGCAGAATGGTGCGGTCAGGGCCCATCCAGCGGACCATTCGCAGTACTTGGCCCTGATCGTCCAGAAACATCACTTCGTATTCCCGGCTGTCCCCATACCAGATTCCGCCTGGCGCAGCGGCTACAGATGCCCGCCACCCGAACAACCGGCCAGCCGAGAACGGTCGCATACTCTTGAGTTCCCACCACGGAAGCACGGCCACTGAGTCGGCCAGCTCGCCCGTAGGTCGGTACGTCAGGAGGGTGGCATCGTTCACGCGATAGTCCGTCGTCCCCGGAGCCATCTCGATTACGGACATGACCCACGTGCCATCAGGCCGCACGCCGATCGGGAACAGGCTCATCGGGGAAGGGTTGGCGAGGGTTGTTCGGCCGAAGTTGCCTTCACTATCCATCACGGTCATTCGCCTGAGTCGGTCGTCCCAGACATTGAGCGAGTCGCCAACGGTCCTCCAAAGCCCGGTGGGGAACTGATACTCTCCGGGACCCTCGCCCTCTCCGCCTATAGATCCGAGGTAAGCACCCTCTTCGTTGTAGAAGCGGATTTCCTGGGAGCCACCGTTGGTGACCACCAAGCGCCCATCGGCGAGCCTTGTTGCTCCATTGACCCAGTGGAAGCGGTACTCATCCGGCCCGGTCACAGAACCGATCTTGAGAATCGGCTCGTCACTCAAGTGCCATGGATCTACGTCCACCAAGCTCGCATAGTTCTCGACTATCACTACTCCGGTACTGTCGCGAACCGTGTAGGCTTCACCCACATCGGCCACGTCAGAACTGCAGCCGGCGGAAGCCACGGCCCACACGAGAATGAAATGAACTTGGGCGAGCCTACGGATTGACACTGTTCAGGTACTCCTAACGGTCGGTGCTTGAGCTGCAGCGTGGGCCAATCCGCGCGCCGAAGCCCTCTACTGATGATTGCCGCTCGAGCGCCGTTTCTTACTCACGCCGCCTGCCTGAGTCTGGCTTATGAATCGAGTACAGACTGACTCGCTCGACACCCAAGTCATCAATCACTTCGCCCAGCACATAGTCGTCCCCAATTTCGGTGATCATTTGGAGTTCCTCTGGGATCGCCACCTTGCACAGCCATTTGCCATCCGTGTCGAAGACATCGTAGTCCGTCCGCGGGTTGCCGTAGTCGGCCCATCGACCAACCCAGAGGTTACCAACGCGGTCGGGCACCATCGACCAGATCGCTGGCTTCGTGTCGGATAGGCGAGCGGCTGCCTCGCGTCGCGGGAGCCACCGCTCCTGCCGTTCTCGATTACCCTGTCCGAGCGTCCATTCGAGGTATGTTTGAATATTCTCCTCTGTCACTGGTGACGCAGTCCAGGGCCGCCGCACGATCTGGAGCAACGACCCATCGCTGCGGAAGACCAGTACCTCGTACGGAGCTCCGCGCGTGACGTAGGCGCGACCGGCGCCGGCTGTGAGAAACGCCCGTGGAGCAAACGGGAGGTCCGTGCTGAAGTTCTCTCCCGAGTGGCGCGGCTCGTGGATCGTGTCGAGGGCGACGAGGTGCTCGCCGTCGTTCGCCAAAAGGAGGACCTCGCTCCGCAAGATGTAGAGCCCAGCCGAATCGGAGCTCTCAAGTAAACGACTACCCATTGCGGTATGAAGATCGACCACACCGAGGCTGAGCTGGATTGGCTCAGGCCGCTTCAGATCCACCGTGCGCACGAACTTCCCCTCGGGGTCGAACACGGATAGGCGCTTGAGGGCACCATCCCAGATTACCATGGTGTCGCCGGCCACCACATCCAGTGAGTTGGATCCCACGAACTCGCCGGGGCCCTCACCTTTGCGGCCCGTAGAACTGAGGTGCTCACCGTCGGGTGAGAACAAACGAAGTTCTCTGTTTCCACGGTCCAGGACAGCAATGCGGCCATCGGACAGCCGCGCTGCCCACGGCGCCACGAACAGGTACTCGGGCGGACCGTCCAGCCGACCGAGCGTGATCGCTGGCGTGGGATCGATGGTCCAGCACTGATCTCCGGCCAACAACGGAACTTCGTTCTCGACGATCCGTACACCGGCACTGTCCCGCACTACGACGCCCGGAAGATGATCCGTCTGATCGCCGCCGCAGCCGGCGACAAGGATGAGACCAGCGAGTGCCCTCAATGCTTGTCTGGCGAGCAAGTTCATCGTGCTGTCCGCTCCTAGCCGCCGGCGGCGGTGATCATTGAGTCTCCTTCGGCACCCACCGACCGAGCCTGACCGTGTAAGTAATGGTGTCGGGAAGAAGCGTGATCACCGTGTCGCCCTCGACTCCGAGCCTTGGCCATCGGCATGAATCGGCCGATCTCGTTCCCAGCCGAGTCGAGATGGAACAGGGTGCTCAGGGAATCGTCGACAAGCCTGCCCGAAACGACGTAGTTGCCGCTCTCAAGTAGGTCGAAATCGATGATCCCCATGAGCGGCGGGAGTCGGACTGTCTTCACAACGGTCCCAAGCGTGTCAAACACGGTGACTTGAGTTCGACCGTAGTCGGCCACGTGAAGCCGACCAAGAGCATCGAACTGGGGAGAGAACGGGGCGCCAAACTCGCCTGGTCCCTGTCCCTTCCCTCCCATCGTGTGCTCTAACGTATACTTGGGCCTTCGGAACAGCTTGACCGTCGATTCAGAGAAGTCGGCAAGTGCCATGTGGTGCGGTGTGAAATCGATACCCGAGACGATTACGATGGGCTTACCGTACGGCTGCTCGGGGATGATCGTGTCGTGCAGCGCGTACATCTCGGACCACTCTATGGCCTCGAGTATGAGATGCCTCGATGGAACATCAGCCTGACGAGTGGGGGTGGAGCTGTCGTCGCATGCGGCGAGTAGCGCGAGAGCAATCGTCGCGATGACCAGGATGAAAGTCCGACTGGTCCGGGCAACTGGCACGGTTGCACCTCGCATCCTTCCGTGTACCGATCGGCGTCGGAGCAGGGCTGTGTTGAGTCAGTCTGTCGATCCCCTCCACCCGAATACGGGACGGAAGGGCTCAAAGGCGGGGGCGCAGTCGCCTGATTGAGAGTTAAGGATCAAGTTCTGTGCCCGGTCCCGCGTCAGCTCCAGGCGCCTTAGTACGCATGCCTGAACTGCTTCTCTAGTGTCTTACTCGGGAGTCACCATTCTGAGTCGCACGACGTAGGGGACATTCGAGTTCATTGCGTGTGACTCCAACAACGTGGCTTGGACCGAAATGCGGCGGGATCATCCACTCCAATGGGACTGGAGCCGTAAGCCTGCCGAGATACAAGCCGTCAGCGTCGAACACGTCGATGAGTCTACCCTCTTCGTCATCCGAGCCCGGCACATTGACGAACAAGTGGCCATCATCGCCGACTACAATACGGTTGAACGCAGGTTTCTCGGTTGGAATAAGGGCCGGATCAACGGGGAACGGCAGCTCTGCAATCTCGGCCAGGATCGTTTCCCTCTCGGCGTCCGATACGGAAACACTGCGGGTATCTCGTTCGACGATTCGTACAGTGTCACCTGCCATCGATCGTTGGAGCAGGCGGTAGTCTCCGGTTGAGCCAAACCAGATGTAGCCGGCCGGGTCGAATGCCAAGGTCATGCGAGACCGCAGTAAGAACATGGTGCGGGTCATGTTTTCAACATCCCTCCGGTACCTCACGGGGGGGACGCTGTCGAAGGCACTCGTGATCGAATCAAAGCGCACGAAGAAGAAACTCGTGTAAGTCTCATTGAAGCTCAGTGTTACGTCCCAGAATCTTCCGCTCTTGTCGAAGCCGCCGAGGAATGGGTACACAACACCAAGTGGTCGCTGGTAGTCCTCCGTGAATTCGCCCGTCGAGTCGAACACCGTCAACCGGCGGTTGCCCACGTCCGGAACCCAGAGCCAATCCAAGTCGTCAAAGGCCAATCCGAACGCGGCGGCGAGCTCGCCTGGGCCGGCGCCCTTTGAGCCGACAGTACGGAGATAGGTTCCCGCAGAGTCGAATACGCGAATCTCCTGGGCTTGCTCCTCGAGTACATAGATTCGCCCCTGCGTGTCAACGTGGACCGCGGCAATCTCTCCAAACACCTCCGGTCCCGATCCATCGACAGCGCCGATCACCAGATCCTGTTCCAGGCGCCAAGCAGTTGATGTGTCCCATAGCCCGGCCCCCGGGTTGTGGACCACTATCGTGCCGCTGGGGAGCGTATCGACGCGTCCTTGCCAGGTGTCGGGCGTCAATGATTCACCGCCGCCGCAAGCCGCGAGACCGACAGCAGTTGCAAGGAGAGCGATTGTCCGGCAAGAAGTCATCAGTGGCTACCCTGATTAGTGAAGGTCTCGATGCGGTCTAACGGTCGCCGCTTGAGCTGCGCGCTGACCGGGTCCGTGTCCCCATTCTGATAACGCGCCAGCTCCAGGCGCGTGCTAGACGGCCCTACTGAATCACGGTGCGTGGTTGGTCCGGACCGGCTTCCAGATTCGGTGCATTGCCGCTGGGAGCCAGAAGCTGTCTCTGCGCTAACTTGAGAGAGTTGAAACCGGTCAAGCCGCCAAACGCGGCCGCGACTGACAGGGGTATCACTACATCCTGGACCAGCACGGCGTCGTACCCAGTGAATAAACCAAACCCGATGAGACTCAGAAGAACAGCCACCAGACCGCCTCCAAGAGCGAATCTCGCAGTACTGACTTCTTCAATGCGCCGATTTCGGAAGACAGCGGCAACATATACAGAGAATGCCCCGCCAGTTAGGAACCCAATGAGCCCCAAGGCGCTAGCATCGCGGAGCGCACCCTCCAAGAAGAGCTGCAAGGGCATCGCACCAAGTCCGCGCCGAAACAGATAAAACCCTGTGCTAAGAACGAAACCTGCCCCGAACCACGCCCCACCCCATACCAGCGCATTCCCTAGGGCGCCCCGCAGCCGCTGCAGAATCGTCAGCATGGAGTCATCTTTCGTGCTCCGTTTGGTCCGTCTAACGATCGGCGCCTGAGCTGCGCGCTGACCGGGTTCGCTCCCACTTAGGGTTTGACGAGATCATGCACTACGACGCGCTCCACTCCCAACTCGTCAACCTGAAGCCCTATCACGAAGTCGGCGCCTATCTGATGGACCTCCAGAGCCGCAGGAATCTCAACTGTACCCAGCCAGCGTCCGTCGGCGGCAATAACCTCCCAGCTTCGATACTCGTCGCCGGAGAAGCTCCATCCTCCCAGCCAGACGTTTCCTGCGGAGTCAATCCGCACCACCTCAGTGGCTGGCACATGTTCGGGGAGCGGAAGCTCTCTGTCGAAGAAGGTGCGAGTCGTCTCACGGCGGTATTCGTTTTCGATCGATCCTAACACGACCTCCTTGAACTCCTCCCAAATGTCTGCAGTCAAACGCGGGGCTGCGGGCCAGCGAATCAGCTCGAGAGCGGTTCCATGCATATCCAGCTTTTGGATCTCTGGGGCAGGTCCGTCTACTTGGTATAGGTACTCGCCGGCCGCCACGACCTTCGGTTCAGGGGTAAATGGGATGTACGGGTAGGAGACGCCACCGGCGTACTCGTGTACGTAGCGAGGCCGCGATGCGAGTTGGGCCAGGTGCTCCGTGAAGCCACCGGAATCGTCGAAGCGCAGGTACAGGAACTCGTCATGGGTTACGTCACCGGGGGCGCCCCGTGCCACGCCTCCGCCCTCCGGTGCCATGGTGAGCCATGAACCATCATCGAACACTCCCCATAGGAAGACCCGCGGCGCCTCAGGCGTCTGATCGAAAGCGACTGTCGTTAGATACTCGCCGGTCGAGGAAAAGATGTTGACCCGGCCATTGCCCGCGTCGGATACAGCGAGAGAGCCGGACGGTAGTTGCCAGAACCGGAGGGACGAGGTGAGCGAGAACTCGCCCGGCCCGCTGCCGCGGGAGCCCGCTGACTGCAGATATCGCCCCTCCTCGTCGAAGAAGCGAAGCTCGCTCGTGCCGGCGGCCGCGACGACAATAGACCCATCGGCCAGCTTGAGAGCTTTTGATACCCTGAACAGCTGGTAGGCCTCTTCACCTTCTTGTACTCCGATGGAAGCGGTCGGAACACGACTGAGACGCCACTCCTGGCCCGGCGCCCACGCGGCGTCCGTGTTGTCAACTACTTTGATAGGGACGGCTTCACTACCGATAGCGGCGCTGTCGCCCACGGTGAGGTCCGCCTCAGCAACCGGCGGCGGCGAGTCGTTGCAGGCGATGCTGCCTAGCAGGAGTGTTGTGACAAATCCGATGCGCCAAACGCAGCGCGGGGTACAGCTTGCCATGTTCCCTCCACAGTCTTGCCGTTCCGTGGGCACGGGCGCGCCTACGGCATGCGGATGTGAGATATGCGCTGGAGCATCATACGCAGCCGCTCCGGCGACGTGCACTTCTCTGGGGGTTGTCATTGAGACAAGTCTGGAGCCGGAGTCGTTGCCAGTATCCTCCAAGTTCGTTTGTCGCACATGTTCACCGCGTCTGCTCCGGGTGCGGGTTAGGGTGAGGCTACTCTGATCCGCCAGCTCACTCGCGGTTGCTTATCGATCCCCTTGGACGATCCTCAGACGCAGCACATAGGGCACGTCGAGTTCGTCCTGTATCACGACGTAGAGGTGGTCCCTGGTGGCGTGAGCCACTACCGGAGGAGGGAACAGCGACACGGGTTTGGGCAGAGTCATTCGACCCACGTACTCGCCGCTTTCAAGGAATACATCAACGGTGCTCCCGGCTGGCTCTCCGGCAACATCCGCGAGAACGTAGATGTACCCCGCACCGTCAGGTGTTATCCGGCTCACGATGGGTTTGGTCTTGGGAAGTTCGTCAAACAACGATGCGAGGCGCTCGGGGGGCATCCCCGAGAAGAACCTCCGGACGGCCTCCCGATCCGCTTCCTCCACAGGGGCGGCTCTCGCGGGAAGGTCGAACACGAGCGTCGTATCCCCCTCAAGGCTGCGCCGGTAGATGCGGTATTCCCTTGTATGCGCGAACCAGGTGCTTCCGCTTGGGTCCACCGTACCCGTGAGCATGCCGCCGAAGAGCGCCTGCGGTGCACCGTCCGATTTCAGCTCCTGCACAAACTCGAGGGGTGGCAACGAGTCCACTTCTCCACCTGCGCCTAGCCGAACGGGCTGGAGCACTACACGAGCCGGTCCCTCCGGAAGGGCCACACTCCAGTCGACGTAGCTGCCGTCGGCCAAGGCGGCTCCCAGGATCCGGTAACCATTGGTGTGCATTCTATGGACCCTGACAAACGTCCCGTCCGGCGCGAATAGAGAGTAGCGAGCCTCACCCGGATCCGTCACCCACAGCGTGTCCCCGGGTCCGACAGTCATCGCGATTGCCCCGGCGAGCTCTCCCGGTCCCTCGCCCTCACGCCCAATTGTGTGGGAGAAGGCTCCGGACGGGTGAAAGACCATGAGTCCCGCGGGGTAGTCTAGGACGTAGATCATCCCGCGAGAGTCCGATACGACCGACATGATCCTGCTGAACCACTCCGATTCTGGGCCTTCACCCTCTCCCGTGCCGAGCTTCAGATCCTCCTCCAGCCGCCACGCTGTTTCCGGAGTCCATGACGACACCCCTGTGTTGGCGACCAGAACACGCCCGTCAGACAGGGTGTCGACCTGAGCGGTTGGCTCTTGGTCTGCCGGCGGTTGCGAGCACCCGGTGACCAAGACAGCGATGGCCAGCGCTGCAACGAACGGGATTCGCAACTGCTGCGTGCGGCGAAACATCACTGTCTCCTGTTTGAACAACAAAATGCCTGTCCGTCGGGCCTCTCCGTCGGCGCCTGAGCTGCGCGCCAACTTGGTTCGATCTCCACTCATCTTAACGCGTCTGCTCCAGGCGCGTGTTAGGCATCGGGCGGTGAAGGATGCTCTTGCGGCGCAACGTGCTGCCAGATCTCGCCGAAAATGTCGGCCAGGGCCTCTGCCTGCCGCGCTTCTGGCCACGCGTGACCACCGGGGTTTCTATACTCATAGGTTCGGTAGGTCCTACCGTCACGTAGTTCCACGGTCATGCCCCAGCCATCGAGCGCCCAAACGGAATCCTCGGGGAGGGTACTCGGATCGGGCAGCGTCCACAGGCCAGCTTCCGATGCCTCGCGCATGATTCGGCTCCAATCAGGTTCACCGACGAATCGACCATAGCATACGGTGGAATCGTCGCCGTGAAGAAGCTGCTCGCAGGTCGATCCGAGGTCCTCTGTGAGCTGGGCGTCGAGGTGGTCGTCTTCGTCTAGGCTCCCGGCCGGCCAGTAACGGATTGCTTCGCCTGTCAGGCGGCCGTGAGCATCACGAATAATGACAAGGTGCTTTGGAACTCCGATAGAGACTTCCGACCAAAACCGAACTTCACGGACACCTTCCGCGAATGAAGCGGTGCGTAGAGACGGTAGACCGGCGTCATGAATCACCAGCTCACTGAAGTAGAAGAAGCCCTCGGTCCAGAACGCGGCAGGTACCCCCTCGGTAAACGCCACAGGAGTGCCCGTCGCGTCGGGAGTTCGCGGTAGGACAAAGGACAGAAAGACGGAATCCCCACCCGACAATGAAACCCGCTGCTCCTGCGAGATGAAACCTTGTCTTCCGTATGCCTCCACTACGTGCTCGCCAACCCGAGCTTGAAACCGGAAGTTCCCCAGCGAATCCGTCCAGTCCGTGCACCGCCGGGTGCCGGTCGTCCTCACGAGGTTGAACGGAATTGGCCGAGACGTCTCCTCATCCCGCACCGTTCCCGTGACGACGGCCGTGGTGTCTCCGCGGAGGAGGCATTGATGTTCCTGAACTGACGCCGCCATCGACCTCGCTCTCAACCCCACGACTGAACCCATAACCACCAGCGCCAAACCAGTGACCAAGTAGTGGAATGAAGCTCGGTTCATTTCACGATGCCTAACGGTCGGCGCCTGAGCTGCGCGCTGACGTAGTTCGATTGCTTCCCATCTTCACCGCGCCAGCTCCAGGCGCGTGATCTTACCAAGAAGGGCCTGCCGACCGCACGATGCGGTAACCAACAACCGGGAGGCCTCGGATGCTGTACTCTGGAATCGATCTACACAAGCGAACCGTCGTGATTGCCACCGTCGATGAGACCGGGAAGGTCGTATGCGAGGCGTCGCTGCCGACGTCGCGCTTCGCCGTGGCTCGTTACTTCGCCGAGCTCCCGGATTCCACCCGTGCCACCGTCGAAGCCACGTCCTCCTGGTACTGGCTCCGAGACCTGCTCCACCAGGAGGGCGTGCCTCTGACCCTTGCCCACGCCAAATTCGTCAAGGCCATTGCCTACGCCAAGGTGAAGACTGATGCCGTCGATGCTCTCACACTGGCTCAGCTGCACCGGGTCGACCTGATCCCTCGAGCCCACATGGTAAGTCCAGAACTGAGGCCCTTGCGTGACCTGCTCCGCACCCGACTCCAGCTCGTGGAGAAGCGGGTCAGTGCGAAGAACTCCGTCCACCGGTTGCTCGAGAAGTTCAACGTGCCCGATCCGGCATCGCTCCCCGATGAGGCCGCCCTGTCGGCGTCCCTGTATGAGGAGCAGATCGAACTGATGTAGGCGGGGATAGAGACACTGAGACTGGGCACGTCGAGGATTGCGCTCGCGTAACCGCTCAGGCGACCGTCTTGCAGTCGCAGCATCAAACGGATTTGATGTTCTGGCGCTCCCTCGGGCGTCAAGCCGGGCACGACACCACTCAACTCCCCACGGAGTTCACCCTTCGTGTTGAGCGTGATATTGGTGAGCAGATGGCGCTCGTCGTTCGCGATGCGGACGATTACCTGCTCCTCTACCTCAAGCTCCATGGGCACGGATCCGCACGGCGTGCCGATCGTACCTCTCCACCGTCCTGTCCACGCCTCCTCCGGCTCGTACGGGGTGCGAAAGATCTGCGTGTAACGGGCCCGAGACAGCCGTCCGCTCTCACCCGCCGCGGGCACCAGGAAGTCCCGGATCCGATCGGCGACTTCGTCGGCCAGGCTCGAAGTCTGATTCGTGAGAACCACTATGACCAGGCTCTCAGGGGGTAATACGACCAGGTGGGAATTCGCTCCCGCGATTCTGCCGTTCGAGACGTGAGAACGAGCCGTGGTCCACCACCCATTCCTGAAATAGCCCTCGCTGGGATCGCCGCCCGGGCGTATGGATAGCGATCCAGGTCCATCATGGTTCGATTTGAGGTGTGCGAGGTGGAACATCCCATGACGCAGGACGTCCTCCACGGACGCGTAGAGTCCCAATCCGCCCTGTGGCATGAGCTGCTCGTTCGGCAGCGGGCTTCCTTCGTTCGTGTAGCGGACGGCGTATGACTCAAGTCGCGTGGAATCCAACCAGGATGTGCTGTGCGTCATCCGCAGGGGCTTGAAAACCAACTCCTGAAGAGCCCCCTCGAAGTCCCTGCCGGTCTTCGCCTCGATGACTGCCTGGAGCACTCCGAATGAGTTGTTGGAGTAGTCGAACACCTCGCCCGGCGAAAACGCCACCAGAGAAGGGTATCCCGCGTAGCAGCCGGGGATCGACGTTTTGGAGTCGGAGAGCGTAACCCAGCCGTGCGGCACCCCCGCCGTGGAAGCGAGCAGGTCGTCGACCCGCACGTCCTCCAGGTACCCGAGAGGATCCCAGGGTCTCACCGCAGGACCCAGGAGCTCTGCAACTCGGGTCTGGTGGTCGAGCTCGCCTCTTTGCACGAGAGCGAGAGCCGCGGACGCCGTAATCGACTTCGACATTGACCCGACAGCGTAGAGAGTCGTGGTCTCCGCGGGGCGCCGCGCTTGACGATCGGCCCACCCAATCGCCTCCAGCCACACGATCTCGCCGTCCCGCGCCACGCCCAACGTTAGCGAAGGAGGGCCCCTCTCTGAAATGAGCTCGAAGATCTCTCGGCGTAGCGGAGCCAGCCCCTCGGAGGGAGCGACCACGGTCTGCACCGGAACCTCCTGACTCAGGAGTGCCAGTATGAGAGTTGCTGTGAAGTTCATCAGGGGATTGGACGGCCCGGACACGGAGAAGGTTGGTGGGAGGGCTCCGTCACCCGGCGCTTCGCTCTCGCCAGGGAGTTCGATGAGCTCCCAACAAACTGTCACAAAACTGTACCAGCGCCAGCACGCGTGAACGTGCCTGAACTGGCGCAGAACTGACCGAATCTGGCGTCAGCAAGCGCCAGCGGGCGTCAGCTGGCGGATGAAGGGCTGGTTTGCAACCAGGAGGTCGTCGGTTCGATTCCGATCGGCTCCATTCAAGAAAGGCTCGTAAACCGGGCCTTTCTGCTTCCCGATTTCGAGACCAATCACGGATCATCTTGCACGTTTGAACCTGCGTCTCCCACAGCTCTTCTTCCCGGTCAGTCGACCGGCGTTAGACTGATGTATGCGGGGATGGAGGCACTGAGACTGGGCACGTCGAGGATTGCGCTCGCGTAACCGCTCAGGCGACCGTCTTGCAGTCGCAGCATCAAACGGATTTGATGTTCTGGCGCTCCCTCGGGCGTCAAGCCGGGCACGACACCACTCAACTCCCCACGGAGTTCACCCTTCGTGTTGAGCGTGATATTGGTGAGCAGATGGCGCTCGTCGTTCGCGATGCGGACGATTACCTGCTCCTCTACATCAAGCTCCAGGGGCACGGATCCGCACGGCGTGCCGATCGTACCTCTCCACCGTCCTGTCCATGCCTCCTCCGGCTCGTACGGGGTGCGAAAGATCTGCGTGTAACGGGCCCGAGACAGCCGTCCGCTCTCACCCGCCGCGGGCACCAGGAAGTCCCGGATCCGATCGGCGACTTCGTCGGCCAGGCTCGAAGTCTGATTCGTGAGAACCACTATGACCAGGCCCTCAGGGGGTAATACGACCAGGTGGGAATTCGCTCCCGCGATGCTGCCGTTCGAGACGTGAGAACGAGCCGTGGTCCACCACCCATTCCTGAAATAGCCCTCGCTGGGATCGCCGCCCGGGCGTATGGGTAGCGATCCAGGTCCATCATGGTTCGATTTGAGGTGTGCGAGGTGGAACATCCCATGACGCAGGACGTCCTCCACGGACGCGTAGAGTCCCAATCCGCCCTGTGGCATGAGCTGCTCGTTCGGCAGCGGGCTTCCTTCGTTCGTGTAGCGGACGGCGTATGACTCAAGTCGCGTGGAATCCAACCAGGATGTGCTGTGCGTCATCCGCAGGGGCTTGAAAACCAACTCCTGAAGAGCCCCCTCGAAGTCCCTGCCGGTCTTCGCCTCGATGACTGCCTGGAGCACTCCGAATGAGTTGTTGGAGTAGTCGAACACCTCGCCCGGCGAAAACGCCACCAGAGAAGGGTATCCCGCGTAGCAGCCGGGGATCGACGTTTTGGAGTCGGAGAGCGTAACCCAGCCGTGCGGCACCCCCGCCGTGGAAGCGAGCAGGTCGTCGACCCGCACGTCCTCCAGGTACCCGAGAGGATCCCAGGGTCTCACCGCAGGGCCCAGGAGCTCTGCAACTCGGGTCTGGTGGTCGAGCTCGCCTCTTTGCACGAGAGCGAGAGCCGCGGACGCCGTAATCGACTTCGACATCGACCCGACAGCGTAGAGAGTCGTGGTCTCCGCGGGGCGCCGCGCTTGACGATCGGCCCACCCAATCGCCTCCAGCCACACGATCTCGCCGTCCCGCGCCACGCCCAACGTTAGCGAAGGAGGGCCCCTCTCCGAAATGAGCTCGAAGATCTCTCGGCGTAGCGGAGCCAGCCCCTCGGAGGGAGCGACCACGGTCTGCACCGGAACCTCCTGACTCAGGAGTGCCAGTATGAGAGTTGCTGTGAAGTTCATCAGGGGATTGGACGGCCCGGACACGGAGAAGGTTGGTGGGAGGGCTCCGTCACCCGGCGCTTCGCTCTCGCCAGGGAGTTCGATGAGCTCCCAACAAACTGTCACAAAAGTGCACCAGCGCCAGCACGCGTTAACGTGCCTGATCTGGCGCAGAACTGACCGAATCTGGCGTCAGCAAGCGTCCACGGGCGTCAGCTGGCGGATGAAGCCTTGCTTTGCAACCAGGAGGTCGTCGGTAGTTCGCACGCTTGCGTGCTCAATGTCTCGCTTCGCTCGACAGCGATTCCGATCGGCTCCACTAACGAAAGGCCCGTAAATTGGGCCTTTCGGCCGTTATGGGAGACGTTCGTCGTCTGAGGAATTGGATCGTTCATAATCGATCAGTAGCTGATCAGACTGTCTCGCAACTGGCGAGGGCCTCCTCGAGGTCTCGGATCAGGTCCTCGGCGTCTTCACAGCCGACAGCGATGCGAACGAGGTCGTCGGTGATCCCTGCCTGGAGGCGCTCCTCCTCGGGCATCACCGTGTGCGTCATCGATGCGGGGTGCTCGATCAGTGTCTCGATCCCACCGAGGCTGACCGCCAGCGTCGCGAGTCGCACGTTGCTGAGGAGAACCTTTCCGGCCTTGTGTTGGTCGCCACCCTCAGGACGTGCTGCCGACTAGCTCGTGATCAGTCTCGGCTGGCCGCTCAACGCTCGCCTCGATCTCGTACATGCCGCCTGCTGACACCTCGGGCTGAGACGTAAGACCCTTGCCGAACGGCTTTACGACGAGCATGGAGCAGGGTGCGTGGCTGATGACTCCCCCGGCTACACTGCCCGTGAGAAGCCTCTCGATCGCGCCTTTGCCATGACTGGCAATCACGACAAGATCTACGCTTCGCGAGCGGGCGAACTGCGTAATCACGGACACGGCATCGCCGACCAGCACCTGCATTTCCGCTTCCAGAGTACGTCCCACTACCTCCTCCAGCATCAATCCGATGTTGAGGCGTACGAGTTCGGCGGGTGGGATCTCGATGGCGAACTCGGCGGGCACGGAACGGGAATACAAGGCCGGCAGATCGTTCTCCTCCAACACGTGCAGCAAGATGAGTTCCGCGCCATACAGGTCGGCCAATCGCTTGGCGTTTGCGACGGTCACTCTCGAGTACACTGAGAAGTCAACCGGAACAAGCACGCTCGCGAACGGATGCACCGATCCGTGTTTCGCTGGACGAACCACCATAACCGGACACGGTGCCAGTCGAATCACCTCCTCGGCCACACTGCCGAGTAGCATTCGTTTAAGGCCTCGACGCCCGTGCGTGCCCATCACGATCAGATCTATATCCTCATCCTCTGCGTACTCGATAATCGTGGGAGCTGCCGCGATCCCCCGCCTCTGTGCCTGGATGACCACGTCTTCGGAAGCACCGTGTACCGCAAGCATGTCCGCCATGCGATCGCCAGCAGCCTCTCTCAGACGCGTGTCCAATGCATCCAGATCGGGGAAGTGATGGGCCGGATCGTGTGGATCGTCCGCGTGAAGCACGATGGCGTGTAACATGTGCAGCTCGGCACCGTGCTTGCGCGCGAGATAAAGTGCATGGAAGAGTGCACTCTCGGAACTGCTCGAGAAGTCAGTCGCGTACAAGATTCGATTGATGTTCAGCATCAGCTGGCCTCCCTTCCGTGACTCGGGAGGATATCCTCTCCGACAAGCGAGCGTCGGATCACTTGGCCGCAGGCTCGTGGTGGGGTGATCCTTCCCGTATCATCTTGGCACCACAACGCGGGCAGCGTACTTCCCGACAGGGCTCCGCATAGTCGTGAGGCTCTACCTTGCCACACTTCGGGCAGATGCAGCGACCGCCTCTACCCATTATCCCGCTGCCACGGGGTCCTCGATTGAATGGCATGATTCGCACCTCCTGAGTCGTGTTCACACTCAAGTAGTGCCGAGATGGCGCACCGAGGTTTCACCAGCCGCCCGGCGGCCATGTCTAGGCTACGTTCGGCACCCACCCACGTGTGAGTTGTATCGCCACTCGGACAACGCCACCTGAAACGGTTTGTCGCACCGGGAAGCCGCTATTCTGAAACATGCGGAGCATCGATTCATTGCTGGCAAAAACCTCTGCCTCGAGAGCCTGGATGCCTTGCCTCAGCGCAATGCGGACAAGGTGCTCGAAGAGGGTCGACCCGACGCCCTTGCTCTGGTATTCGTCGGCAACAGTAAGGGCGATTTCTGCGCACCGAAGGGTCTTGTCGCAATCTATCTCGACGTATCGACCGACGCCGACGAGCTGGTTCTCATCGGCCCATCGCAGTTCCGCCACAAGCGCCACATGTCGCTGGAAGTCGACTTCGGTCAAGTATGTCAGTTCGTCGTCCCGGAGCGGGTTCTTGGCACCAAGAAACCGCTGATACACTGACTGCACTCCCAGTCGACGAAAGCCTCGCCGCAGTGCCTCCCTGTCATCCGGTCGGATCGAACGGATTAGAAGCCGACTACCATCTGGCAGCACTGATTCGATCCAGTAATCGCTGGCGCTTCTCATCGTCATATCCCTCGTCTCAGCGCGAAGCCTCTCCATCTCTTTGGTGCCGAGATTCCTTGTTCAGGTTCAACGGGCTCGCCACGACCGCGGGGCTCCAAGCGTTGCAGCGCTGTCAATCCGTATCGGGCAGTGGAGTTGTCGGTCTCGGCTGGTGAGAACCCCGTCGCACCGTGGCACCGATCATGATCGCGGCGCCGACCAGTACCAGGTTCTTGATGATGTACTGCCCTTCCAGAGTGGGCGAGGCGGGGAAGGTTGAGAACGTCTCGGAAGGAAAGAAGGCCAGGGGCAGCGCTGTGCCGGCCATCTGAACGAACAGCAGAAACAGCGTGACTCGCAGAAAGCGGCGGGCCAATAGGCCGATTCCAATCAATGTCTCCCACGACGCCAGAAGCAGGATACCGATCGCCGGGTCTACCAATCCCAGTGTCAGTCGATCAATAGTCCGGGTCGCAAGGTCGGTTGCAGGACTCCATCCGGGGACAAACTTGATGACGCCAAACCACAGAAACACAAGGCCAAGCGCCACACGAGTCAGGGTCGCGCCGTGGCGGTCCATCCAGTCTATGACGCGGCCGTCTATTGCCTCGAAGTGCGACCAAGATCGCATCTGTGTCCCCCGTGTCGGTTCGCTGGCATTCTCTCGATTCTATCCTAGCCGAGAAACTTAGTGCCTTGATACCCGCCTGAGGTTCCTCCTGCATTAGGTCTTCGTTCCGTACTACCGCCAGATGTCCAGCACGCGTTTGATTCGGGAACCGGAAATCCCCAGCGGGACACTCAAGAACAGGTCCAGTTAGCAAGCGCACAATCCGACACAACGTCACACACGGATGAAACATGAGCTGCATATACGGGCCCGTTCCATCCCGCCGCTTGGGCCAATCTCTGGGAGTAGATCCTATACCCTTCAAGACGTGCAACTACAACTGCGTTTACTGCCAGCTCGGCCGGACTACGCCGCTGACGAACGAGCGAAAGGAGTACATACCCTGCGACGATATTCTGGCCGAGCTGCGCCGGGTGTTATCCAGCTTGGGAGCTGGAGGCATAGACTACATCACCATCGTGGGTGACGGTGAACCGCTTCTGTTCTCGAAACTCGGCCGTCTGATCCGTGAGGCCAAGGAGTTGACCCGTCTGCCGCTAGCCGTGATCACGAATGGCTCGCTGTTGTTCCAGCCCGAGGTGCGGGAGGATCTGGCCGAGGCCGACGTGATCATACCGTCGCTCGATGCGGCCGATCAGGAGACCTACCGTCGTATCAACCGACCCTGGCCTGGGCTGAGGATCTCGGACG
Organism: uncultured Gemmatimonadales bacterium; assembly: GCA_963807645.1. Classification (GTDB taxonomy): domain Bacteria; phylum Gemmatimonadota; class Gemmatimonadetes; order Palauibacterales; family Palauibacteraceae; genus Benthicola. The sequence goes on from CAWECO010000005.1 coordinate 293,144, forward strand.
TCATCGATGGGCTGGTGGCATTCCGGCAGATCTCGAAGGCGAGGCTTTGGATCGAAGTGATGCTGATCAAGGATCTCAATGATAGCGAAGAAGTATTGCACGGACTCGCAAGGGCATTGAGCCGAATTGGACCCGACGAGGTCCATCTCAACTTGCCCGTGAGACCGCCGGCGGAGAAATGGGTCGAGGGGGCGAATCAGGACGGCTTGATCCGGGCGATGGGCATCCTGGGAGAGGTCGCGACCGTGGTTCCGCCGGAGGGCGGGGACCTGGTGTTGCGAGAGGATCTCCCCCCCGTGGATACGGTCATGGAGATCATTCCTCGTCATCCCCTGCGTGAGCGGGACCTCGTCGCGGCGCTCGAGGACGGGAGCCCCGATCGGATCGCCGCGACCCTCAAGGCTCTCTCTGAACATCCCCAGGCCCGCAGACGCGTCTACAGGGGAGAGCCATTCTGGACGTTTGCGGAGGCAACGGTCGGGACCTCCGCACGGCCGCACCGGCGAGAGGAGCAACCAGACGAGTCGAGTCGGTGGAGAAGATCTCACCGCTCGAAGCCAGTTCCATGTCGCGGTCGAAGATCCAGCAGAGCAGCCCGAGCGCGAACATGTTCTTGCCCTTTCGGGCATCGTCCACCAGGGTGAGGCACTGTTCCTCCATCGGGACCTCTATGATCCGGTACGCGCTGGGTGCGAGCTCCTCCATGGCCTCCTTCCACTCGGCCTGGATGTCCTCATCCTTGTGGCTCGCCCACATATTCTCGATGAGGATGATCGCGTCGTCCTCGAGTGCATCGAGGCGATGGCGCGCCAGGAGGACCTGCTCGTTAAACGCGACGCAGAGGTTCGCGCGGTCGCCCCAGTTCGTGACGATCTTCGAGCCGACTCGGATTCTTATGCCGCTGGCGCCCACCGGAATCCGAGGCGGAGGTTGTATCTCCGCAGGGATGATCTCCACCGTCCACACGCCGTTCCCCATCTTGGCGCTCATCGCTCCGAAGGCCTGGCCGCACTTCTGAGCGCCCTCTCCGGAGTCGGAGACTACCTCGACCGTGCACAGCGGCACGGCAGTAGTCATCACACCGTCCCTGGCGTCTCGCTTTTCTAAGATATGCAGCGCCACCGGCGTCTCCTCAGCTATGTCCGGTCCTCTTCTATCAGTGACCCCAAGGACATGCTGGTTCCCGATCGGATCAGCAGCCGATCACCGTCCGGCAACATGGATTCGACCCAATAGTCGCTTGCGTCTCTCATCGTAGTCCGCGGTGTCGTCTCCGATTGCGACTATATCGTCTTGAACTCCACCGGCTGCGCGATCCACACGGCCACCGGTTTGTCCATGTGCAGCGCGGGAGCAAACCTCATGTGCGCAGCCACTTTCTTCGCAGCCTCGTCCAGCATTGGATAGCCGCTGGATGAGTGAACAAGGCAGTTTGCGGACTTGCCCTTAACGCTCACGTGAACCCAGAGCACGACTCTTCCCTCGATCCCGGCTTCACAAAGCGTCCTTGGGTAGTTCTGTTCGAGAAGCATGGCGACTTCAGAGCCGTTCAGGAGCCGCGGCTCCACTTCACGCGGAACGTAGAAGGGAGTGCTCTCCTTGTCCTGTCGCTTCACGTTGACAGGCGGAGGAAGGAGACTTTCCACCGGATTGGCGTCGAAAGTCGTCGGGGCAATGGTGATCTCCTCCGCCAGGGGCCCTGCTGAAACACGCGGGGTCGCCGGACGGGCAATTGATTGAGGCGGCGGCGGAATCTGGACGTCGGGAGGAAGGGTCATGGCAGCGATCTCCCCGCCGATCGTCTCCATGTCGCCAATCTGCATCCGCGGATTGAGCTCGAATATACTGAAATGCACGCCGGTGGCGATCAGGAGGCATGCAACAGTGAGATCACGGTTATGTCGTTGGAAACGGTCGTTGGCCGTTTCCATCTGCTGTCGAGTCTTCTTCTCTTCGCGGGCCAGCTCTCTCCGGTTCTTCATTGTTCCTCCTCCCCGGCGTCAGTAACAGCTACCGGGTCCGACTTCGATCTATTCCTTCACTGAACCTCTCACATTATTGGTGCCGGAATGCGGCTTCGGGGTTTCATCCGGTACCCACTAGAGAATAGGACTCCGCCTCCAGTTCGAGCTCGAGCGCCCGGCCATCCCGGGAAGGAGAATCCCACGTGGAGACGTATAGTGGGTGCGATACCGATCCCATCTGGAGGCGCCGGACGACTTCCTCGTTGCTGGGTTTCGTACGCCTGAACAGGTCCTTTCCGACCTGCGTCGACTGTGCATCGGAATTCGGTTCGGTCTCCAGCGTCCGCGCCCAGAACATCACCAGCACCTCGTCGGCGTCCGCACGCTGGTACTGGCCTGACCACGCGGTGACGGAATGGAGATCACCATGCTGTTCGCTGTCCCATACGACGGAGAACGCAAGAACCTGCGGGCCCAGGGAAGGCGCGTCATCCGTCAGCCCCACTAGCGGGTAAGTGCCGGGCGCGTCACCTACCGTGGTTCGGCACGTTCCCCGTATGTCATTCCCGGCGGTCGTCAGGACGAATTCGGAACCGAGCTCGTTGTACCAATAGCCCTCGAGTGACATGATCGCCTCCTTTGCCCCCGCCGGCTCGGGCTCAGCCCTCGGGTGCGGTCGCGTGCTGCACCAGACTGGTCTTGGCAGCCGCTTCGAGCGCTGAGACCAGCGGATCCGCATCCCTCTCCGCGATGCTCGCTCTGAGCGCGCCCCCGTTGAACCAGGAAGCGCTGATCGCCGGATCTTCATGGATGACGGCAACCGGCTCGATACCGTAATCGAGCAGGGCCTCGCGCAGCAGTTGTTCGGTGTCTCCGTCCGCTATCCGGTTCAGGACCGTCAGCACCAGCCTGACCCTGGAGTGGCGGTAGATGCTGTTGGCGAGCTCGACCAGGTCCGGACTGTCGAGATGCTCGGTCGCCGGCATGCCACCCTCGTGCAACCGGTAGACCAGGTTGCTGAGGTCTTCCGCGATCCTCACGGCTGACCTGGTCGGATCGACTACGGCGATCGCCCAATCCACTCCAGTTATCAGGCCACGGGCGGCATCCTCGACACCAGCCTTGAGGTCTACGAGGGTGACCAGGTCCTCGGTCTCGGACCGGAGGGTAAGATCTCTGGCAATCTTGGCGACGGGCCCATCACAACCTGCCCCCGGTCCTAGCGCGCCGAGCTTCCCCGCGATCAGGAACCGGATGCCGTCGGATGTCTGGCCGATGTACCGATCCGGAATCGCCTCAAGCGAGACGTGAGCACCCGGGAGTCGTGTCGGATCGTCGACGGGGCAGCTCACGCTTCCTCCGCTGAAGACCGTCCCTCCGTAGTACTCCAGCAGGGACGCCGGCGGATGCTTGATGCCAAGCGCATCGTGGAGTCCGAGGTTCGTGGAGTCCGCGTCCAGAACGCAGACGGAATATCCCTGGCGCAGGAGGGCTCTGGCCGTCAACACGGTCACCGTGCTCTTACCCGAGCCACCCTTTCCGAAAACGCCGATCCGTTGATTCCTCAGTGGCCTCACCGAATTCATGGAAGCGCTCCTGTTCTCCCGGGTTCACTCGATTGGTGCCGAGTCGGGCGGATGAGGTTCCCCTGCCGCGGAACCTCCAAGCCCCGATCCTGCACTCATCCGTGCAGGACTCACCAACAACGGGAGGCGAAAAGGGTGGAGACCACGGGAAGTCTTCAAATGGCCGAGTCGGTCTCATCGGGTTCAATGCCTGCTCGGAGAACTCGCGTAGATCTTCGTGTCCGATACGCGGAAACGGACCAGATGGGTAAAGCCCACCATATGCGGTACCTGTCGTGGTTCGAGCTCGGGCGCATCGAACTCTTGCGAGCCAACGGAATCTCGTATGCAGAGCTCGAGGAGACGGGCGTGCATTTCCCGGTGGTCATGGCCGAGATCGAATACCGGCAGTCGGTAGGGTACGACGAGGAGGTGCAGATCTGGACCAACATCGGAGAGTTGAGAAGCTGCTCGATTACCTTCTCACACGAGGCTCGGCGCGCGGTAGATGGCGGACTCCTTGCTCGAGGGCGTATGGTAGTGGCGTGCATGGACTGTGACGGCAAGACGCGCGGCATTCCAGGCCATGTCGTCACGTCATTCGTCGGTTGAACATCGCGCCAGGACTCGCTGCCAATGACCCGCTTCCCGGCTTTGCTCGCCCTGCTGCTGACCACGCTGGCCAACCCGGCCATCACACCACAGGCGGTGCCGCAGGTTCGAACAGTTCTGTTCTTCTCTCCGTCGTGCCCGCACTGCCACACGGTCATCTCGGAGGGGCTGCCCCCGCTCGTCGAGCGGTTCGGCGAGTCGCTGGTCATAGTGGCGATCAACACCCAGTCCCTCGAGGGACAGCGGCTCTTCAGGGCTGCGGGAAGCCTGTACGGCATTCCGCCGGAGCAGTTGGGGGTGCCACTGCTGGCGGTCGCGGATCGGGTGCTGGTCGGCTCGTTCGACATCCCCGATCAGCTACCCGGGATCGTGGAGGCTGGACTGGCATCGGGCGGCATCGCGTGGCCCGAGATCGACGGTCTTGTGGAGGCACTGGTCGCCTCCGGAGTCGAGGTAGCTGAACCGCCCGGGGCGGAAGAGCCGGTCTCGGAGGAAGAACGGGTCGCGGCGGAAGAGATCGTGCCTGCACCTGTACCCGGGATCGAAGCTCCCTCGGCAGTGGCTCGTCTGACGACGGAGGATGTGGAGGTAGACCCGAGGGCGGCACGGGGCGGACCGGAGCCCGAGCCGATCGTCGACCGGCCGGCGCGTGTCGAGGTCGTGGCTCCGGTAACCCCCACCGATCTGGTGACGGCGCCGGAGCTCGCCGAGACCGAGATGACACTCGCGATTCCGGGCGTCGATCCCCGGGGGCCGATCATGGATCTCGCCGCGGCGGAGTCGCGAACGGCGAACCTGAGTCCGTGGCAGAAATTTGATCAAGATCGAACGGGCAACTCGATCGCCGTCATCGTCCTGATCGGGATGATCGTTTCCGTCCTGGCGGTACTGGTCGTGGCAAGCCGGCGCTCGAGATGCTCCTAGGTGGCCGGGCTGGACCGTGGCGGTGATGATCCTGGCCGGCCTCGTCGTCGCATCCTACCTGAGCCATGTCGAGGTTACCTATGGCGAGGCCATCTGCGGCCCCGTGGGAGACTGCAACAAGGTGCAGCAAAGTCCCTATGCCCGTTTGTTCGGGTTTCTACCCATCGGAGTAGTGGGATTGTACGGATACTCGGCGCTGGGCCTCGGATGGCTGCTCCGTGATCGCGGTTCGGTCCGTTGGAATACGATCCTCGCTATCGGACTGTGGATCGGTGCACTCGGTGGGACGCTCTTCTCGATTTATCTCACCGTGCTCGAGCCCTTCGTGATCGGGGCAACCTGCATGTGGTGCGTCACGTCGGCGGTGCTCATGACGCTCCTGTTGTGGGCCTCCACGCCCGCGGCCGTCGAGGCGTGGAGGAAGCCTACCCCGGGTGTCCCGCCGGTGTCTGGAGCCCCGCGTAGTGAGTAGACAGAGACGCGTTGTCCGGAGTCAGGTCATGACTCCACCGGGAGACCAGTACCGAACACGGAGCCGCGTGCACGACGTGTGACGCCACGCTGCCCAGCATCATTCTCAGAAGCCCTCCGAGACCATGACTCGCCATGAGAATCAGGTCGGATCCGGTAGATCGGGCGAAGCGCACGATCTCTCCCGACGGGCTTCCGGATCTCACGAAGACGCTGGCCTCAACGGCCGGGCCGGCGGCCTCTGCCAGGAGTTGGAGCATGCGCCTCCTGGCCTCCAGTTCCAATCCACTGCGGTCCTGGTCCACCAGCCCCGACTGCATCAGGTGGAATCCCGGGCAGGCCGTCTCGCTGATGACGTGGAGCAGCTGCAGACACGCCCCATGGTGCGCGGCGAAAGCTCTGGCGTAGGTCAGGGTCAAATGGGAGTACCAGGAAAAGTCGATCGGAACGAGAATGGTCTCGAGGGTCATCTCCGCTGAGGACTCAGGACTGTCGTGCCGCACGGTAAGGACGGGGCAGGTCGACCGGCGGACCACCTCCCCCGTCACGCTTCCCAGCCGGTAGCGTCTGAAGCCGCGGCGTCCGTGAGTCGCCATGACGATCAGGTCGATTCCGTGGTCTTCGGCGTAGGACACGATCGCCGAGCTGGGGTCTCCATGTGACTCGGACACGGCCGACTGAGTGGGCATGGGAAGGTGAGACTCCCGGTTTGCCAACTTGAGTTCGGCCCGGTGGCGCAACACGCGCCACGTTTCCGCCCGGTCGGTGGAATCGTGCAGTTGAAGCCAGGAGTCCGGTTCCCACTCCGGAACGGCACACAGCAGGTGCAGTTCCGCACCGTGATTCTGCGCCAGGTGAGCCGCCCACGGAAGGGCCGCGTCGGCGTTCGCGGAGAAGTCCGTGGGCATCAGTATTCTACGAATGTTCAGCATGGCGGCCTCCCGGGCTGCGGACTCTGCGGCTTCCACACCAGGTAGGTGGGCCAATTCGACGGGGAGGTTCCCGGGCGGGGGTTCGAGGAGGTCGCCTAGACGGACGGGCTACTCCGAAGATCGGGAGCTGTCACCCTCCATTTCCTTCTTCAAGGCGACCCGGACGGCGTCGGGCACAGCCCCCTGGTGCAACTGCCTGAATACGTCCTGAGCCAGATCCAGGGTCGCGAAGACTGCGTGACAACGGGCGCACAGCTCGTCCTGGGGCAGAGGAAACGGCACCCCGCGATCGAGGGCTTCCTGCTTGGCATAGAGAAGATCGAGGCAGATCCGCTTGGAGTGGTCGAGCTCCAGGTTCGTCCTCTTCGGCATCCCCTCCACCAGCCACTTTCGCATCGCCATTCGCGCTCTGTAGATGCGGGTCTTGACCGTGTTCTCTTTCAGTTCGAGGATCTTCGCGATCTCCGCGATCGAGAAATCGGCGAGATCTTTCAGTACGAGCGGGAGGCGGAAGCGCAGGGGCAGGGAGCCAACCCCCGCCTGGACTCGCTCCTCTATCTCCTCACGCTCCACCTGGCCCAGAGAGGACTCGACCGAGGTCGGTATGTCTACCACGCCCTCCTCACCGGATGGGAGCACGCGGTACAGAGACTCCATCCTCCGTGGTTCACCGGCCCGAAGCCGATACTGCCGTTTCGCGACCCGGCTGGCGATCGTGTAGAGCCATGTAGAAGGTGCGGAGCGCCCCTCGAACCGATCCCAGCTCCGATATGCGCGGATGAAGGTTTCCTGCAGCATGTCTTCGGCATCCTGTGGGGTCTCGCACATGTGCAGACCCATCACGTAGATGCGATCGCCGTGTTCTTCCAGCAGCCGCGGAATCGCCACGTCCGCCGGTTCCCTGGTCGGAGTTCCGCTCTTACTGGACAAGTTGTAAGCCTCGCGAGTCTTCGCGTCGGCCATCGTGGGTTTGAGAAACGGCTCCCACGCGGGGTCGTCCCAGGTCCCGAGGCGGGTGTGCATGTCCAGGTACTTGGCCGGAATTGGATGGGTTCCGACAACCACCTCTACCCCGTAACGAACCTCGAGGAAGGCCTTGAACGTCTCAATGTACGGACACGGGGGATAGCCGACTACGAGTCCCGTGGCCAGGTGGATGACCTCTGCCCCGTTCTTCGTCATCTCCTCGCCGGTGTACTCGAAGTTGCCGCCGGGACATCCGTCGCACGTGGTGTAGCCGACCAGCTCCAGTTCGGTATCCTCGTACCGGTTGAAGGCCCCTTCCCTGTTCCTCATCGCGCGAAAGCACTTACCGCCGGCACACTGGCGGTATCGGTCACAGATGATGATTCCGATCTTCGTCCTGGCGCTCATACGGCCCCCTTCAGTGCGTGGCCGTGGCCGTGGCGCCCGCCGTGCGGTGACGCCTGCCGAGGCCTCGCCCGCCTGAGCAGGCTTCTTCCTCGAGCAGTGGCATCAGGAGGTCCAGCTTGAACTCCTCTACGGCCTCACCGACGCTCGAGCTGTCCGTCACGTACACGGGAATTCCGGCCTGGCGCATGGAGTTGGAGGCTCTACGACCGAAGCCGGATGCACACGACGGCCTCCACTCCCAGGCCCGAGATGCTCTGCACCCGCGTCGCAGGTGCCGGGCCGGTGTCCATGCTCCCGGTTGAACACCGAGCGTGTGGTCCTGGTCTCGCTGTCGACGAGCGTGAACCAGCGTGCGCTGCCGAAATGATCGCTGATTTGCCCTGTCAAGCCCGCATCATCCTCTGTCGGAATGCACAGCTTCATGATTCTCTCCTTGATTGATTATGAGCGCCGCGTTGTTCAAGAGCGCGCCCAGGACTTTCGATCGCCCGGAGCCGAGGAGCCGCTGAACCGTGCCGCGGGATACTCCCATGCGGTCTCCCAGCCTCAGTCTGATCCAGCCGGTCGTGATCGCAAAGCCTCATCGCCTCGAGCTCGTCCAACTCCAGAGGGATCGTCTCGAGTCGGTCCATCGGAATACTGCGGGGCTTGAAGACCCGATCTCCGTCGTAGCGACGGCATTGGCGGTGTTTCTTCGGACGAGGCATGCGCTCTCCTGTTTGTATTGTGCATATGCACATAATATAGGGGAACGCGACATTCGTCAAGGGGACGGGGTACGTCGGACAAGAAGGAGCAGATCCTGGCTCATGCCGATCACAGAGCGACGGAACTCGATCCGGCGTTTGCGGCACTATACTCAAGAGAGTCAGCGGATTCGTTCGTACAGCACTGCAGATGGAGGTGTGCCATGACCAAGCTCAAGGAATTACCGCCGGACAGTATTGGCCGGGCGCTGGAGAGGGCCGAGCATTGTCGTCTACGCAACGAGGCGTGGGAGGCAGAGAGCATCTGTCTCGACGTGCTGGAGGTGGAGCCCGAGCACGAGGAAGCGCTGGTCCGGCTGGTCCTTTCGCTGACGGACCAGTTCGAGCAGGACATGAGCCGGCTGGGCGAGGCCCGTGCGGCGGTCGGCAGGCTGAAAGACGAGTACGCACTTCGCTACTATTCTGGAATCATCGAGGAACGCGCCGGCAAGGCCCATCTCGCCCGTAACACGCCTGGCTCGGGCGCCTATCGCGCGCTTCAGAAAGCGATGGAGTGGTACGAGAAGGCTGAGGCGATCCACCCGCCGGAGAACGACGATGCGATCCTGCGCTGGAACACGTGTGTGCGAAGGCTCACACGCCTCGGACATATGGAGCCCGGTCCGTGAGGATCCGGTCAGCCCGCTGATGCTGGAATAGAGGTGCAAACGGTGGGTCGCTGCCGCGGACGAGGGATATCATGAGCTACATTTACGGCCCGGTGCCATCTCGCCGGCTGGGTCAATCGCTCGGCGTAGATCCGATCCCTTTCAAGACGTGCAACTACAACTGTGTGTATTGCCAGCTGGGGCGGACCACGCCCCTGACGAACGAGCGAAAGGAATATGTTCCCTGTGACGAGATCCTGGCGGAGTTGCGCCGCGCGATCGCCGAGTTGGAACCAACGGACGTCGACTACATCACGATCGTGGGCGAGGGCGAGCCACTCCTGTATTCAAAACTCGGCCGCCTGATTTGCGAGGCGAAGGAGATGACGAACCTGCCGCTCGCCGTGATCACGAACGGCTCGCTGATGTCCGTGCCGGAGGCGAGGGAGGACCTGGCCGATGCCGATGTGGTGATCCCATCGCTGGACGCGGCCGATCAGCAGACATTCCGGCGCATCAACCGACCCTGGCCCAAGCTGAAGATTGCCGACATCATCGACGGTATGGCAACGTTCCGGGAAGAATCCCGGGCCGAACTGTGGATCGAGGTGATGCTCATCCAGGACCTCAACGACACGGAAGAGGCGCTGCATGGGCTCGCGTGGGCACTCGACCGAATCCGGCCGGACCAGGTTCATCTCAACGTGCCCGTCCGGCCACCAGCGGAAGACTGGGTGCACGGTTCCGACGAGGACGGTCTGATCCGGGCGCTGACCATCCTGGGGCAGGTCGCCACGGTGGTTCCACCCGACGGCGGGAGCCTGGTTCTGCGAACAGACGTCCACCCCGTGGAAGCTGTCCTGGAGATCATTCCCCGTCATCCTCTGCGGGAGCGGGATCTGATCGCGGCGTTGGAGAACCACTGGCCGAGTCGAATCGGGCGCATCCTCGCGACCCTGGCCGCGCATCCCGAAGCCCGGCGACGTGTATACAAGGGAGAGGCATTCTGGACGTATGCGGGAGCGAAACACGCGGAGGAATGATGAGCCAGGCCAATACGCCGTTCGACGAGTACGCGCACCACTACGACGCGTGGTTCCTGGAAAACCGGAACGTGCTGCAGTCGGAAGTACTGCTCCTGAAACGCTTCCTGGACAATCCAGGCCGAGCGCTAAGCGTCGGCTGTGGGAGCGGCTTGTTCGAGCACATCCTCAGGGGTGAGCATGGCATCGACATCTCTCATGGCGTCGAGCCGGCCGAAGGGATGGCACGAATCGCTGACGAAACGGGGGCTGAATGTGAAGCCCGGCACCGCGGAACACCTGCCCTTAGAAGACAACGAGTTCGACACCGTCCTGCTCAATGGGATCACCGGCTACGTAGACGATCTGGGACCGGTGTTCGGAGAGGCCGCACGAGTTCTCAAGCAGGGTGGGCGGATCGTCGTGGCGGACGTGCCGGCCGAGAGCTCCTACGGTCTTCTCTACACGCTCGTCGGCCACATCGGGTCGTGGGATGTTCCGTCTCTCGAGAATGTGGCCCCAGCCCATGCCTATCCTGCGGAGTTCGTGGGCAGTTCCAGGTGGCGAACCACGGGGGGCGGAGGTGCTGCGATCGGCCGGCTTTGTCGATCTTGAGTTTGCCCAAACGCTGACGCGCCAACCGAAGCACTCAAACGACTCCGTGGAGGAGCCCATCGACGGGTTCGACCGCGGCGACTGAGTGGCTATCCGGGGCCGGAAGGCCTGAACCGAGGCACCGGCCAGCTCACGCTCGAGACGCGAGCAGCACTGCGCCCAATAGCAGTCCCACCAGAACGCTGATCGCCTTGACCTTGATGAAGGCTGCTTTGGACTCGACCACGAGCGGCAACATCCCGTGGCCGTCCTGGACGAGTGAGCGCCGGGGGCACAAGCTCGAGATCCCGCGTGTTGGGGGCGACGCTGGACGGGGAGGATGTCCTCGCCGATCGGGTTCCGCTCACAGACGACGGGCGGACGCGCGAGATCGTCTGCAGGTGTGAGGTGGGGTCAACCCAGTGGGAACCATTCTGCGCCAAAGCGCTACAAAACTGAGGAACGCGAAGTCCTCGAATCGTGGACCCGGCTAACGTGCGCACTACACCGCAAAACCGGCTCCTGACGCTTCTCGGAGTTGTTCTCCTGACCGGGTTTCTTCACGGAAGCCTGACGGTTCAGGTACTGCACGACGCATCTCACGCCCGTTCCTCGTCTTCGCCAGAGGATCCCAACCACGGGAGGCCCGGAAACGGAACCGAGATCACAGAGTCCTGCACGGTGTGCTCGAGCGTTCCGGCTCGCGCGCTTCCGACTGATCTCGCCGTCACGATCTCGACGTTCGGCATTCCCGTCACCAGCCAGACTCAGGCGGGAGAAAGCCGTTGGAATTCCACCTGTCTCGTCTCTTTCGAGGCGCGCGCCCCTCCCGCCCTCTCTGACTCGACCGTAGCCCGGAGAGACCTCACGCGAGTCGTGAGTCTTCGGGCCTGTCCTGTGCAAGAGGGGCTGGGAGGCCTTCACTATGTTCGCGGTGTTACCACGCTTTCTTCGTTCCATGTGGGCGATTCTACTTTGGGCCATTGTCTTCGGAGCGCCAGGTCCGGGCTCATTGAAAGCCCAGGAGGTGACAGGCCGGGCTAGCCTGAGGGGCAGAGTGACTGACACCGCGGGAGTGCCGCTCGCCTCGGTTCGGGTCTACATCAACTCCCTGGAGCGTTGCACGCTCAGCGGCGTTGACGGAACGTACCTCCTGCGAGATCTTCCTTCTCGCACCCTCTACGTGTCATTCGAGAGGCTCGGGTACGCGACGCGCGCTCTGTCCGTGGATCTGGCCGCGGATGCCAGGCCGTCGCTCCAGGTGCAGTTGGAGATCCGCCCGTTGGAATCCGCTGAACTGGTGGTGACAGGGTCGCCCACTGCCATTGATCCGCTACAATCGCCGTTGAACCTGGACCTCATCTCCGGCGAGCGTCTCCTCCAGATTCGCAGCTCCTCCCTCGGAAACGTCATCCGAGATGCCGTTCCGGGAACGGCCTCCCTCTATACGGGTGCACAGGTGGGGAAGCCCGTGTTGCGGGGTCTGACGGGAACTCGCGTGCGCATCCTGCAGAACGGGATCGGACAGGATTTCTTTGCCTACGGGGCGCGGCACGGACCGCAGACGAACCTCACCGAGGCGCAGCGCATCGAGGTGGCCCGCGGGCCGGCAAGTGTGCTGTACGGGTCGAGCGCCATCGGGGGAGCCGTGAACGTGATCACGAAGCACCTACCGACCCGGGACGGAGGTCACCGCGTGCTGGAGGGACGAGTCGAGACGCAGGCGTACTCGAACAACGAGCAGGTGGCGCTCAAGGGTGAAGTGAGCGGCGCCGTCGGTGGGTTCGGCTACCGCGCCGGGCTCGAGCGAAGGACGGGAAGCGATTACCGTGCCCCCGATGGCCCCACGTGGTTCGAGACCGGCACGCCGGGCGATCCCAAGTATACGGGCCGGATCCCGCTGACCAACTTCGACCAATGGTCGGGTTTCGCTCTGGCGGGCGTCACCGGCGGTTTCGGCACCGCGGAGCTGCTCCTGACCCGATGGCAGAACGAGAACAACTTCCTGCTCCCCGGTGGTGGACCGACGGACAGCAGCGATGACCCGCCGGTCGGCATTGGGCTCAACCTTGCGCAGACGAACCTCTCTGCGAAGGGAAGCGTATTCAGTGGAGCCTGGATCGTGCGTCCCACTCTCAGCTGGGCGCGAGCGCTACGCCAGGCACCGCCACCCGGGCAGCTGATCGAGGACGATTCCGGCTTCGCCGTTGATCTCCTGAAGGACGTATTCACGACGCGCGTGGAGGCCCTGCATCCCCAGGGCGCCCCACTGTCCGGGACCCTGAGCGGGACACTCGGTGTGGAGGTGCAGGTCCAGGACACCGACTCGCGGGGGCCGGTCAAACTCGAACCCAGCTCCGAGATCGCGAACGCCGCCGTGTTCGTGTTCGAGGACTGGCGGAAGGATTCATGGACGCTCGCGATCGGCGGCCGATTCGACTACCGCAGCCAGAAGGCGGCACCGAACGAGCGCACGACGGATCCGAGCCTGCTCGACAACGATTACGCGGTGCTGACGGGCTCGCTCGGGGCCAGCTACGAGCCAACGCCCGGAGTCGTGCTGGCCGCAAACCTCGGTAGCGGATTCCGCGCCCCCGACATCTTCGAGCTATATGCGAGCGGCGTGCATGGTGGCGTCGCCGCGATCCAGCTCGGGGAACCGACTCTCGATCCGGAGCGCTCGCTGAACATCGATCTGGGGCTACGTCTCCGCGCCGGACTCCTGACGGGCGAGGTCACCGCGTACAGCAACCGAATCGACAACTATGTCTTCCTGCGCAACACGGGCGTGACGGGCGAGGAAGGCTTACCCGTGTTCGTCAACGACCAGACCGACGCCAAGCTCACGGGAATCGAAGGCTTCGTCCGGGTAGCGGTCCTTCCGTGGTTGGACCTCGGAGCCGGCGGGACGGCGCTGGACACGTCGGGCGACGACCTCGAAGATGCTGAGTCGGGAGCGGACGGGTCGTTGCCGCTCATTCCTGCGAACCAGATGGAGGCTCTGCTGCGAGTCCATCGGCCACAGTTGGGCTCTATGATGGGGCCATTCGCGGAGGTTCGAGTTCGGCGAGTGTTCGACAAGAACTCGGCGGGCTGGTTCGAACCGTTCTCCCAGTACGACGTGATCCCGTTCGGGACGGCCTCTACGGACGCGTATTCCGTGGTCAACTTGTCTCTCGGTGGTTCTCTGGAGCTCGGTCGGACGGCTCTCGACATGTATTTCGGTGTCGAGAACCTGTTCGATGAAACTTACAGGGACTTTCTGGACACGTATAAGGGTTATGCTCTCTCACCGGGTCGCAATTTCGTAGCGAGAGCAGGGGTCTCGTTCTAGCTCTTCCCACGAACATCAGAGATCCGTCCAGCATTCGGCGCGGGAGAGGGTCGCGCGCGTCAGCTTGGGTCCGGGCCGCGGCCATGAGTTGGATTTGGACTTCCGCCGACTGCAGCTGGTCTTGAGATCAAGCATGGGGATTGAGTGACCGGGGTGGGGATCGCCGTCGAGCCGCGACAGTGGCAAGACCTTCCGGCGTACGCTTTCCAGCACCGCTTCTAGTGTGACATCCGTCGTTACTGTCGGTTCTACTGTCGGTTCAAACCGGCATTCGGCCGTTTCGATTGATTACTCGTCCTGCAGATTGTCGCGGTCTGTTGCTATAACTTAGGCTATTTGTCGTGATTCACGGTCCAGGACCCCTGGCTTGCAATCAGGAGGTCGTCGGTAGTTCGCACGCTTGCGTGCTCAATGTCTCGCTTCGCTCGACAGCGATTCCGATCGGCTCCACTAGGACTAAGCGGCTGTGAGACAATAGGTTCTCGCAGCCGCTTCCTGCATCACCCGAAAACGGGGCAGCGTTGACAAACCCACCGATATCTATCTTCAGTGCAGTACCCTTCCGTGAGAATGTCGGGACCGGTCTCGGCCGCGAACTTCGCGTAACAGAACTCGCAGTGATCGTGATCACAGTACTCTCTACCAAACTGGTAGGCCGCACCCCGAGTACTCGGCGGTCGGTTGCTTGAGCGTTTCAGAGTTCCGACCTACATCGTCATGGACCGCAAGTGAGATTCGGAGGTACTATGGCTGCCGATCTGACTGGCATGAGGGCCGCGAGTATGTCGGGACGGGGACGTTCGACTACCCTGCCCCCTTCTCAGCTGCAGTGGATACTCTGAGGATACTTAGATGAACATGTGGTGTTCTGTGCCTTGGTTCGTTCGAACCGCGTGCCGCCAACGCCATGAGACGCGCGAGGTGACTGGGATGGTGCTCCGAGCACTGTTGTGCTGGCTGGGTCTTGCGCTCGTCTTGGCGCGTCCTGGCCCTGCTCAGACAGGAACTGACCGCTCACTCGGTGAGGTACAGAACCGATACCCGGCGTGGTCGCCGGACGGTTCCAGGCTGGCCTTCGAGTCTGACCGTACGGGCTCGACTCAGATCTGGCGCATGAGCGCAGATGGATCGAGCCTCCTTCAGCTCACGCGCTCGGAAGGTGCGAACCAGACGCCTGTGTGGTCACCGGACGGCTCACGGATAGCGTTCACTTCCACCCGCGACGGCGACGAAGAGATCTACGTGATGAAGGCGGATGGATCCGAGCAACGGCGACTTACACATCACGTCGGGATCGATATGCACCCCTTCTGGTCGCCCGACGGAGCGCGGATCATGTTCAACCGGGCCTGGTGCGCCACACCGTTCGACTATGATGCGTGCGTGGACGCCGGCGCTCTGCCCGGTTCCGACATCCATGACATGCGATCCGATGGGACTGACGTCCGTCGGCTAACCCGCGACAGCCTCGTGAACAGCTTCGCGTCGCTCTCGCCGGACGGCCGGCGTATCTTGTTTCGGCGCCTGCTCCGAGACTCGTCAGGCCGAGTCGATTCCGAGATCTACACGATGGGCGTCGACGACGGCGCGATGACCAACCTGTCGAACAACCTATCGTTCGAGGCGTACCCGACCTGGTCTCCCGACGGCACACAGATCCTGTTCGCGTCCAACCGAGCCGGATCCTTCGACCTGTACGTGATGGACGCAGACGGGACGAACGTCGCTCGGCTGACCGCGGATCCCCTCCACAACGAGCTTCGGCCAAGCTGGTCACCGGACCGGTCGATCATTGCCTACAACCGCGCATACGAGAACCGGACCGAGATCCTGATCATGCGCCTCGATCAAATGCCACTGTTCACCAGGGTTGAATCGGGCACGATCACGGGCGACGGAGGGCTGTCTCGCGGAGTGGCCTGGGGTGACTTCGACGGCGATGGTCTTCCGGATCTCGTCGTTAGTAACACGATCAACCAGAACGAGTTCCTGTATCGAAACCGCGGGGAAGGGTCCTTCGAGCCGGTACTCGAGGGCTGGCCTGCTCGATCGGCCGGATGGACGGAGGGCGTCTCTTGGGTCGACTACGACAATGACGGTGATCTCGATCTCTTCGTCGCGCGCACTCACGCGGAAGCACATCCGATGCACCCGACGCGGCACGCGGAGCCCAATGGCCTGTTCCGCAACGACGGAGACGGAGTCCTCGTGCCCGTGGAGGCTGGAGCGCTCACCTCAGACTCCACGAGCTCGTCCGGAGCCTGCTGGGCGGATGCCGACCTCGACGGAGATCTGGACGCCTATGTGGTCAACCGTGACGGCGAGGCGGATCGCGTCTACGAGAATCAAGGTGACGGGACATTCCGCCTGGTGCGGAGCGCAGCCGTCTCGGAAGTGCAGGGCGAGGGCCGGGCGTGTGCCTGGGGGGACGCGGACGGGGATGGCGATCCCGACGTTTACGTGGGCAACTTCGCGGGCGAGGACAACCTCTACTTCCGAAACGAAGGAGGCCTCAACTTCAGCCGAGTCAGCGAGGGCGCATTCGTAAACGGCGGTGGGCGGACCTACGGTGTCTCGTGGATCGACTTCGATGGCGACGGAGACTTGGATCTCTTCGAGACCAACATCTCGGTGAGTGACCAGAATCGTCTTTGGCAGAACGACGGGCACGGAAGCTTTGTGCTACGAGATGATCTTCCTGTGGTCTCGAGCAGCAGGGGCCCTTCCAAGGGCCACACGTGGGGCGACTTCGACAACGACGGGGATATCGACCTCCTGGTGGCGAACGGTACCGCGGGAACTGAGGCAGTGGAGGATTTCGGCCTCGCCAACTTTCTCTATCTGAACCAGGGCGATGGGACGTTTGAAAGCGTGACGGACGAACCAGTAGTCACGGACCTGCATGTCTCGGCCGGGGCAGCATGGGCCGACTACGACAGAGACGGCGATCTCGACATCGTCATCGCCAACTGGGGCGGGAGCGACGAGGACAACGACCTGTACCGAAACACTACGTCGGAGCTGACAGACCGGAAGTGGCTGGTCGTACGGCTCGAGGGCCACGAATCGAACCGAATGGGCTTGGGTGCCAGGGTCCGCGCCACGGCGATCATCGAAGGCAAGGGAAGGACCCAGACACGCTGGATGCACCTCGGGACCGGCTACGCCAGCCAGAACGAGCCGATCATTCACTTCGGGCTTGGCGACGCGGCGCAGCTGCAGTCACTGGAGATTCTATGGCCGTCCGGGATAGTTGACGTCCACCAGGACGTGGATGCCAACCGCAATTGGGTGGCCGACGAAGGGGATGGGCTGCGGCTGGACTAGTCGTCGGTTCGATTCCGATCGGCTCCACTGCTTCGTTCTATGGGAGGTCGTCGGTAACTCGCACGCTTCGCGTGCTCAATGTCTCGCTTCGCTCGACGACGATTTCGATTGGCTCCACCCGGCAGGATCATTCTAT
>CAWECO010000006.1:0-22831 GCA_963807645.1 uncultured Gemmatimonadales bacterium
ATGGGCTGGACTGGGACGCAGTGTGGGGCACGTACGAGCCGTGGCTCGAGCACGTGGCGCACCGGTCGGACTTCACCTACCTCCTGAGCAACCTGGCGGGCGAGCTGTCGATCGGTCACTCGTACACCGGCGGCGGGGATACGCCGGACGTGGAAGACGTGTCGATCGGGCTCCTGGGGGCGGATCTCGAGGTGGTCGGCGATCGATACCGGATCGCGCGTATCTACGACGGCGAGAATTGGAATCCCGACCTTCGGGCTCCGCTGAGCGGCCCGGGAATCGAAGTGACCGCCGGAGACTTTCGTGCTCGCCGTGAACGGTCGACGGTCAACGCGTCCCGGAACTTCTTCAGCTACTTCGAGGGCATGGCGGACCGGCAGGTCACGCTGACGGTGAATTCCCGGCGCCAGCATGGACGGCGCGAGGCAGGTGACCGTGGTCCCGGTCGGCTCGGAGATGCAGCTGCGGCGGCGCGCGTGGGTGGAAGGCAACCGCCGCAAGGTGGACGAGATGTCGGCCGGGCGGCTGGCCTACGTGTGGCTGCCCAACACTGGTCAGGCGGGCTACGCGTACTTCAACCGGTACTACTTCGCGCAGCAGGACCGGGACGGGGCCGTGATCGACGAGCGGTTCAACGGGGGCGGCTCGGCGGCCGACTACATGGTGGACCTCATGGGCGCGCCGGCTCACGGGCTTCTTCAACAACCCGATCGGCGACCGCAAGCCGTTCGCGCAACCCAACGCCGGCGTGTGGGGACCCAAGGTCATGATCATCAACGAGTCGGCCGGCTCGGGCGGCGACCTGCTTGCCCTACATGTTCCGGGAGCTCGGGATCGGTCCGCTGGTCGGGACGCGCACCTGGGGTGGACTGGTCGGGATCTGGGACGTGCCTCCGCTGGTCGACGGCGGCTTCATCACCGCGCCGCGGGGCGGGTTCTACGACCTCGCGGGCGAGTGGGCGGTGGAGAACGAGGGTGTCGCGCCGGACATCGAGGTCGAAATGACTCCGGCCGACGTGATCGCGGGCGGCGACCCGCAACTCGAAAGGGCGGTTACGGAGGCTCTGCGGCTGCTGGAGACCGAGTCGGTGGAGATCCTGCCCGAGCCCGCGCCGCCGATCCGCGCCCGACGACCGGAGTAGACAACTCGCAATCTCAGGGCCGACGGGGGCGGGCCGCGGCCGGCTGCTAGAAGAAGGGCCTGAGAATCTCCGCCAGGATGGAGATCGCGATTCCGATGGCAACGGCGACCCCGGCTATCTTCTTCGTTCGGGAAACCTCACGTCCGATCGTGGCCTCGAGGACGTTCTGGTTACACTTCGGACAGGTGGGAAAGTCGAGGTAGCGACTCCAGGTGTAGTCGCACGCGAGACATTGGCGGCGCCTTGAGAGCATACCCCAATATAGGGGTTCAGGCGCCGCGGATCACGCCAGCAGTTGGACCAGCGCCCACAGGACCACGATCCCGGCGGCTCCGATCAGCGCCCAGCGTCCGCACCGCATTGCCATGGTGGTTCCGGTCGCACCGACCGCACCCAGCACCCGGTGACACGTGGGGCACGTAAGTGCAGCGTCTGAAACGATTCCGCCGCAATCCGGACACTCTGTAAGGGGCATGTCGGAAACCTCCTGACTGGACTCAAGCCCACTTACGCACGGGCCGTCCGGCGCGTCAATCCGTCAAGCCGATCCGTCTTGTCAAGCCCCCCGGCCGTGAGGCGTCCCACGGGCGTGAACCTCCTGCCAATGATATACTTGTAGCACTCCCCACGCTCCTCTCGTGGAGCACTCTATGCCGAGTCTGATCGAGCGCCTGAACGACGCTCTGGCGGGCCGCTACTCTGTGGAATCGGAGATCGGCCGAGGCGGCATGGCCACGGTGTTCCTGGCGGAGGACATTCGGCACCACCGCAAGGTGGCCATCAAGGTCCTCCACCCGGAGCTCGCCTCGGCCGTGGGCACCGAGCGGTTCCTCAACGAGATCGAGATCGTCGCGGGCCTCGAGCATCCCCACATCCTGCCGCTGATCGACTCGGGCGAGGCTGGTGGACTGCTCTACTACGTCATGCCGTACGTCGACGGGGAGTCCCTCCGCGACCGGATCGAGCGGGAGAGACAGCTCCCCATCGACGACGCGATCCGGATCGCCGCGGAGGTGGCCGACGCCCTTGACTACGCTCACGAGCAGGGCGTGGTCCACCGGGACATCAAGCCGGGCAACATCCTGCTCCGGCAGGGTCACGCGGCAATCGCCGACTTCGGCGTGGCCAAGGCAGTGGGCCAGGCCGGAGAGAGGAGCTCGACGGCGACGGGCATGGCCGTGGGCACGCCGGCCTACATGAGCCCGGAGCAGGGAAGCGGAGAGCAGGCTCCTGACGGCCGAACCGACATCTACGCGCTGGGGTGCGTGCTGTACGAGATGCTGGCGGGAGATCCGCCGTTCACCGGAGCGACGCCGCAGGCCGTTCTGAAGCGGCATTCGGTCGACCCGGTGCCCGCTCTTCGGACCGTGCGCGACACAGCTCCCGAGTCGGTCGAGTACGCCATCGAAAAGGCGCTGGCCAAGGTGCCTGCGGACCGTTTCTCGACGACCCGGGAATTCGTTCAGGCTCTGGAGGCTCCGCGGCCCCGGCCCCCGAAGCGGAAGCGCTGGACTGTTGGCATTGTCGCTGCCGCGGCTGCGATTGTCGGCGCCATCGCGATCGGCCCTGTGAGAGACTTCTTGAGCCGCGAAGGCGCCGAGACAGTGACCGTGGTCCTGGGGACTCCGATAATCGAGGACCTGGACCCGGCGCTGGGCTCGGTCATCCTGACCTATCTCGAAAGCGCGCTGCTTTCCTCGGCGCGGGTCAATGCCACCGTGCCTCGAGATGTCGGGCAGGCTCTCGAGGCCATGGGCCGGGAGCCCGACACCGAGCTCGACGAGGCCACCGCGCTGGAGGTCGCCCAGCGGACAGGATCCGCCGGGGCGGTGCTTCCGACTCTGCAACAGGTCGGAGGCGGCATGCTCCTCGCGGCGCGCGTAGTAGCGCCGGATGGACACCGAATAGCGATCGTGACGCGTCCGGTGGCCGACGAGGATGCGCTGACGCGGGTCCTGGACAGCCTGACCATCGATTTGCGCCGCGAGTTGGGTGAGAGCCGGCGGGCGCTCCGGGCGTCACCCAGTCTCCTGCATCTCGTCACACCTTCGCTGGAGGCCGCGCGGCTCTTCGCGGAAGCCAGGTCGATCTATGCCAGCGAGCCTGCGAGGGCCACCTCTCTGCTGGAACAGGCGATCGAGATCGATCCCGATTTTGCGTGGGCCTACGACTACCTTTCGACCATCCGGCAGAATGCCGGTGGGGAGTACCTCTCTTTCCTTGAACGTGAGATCGAGCTAGCCGACCGGCTTCCTCCACAACAGCGGAGGCTCGCTGAGATATCGGGATTGCAGCTGAGCCGCGGCGATTATCAGGCGGCAATCGAATTGACTCGCGAGAGTATTCGGTCTCCCTCGCCCGGGGTGCGCGACGATCCCGACTTTCCGCTGTCCTACTACACGTATCTAGTGCTCAGTTACATGGAGATCGGCGACCCGGAGCAGGCGGAGGCGGCCTATGCCGAGTGGGTGGCCAGGGTCGAGGCAGGCGAGGTGGATGAGTGGGAGTCCGTCAGCCGCGTCATCAACAGCGCAATCATCGCCGGGCAGCTGCGTGACCTGGCCGGGGCAGACCGGTACCTGGCCCAGTGGAAGGAGGTGGTTCCCGAGGTCTGGGATTGGCTCGGCGAGGTCTGGGCCATGACTGCCGGTGGGCAGTGGCGGCGAGCGGCCGAAGCGGCGGGCAAGGTCCTGATCGCCGATGTAGAGCCCGCCGAGCGGATGCAGGCCTCTCTCCTGCTGGGATCGCTCGAGGCGGTGCGCGGTCGGCCCCGATCCAGCGGCGCCTCATTCTCCATGGCGATCAGCACGGCGCACGAGAGAGTCGACCCCTTCCACTCGCTCTCAGCTCGCATACACGCGGCCGACGCACAGTTCTTCGCTCTGGCGGATCCTCAACGCGCCAGCGCGCACCTCTTGGACTTTCTTGGCCAACGACCGGGTCCAGGTCTCGCACGCCGGTACCGTGCCCGCGCCCAGGCCCTGGCATTGGCCATCTGCGCGCACCTGGACGTGCTTCCGGTGGAAGGTCCGGCCTCCGGACTAGACTGCGGCGCCGACGTCGCGACCGACAGCCTTCTCGATCCGATCGAGACACTCGAGGCTTTGGGTTGGGAGGCGGCCGCGGAACGCCGCTACCGTGACGCAGTGCGTATCGGATCGGAGCCACGGCTTCTCAAAGCCGGGGGAGCCGGCCTGCGGGCCCTTGCTCCCGCGGCGTTCGCCTACGAGAAGCTGGGGATTCCGGACTCCGCGGCCGCGATCTATCGAAAAGTGGTGCGCGCTCCGTTCGGTTTCGTGAGCCACGCTCCCTCCGCCATGGTGCTGCGCAGCTACGCCCTGCAGCGACTCGCCGGGTTGGGAGGAACGGTCGGGGACAGCGCGGCGGCGGTGCTGAGAGAGGACTGGGCGGACGCGGAGTTCGAGTTCCTGGCACGGATGTCGGACCGGTGACCGCCCTTCTGGAGCGCCTGAACGAAGCCCTGGCGGGCCGCTACTCCGTGGAATCGGAGATCGGCCGCGGCGGCATGGCGACCGTCTTCCTGGCCGAGGACATCCGGCATCACCGCAAGGTTGCCATCAAGGTCCTCCACCAGGAGCTCGCCTCGGCCGTGGGACACGGCCGATTCCTGAACGAGGTCGAGATCGTCGCCGGCCTTGAACACCCCCACATCCTGACGTTGATCGACTCCGGCGAGGCTGACGGCCTGCTGTACTACGTGATGCCGTTCATCGAAGGAGAGTCACTCCGCCAGCGCCTCGAGAAGGAGGGCCAACTCCCGGTCGAAGAGGCCGTGCGGATCGCGGTTGAGGTGGCCGACGGACTCGACTTCGCGCACGAGAAGGGAATCGTCCACCGCGACGTGAAGCCGGGCAACATCCTCCTGTCCGGCAAGCACGCGGTGATCACCGACTTCGGGATTGCCCGGGCGATCACGGTGGCGCAGGACGATCGACTCACGAGCACTGGCCTCGCGTCGGCACGCCCCGCTACGCGAGTCCGGAGCAGGCCACGGGCGCCGAGACCCTGGACGGTCGCACAGACATCTACTCGCTCGCTTGCGTGCTGTACGAGGCACTATCGGGCGAGATCCCGCTCGGCGGCCCTACGCCGCAGGCCATCCGGGTGAGACGCATGGACGAGACGCCGGGCCCGCTCCACCCGCTGCGGCCCACAGTTTCCCCGCTGCTGGACCAGGTGATCGGGAAGGCGCTGGCCACGCTGCCGGCAGACCGGTTCGATACGGCCGAGCAGTTTGCCCAGGCGTTGATGGTGGCTACGATGGACGCCACTCCGGTCGCACAGCTTGACCTGGCATCGACTCTGTCACTCGATGCCCGTCGAAGGTGGTCGGCCAGGAAGCTCCTGCGAGCCCCGCTGTGGCTTCTGATTCTGATTCCCGCGGTCGCGTTGGGCTCACTGGGCGTCTGGGGGTTTGCGGAGTGGCAGACGGGGATGGCGGAAGGTGAGGGGACTGCTGTTCTGCAGTCACCAGCTCCGGGGTTGAGTGAAGTGCAGCTCACCGAGAGCGGCAATATCTGGATTTGGGCGTCACCCGTGCTTTCACCGGACGGCCGCACCCTCGCGTACGTCGAGACGGCGGAGCCGCTCGGAGAGGTGATCAGCCAGTCGGGGGCCGTCAACCTTCGCCTCATGGTCCTCGAGATCGACGACGCTCGCGAGCCTTCCGAACCACGCCTTCTGACGGCTCTGCAGCGATGTACGGATTTGGAATGGGCGCCCGACGGAAGCACCCTTCTCGTCTCGGGCAGGCTGCGCGAGACGGAGGGCCTGTTTCTGGCTCCTCCCACCAGAGGTCGGATCACGCAGCTTTCTGAGCGGGGGGCTTCCCGTGTCTCGTGGTCTCCCGATGGCGACCGCGTAGCCCTCGCGCTCGGCCAGCGCAGGATCGGTTTCGTCGACATTGATGGCGACAGCCCGGCGCAGGTGGTGGACGAGATTGTCTTGCCGGAACCGTTCGGGGCTATCCGAGACCTGTCCTGGTCTCCCGATGGCGACCGGTTGGCGATCTATGCCGACTCCGCCGGTGCCCCGGCCCTGGTTTCTGTGGCGTCGGACGGCACGGGCCTCGAGTCTATTACGGGCGTGGGCCTGATCTCGCAGGTTCGCTGGGGCGGCACCGGTGAGCATCTCGACTATTCGACGCTCGGTCGGGAGCTACTCCGCATCGACTCGGAGCCTTCAGCCGGTTCGAGCCCTGAGATCCTGATGCCGGAGTGTCGGTGGTTTGACCTCTCGCGTGACGGACGCCGGCTCGTCTGCACGCGAATCTCTAGACCGACACGCCTGTGGCTGGTATCAGCCGCCTCACCTCCTGACTCGATCCTGGTAACAGCCAATGACGACGTGATCTCGAGACCGGCTGTCTCTCCAGATCGCGAGCGGGTGGCCTTCATCCAGGGAGTCCCGGAGGGGCTGGATCTGTACGTTGCTGAGCTGGCCGGCGGAGCGCCGCGCCGCCTGACATTCCGCGGAGACGTGGGCGGTCGAGCCCTCGCCCTGGCGTGGGCGCCCGACGGGAAGACCATTGTCTACATCGCTCCGGCGCCGGATGGAACGATGGCTCCATGGTTCGTTCCGGTGGAGGGAGGTCGTTCGGTGCGGGCCGAGGGAGTTGCTGCCGGCCTGGCTATCGCGTGGTCCCCGGCGCGGAACCCGTTGGTGCAGACCGAAGATCAGCGGAGCTGGTTGATTCTCGAGCCGCCCGAGATTCCGTGGGACACGGTTCTGGCGGGCCGAACGGTGGTGTCAAATTTCGATCTCCGCCCCCTGACGTCGACCGATTCTTTCTACGTCGGGAGCGCGGCCGTCTCACCCGATGGTCGATCGGTAGCCGTGTTCTGGGCCCGGGGGCCCAGGCTCGAGGGCAACATGCGGCCGGGATGGGGCATTTGGACGATCGGGCTCGCGGACTCGTCCGAGGTGCAGGTCTCACGCTGGAACACGGCTTATCCGGAGGCCTATCCCGTGTCATGGTCACGTGCGGGCGATGCCATCTACTTCTCCCGGCCACAGGGTACGGATGTGCGTCGCCTGTCCCTGGCAACGGGGGAAGTCACGGTTCCCGAAATGCCCGGAGACGCGTGCCATCCGGAACCTCTATTGGATGGGCGATTCCTCTGCGCGGAGGCCGAAATGAAGACTCACGTCTGGCTGATCGAGGATTTCGACCGCAGCGCTGATTGAGTGTACCGACGCCGAACCTCCTGAACCGCCTGAATGAAGCCCTGACCGGGCGCTACTCCGTGGAATCGGAGATCGGTCGCGCCGCTCGCAGTACGCGAGATGGTCGTCGCCGCTGCGACGACGCAAATGGACGCTGATCAGACGGCCCAGATGACGATCGGCCCGCGGCAGTGATGCCGCAGGCCGATTCCCCTTTGCTCCTGGTGTACCTGGTCGGTCAGCGTGCCAGGCGTACCAGCAGGTCGGCGGCCACCTGTTGGAACACGGCCTGTAGCTCGGTGGCGGACGGAGCGTAGTAGCTCTTTCCCGCCGGCTGGCTGCTGTTCGTGGTCCCGTCCACGTTGGCGAGCTCCGCCAGAAACGCCTGGTTCGGCTGGAAGGCCGGATCCGAGTACGTCGTGTTGCCGAGCCCGATCGTGTAAAGCAGCACACCTTCGCCTCGGATCTGGTTGGCCATCTGCCGGCCGAGGTCGTGATTCAGAGCGTCCGAGGCGATCGGCTGAGGCGCCGCCTGCTCCGTCCACACGTTGCAGAAGGTGAGGTTGCGGCAGCCGTTCGCCGACGGCATCCCGTCGAGGGGCAGCGAATCGGGGTCGTCGAAGTACCCGCCGAGATGCTCCGGGGGAAGCTCCTGCGACGTGGCCATGATTCGATCCTGCCCGCCGATCGTGCCGCGGAACGCCGTCGGGCGTCCATCGGTGAAGAACACCACGACCTTGACCGAGCGTTCGCGCACGTCACTGCTCGTGATCTGACCGTGGGCGAGTCTGAGGCCCTCGCCATAGTTCGTCCAGCCAGCCGACGACATGCCGCTGATTTCGCTGGCCAGCGATACGCGGAAGCCGTGCGCGATCTGGAACCGGTCCGCGGCTCGCGTCTGAAACGACACGAGTCCGAGCTGGTCGATGTCGTCGTTGAAGTTTTGGATGAACTCCGTTGCGGCGGCCTGCAGGTCGTCCCAGGCCCCGACCGTCCCGAGTGAGCCGGACTGATCGATCACGAGGATGAGGTCGACGGGAGGCACCGCGGCCACCGATCGCGCTCGCACGTTGATGTGGTCGATACCCAGGAGTCGCATCAGAATGGTCGGCATCGTCTGCATCGCGTCGACCTGGAACAAGCTCTCGCCCTGCTCGTCGGTGGAGACGGTCATGCTCAGCGCGGCGCCGTTGATCGTGCTCCCGACGCCGTTGGCATACGCGGTGGCCCTGGCCTGCTCCAGCGCCACGGTCTCGCCCGAGCGCAGCGTGCGCGCGCCGGTGAGCGCGGCGGCGTCCACGGCCCTGACCAGGCGAAGGCGGGTCAGGTAGCCACGACCCGAGTCCACGGCCAGGCCCGTCATGCCGAGCATGAAGACCATGCCCGCGGCCACGAGCATGAGCACCGAACCCCGGGTGTCTCGGACATGCGGCCCATCGTGTCGATCGACATCATCGCGTTTCCTCGCCCGTTCAGAAGACCGCGCGCTCGTAGAGCACGGCGGGCGTCACCGTCTCGGAACAGCTGGCCCAGGGGAGTGACGGGCTCGTAGGTCAGGAAGACCTCGACCGCGTAGTGCGTGCTTCCCTCGCGAATCCGGCCATGGCGATCCACTCGGCGGCCGCGTCCGCCTCCGGTGATCTCGGCTCTTCGATGTCGTATCCGTCGGTCGCGACCTGCGCCATGACCGTCGGCTCTCCGCTCTGGACCACGAGGCGGCTCACGATCGCGCCGCCGTTGGCCGACATCTTGAGCGTCTCTCCGTTCGCGACCACGGTCGTCAGGACTTCGCTCAGGGCCGTGCCGCGGGCCGCGATGTTCGCGCCCTCGCGGCTCAGCCCGGCCAGTCCGTGCACCCGGTCGTAGGCGTTCGAGAATTCGACCATCCCGAGAAGGATGATCAGGATGATCGGAAGGGCGAGTGCGAACTCGGCCACCCCCTGTCCGCTGTCCGAGCGACGAAGGCGCGTCGAGGCCGCGCATCTGGCTCGCCGGTCGTCTGCGTCTGTTTCGTTCGCTGATCATCATCGTTCCGCCATCTCGAGTTCGTCTCCAGTCCGTCAGGATCCCGAGGTACCGTAGAACGGCTCGTTTCGCATGGCTGCCGCCACGGAGAAGCGCATATGCGGCAGCACATCCAT
The DNA here is from genome assembly GCA_963807645.1 of uncultured Gemmatimonadales bacterium. GTDB lineage: Bacteria > Gemmatimonadota > Gemmatimonadetes > Palauibacterales > Palauibacteraceae > Benthicola. The sequence goes on from CAWECO010000006.1 coordinate 9,470, forward strand.
GAACCCCGGGAGGGAATAGTCGTAGGTGTAGGTGAGCGTGATCCGAACCACGTCCTCGGGGCCGCCGCCGTCCGCCGGATCGATCACGATCGATTCCGGGGTCACGGGAAGCGTGTAGGCGCGTTCGGCGACGATTCGACGAATCGACGACGCGCGGTCCAGCAGGTCGCCGGACTCGGTGTCGGTCAGCTGGTTGCCGGTGACGGCGAAGCGAGTGGCCTCGATCACCGCGTGCCGTGCGGTGAGGCGCGTGTGGAACATGCGACCGAACTCGAAGACGGACGCGAACAGCATGAGCAGCATCGGGGTGACGAGGGCCATCTCGATGAGCGCGCTGCCGCGCGTGCACCGGATCGACCGCCCGAGGCGGATCATGCCGCCGCGGTGCTCCCGGTCGGTTTCCTGCCGCTTGCCGATCTGCCTTTGTATCACGTTTCTGCCTTGGTCTTGTAGGTTTCGAGGTGTGCTCCGTCTCAGGCGAGCGTCCTCGGTTGCTGGCCACCGATCGAAGCACCGGGCATGCCAGTTTCGTGGCCGAGGCGGTCGCGGAGCTATCTAAGTGCTTGTGGTGGTGATCGTTGCGGTGAGCACCCGGAAGGAGGCGGCCGAGGCGGGGAATCGGGTCTTGTGGCGCAGCCTCCACAATTCAGGCTTCACCCCCCCGGCCGGAATGTGGTGCTCCGCCTGGACTCACCCGCGTTCGAATCCTGGTTGGGGCCGGATTTCTGCACCTATCCGGACGACCGGAGGCCTTCCGGCATCGGCTTGCCGACGTTGTAGTTGGGGGGCCACACCGGGTGTAGCGTGCCTCCAACCCTGGCCGGGAAAGGGTCCGGCCGGATTTACATCGGTGCGCCCGTCCAGCCTTCATGGAGTTCCAGCACCGGCTCTAGGTCCAGAAGGAGCCATCGCGGGTGCTGTACTTCGTGGCGGGCAGACTGGGTCCGTTCTTCTGCGTCGGAATGCGAAGTCCGGGAGTCCGGAGCCCACTCGCCATCCGCCTCGTCGCCTCGAACACGGCTGGCGGGACGGGTCTCGATAGCGTCGGCCAGCAGCCCTGATTCTCGCGCCGCCTTCGCCTCGGCCACCTTTCCGAAGCAGATGCCGAAGTGCGCGGTGTTGTCGACCAGGCAATAATCGGCGTAGGCCAATCCAATGAGCACGATGACGATGATCATGATTACCAGCATGACAGCGTATACCTCTCGTTGGAGCGCCACCTATACGGTGCTTCGGGGCGTGTCACCCGGCCGTCACCGCCGAAATCAGGCGCCCTTCAGCCCAGCGCGCCGCCAAATCGGAACCATGTTTCCGAATGCGCAACGGATTGCCGGTTTCCCGACTGGACGTTGTCACGTAACTGCATATTTTACAGTGGTTTGAGGTGTGGCACGCGTCTGGCAGTCGTTCGGCGTGAGCGTCAAGGCGCTGGAACCGAGGTGCGTGCAGTCCATTCACAGGAAGGAACGCCGTGCGAAGGATTCGCCAGCAGGCGGTTGCCGTGGTCGCGTTGTGTCTGCTGTCCGCGGTCGTCCTCGTCCGAAACGCAGGTGATTGGAACGGCCCGGGCGGTGGCCCAGGAGGCGTCCTCGCCTTCGTCCGCGGATCACGGCCCCGGTCCGTCACCCCGGGCGGATTGTGGTACGGATTCGCCCTCGGCTGGGGTTGGTCACGCGTGGGCTGTGACGTATGCCGCGGCGACCTGGTGGGAGGCGCCACGGGAATGCTCCGCGGCGGCATCACCCAGAGTCGCGCCCTCGACCTCGGTCTCGAGATCAACGGGTGGCACCAGAACTACGAGGGCGTCGACCGCTGGCACGGGACCTTCAGCCTCATGGGCTACTTCTATCCGGGACCGTTCCGCCAGCTGGTTCTGAGCGGGGGCTTCGGCATGACCCTGTATCGCGCCTCCGACACCGAGGACGCGTTCACGAGCACCAGCTTCGGGCCCCAGTTCGGCGTCGGCTACGAGTTTGCCGTCGGCAGCGGCCTGACGCTCACCCCGCAGCTCGAGGTCGTCGCCGCTCCCTTCGGTGATCTCCAGTTCAACGGAGATGCTCTCGGGTCGGGCAGTCTCCAGCTCATCAAGCTCGGAATCGGACTCACCTGGCATTGACCGGTTCGTCGGGCCCAGACAGTCACATCCATCGGGAGGAGTCCTCATGAGACGTGCAGGTTGGATCGGCATTTCGTTGTTCGCCCTACTCATCGGAACCGGAGGTTGCGGCTCCGATGACGGAGCGGGTGACCTGGGCCCCATCGCCAGCAACGGCGTGAGCCACGCGGTCGGTCGCTGGGAACCCGGACCCGTGGACACGTGCACGCAGGAAATCCACGACAGCTATACGACGGTGGGCCCGGATTCGAAGGAATACCCCACGTGGCATCCACCCGACGGATCCGGCGACCGGCTGCTCGTTCGGGCACGAGCACGGTCGCGACCCGCGCGGTTCGAACCTGTACGCCGAGGTCGGAGCCATACCGTTCGGCTACGCGAACGAGCAGCTCGACACGTTCGATCCGGCCCTCCAGCGCCACGAGGACCACGTCGGCCACAAGATCGACTGGGAGAACGAGCTTCGAATTGCACTACTCGGGTGACGTCGCGGGGCAGCTCCTCCAGGGCGCACGCTGCAATGCGCTGGTGAAGCTGCACCAGGGGTCGCACTCGAGGGACGCGTTCACCAATAACGTGCACGAGCTGGTCTACCATATCCGCTGCGACGACGGGACGGACATGAGCCTGACGATCCTCGCGGCGATCGGCACTCCGGGCGAGTTCGTGTCGACCTGTGACCGGGACATCCACATCACGGCTGGAAGTCCTACCCCCCTCGGGTCGCCGAGCGGGGGCGGGAAGCGGATCATTCCGACGCGCGACTGCGTGGAGCAACACATGCTCGTTCCACCAGGCGAGCGCTCGAACTTCAGCTCCGCCCTGCGGGAGAGCTGGCAGCTGTCACAGTCGATCCGCACGGCTTCGGGCCGGACGGTTGCGAGCGTGAATCCGTACTTCAACGTCATGCGGCCGAGCCGGTTTTACGACCCGGCGCAGGAGGGGCTGGTCGGACGCCCGGTCGCCGTGTGTTACGAGGAGACGACCTCCGGCGAGCGCGCCCAGGGGAGCGACTGCGACGAATCGACCGCGAACGGGAGCCTGCCCGACGTGTCGTGGGACGACCCTCGCTCCGTGTTCGACGGCGCGCAGCGCTCGGTGGACATCAACAGCAACCGGATCAGCAACGCGGACGGTCCGGAGACCTGGTACACGGATCCGTTCGGCAAGAATGCTCGACCGGAGCCTTTCCCAGGGAGCGTGCGCCAGTACATCTCGGCCGTCGACAACGTTCTCGCGGTGAACCCGTCGGGGCCGACGTTCGGCCGCCAGCGGGAATACGGAGGGCCTTCGGTTCACGCCCCGAATTGACGGTCCCGCACCGCATTGACCTCCCGTACGGGTGCGCTGAGCATGGACTTGTCTAATTATTGTCCTGTATTTATACTAGACAAAACAACTAGATGAGTTCCTTGCCGTACGGGAGGTCCCAGCATGAGCACTCTAATGGCTTTGCAGGTCGCGTCGACGCTGTCGCTGGTCGGCCTCATCTGGTTCGTACAGGTCGTTCACTACCCGATGCTCCGCGATCGTGGAGCGGGGCCCTACTCGCGGGTACATGCCGAGCACGCCGCGCGAACCGGGCTCGTCGTCGTTCCACTGATGCTCGTCGAACTCATCACCGCCGTGCTGCTGGTCGTGTATGGTGACCGAAGCATCCTCGGCCTGGCGCGCGCGGGACTGATTCTGGTGGGACTCGCCTGGACCTCCACGTTCCTGGTCCAGGTACCGCTGCACCGGGTGCTGGCCCGCGGGTGGAACGCCGACGCCCATCGCCGCCTGGTTCGCAGCAACTGGATCCGGACGGGCGCCTGGACCGCGCGCGGGTTCCTGGTCCTGTGGCTGGCCCTCGGTGCGGCCGGCAGCGGAAGCGGGGCCGCGCGTGACGTGGCGCCTGCGGCGAGTGAGCGTGACGTCGAGACGACGCCTCCTCCTGCGCTCCAGCAACAGCAGAGGCCACTGCTGGCGCCGCCGGTACTGTTCAGCGCCTGAGGCGCCGGGTCCGGTCTGTGGGCCCGAATTCCGGACCTGTCGGAAACGTCGGCCACCGACCACTATTCACTCTTCCCCGTTGTTCCCTGGAAGGGATCTGTGGCAGCTAACGCGTACGGTCTCTGCGGCGGGCCCCAATGATAGACTCGGGTCGGTACGGCATCTGGGCGTTGTGGACCCTGGTCACGGCGCTTGGATACTCCCTGGGCCTGTATGCGGGCTTCTTCCTTGCCCATTTCCTGCCCGGCGCGATCGGCGTCGCCGCGATCGGCTTCGTCGTGGCGCTGTCTCAGCGTCCAGTCCTCCAGCGTCGACTGGAGCCTCCTGCATCGCACATTTGGCTGCCTACGGATACTGCCGGCTGGGTCGCGGGCCCCATCGCCGGCATGGCGGCCGTGTTCATGTTGGCGATGCTTGCCACCGAAGCCGAGCTATTCGACCCGGGTCGGACAGGAGTCGTCGAGGTGGCCGGAGGTCTGGCACTTGTCGGGGCACTGTCCGGCTACATCCAGGCGCGGGTGCTGCGACGTTACGTGCTCGCATCGCGGTGGTGGATCGTCGCGTCGACCGCGGGATGGGCGGCAAGTGCGCTCGGGCTCGGTGTCCTCGTTCCGCTGGGCGAGCGGGTATACCCCGTAATTTCCCTCCTCCTGGCGCCAGCCGTTTCCGGCCTCATCCTCGGAGTGGTCACCGGGGGGGTATTGGTCCGATTGCCGCTGCGCCCGGAGCCCCTCACTCTGCGCGCAGGGCCTCGATCGGATCGATGACCGGCAGCCCCTCGCAAAACGCACAGGATTCGTCAAACGCCGCCTCTCCCAGCCTGAATGGATTCATTCGGCACCGGGCGCGTCTTTCGTAAACATTTCTTTTACAATGACTTAACTGTAGTTTGCCCCGGCGAGGTATCCGGCAGGGTGTTTGCGATACGATTCTCGAAGCCGCGCCCATCGTGGGTCGCGGGACGGAATGTCACACGCAGACGAGGACGGATATCATGCTGAAGTCAGTTCGAACCGCGGCCGTGCTACTCGCCGTAACACTCCTCCCGGCCCAGCTGCTGGCGCAGGACACCGGCGTCTCGATGGATCTCGGGGTCAAGGTCGGCGTTAACCTGGCCACGCTGAGCGGCGACGGAGAATCTCCCGGCCGGCGCACCGGACTCATCGGAGGCGGTCACCTGACGATCTCGCTTCCGAACTCGATGTTCTACTTCCAGCCGGAACTCCTCTACTCGGCGAAGGGGTTCAGCGAGAGCGAGGGCGGGAGCACGGCGACGCTGGCGCTCGATTACATCGATATACCCCTCCTGGTGGGCATCCGGTTCGATACAGGCGGAAGCGTGACCCCCCGGGTATTCCTCGGGCCGCAAGCCAGCATCAAGGCAAGCTGCAAGCTCAAGGGAAACCAGGATGGCGACAGCGCGTCGATTGACTGTGACTCGGAACTGATCGGGGAAGTATTCGCAGCCAAGAGCGTCCTGTTCGACATGTTGTTCGGGGCGGGTGTCGACATCGACATGGGGAACGTGGCGATCGTCTTTGACGCCCGGTACGACCTGGGCCTGACGGACGCCCTGGAACTGGGCAGCTCGAAGATGAGCGCCTTGCAGTTCCTGGCCGGAGTCGCGTTCCCGCTCGGGAACTAGGGCCAGGCGAGCGCGCCCGGTACGACGCCGGGCGCGCCTTGCCTCACTCTTCGTCGGGCTTGGAGCCGGGTCCGTCTCGGAACATCGGGCCGGACCACTCGTTCAGGTCGTCGAGGAAGTCCTCCACGGCCTTGCCGGCCCTGGTCAGTACGTCCCGGACGCCGAACTCGAACTCGTGGAACGGATCCCACTCGTGGCGTTCGGCGGAGCCATCGGGCTCATCCGCGCCTTCCGAGGCGGGCACCCTCTTCTCCAACCGGACCCGACTGCCGCTCAGGACCACGGCGTCGAACTCCGCGTCCTCGCTCTCGATCACCAGCTTGTTCCACTTGACTCTCGGATAACGCAGCGCCGCGACCACGCGGCCCTTGTCATCCGTCAGCGTCAGTCTCAGAGGCGCGTTGCTGATCTTCATTTCTGCCATGTTCAGCTCCCGAACATTTCCAGTGCCGCGTCGATGACTTCCTCAACGACTTCGGTCTCGTTGGAGTTGGTAAGAAAGACCACGATCGCGTTCCGGCCGGGGATCGCCATCCCGAGCGTGCCCGTCGCCCCGCGGTGCCCGAAAGCGGGCAAGCCGCCGGCTGACGCGGGCGGAGAATAGATCTCCCACTGCATGCCGTACCAGCGGGCCCGCGGCGGAAGCGTGTCGGCCGCCATCGGGTCGGCCAGCGCTTCCTCGACGGTCGCGACCTCCAGGAGGCGTCCGCTCCGCGTACTCGCCCCGGTCGATCCAGGCCTGGAGAAAGCGCGCGTAGTCGAACGCGCTCCCGAACAGGTCGCCCGCCGGGCTGAACCAGGGAGTCTCATGCGGACGGGACGGGTTCCACCAGCGCTCCCACGACGATCCTCCCCAGCTGCGGTAGGAGGAGGGGACCCGATCCGCCCATTCCGACTTCCGGGGAGAACGCGGTGTGCCTGTCGGACATGCCGAGCGGAGCGAGGATCCGCTGCTCGATGAAGCGCTCGACCGGCTCACCCGAGACGGTGGCCACCACGGCGCCGAGGGTCTCGGAGTTGAGGTTCGAGTAGATGAACCGTTCGCCCGGTTCGTAGGTCGGCCCCTGTTCGCCGGCCAGATTCACGGCGTCGACCAGGGTCGGCTGATCGGAGTAGCCCGGCGGATCGCCGCCCTGCACGAAACCGGATCGATGGGTCAGCAGGTGCCGGACCGTGATCGTCCGCCGCGATCCGGAGCGGAACGAATCGAGGTAACGGCCGACCGGCTCGTCCAGCCCGACCCGTCCCTCCTCCGCCAGCATCAGCGTCGCGGTCCCGACCAGGGGCTTGGTCATCGAGGCGAGGCGGAAGATCGAGTTGCGCTGCATGGGTACGAGGTCGTCCCGGTCCGCCCACCCCATGGCCTGGTGAAGCACGATCTGCCCGTCCACGATCACGAGGATCTCGGCACCCACCATGTGGCGCGCCACCATTCGCGAGTACAGCCGTTCCTTGAACAGCCAGATGGCGTCCGAAGAGACTCCCACGTCTTCCGCGTTGTCGGCATAGGGGAACGGGGAGCCCTCCAGGGGCAGTCCGCGAGGTCCTCGGAGAGCCTGGCCGCGACGCGTCCTCTTCGCCGCATCCGGAGATGACGGTTGCCAGCCCCAGAGCGAGGCCCAGCGCTCGGACCGTCCCGGTCGGTGCCCGCCTCATGGCGCCCTTCGCGTGAATGATTCCTTCATGCTGGAGAATACTCCAGAGGCGGCGCGATGTCTCCGGCTCGCCTAGTCGCGGGCCTCGATCGATGCGATGGCCGCGATCCGCGCCGCTCCATGAATTTCCCGAACTCTCTGCTCCAGGAGATCCGCCGAAACGTCTTCCGCGCGTCGGGCGGCGATCTTCATCGCCCGGACCGCGATCCAGCCGGCCGCCGCGTCCGCCTGCTCGTCCGTGGACATTCTCTCGGCGGCGACCTCCTCCTCGACGACGGCTCGCCACGCCTCCAGGGCGCCGACGTCGTCGCCCCTCGCCCAAAGCGCCGCGAGTCGCTCGGTTTGCTCGATCGACTGCGGGGCCATCCACAGGATCGCCTCGGAATCGAGATCCAGGGCTCCGGGAGGAATCGCGTCCGCTCGGACCACGAGTCGCACGGTCCCGCCAGCCGAACTCTGGGCGCCCGCCGATTCAGGAAGCACGGCCGGTGCCAGAACGGCCACCGCGAGGCCCAACAGTCGCCTGCGTACATCGGGTGTCGCGCCTATCCAACATCCGGCCTCTTCCGGTCCGATGATCCGGTGACGGCCGGAACACTCTGAATTCTCGGGCATATTCGGCCTCCGAAAGCTCTGGCGATCGACGCGCCGAACCCGTCGTACGTCCCGGTGATCCACGATAGAGGCGCAGGATGTCGGACCGGACTGCGATCCCTCGCAGATGACTACGGACGGTTGCAGCCGGAGGCCGTGAACTCCCGATCCACATCGCGTACGGCTTCGTACAGTGCCTCGTCCCACCGGACGAGGTTGTCGGGAAGACGATCGCCGTAGGTCCGCCCGCGCGAGATGCTGTACCGGGTCCAGCCTTCCTCCACCTCCTGGTAGCTCAGCCGCAGGCGAGCGCACGGCAGCTTCTCCTCCAGCGTGCATATCGGCCACGGCACGGTACCGTCCGATCGTCGCCTCGAGCCTTCGCGCCTGGAGCGAGATTGGCTCGCTGGCCGCAACGGGGCGCTCGGCAGCCGAGACCGCCGAGAACGGCGCGGGTGCCACGTCCGCCGAGGGAAGCGAGACTCCTTCGAGCGCCTGCGCCAGCAGGGGGCGGGCGTCGGCCACCGGAGTCGCGAGCGGTCGAACTCCCACCCCAATGCACAGGACCGCGACGAGTACCACCGCTGCATCGACCGCCGAATCCAGCAGGCTCGAGTTGCGCCACCAGTTCGGCTCCCCGATGGCGCGGCTCTGGCGAGTCCGCGGTCCGCGTTGCCGCTTGAAGCGACCGAGGAAGGAAGAAGATGAACGACCGGAGTGGCGGGAGCGATCCAAAGCTGGAAAGCCGCGATCGAGCTCGGCTAGGAGTTCTCGCAGGGCCTCTTCAGAGCCGGTGGCCAGCACTTCGGCCGCCAGGCGCTCCGCGTCGGTCCAGCTCTCGTTCATCACATCCTCCTCGAGCGTACTCCCGGTCGGGCGGTGCCCAAAACCGCGGCCCGGACCCGCACCCAATATACATGATTCGTTGCCAACCGCGTCGACGCCAGACGTGTCCATTGAAATGAGGGGTGACGCAGTGGTGACGGAGGCACGCAACCTTCGAGAGAGCGGCGAATCTTTCGCTCCCCCCGTGCGTACAAGATAAGTGAAGCAATGAGTCCTTCGACCGCCTCGCGGATGGTGCTCGTTCCTGGGTGCGTTCCGTTCTGGCGCAACGCGGGGGATGGGTCGCGCGGTCGCGACAGGAGCGTCCAATGTCGAATGAGATGCTGCATTCCGGTGCCGAGGATTCGCCGGAAGAAGAAGTCCCCACCGCCAACCAGCGGTTCAAGAACTCCTACCGCACGATCGGGGCGCTGGCCGTCTTCGCCTCGGTCGGGGTTCATTTCCTGGCCTTCGAGTACTTCCCCCGCATTCAGGCGGCCGATTTCGATTTCGTTGCCGCCGAGCTGGCGGCGGTCGAGTTGCCACCCGAAGTACGGATTCCTCCACCCCCACAGGCCATCGTCAGGCCGGCACGCCCGCGGGTCTCCGAGAGCGTCCTCGACGAGGACATCACGATCGCCGCGACGACGTTTGACGAGAACCCGGCGTCCCAGCTTGCGCCGCCGCCGCCCAACGTGGAGGTCGATCCGAGCGATCAGCCGGTTTACGTGGATCGCGACGTCGAACCGCGGCTCTTGAACGGTCCCGAGATGATCCGACTGATGGATAGGATATATCCGAAGCAGTTGAAGGAGGCGGGCATCGGAGGGGACGTCCTGATGTGGGTGTGGGTCGACGCCGAAGGCAACCCGAGCAAAGCGCAGATCAACCGATCGAGCGGCTACGTCCTACTGGACGAGACGGCCCTCGCGATGGCCGTGCAGATGCGATTCGCGCCGGCGATGCTGCTCGACAAACCGCTCGGAGTGTGGATCGCGCAGCCGATCAGCTTCTCGGTCGGCCGCGGCTAGGATGCGCCCGGCACTCTGACGATCGCGACGATCGTCTGACCGGGCTGGGGAGCGACCTCTTCGTCCACCGTCGCTACGGTCAGCCTTCCCTCATCCACCACGAAAAGGGGAATCGCGTCCGGATACTCCGCGAGGAATTCCGGGTAGCCGAATTCTTCGGTCAGCTTCGTGGCCTTGACGCATGCCCCGGCGTCGAAGCGTGCCGTCAAGTTCCAGTACCCGGCGTCGGCCCGGAACAGGAAACGCCCGCGCAGGTGACGACGGACGAGCGTTTCGTCGTCGGCCGTCGCGAGATCCTCGGGAGGAAGCTGGAACACCGAGTCCGCACCGAGGACCTCGCTGAAATTGAGGCCCGTCAGCGAATTCACTTCATCGTTCGCGGTCAGCGCGAGGAGGTTTCCGATTCCCGCCAGGTCGATGCTGTCCAGCGCCCCCTCGGTCAGCGAACTCCCGAAATACGTCGGAAGGCCGGCCAGGCGAGTCTGTCTGATGTTCCGACGGTTCGTATCGGCGAGTCGCACCTGGAAGTCCAGTTCCTGCAACGCCCGGGCGATCTCACGAGCCCACGGATGAGCGCCGACGAAGAGCACTCCCTGGGGGGCGGGTAGAGCGACGCCGAGTCGGCGGGCCAGGGGGGCGGCCGTGAATCCGTAAACGAGAACCGTGGTGATGATCACCAGGAACGTGATCGACGCCAGCTGGCTGGCACCCGGGAATCCGTGCTGCGCGAGTTCCAGGGCGAAGAGGGAGGCGACAGCCGCGGCCACGATACCGCGCGGCGCCACCCAACCGAGCACGAGCCGCTCACGCCAGTTGAGATCCGAACCGAGCGTCGCCAGTCCGACGGCCACCGGCCGGACCACCAAGATCAGTCCTCCGACGAACGCGATCTCCGGCACTCCCACCGCTCGCAGGTCCGCCATGTCCAGCCGCGCGGCCAGGATGATGAACAGGGAGGAGATGAGCAGCACGCGCAGGTTCTCCTTGAACTCGACGATGTGGCGCACGTTCACCGTCTTCTGGTTCGCCATCACCATCCCCATCAGCGTGACGGTCAGCAGGCCGGACTCCGGCTGCAGGGAGTTGGACACGGCGAAGGCACCGACCACCAGGGTCAGGGATAGCGGGCTCTGCAGGTATTCCGGCACCCAGCGGCGATCAAGCACCCAGATCATCAATCCGGCCCCGGCGGCCGCCAGCACGGCTCCGATCACGACGGTTTTCAGGAGTCCCACCATGCCGACGGTCCAGGCGACCTCGAACCCGCCCGCCAGCAGCACCTCGTATACGAGTACCGCAAGCACCGCTCCAATCGGGTCGATGAGGATGCCTTCCCACTTGAGCGTGTTGCCCACCTGGGGGCTGGGTCTCATCTGGCGGAGCAGCGGGACGATGACCGTGGGTCCGGTGACCACGAGAATGGCCCCCAGAAGAAGCGCTGGCCCCAGTTCCACTCGCAGAACGTAGTGCGCGGACAGGGCCGCGAGGGCCCATGTGACCAGAGCACCGACCGTCACCAGACGGGTTACCACGCGGCCAACCTGCCGGAGCTCGTGGAGGCGAAGGCTGGTGCCACCCTCGAACAGGATGACGGCGACCGACACGGAAACCACGGGAAACAGGAGATCCCCGAACACGGCGTCGGGATCCAGAAGACCCGTGAACGGGCCCGCCACGAGCCCGAACAGCAGCAGGACCAGGATCGAGGGAAGACCCACGCGCCAGGCGATCCACTCGGCGGCGATTCCGAGCGTGATGATACTCGCGATGGCGATGAGCAGGTACTGGCTCACGAGGGGCTCTCCGCGTCGAGGCCGGCGCGCCGGGCGAAAGACGTACCGTACCTCCTCGCCTTACGATCCGTCAACGTGACCGGCGTGTGTCGCGGAGCTACCGCTCGACGGTCACCCCTCGCCAGAAGGCCACGTGGCCCTGGATCTGTGACGCGGCCTGTTTCGGTTCGAGGTAGGTCCATGCCGCATTCGGATTCACCTCGCCATCAACGACCACGTCGTAGTAGGACGCCACTCCCTTCCACGGACAGACGGTTTGCGTATCAGAGTCGCGAACGTGCTCTCGCGACACCGACTCGGCGGGAAAGTAGACGTTGCCCTCGACCAGTTCGAAGGTCTCGGACTCGGCGATCACGGTGTCCTTCCAAACGGCTCGTGCCACGATGGGCCTCCCGGCGGATTTTCGTTGATCGGGGGACATTCGGCAAGCCGCCCCAATAGTCACCAATCGGTCGATCAAGGGAACGCGTGGACCTACCATCGGGTTCCTGGCGGGAATTACGGGAGAATAGAGATTTCCACAAGAGACGTCCGAGATTCGTTGGAAATTACCATGAGATATTGACTTATCGATAGATGAGTTTAATATGAATAGTGACAACAACATGAGGATTGATCATGAGAGAGACCCTGGGTGTGCACGAGTTCGCCCGTTTGAGTGGCAGGCACTTCAACACCGTCTACAACTGGATTCGGAGCGGGGGAGTATCGGCTCGGAAGCAGGACGGGGAGTGGCGGATTCCCACGTCAGAACTCGATCGTATTCGTAGTCGCAAGGGCGAGGTGCGAGACCGGGTCCGATGATCTCCTTGACTGGTGGTCGCGCGACTTCGAGCACACGATGCAGCGGCTGGTTCGTCTGTCCACATGGATGGACCGTCTCGGTAAGCAGACGCTTTCGCGTCACGGATCCAGCCGCACTCACGTGATGGCTGAATCGCGAACGGAGGAGCTCACGGACATGGTGACGGAACTGCGGGACGTCGCGTCGGCGATCGAGACGGCGGAGCGAATGAGGCCCAGACTGCTGGAGCTTCAGAACCGGACCTGAACAACCGGGTCGTCTCAGCCTGGGTGACGCTTCCATCGCCCGCCCACGTCTCCCAGACGGTTGTGATCGGGGGCACGTATCCACCCCGACTTCTTCCTCGGCCCACTCGATGACATCCGGTCGAGCCGCGAAATCGGTCGCCATGCGCCGAGGGTCTGGAGTGATCCTTACCCTCCCCAGGTCGAGGCGGTCGGCGTCCCAGCACGATCGGATGGTCGGGTCTCCGTCCTTCATTCCATCGGTGTGGTGGACGCAGGCGTAATGGAGAAGCTCGAATCGATCGTCGTCCAGGAAATAGACGCCCGGCCCCAAGGGACGCGGCCAGTTCAGCCCCACGTCTTCCGTGTCCGCGGTCCCAACCCTCGTTGATCCGACACGCGTCGTGGAAGACGGCGAACAGGGTGACAATCGTCGGATCGGCGCCCGTGTCGCTGGCGATTCGGAGCCCGTTCTCCAGGACGCGCGCCCAATGGGGCAGTCCGTGCGTTCCTCTCCACGGAAGCGAGTACTGGCCGACTATGGCCTTCAATAGTTCCGGGGTCAGGACGGAGCGCGGCACTATCTCGATCTCGATCATCACGGTGTCCGAGGTAAAGGCCGACAGGATGCCCCGAGACGTCCCAAGACATATCGGGGGCCTGGCCATGCGTGGCAACAGTG
>CAWECO010000007.1:0-426469 GCA_963807645.1 uncultured Gemmatimonadales bacterium
GGCTGGATCGGTGCAGATCCGCTATGTTGCATTCGTGAGCGCGGCAGCCCCAAGTTCAATCGCACGGCGACAGGCGAGCGACCCTAACCGCCACTACCTGATTTATTGCGATGAATCGGGAACGCACGGAGCGCGGTTCTTCGGGTTCGGAACGCTCTGGATGACCTGGGAGCGCCGTGGCGACTTCCAGCGAATCTGGTCAGAACTGCATTCCAACTTCAACGCACCATCAGAGGTGAAGTGGACCAAGGTACGAGGGCACACCCTACCCTTCTACAAGGCATTGGTGGACGAGTTCTTCGCGCGGAGCTGGCTCATGTTTCACTGCATTGTGATCGCACGCAGTGACGTAGATCTCGACCGGCACAGTCGGGATTGGGACCTAGCCCGCAGGAAGCATTTCACGATGCTACTAGCCAACAAGATCAAGCGCTTCGCATCCGCCGGGAAGCAGTATCGCGTTCGCGTTGACCCGATAGCATCAAGGTACGAGAAGGCCGACGAAGCTGCTGAAACCATCCTCAACCACACCCTCAAGCGTGTCCGTTCGCTGGACAAGCAGCAAGTGATCCACAGCTTGCTGACTGTCGACAGCAAGGACACTCCGGGGATTCAGCTCGTGATCTGCTCTTGGGCGCTGTTGTTGCGGCGCGACAGGGGAAAGTCACTGCAGCGCCGAAGCGGGAACTCATCTCGCACATCGCCGGCCATCTTGGGTGGAACGACTTGAGCTACGACACTTACCCGGGTGCCACGAAGTTCAATATCTGGCGTTTCTGGGACCCGAAGTCCGGTACGAAACGGCCCGAGATCACGAGACTCTCTAGCAGAGTGGGCTAGTAGTACTGCCGGATGTACCCGTACGCCCGGTCGAACAGCTCCTGGTCCTGGTGCAGCTTGTACTTGAACAGCGTCTTGCGCAGCGCCATCTTGACTTCGCGCTCGCCGGCATGGGTGTTCTGCCAGCCGTCGAAGCGGACGACGCGAACGATCTCGTCGATGTCGTTGACGACCCGCTCGACGATGATCGGCGTGTCCTCGTTCTTGGCCTCCTCGAACAGCTCGGTCAGGGCCGCCTTGCCCCGCTCCTCTTCCTCGATCGGCGGCGCCGCTCTGCTCGGTCGCGACGACGTCCTTGGCCAGGTCGAGCAGCTCCTTCAGGAACTCGACGCTCGTCAGCAGCCCCTGCTCGTGCCGCTTCTTGAGGTCCTCGAGCCGCTCGCCGAGCGCCTTGAACCGCGGATCGTGCAGGTGCTTGCGCAGCCGCGCGGCGACCTTGATCTCGATCTCCTTGGCCTTCTTCTTCGGGTCGGGCGTCCCGAGCACCGCCTCGAGCAGGTCGGCATCGAGCACCAGGGTCTCGAGATCGTCGCGCACCGCATCGACGTGGACGTTCTCGTGGATCAGCTCGATGGTCTTGGCGCCCAGCGCGTGCCAGAGCAGCTTGCCCGGTGCCGGTCGACGGCTTCACCGACTCGTAGACCTGGACGAGCCAGCGGTAGTCGGTCTCGTACTGGCTCAGAATCGGATCGGGCGAGATCGCCTCCCAGAGCCGGCTCAGGTAGCTGAAGTCGGCGGCGAAGCGGTCGCGGGTCTCGTTGTTGGGCAGGCACTCCTGGGCGGCGATCAGGCCCTCGTAGCCCGTCGACGGTGCGGTCGACGCCGGGGAAGTAGCTCGAGGCACTTCTGCATGGCCTCGGGCAGCTTCGCCTTCAGCTCGGCGATGTTGGTGACGACCCGCGTGATGCCCTCCTCGTCGAACTGGATCGCCTGGGCGACGTCGTCGAAGACGCCGAGGTAGTCGACGATCAGGCCGTGGGTCTTCTCCTGCGCCGTAGGGTCGGTTCGTGCGGCAGATCGCCTGCAGCAGGGTGTGGTCGCGCAGCGGCTTGTCGAGGTACATGGTCTGCAGGATCGGCGCATCGAAGCCGGTGAGCAGCTTCGAGGTGACGATGAGGATCTTCAGCGGGTCGTTGGGATCGCGGAAGCGGTCGAGCAGCTTCTCCTCGGCATCCCGATCGCGCCGGTAGGGCGCGTACTGCGTCCTCGCCGCTGTTCACCGACATGACGATGTCGGACATCTCCGGCGGCAGGTGCTGGTCGAGCGCCTGCTTGTAGAGCAGGCAGCTCTCGCGGTCGAAGGTGACGACCTGCGCGCCGAAGCCGTTCGGCGCGACCTTCTCCTGGAAGTGCTGGGCGATGTCGGCGCAGACCGCCTGGACGCGCTCCGGGCGCCTTGACGCAGCACCGCCATCTTGGCGGCGGTCTTGCCGAGCTGGTCCCGGTCCTCGTCGGTCAGGCCGCCGGTGAGCTCCTCGAACGCCTCGTCGATCGGCGTCTTGGTCGATGTGCAGGTCGACCAGCCGCGGCTCGAAGTGCAGCTCCTTGGTGGCGCCGTCGCGGATCGACTCCTCGAAGCCGTAGCGGCTCATGTAGCCGTTCGCGTCCTCCTCGGCGCCGAAGGCGTAGAAGGTGTTCTTGTCGGCGCGGTTGATCGGCGTGCCGGTCAGGCCGAAGAGGAAGGCGTTGGGCAGGGCCTCGCGCATCTTGCGGCCGAGGTCGCCCTCCTGCGTGCGGTGGGCCTCGTCGACCAGCACGATGATGTTGTCGCGGTCGTTGAGCACGCCGTCGGCCTCGCCGAACTTGTGGATCGTCGTGATGATGATCTTGCGGACGTCCTTGCTCGAGCAGGTCCTGCAGGTCCTTGCGGCTCTCGGCCTTGACCAGGTTCGGCGCGTCGGCGGCGTAGAAGGTGCTCGAGATCTGGCTGTCGAGATCGATGCGGTCGACCACGATCATCACCGTCGGGTTCTTGAGCGCCGGGTGCAGGCGCAGCTTGCGGGCCGCGAAGAGCATCAGCAGCGACTTGCCCGAGCCCTGGAAGTGCCAGATCAGGCCCTTCTTCGGGTGGCCGGCCACCACGCGCTCGACGAGCTTGTTCGCGCCCTCGTACTGCTGATAGCGGGCGATGATCTTGATGCGCTGCTTGCCCTTGTGCGTCGCGTACGAGGTGAAGTTCGCCAGCAGGTCGAGGATGACCTGCGGCCGCAGCATCGAGGTGACCGCCTTCTCGACCTGCTCCATCGAGGGCAGGGCATCGTCGTCCTCGAGCCGCCACGGGCCCCAGAACTCGACGGGCATGCGGATCGAGCCGTAGCGGTACTCCTTGCCCTCGGTGGCGACGGAGAAGACGTTCGGCACGAAGAGCTCGGGCACGTTGCGCTCGTAGTCGTCGTGCACCTGCAGCGCCCCGTCGAGCCAGCTCTGGCTGGAGCGGACCGGGGTCTTCGCCTCGATGAGCACCAGCGGCATGCCGTTGATGAGCAGGACGAGGTCGGCCCGCTTCTCGGTCTTGCCGGCGCGGAAGGTGTACTGCTGGGTGACGACGTACTGGTTCTGCTCGAGGTCGTCGAAGTCGATGAGCTTGATGGTGACGTGCTCGCCGTTCTCGCCGAAGGGCATCGACTTCTCGCCGGTGAGCCAGGCGGCGAACTCCTCGTTGGCCTTGACCAGGCCGTCGCTGCGGACGCCCATGATGATCGCCCGCAGCCGGTAGAGCACGTCGTCGACGCGATCGGGCTGGGCGGCGATGGTGGGGTTCAGGCGGATGAGGGCCTCGCTGAGATGGTCCTCGACGAGTGCTTCCTGGGGCTGGCGGGGGAGGTTCTCGTGGGAGAGGTAGTGCCAGCCGAGGCCGGAGATCTGGCCGGAGCGGCGAGCGAGGCCGGGGCCGACGGCGGTGTGATGGGTGATGCCGCCGCAGAGCAGGTCGCGGACGAAGGCTTCGACGGTGTTGGCTTCGTTGAAGGTCATTGCGTCGCCTCCATTCGACTCGAAGCAGCTGCCTTCGCGAGCACTGCTGACGCCTGCTCGTCGCTCGCGATGCTCGTCGCATGCTTCGACAGCATCGATCGTCGAGTCGCTCGACGATCCTGCTTGCTCTGCGATCGACTGGGAATCGGACATCGGCATGCGCGTCAGATCTTCGAGTCGATTGCAGATGTGCTCTGAGCTGCGCTGACCAGCTGCACATCGCTGCAGTGCGTCATTGCAGACATCGCGAGTCAGAGCTCGCAGCGAGACGTACTCGCGGATACGAACTCGCGATGCTCGTGACAGCAGTATCGCGTGATGCAATCGCATGCTTCGATCGAACACTGCTCGGCGATCCAGATGCCACCTTGCTGAGCAGACGATCGCCCGTTCTGCACGCGATCATCGAGCAGATCGCTTCGTCGTCACGTGCACTCGCGATGCACGTCAGTCTCAGTCCGAGTCGATGTCACATCGCAGCCGTCACGTCAGGACGATGTCCTCGAGTCGTCAGCGTCGACTCGGCTTCGTAGTCCGTACGAGATCGCTCGTCGGCTGACGTCATCGACCAGTCGAGCGATCGTCCAGCCAGCGGCGCTCCGATGCTCGGCATCGAGTCGCGTCCTCGACGCGGCTTGCAGAGCAGTGATCGAGCGCAGCTGATCATTCGACTGTCGAGCAGCTCGTCAACGGTCATGAGCTGCCTCGACGAGCTCGCTCGCCGCCTGCAGCACCTCCGCAATCCGCCGCTGCTCCTCCAGCGGTGGCAGGGCGAACTCGTACTTCGCGAGCGCCTTCCAGTTCACTCGTCGGCGAAAGCCCGACCCTGCGACATGCTGATCGACGTAGTCGTAGAACGACTCGCTCTGCAGATGAACGGCAGGAGCTCTGGCAGCAGACGATCTGGCCCTTCGGCTCAAGGACATAGATGTCGCCGGAACAGACGCCGCTGAAGTCGGCGACGGCGACCTTCCGCTGATAGGCGCGTCGCTTGCCGAAGAGGACTTGGCCGGGCTTGAAGACGCATCGTGAATGGTCGTACCGTCGGCGATGTCGCCCCAGCTCCGAACCTTCAGGTCGCTCGGTTCCAAGTGCTCGAGGCCGACGTATCGCTCGAAGCCGTCTGCCTCGGGATCTTGTCGATCGCTCTTTCGACAGCTGCACGACATCGCCGAACGCGACCATGGTTCCAGCTGGTCTTCTTGAGGGCCTCAGGCATCGCTGAGCCTCCTCGGCTACGACGCCGTCGAGCATCTCCACGAGCGAGTCCATCTCCGTCCAGAACTCGCGCCCTTCGTCTTCGAACGCAGTCCACGCATCGGACGAGGCTCTGCGTTGTCACCGTCGGATTCCGACTTGGGCGCCTTCTTGACGTATCGCGGAATGGAGAGATTGCCGCCTTGGCAAGCATCTCTTCGTTCGTGACGACCGCGGCGAATCCGGGCTGGTCGGCGAAGCTCTGGTAGGCGTTGAGGATCTTGGCTTGGTGCTCCGGCTTGAGGAAGCTCTGCGCGCGCTCGCGGGCGACTTCCTTGACGGCGTCGATGAAGAGGATCTTGCCCTTGCCGTTCTGCCGGCTTGACTGGAGCGACAGACCAGCACGCACGCTTCCATCGGCGAGTTGTAGAAGAGGTTCGGCCCAAGCCCGAGCACGCACTCGACCAGGTCCGCCTCGATCAGCTTGCGCCGCATGCTCGGCTTCTTCGTTCCGGAAGAGCACGCCATGCGGAAACAGAATCGCGCAGCGGCCCGTCTTCGGGTCCATGCTCTTCAGGATGTGCTGAAAGAAGGCGTAGTCGGCGCGGCCCTGCGGCGGGGTGCCGAGGAAGTTGCGGCCCCACGGATCGCTCTGCCACGCCTCGCGGTTCCACTTCTTGATGGAGTACGGCGGATTGGCGAGGACCACGTCGAAGGTCTTGAGCCGGTCGCCCTCGATCAGGGCCGGTTCGTGCAGCGTGTTGCCGCTGCGGATGTCGAAGTCGGACACGCCGTGCAGCACGAGGTTCATGCGGGCGATGGCCGCGGTGATGTTGATGAGCTCCTGCCCGTAGAGGCCCATGGTGCGGGTGTCGCCGCCGTTGCGCTTCACCTCGGCCAGGCACGAGATGAGCATGCCGCCGGTGCCGCAGGTCGGGTCGTAGATGGTCTCGCCCGCCTTGGGTTCGAGCATCTGCGCCATCAGGTGCACGAGCGTGCGGTTGGTGTAGAACTCCTGCGCGGTGTGGCCGCTGTCGTCGGCGAACTGCTTGATGAGGTACTCGTAGCCGTTGCCGAGCTCGTCCTCGGGCACGTTGGCGAGGCTCAGGGTGTGCTTCGAGAAGTGCTCGATGAGGTTCTTGAGCGTCTCGTCGGGCATCTGGGCCTTGTCGGTCCAGGCGGCGTTGCCGAAGACGCCCTGCAGCCGCTGCGGGTTGGCGGCCTCGATGGCCTGGTAGGCGTTCAGCAGGGCCCGGCCGACATCGCGTGAGGCATCGCGGGCGTCCTTCCAGTGCGCGCCTTCGGGAATGGTGAAGCGGTCGTTGGCGGTCGCCGTCGCGTAGCCCTCGTCCTGGGAGTCCTCGAAGGCTTCGCGGTAGTCCTCGTCCCAGACATCCGAGAGCCGCTTGAAGAAGAGCAGCGGGAAGATGTACTGCTTGTAGTCGCTGGCATCGATGAGCCCGCGCAGCAGCGTGGCCGCGCCCCAGAGGTAGGACTCGAGCTCCTTCTGTGAGAGGTGGTCGCTCATTGATTCAGCACCTCCTTGAACCAGAGGATCGCCGCTTCACCTTCCTTGCGGTACGATCTCGTCTGACCGTGCGACTGTGGCGGATGCCGTTTCGGAGCTCAGCGAGCTGGCCGAACTTCGCGTTGAGGGTCTCCTTGTTCACGAACCGGGGCTCAAAGCGCGCCCAGGTGGCCTTCGACGTGATGATCTCCTGAAGTTCGCGAAGATCGGCGAACTCGAGCTTGGCCTCGAGCGCTCTCGTAGTTCTCGACGTCGATGGCCGCGTTCTTCTTCGCGGCTCTCAGGATGCTCTCGTCGATCTTCTGGGCGACATGTGGAGGAAGTCGCTCGGCGTCATTGTCGAGTGTCGGAGACGATACTTCGGCGCAAGCGCCAGCTCGGCCTTCTCGATGTCGCGGTCGAGTTCACGAAGCGGCGGCGAAAGGTCGAGCCGTTCCTTGATCAGCAGGTTCTCGATCGCTTCCAGGATCGTGCGCTGACGCTCGGCGATGAACGCCTCGTAGTCGTCCGGCGCCGAACGGATCGCGCAGCAGGATGCTCTAGCGCCGTCGGCGAGATGAAGTGCGACTCGAGAATCGGCGCGCACCTGGTCTTCGCTGCTGTTGGCGATGAGCTCTGGCAGGTACTCGTTCGGAAGACGGTCGTTGATGACATGGCGGTTGGTGTCGGCAGTCAGCGGCGTGCGGTTGAGGATCGTGTGGATGCTGGCGTCCTTGAGGTGCGTTCTTGCCCCAGGACGCTGGGAACGATGTGGTGGTCGTCCAGGTCGCCGTGCTGCGGCACGTTGCCGGTCATCCAGTCGCGCGCTCCCTGGAGCACGAGCAGGTTGAAGATGCCGTTGTAGACCGACGATGCCCTTCTTGGTCTCCTTGCGCAACTCGAGGCTGCGGAAGCGGTCCTTGAACTCCTGCGATCAAGCGCGGGCTCAGCGTCGTCGTCCTCGATCCAGGCTTTCACGTCGAGAAAGTCGCGCGCGCTGGTGGACTCGACGGAACCCGAGTATCGGTTGGTGAAGACGGACGCCCAGTACCAGTGGCGGATCTTGCGCTGCGCGTCCAGCTGCTGGTTCGGCTGGCAAGTCGCCGCATGCGGCCTGCAGGGCGGCGAAGGCCGGAAGGATCGAAACGTACGGCAGATACTGCGACGAGATGGCACCGAACTCCTGGGGATGCCGCAGCAGCTTGATAGCGCGCTTCGATCGCATCGACGGCGTCGTCCCAGCGTCGTCTCGAAGTCTGCGGTATCGGGAATGAGGATTTCCTTCCGCAGCTCGCCGTCGTCGGTCGCGGACCTGCTTCTCCTGACCAGGCAGCAGGTAGTAGAGGTACTTCGGCGAGCAGTAGGCCTGACGCAGGATCGACATGACCTGAAGCACGTAGACGTTCATCTTGCCGGTGTCGACGAACTCGAGGCGCGACGAGGCCTCACGCCACATGTGCTTGAGCTGCAAGCCCTTCGGCTTGAGGAGCGCGTTGATCAGGTCGAACACGTCGAGCCGGATGCCCCGTGCTGTTGATCTGCGTGAAGATGTCGCAGACCTTGTCGACGGCCAGGTCTCTGTCGAGCTCGATGTAGGCGATCTGGTACTGCTCGGTAATCCCCTTGAGGTGCTCGCCGAAAGTCTTCGGCGTTCGTCGGCGTGCCGCGCGGCGTTCAGCCGCGGCTGTCATCGCTCGCCGGCCTCGGCTGCGTCGCTGCCGTCTCGCTTCCAGTACTTCTCGTAGCCCTGCACCCAGTTCGGCGAGGTCCCAGCCGCCTGCTCCGATGACGGAGAGCGGAAAGATGTGCTCGGCGATACTGGACGCTCGCGATTGTTCGAGGATCTTGCTGAAGCGGCGCGAAAGTCCAGTCGTACTCGAACGCCTCGTCGTACTCCTCGTCCATGAACTTGTCGACGTGAACGAAGTACACGGCAGCGGTTCGCCCGGTTCGGCAACGCGACATCCGGAGCGACGAAGGCGTAGTACAAGGCGGTGAGTCGCTGCTGGCCATCGAGGACGATGTGCTCGGGGCTCCCGTGCCGTAGTTCCATGGAAGCTGCCGGTCTTGTCGTCGAATCCGTAGATGATCTCGCAGGACAGCGAGTCGAAGTTCTCGTTCTTGCCCTTCCAGAGCAGAAGACTGCCGATGTAGTAGTCGAGGAAGATCGACCGCATCAGGTCGCTTGATGTCCCAAGGCTTCCACTCGAACTCACGCTGGAAGTCAGGAATGACGAAGCGGCCTTCCTTCAGGCGACCAATCAGCGTGTTGAGGCTGACGTGATCGGGTTTCTGTGCGTCTTTCATTCCAGCCATCCTCCCTCGGTCAGCACGGTGCGCAGGTGGTCTTCGGCGGCGCGCGCTTCGGTGAGTGCTTCCTTGAACGCGGCGACGGCCTCGGGCAGCGGCGGAATGTCCTCGCCGATGGGCGGCAGGACGTAGCGGGAGATGTTGAGCGTCCAGCCTTCGTCCTTGATCTCATCGAGGGTGACGACCTTGGCGCGGTCCTCGACATCCTCGAAGGCCTGGAACCACTTGACGATCTGCTCGCCGTGCTCGGGGTCGAGGAAGTTCTGGGCGCGGCCCTTCCGGAAGAGGCTCGAGGCGTCGATGATGAGCACCTTGTTCTTCCGCTCGGCGGGCTTCTTGCGGCGGAGGATCACGACGCAGCCGGCGAGGCCGGTGCCGTAGAAGAGGTTCGGCGCGAGGCCGATGACCGCTTCGATCAGGTCTTCCTTGAGCAGGGCTTCGCGGATCTTGCCTTCGGCGCTCTTGCGGAAGAGTGCGCCTTGCGGGAGGACGACGGCCATGCGGCTGCTTCCGCCCTGGGCCATCGACGCGATCATGTGCTGGACGAAGGCGTAGTCGCCGTAGCTCGTCCGGCGGCAGGCCGTACTGCGCTCGGCCCCAGGGGTCGTTCTCCCAGACCTCGCGTCCCCATTCCTTGAGCGAGAACGGTGGATTGGCGATCACGCAGTCGAAGGTGGCGAGGCCGCCGGCACCATCGGTGAAGGCGGGATTGCGGAGGGTGTCCTCGCGGGCGATCTGGAAGTCCTCGATGCCGTGGAGGACGAGGTTCATCCGGGCGACGGAGGAGGTCGTGAGGTTCTTCTCCTGGCCGTAGATCTTGCCGAAGAAGGTGCGCGGGTCGCCGCCGTTCCGCTTCACGTGGTCGATGGCGGCGAGCAGCATGCCGCCGGTGCCGCAGGCGGGGTCGTAGATCGACTCGCCTTCCTTCGGATCGAGGATCTCGACCATCATCCGCACGACGCTGCGCGGCGTGTAGAACTCGCCGGCCTTGTTGCGGCGGGTGACGTCGGCGAACTTGCCGACCAGGTACTCGTAGGCGTCGCCGAGGATGTCGGTGTCGACGGCGTTGTTGCCGAGCGAGATCGCGGAGAGAGCCTTCGATCAGGTCCTTGAGGAGCTCGTCGGTGAACTTCTCGCGGTTGCCCCAGTCGGCGGCGCCGAAGACGCGGTAGAGCGTGTCGGGGTTGGCTCGCTCGATCTCCTGCATGGCGTGCTTGAGCGCGGTGCCGACGTTGGCTGGCGTCTCCCGGACGTCGTTCCAGTGGCAGCCCTCGGGGACCTGGAAGCGGTGAATCTCCGGGAAAGTCGACGGGTCGGCGTCACCGTAGAGTCTCGGCCGCCTCGGCCGTCTCCTCGTCCCAGACGTCGCTGATCCGCTTGAAGAAGAGCAGCGGCAGGATGTAGCCCTTCCAGTCGGTGCGATCGACCGCGGAGCCGCGCAGGATGTTGGCGCAGTTCCAGAGGTGGGATTTGAGTTCCTGGAGGGTGAGGGTCATCCGATCGCTCCGTCACATCCGTTTCGAGTCACAGAAGGTCAAACGCCGTTACGATTCCCAATAGCCATTCCATCCTCTCGGAGTCGCAAATGAGGACCGGGCCAGCGGCCAGATCTTCTGCAAGTTCGTCCAACGAGGTCTCCGGTGCGTGCGTTTTGGCATCGGTCATCGAGAGCCCCTCATCGCGGGAATCTTCAGGGTTTCGCGAGACGCGTGGCACGGATGTTTGAGCTGCGGCCGTCCTCGCGCAGATACCTTGCGAGGGCGACGTCAGACACTAACTGCCACGTGCCGCTGTCGTCCGAAGCGAGCACGGGAAGGAACGAAAACGAGTTCGACAACATCTTCTGCCGGATGGAACTCAGCGGTTCCCACCAGCTTGCTGTAATCGGGTTAGCAACCATGTAATGACCGGCCAGCCTACACTCTTGCATCAACGCGTCCTCCAGAATGAGCGCAACTTCCAAGCAGTGGTGGACGAGGTGCCTCGCGGCCGCTCCCTCATGCGCAGCTTCGTTCCGACCCCTCCGAACCAGTTCGTATTGACGGGAGAAACGAAGACGGCGCTCACCGTGGTGCTCGAGTCCTTCGTAAGCCAGGCTTGACCGCTTCCCAATCTCCGCGATAGCCTCCCTATACTTGCCGAGACCGTGACCACCTCCATTGGTCAAGTACGATCCTAATCGCTCGAGCGCGATCAGCACGTCCCAGTAGTCCTCGCCGTCTCTTAGCGCTTTGGCCCTTGCGTCGCGCAGTTGATCCCGGAAATGAACCGCTTCGGTCGATTCCGAGCTCGCGCCACGGGCCTGACTCTTCCGTCGGCTTCAAGTCGATCTCCGCGTCACGTCGCCTCCACTGCCCGGTCCCACCGCCACGCCACCAGGTCGCGGTCGGGCTGATCGGCGGGCTCCCGCGGGAGTCTTAGCGAGGCCCCGTCGTACCGGGTGAGGATCTCGGCAGCATCCTCGTCTGGATGCTCCATTCGCTCCCGGAACACGTGCACGTTGAGGTCGGGTGTGATCCCAAGTAGGTCACGATCCAGGGCCCGGTGATGGGTCGCGCACAATGAGAGCCCGTTCGATACCCGAGGCTCCCCGATCTCTTCCCTGTCCGGTACGAGGTGCGCTCCGTCCAGGAGGGGGCGCTCGCGCAGCACGCAGACAGCGCATCGATTCCGGTAGGCGCTCAGCACGCTTCGCCGAAAGTGAGCCTGAAAGAGCCGCACAGTCGAGTGAGACACACCGTACTGGCGCTCGAACACGCGCGGTGCATGGTCAGGGATCGGCTCGTACAGGCGGGACGGGCTCAGATCCAGAAGAAATCGGTGGCCGGCCACGTCGTCCTCCAGAACCTCCGTAGGCGCAAAGATCAGGTATTCAACCCCGGGCTTCGGTCGCACCTGCAGGAAGTAGAGCAGAGGAGTTCCATCCTCGAGGTTTTCTCGCACCCACCGATTGCGGCTGTCATGGGGAGAGTAGTCATACCACGTCTTGTCGTCCGAGAGTCGCTCGTCAGTGTAGCGCGATGCCAGCGTGGAGCGGACCGAGAGAGCTCCTCGGGCGAGTGTCGTGGGCTTGTACATGCCCTCGAACGTGCTAAGGAACCGAACCCGCTCACCCTCGTAGACAAACCCCTCGGCTATGGCGGCGTAGGGCACGGCGTCGCCGAACCGGTGCCATAGAGTCTGGACGGCCGCAAGCCCGGCGGACCGAAGAGCCGTATCAGACATGAAGCCTGCATGGCCGTAGCTGCTTCATCGCGCGTCGCAATCGCAATGCAGAGAAGAAGCTCATGATCAGCCACGGGTTGGCTGACCTCGTGAACAGCCGGACGCGCATTAGGCGCGCGCCGACTTCCTGCGGGGCCAGTGGAAGTTATCGGGCCGCCTAGTTCGCCGAAAGAAGTGTCCACGCTGGATTTCTGGTGCGGGAGGGGCCCGCTTCGTGGACCTGCGGCCCCACAGTCACACTCCCCGGGTCCCCCTCACCGCCCGATATTCTAGCGGAGGGGTGTGACAGCGAATCGTGGTCCTCCGGAAGTACTATGCGCTATGCTGCAACAGTGCTACTGGCCCCCAAGCGATCGGAGTTTGCGCC
Organism: uncultured Gemmatimonadales bacterium; assembly: GCA_963807645.1. Taxonomy (GTDB): domain Bacteria; phylum Gemmatimonadota; class Gemmatimonadetes; order Palauibacterales; family Palauibacteraceae; genus Benthicola. The sequence continues at coordinate 12,420 of CAWECO010000007.1, forward strand.
ATGGACATTCCTGTAGTCGGAATCGACTGCGCCGTCGACCCCAAGAAGGTCGGACTGGCTCTGGGGCGTTGGTCGGGCTCGAGACTCTGCCATCAAGGCGCTGACCACGGGGAGACACGGGATCGCAGACACCGTTATTGGCTGGCTGGGAGGACGCCCTGGCGTGCTTGCTCTAGACGCCCCACTGGGGTGGCCTCTTGCTCTCGGTCGGGAGCTCTTCGGGCCACGAAGCTGGCGAGCGGATTGAGACTGACCCGAATGATTGCTTCCGGAGAGAAACCGACCGCTTGGTCAAGAAGCACATTGGAAAGCAGCCCCTGGATATCGGCGCCGACCGAATCGCGCGGACAGCGCACGCCGCCCTGAGCCTGTTGGCCGAGATCCGGGAGGCTACCGGCCAGGCGATCCCGCTCCTGTGGGATCCTGAGCCAGGCGGCCGAGGGCGGTGCCATCGAGGTCTATCCCGCGGCGACCCTCACGGCTCATGGTCTTCCTTCATCCGGATACAAGAAGGCGGCAGACCGGGCAAGTTCGGGAGGAGATCGTCTTCAGGGCTGCGCACGAGGTGTGATTTGACGGTCGCGATCGAGCCGGTGCTCGAGAACGCTGACGTGCTGGACGCGGCGGTGTGTCTTCTGGCGGCCGCTGACTTCCTCTCGGGCTCTGCCCTCGCTCCGCCCGATCTTGCGCAGGGCGAAGAAGGAGGGGTGGATCTGGGTTCGAGGGCCGACTCTAGCCGACCGCCGAAACCGACCCGGATGGAAAAAGGGCCTGATCGCTGTTGTATCATCGCGGTCAGGCCCTTCCCGCGCTTTAGAAGGTTGTCCTTCTCTGACCCGCGCGCCTTCAAGCTGCGATCAACTCCGCGCATGGTCGACCGCTCAAACGGCAGCGATCGGACACTTTTAGTATACGTGTTTCCGCGTTTCGCGCAACCTATTCGACAACGTCTATGTCTGCGCTATCTACATTTTTTACAGTTTGTTATTGTAGTTTATCTAATGTTCTATGGAATCGATATCGCTGGCGATCCTCACCTCTCCGAGTGTCATCTCCATCTCATCGACTTCGAGCGCCGGTTCCAGCCCCCTTCCCCATTCCTCGAGGCTCGGCAGACGGTACCCGATCTGGATCGTCCAGCGCTTCGGATTCGGGGGGACGAGGCAGCCGCGCGCGTCGATCTCGCCCCGTCGCCTCGGGTCCGGCATCGACCAGCAGCCCATACACGACCGGCACCAGGCGCACTCCGAGCCTCGCCCTCGGGCTCACGCTCACGTCCACCGGGCCGAACAGCATGAGAGCGGTCGGAATCGCGAGGAGCGGAAACCCGAGGACTGCGTGCGGTCTCCTTCGTCGTAACAACCCCCATGCCGCGACCAGGCAGGCCGCCAGCAGCCCGGGCACGACCGGCACGTGCAGCATGTACGGAAGCCAGCCGGTGTAGAGGTAGAAGACGATGGTGACGACGAGCAGGATCCAGGGGATCATGACGCACTCCCGCGCAGGTGCGACGGGCGGGACGGGCGCCGGGGACCGCAGGATGGCATCGGGATCGGCGGGATGCAAATCTGGACGCTCAGGCCATGGCAGGACCCGTTTCGGCACACCCCTACCGCACCAGCTCCAATGCGAGGTCAAGCAACTCGGCGCGTTCGTCACGCGCCCCTTCGAGCGTCCTCTCGGCCGCGCCCCCCCAGGCGATGAGATTGACAGGATTCCTTGTTTCCTTACTTTCTTACTACAGTCTCGCACCTGGAGGTTGAGATGCTGGTGAAGAAGACGAGTAAGAATCAGGTCACACTGCCCAAGAAGATCGCTGACCGGTTTCCCGGAGTGGAGTATTTCACCGTGACGCAAAGCGGTAGAAGGATCGTGCTCGAGCCGCTGGAGCCCTCTCGCGCCGACGAGGTGCGGGCCAGGCTGGCGAAGCTCGGCATCGATGAGGCAGACGTCGCGAAGGCCGTGGCCTGGGCCCGCGAGCGGGAGTCGTGAAGGTGGTCCTCGACACCAACGTCGCGGTGTCGGCGCTCGTATTCCCGTTCGGCCGCCTCAACTGGCTTCGGGACGCCTGGAAGGCCGGGACCCTGGTTCCGGTTCTTGACGCCGCCTGCGCCAACGAGCTCATTCGAGTGCTAGCGTACCCTCGCTTCCAGCTTTCCGAGTCCGACATAGCCGAACTGCTGGGCGACTACCTGCCATGGACCGAAGTCGTCGAGTCGGTCTCGTCCCTCGAAGAGGAACTACCGGCGTGCCGGGATCCCGCCGATCAGAAGTTCCTCACACTGGCATCGGCCGTGGGCGCGGATGCCCTTGTCACGGGAGACGCTGCCCTGCTGGAACTCGACGGGCGCCTCGACTTCGAGATTCTCTCACCGGCCGAGCTGCAGCGACGCCTGCGGTAACGGTGCGCTGGGCCGGGGCCGCCACAGGGGCGACCCGGCACGAGTTTCAGGCGGGTGTCACGAGTTCTGCTACTTCTCCTCTCCCCGCTTCACCCTCGACACCCGCTCCGCCGCCTTCCTCTTCGAGGTCCTGGCCCACTGGGCCCGGTGGTGCATGTACTTCCGGTCCGCCACCGAGACGCCGTGCGCGACCGACCGGTCGGCCATCAGGTCGAGGTCCGCGGCCTCCTCCCGCAGCTCGGCGTCCAGCGTGCGGCGAGTTCATGATGCCCACTCCGACGCTCCGCAGGTTCTGCTGCGCCCTGTCGTACTCGCCCTTCTTCCAGTCCTCGAGCGCCTCCTCGCGGGCCCGGGCCACCTCGATGTGCAGCATTTCCTTGCGCACGCTGGGCTCCGCGTAGCCGCCCTCGACCGGCGACAGGCGCACGGGGAGGGTCACGGTGTGCTTCTCCACGCTGCCTTCCTCGGTGAGGACGTCGGCCGTGACGGTGAAGGTCGCCACGTCGATCTCGGCCTCCTCCTCGCCGTCCTCCGCCGGCTTCAGGAGGAACTCGGCCAGCACGTGACGCGGCTCGCGGGCGTACAGGTCGCCGACCGTGAGCACGAGCGCGTCCCCTTCGGCCTGGGAGGGATACTCGTGCCATACCTGCGCGCACTCGTTCCCCGCGGTGGGCTCGATCCGCACGCTCAGGTTCTGGGCGGAGATCGACAGCAGCCCCTCGAGCTCCTCCTCGAACACGCCCGGCGCCTGGTCCGCGTGCTCGATGTAGTAGTCGTTGCCTCCCCCGGCCCGGGCCATGGCGGTCAGCAGGTTCTCGTCGTACCCGGCCCCGAAGCCGATCGTGGTGGTGGTGATCCCGACCTCGGCGGCCGACTGGCACAGGCCCGTCAGCGTCTCGGGGTCCGTGATCCCCACGTTCGCCAGTCCGTCGGTGAGGAGGAGCACCCGGTTCACCTCGCCGGCGCGCTGCCCGGCCGCCACGAACTCGCGTCCCTTCAGCCAGCCACCGCTCAGGTTGGTGGCTCCTCCGGCCTCGATCGCCGGCGATCCGGGTCGGGAGGTCCGCCTGGTGCTCGCCCGTCTCCGGCTGGGCGACGACCTGCACCTCGTTGTCGTACGTCACGACGCTCACCACGTCCTCCGGCCACAGCCGCTGCACCAGGCTGCGGGCCGCCTCCTTCGCCGCGGCCAGCTTCTCTCCCATCATCGAGCCGGAGCGGTCCAGCACGATGGACAGGTTGAGGGGCACGCGGCCCTCGGCCGTGCGCGGCGTCCCCTCGATCTTCAGTAGAGCTCTCAGCAGCCAGCCGCCGTCGGCGACGGGCTCGTGGTCCAGCAGGATCTCGGTCTTCATGGTGCCTCCTCGTCGGGCTACTCCTCGTCGGGCGCGTGCCGCCATGGGGCTGCAGCGCAGCGCCGTGGAGTGTGGGTTCAGATTCCGGAGACCCGGCCGCGGACGTGGTGCGAAGACGTCGCGCGGTCGCGGGCCGTCCGGCGCCGGGCCACGAGCGAAGGCGAGCGTGGGGGGCTCGACCCTCCGCCGGGCCCGGGCGGTCTGTGCTTCGGTGCTTGTTGCGTTGAGGGAATGATGACGGGGGGGTGTGACAGTGGGGGGGGAGGGCCTAGCTACCTAATGACTCGATATACTCACATTGTTGGAGGGCGCTCCCCCAATCTAGTCGCGTCACCAGCCCGCGGTGGTCGCCTACCAGGCCAACCCGGTCTTGCGGATAGCCATGCGAAAACGCGGGGGTTGGTGAGATTCGCGGCGAACTCGACCTCGCGGTGAAACCGGTCGGCCCCGACCTGCTCCGACAGCTCCGGCTTCAGCACCTTGATCGCGACCGTGCGGTTGTGCTTGAGATCGCGGGCCCGGAAGACCACGGACATGCCGCCACGGCCCACCTCGCCCTCGATGGCGTACCGGCCATCGAGCGATGAGCGGAGCGTCGCCTCGAGGTCGACCATGTTGCTCTCCCGGGACAAGGGGAGTGCTACGTGTCGGGGCCGTTGGCGTTAGGGTTGTAGGGGAGGTTCCAGCATAAGGGTAGAAATACCAGGCACACACGTCAAATCACTGACCGTCCAGCACCTCTACATCGTTTCCTTCCGCTAGTCCCAGTCGCGGGTCTTTGTAATCCAAACGTGCAGGATCGTGAGGGATACGAGTGCGATGAGGACGGTGGTGACCACCTGGCCCCAGGCCCCGGCCATCGCTCCTTCAGCGATTTCGCCGATCGAGCCGACGACGATCATGGGTAAGGCGATCGCGGCCAACATTTTGCCTACCCCGCCACTACGCCAGCCCCTCCTCAGCCCGCCCGCACGTCCTCCGCCCGGATCGGCAGCCTCCGCACCCGCTTCCCGGTGGCGTCGAACACGGCGTTGGCCACGGCCGGCATGATCCCGGGAAACGTCATCTCGCCGAGTCCGGTCGGCGGCTCGGTGCTCTCGACGAAGTGGATCTCGATCTCCGGCACCTCGTCGATGCGGAGCAGCGGGTAGTCGTCGAAGTTCCCCTGCACCACGCCACCGTCCGCGATCGTGATCTCGCCGTGCAGCGTCGCGCTCAGCCCGTGCAGGATGCCTCCCTCCACCTGGGCCCGCGCGCCCACCGGGTTGATCACGATCCCGCAGTCCACCGCGCACACCACACGGTCCACCCGGACCGAGCCCTCGGCATCGACGGACACCTCGGCGATGTGGGCGACGTACGCCCCGAACATCATGTGCGCGGAGAGGCCCCGGCCCCGCCCCGCGGGCAGCGGCGCGCCCCAGTCTCCGTGGGCGACGGCCAGGTCGAGCGCGGCCCGCAGCCGGCCGGTGCTGAACGTGGGCCCTCCGTGGTCGCGGTACGGGAGGTCCCGCGGCTCGCCGATGATCGCGCGGCGGATCTCCACCGGGTCCCGGCCCGCCGCGTGGGCGATCTCGTCGAGGAAGCACTGCTCCACGAAGGTGTTGGCGTTCTTTCCGGGGCCCCGCAGGGCTCCCGTGGGCACGCTCGTCTCCGCCGGGGAGTAGGCGAGCCGGAGGTTCGGGACCGCCGCGGCCGGCAGGGCGTCGGGGAAGACCTCGGTCTCCGCCGCCGTGTCCACGTCGCCGCGAAACGCGTGGCGCGAGGTCGTCGAGACGCGCTCGTTCCACGCGATCAGCTCGCCCGACTCGTCGATCCCGGCGCTCAGGCGGTACAGCCCGGCGGGCCGGTAGTAGCCGTGGCGCACGTCGTCCTCGCGCGTGCACATCACCTGGACCGGCGCGCCGACGGCCTGCGAGATGGACGCGGCCTCCGCCGCGTAGTCGGCCATGAGGCGCCGCCCGAATCCACCGCCCACCCGCTGCATGTGCACGGTGACCGCGCGGCGGGGGAGGCCCGTCGCCGCGGCCGCGAGGTTGATGCACAGCCCCGGCACCTGCGTCGGGCGCCCAGATCTCGCACCGGCCATCCTGCACGTGCGCGGTGCAGTTCATCGGCTCCAGGGTGGCGTGGTACAGGAACGGGACCTCGTACACCGCGTCGAGCCTGCTGGGCGGCCCCCGCGAGGGCGGCGTCCACGTCACCTTCGTCGCGGATGACGTCGCCCGTCTCCAGCGTGAGGGCCTCGAACTGCGCCCTCAGGCTCTCCGTGCTCTGGTCGGCGTGCGGCCCGTCCTCCCAGTCGATCGTGAGCGCCTCGCGGCCCTTCATCGCCGCCGCCGTGCTCTCGGCCACCACCGCCACGCCACCCGCCATGAGCGCGGGATTGTCGAGGGGCTCCACCTCGACCACCTGGCGCACCCCGGGCACGGCCAGCGCCCCGCTCGGATCGAACGAGAGCACGCGGCTCCCGAACGATCGCCCCCTCGCGACGACGGCGAACAGCATGCCCTCGAGCCGCAGGTCGAGCCCATAGACGAGGGCCCCGGTGACCATGTCCGCCAGGTCGACATCGCTCTTCGACGTCCCGATGATGCGGTAGTCGGCCGGATCCTTGAGCCGCAGGGATCGCGGATCGGGCGCTTCGAGCCCGGCCGCCTCGTCCACCAGCTCCCCGAATCCGACGCGGCGCTCTCCCGCTCCCTCTCCGTGCCGCACGGTTCCGTCGATCGCCCGGCACTCGCCCGGCGCGACGCCCCACCTGCTGGGCGGCCGCGAGGATCAGCAGCTCGCGCGCCGCGGCTCCCGCGATCCTGAGCCGGTCCCAGTTCGTCGGCACGCCGGTGCTCCCGCCCGCGTACTGCGGGCCGAAGCGACCCGGATCGTACGGGGCCTGCTCCACCCGCACGTCCTCCCAGGCCACGCCCAGCTCCTCGGCGACGATCATGGGAAGCGAGGTCTTCACCCCCTGCCCCATGTCGGGGTTCTTGGCCTGGATCGTCACCGTGCCGTCGCGGTGCACCGTGACGAAGGCGCTCGCCTGGAGCCCGTCGGACGCCTGCGGCCCGCCCGGAAGGGGGGCCGCCAGCGCGTCGCTCCACGGCGTGTACAGCGCCACGACCAGCCCGCCGCCCGCCGCGGCGGAGACCTTGATGAACTCGCGCCGGGAAGGGCTGCTGGCGGCCGGACTTCGCGGGCCCGCCGGCCTCGCGGCGCTCACCGGTCACCTCCCGTGTCCGCCGCCCGGTGAATGGCCCTTCGAATCCGCACGTACGTCCCGCACCGGCAGAGCACGCCCCGCATGGCCGCGTCGATGTCCTCGTCGGAGGGACTCGGGTGCTCGGCCAGCAGCGCCGCCGCGGCCATGATCTGCCCGGGCTGGCAGTATCCGCACTGCGGCACGTTCTCCTCGATCCACGCCCGCTGCACCGGATGATCCCCGTCCTCGGCCAGGCCCTCGATGGTGGTGATCTCGGCGCCCGACAGCCCCGACACGGGCGTCACGCAGGACCGCACGGCGGACGGCACGCCGTCCCGGGTCACGTGAACCGTGCACGAACCGCACAGGGCCTTTCCGCAGCCGTACTTGGTGCCCGTGAGCCCGAGCGTATCGCGGAGGACCCACAGGAGGGGCGCGTCCGGCTCGACATCCACGACCTGCCGGCGGCCGTTCACGGTCAGCGTGATCGGGGACATGGGGGTGTCCTTTCCACGGATACGGCGGGGTGGATCGAGCTCCCCGGAGGGGAGAGTTTCGATGTGATACGGCGGGAGGCGAGATGCGTTCCCGCGGCCGAACGTTGACGGAGATCGTTCGCAGCGACTGATGCGCCGCTAGTCGGAAAGACCGACCTCGCGCACGATGGCCTGAAACCGCGGATCGTCCCGGATCGGGTCGTACGCCGGATCACCGAGCTCGGACAGGAAGGGGGAGCGAATCGCGACCGCTTCGTCCAGGTACCGCAGCGCCTCCTCGGTTTCGCCGAGGGCGACGTACGCGATCGCCGCCCGGGTGGGGTCGACCCCTGCGGCGATCGACTCCAGGGTATCGCGCGCGGCCCGCTCCTGGCCGGCCCGCGCGAGGACGGCGGCCAGGCCCGCCGACCAGTTCCCGTAGCCGGGCGCGTGCTCCTCTTCATCAAGGAGGCCTACGGCCCTCGAGGCAGCGTCGATCGCCTCGTCATGCTGACCGTCGAGCGAGTACGCTCCCGCCAGCAGATACAGCGTGTAGTCCCAGTCCGGGAAACGCTCCAGAGACTGCAGATAGCGGTCGATCGCCGCCTTGTACTCGCGCGCCATGTACAGTCCGAAACCGACGTTTGTGTTGATGATCCGGGACATTGGGTCGAGCGCCAGGGCCTGACGCATCTGTCGCTGAGACTCGTCGTACCGACCGAGCTCCCATAGCAGAACCCCGTACCAGTGGTGCGCGTTCGCGAGACCCGGCGCGAGGGCGAGGGTCGTCTTCCACTCCTCTTCCGCCTCCGCGGTGCGGCCCAGGTTCCTCACGTACAGGGCCCGGACGTTGTGGGCCTCCGGGAGCCCGGGGTTCAGTTCCAGCGCACGATCCAGCGAGCGCACCACGACCGGCTCCGCCTCGTCGAAGGTGATCTGGTCCCACGAGTGCAGAAGCAGCAGAGCCTCGGCGAGCCCGGTGTGAGCTTCCGCGTAGGACGGATCGAGCTCGATCGCCTCCTGGAACAGGTCTACCGACTGGAACATCTCATCCGCACGTCGAGTGGCGAGGCGGATTCTCGCCTCGATCAGCTTGTCATACGCGGCGAGGTTGTCGGTCGGCGGGTCGACGGTCTTCCCGGCCGAATCGGCGACCAGCGTCGCCTCGAGCGCCTCGACGATCTTTCGGGCCACGTCGGTCTGGATCGCGAACACGTTGGCCGCGGTTAGCTCCTCGTCGTAGGTGTCGGCCCACAGGTGATTGTCCGTCTCGGCGTCGATCAGCTGCACCGTGATCCGCACCCGGTCGCCCGAGCGCTGCACGCCTCCCTCCATCACCGTGGCCACGCCGAGTTCGCGCCCGATCTCCTGAACGCTGAGATCGGTCTCCTTGTATCGCATGACCGACGTTCGCGAGATCAGCTTCAGGCCGTCGAGCCTCGACAGCTCGGTGAGGATGTCGTCGTGCACGCCCTCGGTGAAGAACTCGTTCTCGGGATCCGCGCTCCGGTTGGCGAACGGAAGAACCGCCAGGGAGGCCGTGTACAACGTCGTCCAGGGCCGGATCGGAGGCCGCCGCCCCGTCCACGGCTGCCGCTGCCGCGCTCGCGGATTCCGCTGACGTATCGCCGGGGGCCCGTTCATCGCGCGGCGCGAGCGCCCACCAGCCAGCGGTCGCGATCGCCAGACCGCCCACGAGTCCGAGAAGGCCGGCGGGCCATCGCTGCCGGGCCGGCTGCGCGACGATCGATTGCAGCGCCGAATCGCCGACCGCCTCCGTGCGGCGCACTCCCTCCGGCGTGATCTCGAACGCCCACGTGATGATGAGCGCGACCGGAAAGCCGATGACGAGCACGAGGGCGAAGAACCGATAGGTCCATTCGGGAAGCAGCAGCGCCGGCACCGCCAGTTCGACGACCTGGAGGAGCACGAAGCCCACCACCCCGTACACCGCCATGATGCGGAATACGCGGCGCCGCTTCAGCTCGGCGAAGAATCTCTGGTAGCCGTGGATTTCGGACATGCGTCGAAGATCGCCGCTCGGGCGGTGACGGAGCAAGGCGACCGACTGGCGGTGACGCCGGCCGTCTTGCGGCCGTACCTTTACGGGCTGCTCGGACCTACCCGTCCAAGCAGCCCTTCGAAGGCATCCTCAGGCTCGTCTCCCTAGGCTGCGCCAGCCGCCTCCTGGAAGAGGTGCACGTCGCGCTGCGGGAACGGGATGCTGCAGCCCGCCGCTTCCAGCTGCTCCTTGCAGCTCTGGGTCACGTCGAAGTAGACGCGCCAGTAGTCGTCCGTGGCACACCACGGCCGCACCACCAGGTTGACCGACGAGTCGCCCATTTCGACGACTTCGACCTGCGGCGCGGGGTCGTTGAGCACCTTGTCGTGGGCCGACAGGATGTCGTTGATCACCCTCTTCGCGGTCTCCAGGTCGTCGGCGTAGCTGACGCCGACCGTGAGATCCACCCGCCGGATCTCGTTCGCCGTGTAGTTCGAGATCTTGTCGCCGTACACGGTGGTATTCGACAGAATCACCCGGATGTTGCTCAGCGTGTCGATGTGGGTCGCGAAGATCCCGATCTGCTTGACCACGCCCAGCGTGCCCGCCACCTCGACCAGGTCACCGACCCGGAACGGCCGGAAGAGGAGCAGCATGACCCCGGCCGCGAAGTTGGACAGCGTGCCCTGGAGGGCCAGCCCGACGGCGAGACCCGCCGCACCGAGCACGGCGATGAACGAGGCGGTCGGTATGCCGAACAGTCCGAGCACGGCCACGATCACGAACACCATGGCCAGCGCGTAGACCATGCCGGCCACGAACGGGATGAGGCTCTCGTCGACGTTGCCTCGCTTCATGCCGCGAACCGTCAGGCGCCGCAGCCAGCCCGCGATGGCACGCCCGATGATCAGGACGACGATCGCGCCGATCACTTTCAGTCCGTACGCGGATAGCACTCCGCTCAGCTGCTGAACTACGGTATCCAGATTCAGGTTCTCCACGGTCCCGTTTCCTCCGTTTTCGGGTCTCGCCTCGCTTCGGTGTCGCTGAGGCGAAAGACACGGGTGATTCAAAACCTTCCGACAAGCTACGAGTGCCGAGAGTCACATCCCACAGGTCCGGGTGCCACCGACTGGTAGCCGGACGTATAGTGGGGCACGCATGGCGCTCCCACACGTCCGGAGGTGATCGTGATGAAGTCGTCGGTCCTCGTCGTTGCTCTCGTCGCGATTCTGCCCTCGGCCGCACCGGCTCAGCTCGCCACGCAGGGCACCGTGCTCGATCACTTCGCCGGAGACTGGGTGATGACCGGCACGATCGCCGGCGACGAAGTCGTTCACGACGTCGACGCCGACTGGGTCCTCGCCGGCCACTACCTGCGTTTCCACGACTTCTCCCGCGAACGCGAGGAGAGTGGGGAGCGCGCCTACGAAGCCACGGTCTACATCGGATGGGACGCGCAGACGGAGCGCTTCGTCTGTCTGTGGCTCGACGTCACCGGCGGCGAGGGTCTCTCGATCGGGGTCCTCGGCTACGCGGCACCCGTCGGCGATACGATTCCGTTCGTCTTCGACGTGGGCGAGTACGCAGATCCACAACACCTTCGTGTACCACCGCGGTGCGGACAGCTGGGAGTGGACCATCGTGAACGTGCGCGGTGACGAACGCAGCGAGTTCGCGCACGTGACCCTGGAGCGGCGGTTCGACGCGGTCCCGGGGGATTGGTCACCGCGGGCAGCGACGAGATCCTCGATGCCATCGCCAGACTCTCCGCGTCGACCGCGCCCGGCGGCGGAGGCGCCGACGACTACGCCGCGATGCTGACCGAGGACTTCAGCCGCTGGACCATCGGCAGCGACGTTCTGAACGGCAAGCAGGACTGGGTCGACGGCATTCGTACCTGGTTCGACGACGGTTGGCGCGTGTCCGACCGCCAGGCCGAGGTGCTCGAGATCACGGTTGAAGGGGGAACGGCCTTCTCTCGCCGGATCGTGTCCGAGACCTACACCGCACCCGACGGCGAGACCTCGCCTGCCCGCCAGGGCCGCGCTCGCCGAGGTCTGGAGACGGGACGGTGAAGGCTGGAGATTGCAGCGCGTAACCGTTCATCCCCTGGAGTAGTGGCGGACCATCCCCAGTAGTCACCACGCAGCGGTGCTCGGCGCGTGAGGCCGGTCCGCCCCCTACTCCAGCGGCCGGTCCCCGAGCTTCCGCAACGTTCCCTGCCGGAACGCCGCTCTGAGCCACCCGACATTGCCGAGCGCCGTGTAGAGCCGGTGCGGTATCGCCGGACGGGCGAGCATCGCCTGCACCTCCTCGGGCACCGCACGCCCGGCCGCCAACGCCTCGGCCGCCAGGTCCAGGCCGCGGCGCAGGTTACGCGTTTGACCGCCGAGCTCCTCGATCGCGCGCCCACCGATCGCTTCCCCTCCCCCCAGCCCCAATCCACCCATCCACTCGAACCCCGCTTCGCGAGAAAAGGCCCGGCAGATGTCGAGCGCGGTGCGCGTGTGCTCCCACTCCGGGAAGCCGCAGTTCACCATGGCGAGGAATCGGACGGCCGACTTCTCCTCCTGCGCGGCCCGGTGCGCGGCCATCCGTTCGGCGCAGCGGGTGACGAGGTACGGCAGGGCGTCCACGTACAGGGGCGTTGAAAGCACGAACAGGTTGGCCCGGTCCACCGCTTCGAACAGATGACGCTCCTTCTCCGGCTTCTGGCACCGGGCCACGTGGAACACCTCTGCCTCCATGCCGTCCTCGGCCAGACGAGCCAGGAGGTAGGCGCCGAGCGCCTCTGAATTGCCGGTGCCGCTCGGGCGGGCGCTCCCCACCAGGAGCACGGCTCGACGGGCGCTCACGCTGCCCTCCCGGAGAGATGGCCCAGCACGGGCTCGAGACTGGTGGCCAGGCGGTCGCGCAGCATTTCCGCCGAAGCGCCGGCCGGCAGGACGCATACCGAGGTAGCCGGGCTGTCGAAGTTCAGTGCGTTCCGCACGACGAGGGCGCGGAAGATCCGCTCCTGCTCCTCGTCCGGCTTCCGCAGGACCCCTACGGCGGCAAGCGCCGGATAGCGCCGGTACCGCCGGCGGTGGTGTACCTCGCCGTCGATGCGGCGGAAGAAGGGCGACACCATGCAGATCGACCGGTCCATCGCCTTCTTGATCTCCGAGGAATAGCCGCCGAAGGTGACCGGCGTGAGGATCACCATCAGGTCGCTCCCGATGATGGCGCCGGTGATCTCGCGCCCCGCATCGCCGTCGGTCTTGCACAGACCGGGCGTCTTGATCCAGCACTCGAAGCACCCCTGGCAGTGCGCCAGCGGGATATCGCGGAGCTGAAAGTCGCGGACGAGCGCTCCCGTCTCCCGAAGCAGCCTCAGCAGTGCTTCCTCGACGGGCGCCAGCGTCTGGTCGCCCGGAAGCGCTCCGTTCAGGACGACGGTCCTAGCTGTCGGGCTCTCGACCTTGGAATCCAAAGCGACATCGGTGACGTGCGGGTGGTTGTCCATAGCCAGACTCCGTGGGAATGGCTGAGGGGGTGGGTTGAATGTCCTATCGGCGCTGCAGTGCGGCAAGCGTCCTATCTCACCACTCGATCTGCGCCTCCGCCTGCCGAACCAGCCCCTCGTATCGCGGATCCTCCCGCAACTCGTCGTACAGCGGATCGAGCATCAAGTCGCCGAGCCCGAACACACTGGGGCGGGACAGCAGCTCCTCCATGAACGCGATCGCGTCGTCCGGCCGATCCGTCAGCACGTAGGTGCGCGCGAGCAGCCAGTCGAACGTGTCGGAGTCCGCCGCGTCACCTTCGTAGCCGTAGAGCCGCACGGCTTCCTCGGCATGCCGCACGGCCTCCTCGGTATCGCCCGGTTCGCCGCGCAGGGCGAGGCTCGTCCCGAGATACGCGTGCGCAGAGGCGGCCGCCCCGAATCGGTCCCACGGTACGGGCTCCGGCCGCTCGGCGAGCGCGGCCCTGGCCTCGGCGACGGCCGTGTCAGCCCACATCCGGGCGGCTTCTTCGTCCCCGGCCATCCGGTAGGCGAGCGCCAGGCGCATGGCCCGGGAATGGGTTCGGCGCACGGTCGATGATGTGAGCACGACGACCGGCTCGCCGGTCAGCCCGCGCGCCAACTCGATCGCTCGGCCGTAGTCCCGAGCCATGTAGGCCAGCCAGTACTCCAGCGCTTCCTTCTGCCCTGGCGCTTCGAGCCCGCCTCCCTCGCGGAGCAGGCGGCGCGCGGCGGCCGAGTCCCCTTCGCTGAACAGCTTCAGCTCCGTGAAGAACGCTCCGACGATCGGACCGTCCGGATCCACGTCCAGCGCCATGGTGAACTGGCGGCTTCCGGTGCCGAAGCGGCGCAGCCGGTAGTTGTTGAGGCCCTGGTTCCAAAGCAGGGTCGGATTGCGCGGGTCCAGCTGGATCGCCCGGTCGATCAGCACCATGGCTTCGTCCCAGCGCCCGACGCGGCGGAGCACCCACCCCTCGCTCTGCACGATCTCGGGATCGCCAGGCCGGACGCGACGAGCCGCCTGGAGCGCCGCGAGCGCGGACTCGAAATCGGCCCGGGCATAGTACTCGTATACGCCCTCGGCATACAGCGCGTCGGCCCCGCCCGGGTCGAGCGCCTGAATCGCATCGAGGCTCCGCCGGGCAGGCAGCGTGTCGGTCTCCAGCCCGCGTCGGAGGAGCCAGGTCTGGTTCCGGACGAGGCGTGCCCAGGCCGCCACGAACTCCGGGTCGAGCTCCACGGCCCGCTCGAACGCGGCCACGGTGGCTCGCTCCGATTCGGGCTCGTTCGAGCGCTCCTCTAGCAGCTTGCCCTCGTGGTAGGCGTTCCAGGCCTCGATGTTCTCCGTCAGCACGGTGCCCAGGGCCGCGTCCGCTTCCTGCGACAGCTCCGCCTCGAGCGCCGTGGCCACGGCCCGAGCGATCTCACCCTGGATCTCGAACACCGTGTTGGCCGTGAGCTCCTCGTCGTACGTGTGTGCCCACAGGTGCTCGTCCGTCGCCGGATCGATCAGCTGCACGTTGATCCGTACCTGGCCTCCGGAGGTCCGCACCCCACCTTCGACGATCGATCCCACGCCCAGCTCCCGCGCGATCTCGACGACCGGCCGGCTCTGATCCGCGTAGGCCATCACCGAGGTGCGCGACGTCACCTTGAGGTCCGGCACCTGCGTGAGCTGGGTCATCAGGTCGTCGTGCAGGCCGAGCGCGAAGGCGCGGCTCTCGTCCGTCCCCGCGAGGTCGGCGATCGGGAGCACGGCAACGGACTGGCGGGTGACTTCGGCCTCGGCGACTGCGCCCCCGGTGACGGCTCTTTCGGCGCCGTTCGCGGCCTCAGACGCGGTCCCGGTCTCGGCAGCCGGCTCGCGGCCGGTTTCGCCGGCGGCGTTGGGCGAGGCACCGTCCCCGGACGACTGCAGGCCCGTGTAGACGGCCCCCAGGAACAGGCCCGTCGCGATGAGCGCCATGACCCCTGCCGGCCAGCGTTTGCCCGGCGGCGCCGAGGCGATCGCCGCGAGCTCGGCCTCCGTCGCTCCGTCGGTGCGCTGGACGCCGTCCGGCGTCGACTCGAAGGCCCATGCGAGGATGATCGCGATGGGGAATCCAATGATGAGCAGCAGCGTGACGAATCGGTAGGTCCACTCCGGCAGCAGCAGCGCAGGGACGAGCAGCTCTACTACCTGCAGCAGGACGAAGCCCGCCGCGCCATACACTGCCATGACGCGGAAGACCTTCCGCCGCTTGAACTCCGCGAAGAGCCGCTGGTAACCGTGGGTTTCGCTCACCCGCCGAAGATCGCGGCATGGGCGGGTCCGGAGCAAGGAGGGGGCAGGCGCGGCGCATGGCTCGAAAAGGGCACATCCGTTCTGGGAAGATATCTTCCCAGAATTGTCGGAGGGGTTTTGGGGTCCCGATTCCGCTCGCCAGCGGACGCGGTTTGAGCCAGCGTTGATACCAGCGCCGCAACGTATCTCCACGTCGGGCTTGATTCTCGTCGGCCCGCATGGTGCTCGACCAGGTCCGCACCGTGGATGCGGATCGGCTGGTTCGCCGCCTTGGAAGGCTCTCGTCACCGACCCTGAAGAAGTGCCTCGGCGTGCTGCGGGAGATGTTCGAAGAGTAGGAGTCGGCGCTTCTTTTGGCTTGCCGAGTCGGCCGTCAAGCCCGGTTCAGCACAGCGCGACGGACCTTCCAGTCTGGCATGTACCGGTCCATCAGCGAGTAGAAGCGCGCGTTGTGGGTGGGCTCCAGCAGGTGCACCAGCTCGTGCACCACGATGTACTCGAGCAGAGCCGGCGGCTTCGCGGCCAGTTCCGTGTTGAGACGAATCGTGCGCGCCCTCGGGTTGCAGCTCCCCCATCTCGTCTTCATGCGCCGAACGTAAAACCGCTCCACGCTCACTCCGAGCCGGGACTCCCAGACGGCAAGCAGCCGGGGGACGGCCTCCTTGATCTGCTCGCGGTACCAGCTCTCGACCAGGGCCTGCCTCCTGTCCCTGTCCGCTCCCGGGCGCGTCTGCAGGAGCAGGCGGTCGCCATTCAGGCGGACGGCGGGCGGCTCGTTCCTCTCGAAGACCTTCAGCGTATAGGGCTTCCCCCACACGTGGTGGCTCTCGCCATCCCGGTATCCTCTCTCGCGGATCACCTCACGAGGCGCCCGGCGCGCCTGCTCCCGCATCCGGGCCTGGTGCTTCTCGATCCAGTCGAGCTTGGAGTGAACGAACGCGCGAATGGCCTTCATGCTCGCGCGTTTGGGAGCGGAGAGGCGCACGCGGCCGTGCGGGGGGTGCACGGTCAGGTTGAGGTTCCTGACCTTCTTTCGGACCACGTCGACGGTGACGCCACCCAGGGTGATCTGGGACTCCATCAATCCTCGGCCAGGGCGTTGATCATCGTCAGGTGCGCTCGATCGGCCGCAGGCTACTCCTGCAGACGAACCACCACCCGCCGGTTCTGCTGCCGGCCTTCGGGCGTCGCGTTGTCGGCCACGGGCTCGGTCTCGCCCTTCCCTGCCGCCTGCAGCCGGCTCGCGTCGATCCCGTTCTCCACCAGGTAGGCCACCACCGCCCCGGCCCGCCGCTCGGACAGGTCCAGATTGTAGGCGTCGTCGCCCACGCTGTCCGTGTGGCCCTCGATGACGATCGCCAGCTCGGGGTGGTTCTCAAGGGTGCTGACCATGTCCGTCAGGACCGGCGTCGACTCCGGAAGCAGCGCGTCGCTGTCGAAGGCGAACAGGATGCCGCGCGTGGTGAACTCCCCGCTCTCCATGAGCGCGTCGTACAGCTTGTCCAGGCCGACGGAGACCACGATGTCGGTGATGTAGGTGGGAAAGCGCGCGTTGGCGGCCAGGTCGATGTCGATCGTGTTGCCGGTCACGAAGTTCGCGTTCGGAAGGTTCGAGACCCGGTCCGAACCGACGTAGACGATCGCGTACGTCCCGTCCTGCTGGAGCTTCACGTCGTGCCACTCATCGGCCAGGCCGCGGGACAGGTGCATGCTCGCTACTTCCTGTCCCTTGTCGTAGATCCCCGGGTAGCGGTTGAGCACGAGGTAGTGCCCCTCGTAGGTGTTCCAGCCCGCCTTCCCTCGGCGTGAACATGACGTAGCTCGCCATGTTCGGCGTGCCCGTCTTGAGGGTGAGCTCGACAGTGAAGTCCTCGGGGAGCGCTTCCGGCAGGATCACTCGAAGGGTGCTGTTCCCCGAGGCCTCCAGGACCTTCTCCCCCTCCACCTCGACGATCTGCATGTTGCCCTTCACGAATTCGAGCTGGCTCGCCGGGAACCGGCCCACCGGCTCGTCGGTGAAATCCGTGGCGAACCACACCGTGGAACCGGGCACGAAGTCGTAGTTCCGCCACACGCCCTCACCGGGCGCCCCGGCGTTCTCGTCGCCTTCGTCCTGGGCTTGTGTCGTGTCGGCGGAAAGCAGGATCGCGGCCGCCGCGAAGAAGAGAGCTGGGATGAGCCGATAGAGCCGCATGGGAACCTCCAGCAACAGTCAGTTAGGGGCCGAGTCAGAATAGCGTACGGATGCCGCTGCAGGCTAGCGCACAGATACAGATGCTCGTTGCGACCGGGCTCGACTGCTCCTTCGCCTACTCTCCCGCAGGAGCGCGCTTCAGTTCCGCCCCCTCGAGGCCCGCGTACGAGAGGATCTCGTCGAGCACCTCCTGGAACCGGGGATCGTCGCGGATGCCGTCCAGATCGGGATACCAGAGCTGCATCAGCACGCTCGCGTCGAACCGGGGACGATCCAGAGTCAGGTCTCCGAGCGCGGCGATTGCCCGGAGAGTGTCCCCCAGCAGGAGATAGTGGCTCGGGAAGCCCGGACCGCCATAGCGAGTCTCGTAGGCCTCGAGGTCGCCGCCGCGTAGCGCCCGGAAGCCCTCGGCCACGGCCCGATCCCACGCTTCGCTGGCTGCCGCGTCGAGGTCAAGACGGGGTATGGACTCTTCCCTGTACCACCGCTCTGCCTCGTCCAGGTTGCCGAGGAACACGTGCGCCCGATACAGGTTGGTGTAAGGCGCGGGAAAGTCCGCGCCGTGCACGATCGCGACCTCCAACTGGGCGATCGACTCCGCCGGGCGACCGTTGGCATACAGGATATAGCCCAGCACGTTGAGGCGGATAGTGGACGTCGGGTCGAGCGCCACGGCCCGCCGGGCGCTGCGCAGCGCCTCGTCCTCGCGGCCCGTCGCCGCCAGCATCTCCGCGTACTGCTGGTGGGCCTCCACGTCGTCCGGATCGAGCTCCAGCGCGCGCAGGTAGTGAGCCTCCGCCAGATCCCATTGCCAGCGGTCGCGGTACACGTTGCCGAGCGCGACTTGCGCCCCGGCGACGCTCGGGTCGAGCGTGAGCGCACGCATGGCCGCCGCCTCGGCAGCGGCGAGCGCCGGGCCCCATGCGTCCGCAGCGTCGCCTTGCGGGTAGTGCGGGGTAAGCGAATACGCCTGCGCGAGTCCGGCCCACCCGGGGGCCCAGGTCGAGTCGCTTTCCACCACCTCCTCGAACAGCCGCACGGCCTCGTGCACGGCCTGTCCACGCTCCCGCATCCGCGCCCGGGCCGTAAGGTATTTGTCGTAGGCTTCGAGATCGTCGATCGGGGCCACCAGGCCGTCGCCTTCCTCAAGCCCGAGCGAGACCTGCAGCTCGGCCGCGACGGCCTCGGCGATCTCCTCCTGCACGGCGAACACGTCGTCCAGCGTGCGGTCGTAGGCCTCGGACCACATGTGGAAGTTGTCGCCCGCGTCCACGAGCTGCGCGGTGATCCGGAGCCGGTCGTCCTGCTTGCGAACGCTTCCCTCCACCACGTACCGCACCCCGAGCTCGCGGCCGATCTCGCGCAGGTCCTTGTCCTGCCCCTTGTAGGCGAAGGACGACGTCCGGCCGGCCACACGGAGCTCGCGGATCTTCGCCAGCGTGTTCAGGAGCTCCTCGGTCATCCCGTCTGCGAAGTACTCCTGGTCGCCGCCCGGGCTCATGTCCGCGAACGGGAGCACGGCGATTGAAGGACGGGAATCTTCGGACAGGTCGGCGTAAGCCAGCTGAAGGACCTCGGTGTTCCTCGCGCTCTGTACCTCTTCCGCGTCGGCCGTATCGTCAGTCGCTTCGACCGCGGGCGCGGTGCTTCGTCCCACCCACCAGGCGCCTGCCACGAGCGCGCACACGCCGACCAGCGCCAGAACGCCTGCAGGCCACCGCTTGGACGCCGGCGCGAAGACGATCTCGGTGATCTCGCCGGGCTTCGCGTCCTCGGTCTTTCTCACCCCATCCGGCGTCAACTCGAAGGCCCAGGCCAGCACGATCGCGATCGGGAAACCGAGGAACGTGAGGGCCAGGATCAGAGTGATGGTCCACTCGGGGAGTCCCAGCCCGGGGAGGGCGATGTCGGCCACCTGGAGGATGACGAACGCCACCGCGCCGTAGACCGCTATAACGCGGAACACGCGGCGGCGCTTCATCTCGGCGAACAGTCTCTGGTAACCCCTGGGTTCTGTCATGGGCCCGAAGATCGCCTGCCGGGCGGGGCCGGAGCAAGGTGGGACGGGTGCGGGCGGGGGTCCGAACGGTCGACATCAGTTCTGGGAAGATATCTTCCTATAACGGTCGGAGCGGTTTCGAAGGGTACTGCTCCCGCCATATCGACAGCGGAACACTGTTTTGTCTATACTGGCGCGCGTCCGATCCGATCGATTCTGAATGAAGAGGCTTCATGTCGCGAAAGACACACCAGCGTTCCCTGTGGCAGGTGCTCGGCCTTTACGCGGCCGGCTCCTGGGTCGTTCTCCAGGTCATCGACGTTCTCAACCAGAACGTCGGACTTCCGCCGTGGGTGTTCACGCTCACCCTGGCGCTGCTGATCATCGGGCTCCCGATCACCGCGGCGACGGCGTACTTCCAGGGCATCGGTCGGTCGTCGGGGGCGGACGAAGCGGCATCGGCCGGCTCATCCGCCTTCACGTGGGGCAACGTGCTCAAGGGCGGCGTCGCGGCGCTCGCCCTGTGGGGCGTCGCCGTGACCGGCTGGATGGTGCTGGGGGCGAACCAGACGCAGGAGTCGGAGTGGGGCCTGGTCACCGGACTGGATGAGATCCGGCGCCTCGTCGGCGAGTACGACTATCCAGGCGCCAACGCGGTTGCGCGTGAGCTGGACGGGGTGATCACGAACGATTCCGTGCGGGAGTCCATGTGGGCCGAGGTCTCGCGCACCCTGACGCTCGAGACGGACCCGCCGGGCGCGCTCGCGCTCCGCCGTGACTACACGACCGATTCGGAATGGGAAGAACTCGGTCGCACCCCGATCGAGGTCGAGCGCTTTCCCTTCGGGCTGTCCCGCGTTCGGTTCGAGCTCGAGGGCTACCTGCCCCGAGAGACCGCCGATTTCTCAGGCCGTCTGGCTGCCGCCCCTCCCTATCGCCTCGACACGGAGGAGACCCTGCCCGCCGGCATGACGCGGGTGAGCGGCGGCTCGGCCAAGATCTGGGCCCCGGGCCTCGAGCAGCTCGACTCCCTGGCGCTCGGCGACTTCTTCATGGACGTCCACGAGGTCACGAACCGCGAGTACAAGGAGTTCGTGGATGCGGGCGGGTACCGGGACCCGGCCTGCTGGACGCACCCGTTCGTCCGGGACGGCCAGTCGCTCTCCTTCGAGGAGGCCGTGGCCGGTTTCGTCGATCAGACCGGACGACCCGGCCCGAGCGGCTGGGAGGTCGGAAGCTACCCGGACGGAGAGGATGACCTCCCGGTGGGCGGCATCAGCTGGTACGAAGCCGAAGCCTACGCCTGCTTCGTCGGCAAGGCCCTGCCCACGGTGTATCACTGGTACACGGCCGCCGATCCGTTCAGCAGCAACCACGTGGTGCCGCTGAGCAACTATGACGGTGCCGGGCCCGGCGCCCGTCGGCCAGTACGCCGGCGTGACGCGGGACGGCGTGTACGACATGGCGGGCAACGTCCGCGAATGGACGAGCAACGCGGACGGTGAGTCGCGCTACAACCAGGGCGGCGGCTGGGACGACCCGGAGTACGCGTTCAACGACGCCATCACGTCGCCCGCGTTCGACCGCTCACCGGCCAACGGCCTTCGCCTGGTCCAGTACCCCGACACCACGAACATCACGGCCGCGAGCGCCCCGATCGAGAAGGCCTTCCGCGACTACTTCGCGGAGACGCCGGTCTCCGACGAGCTGTTCGACGTGTACCGGCAGATGTACGCCTACGACCGGACGCCGCTGAACGCCGGGGTGATCAGCGTCGACACGACGGCCACCTTCATCCGCGAGCGGATCGAGATGGACGCCGCGTACGGCGGGGAGCGCCTCACGGTCTTCGTCTTCCAGCCGGTCGAGGCCCCGCCTTCCACCCCGCGCCAGGCGGTCGTCTTCTTCCCGGGATCCAACGACCTGTACAAGCTCTCCTACGACGATATGAACGTAGGCGCGGCGGACTTCCTCCTCCGGAGCGGACGCGCTCTGGTGTACCCGGTGTACAAGGGCACCTACGAGCGCCAGAGCGACCTCGTATCGGACATCCAGGACGAGACGAACCTGTACCGCGATCACGTGATCGCGTGGGCCCAGGACATAGGCCGCACCATCGACTACCTGGAGGTCCGGCCGGACATCGACGCGGACCGCGTGGCCTATTGGGGCATCAGCTGGGGGGGCGTGATGGGCGGGATCATGCCCGCGGTCGAACGGCGATTCAAGGCGAGCGTCCTGGTCGTCGGCGGGCTCGAGATGCAAGCGGTTCAGCCGATGGCGGACCCGTTCAACTTCCTGCCGAGGGTCACCCTGCCGACGCTGATGCTGAACGGGCGCTACGATTCATTCTTCCCGCTCGAGACCTCGATCATGCCCTTCTTCGAGACGCTCGGCACACCGGAGGCGGACAAGAAGCTCATCGTCACCGACTCCAACCATTTCGTGCTCTCCTACGCGGCCAACCTGGCCATCGCGGAGACCCTGGACTGGCTGGATCGGTACGTCGGGCCGGTGGAGTAGCCCACCGCGGCTACAGCCCGTAGCGGGCGCACAGCGTAGCGTCGGCCAGCATCCGGATGGCGTCGGGGTCGCCGATCACCGTCAGACGATCTCCTTCGGCGAGGACCGTGCTTCCGTGCGGGATGATCGAGTGCCCCTCGCGACGGATCAGCGCGACGAGAACGTCGCCGGGCAGGTCGAGGTCCAGGATGGCGCGGCCGATCAGGTCGGCCGCCGGGCTTCCCGCATCCAGGCGCAGAGACAGCGATCGCTCCTCGCGCAGCAGGGTGCGCCGCAGCTCTTCCGGATCCCGCGCCTCGAGCCAGCGCTCGACGAACCCGCGATCGTCCACGTGCGTCGCCAGGTGACCCAGCAGCCGGAGGTGCTGCCCGGGTTCGTCCTCCGGACTGAGGAGGAAGAAGATCGCGTGCACGGACTCCGCGGCGTCGCGAATCGTGACCCCCGCCGCCGATCGCACGATCAGCAGGATGGGCCGTTCCAGACCCTCGGCGATCCGCAGGTGCGGAAGGGCCGCGCCGCGCGCCACGGGCATGAACCCGGCTTCCATCTCGTTCTCGAAACCGAGGCGAAGTGACTCGGCCGGCACGCCGGTCTGCTCCGCGAGCTTCTCGGCCGCCACCTCGATCACTTCGTGGAACGGCCGCTCTCCTTCCAGGTCCAGAACAACGGCCCGCGCCACGACTTCATCGAACGGGTCCTCTTCGCGCAGGCCCTTCTCCTTCACGATCCCCCGGAGCTCGACGTCCAGGCCATCGTGCTGCAACTCGCCAAGGCGCGCGAAGGTATGGAATATCGCCCCCGCCCGGACGGTGCGGGCGCGGCCGTACAGGAAATACCAGCCGATCGTCAGCGTGATGAGCCCGATGGTGAACAGCACCGCGAGCTCGCCCATCTCGGCGATCAGCCAGAAGGGCGTCACGAACCCGAAGATCTGCAGCCACGGATAGAAGGGAGACCGGAATCCGGGATCGTATCCCGCGATCCGGCTCTCGCGCATGATGATCACCGCGAGGCACAGGAGTGAGAACAGCGCGAGCTGGAAGGCGCTGGCCAGCTTCGCGATGGCTTCGACGTTCAGGAACGCGATGGAGCCGATCATCAGGAGCCCGGTGACGACGATCGCGAAGGTCGGCGTGTGGAACCGGCCGAGCTTCCCGAACCGGGGCGACACGAGGCGGTCGCGCGCCATCGCCAGCGGATAGCGGGACGCGGACAGGATCCCCGCGTTCCCGGTCGAGGCGAAGGCGGCGATGGCGGCCAGCACGATCAGCATCACCCCGAGGCCGCCGGGAAGCCACTGGAAGAAGGCCTGCGCCGCCGTGGCCACCGGCGTGAGGTCGTGCCTG
This sequence comes from uncultured Gemmatimonadales bacterium, assembly GCA_963807645.1. Classification (GTDB taxonomy): domain Bacteria; phylum Gemmatimonadota; class Gemmatimonadetes; order Palauibacterales; family Palauibacteraceae; genus Benthicola. The sequence continues at coordinate 35,708 of CAWECO010000007.1, forward strand.
AGTTCGTCAGCGGGCAGCACGGCCACGATGATGAACACGCCCACCGTATAGACGACCGCCGCCGTGCCGAGCGACAGCACCATACCGAGCGGGATGTTGCGGTCGGGATTCCGGATCTCCTCGGCGACGCTCGCGACCTTCGTGAGACCGGCGTACGAGACGAAGACGAAACCCACCGTGGCCATGAATCCCTGGAAGCCGAAGGCGAGGAACGGGCTGAAACGGTCACCCGCGGATCCGGCCCCGGCGCCGAACACGTCGGTCGACACGAAGACGAGGCCCTGGGCGATGAAGAACACCATGATCGCGACGAGCGCGGTCACCAGAATGCGCTGCAGGCCGCTCGTCTCCTTGGCCCCCATGATGTTGATGAGCATGAAGGCGACGGTGAGCCCGATGGCGAGCGGCTTGATCGGCACGTCGAAGTAGATGCCGAGGTAGGCGCCCATGCCGACGAGCGCGAAGGCGCTCTTCAAGACGAGGGCCAGCCACGTCCCGAGCCCGCCCACCGTTCCCACGAGCGGCCCGAGGGCCCGGTCGAGGAAGTAGTAGGCGCCGCCGGCGCGCGGCATGGCGGTCGCGAGCTCGGCCACGCTGAACATCGCCGGGAGGATGAACAGGCCGGCCACCAGGTAGGCGAGCGCCACCGACGGCCCGGTCTTGGCCGCCGCCAGGCCCGGCAGCAGGAAGAATCCCGAGCTGAACATCGCGCCGGTGCTGATCGCGTACACGTCGAACAGTCCCAGCTCCTTTCGGAGACGCTCGGGACGTTCGGCCGCCTGTGTGCCCTGGGATTCTGACATGCGCCGAAGATTGCCTGACGAGCGGGGCCGGAGCAAGACGGGGACGGCGCAGCATACGGGACCGTGAAACACGGAAGTCAGTTCTGGGAAGCTATCTTCCCAGAACTGATTTTGGCCTTTTCACCACTGTCACTTGGCGCCGATCTGGTGATCGATGACGCCTGAGGGCTGCGGAAACAGGCCTTCCGTCCGGTCGGCGCCTTGCACATAGTGGAGCCTTTGGTCCGCTACCCACGACCGATGTGCCAGGCCATTCGCGAGGAGACCGAACGTGAGAGATCGAACGCGCCGTCACTTGCAGCTCGAGCGGAAGAAGCCCGAGGAGCTATCGTGGACGGACTACCTCCTCATGCTGCTGCACGTCGGCGCCGAGATCGAACACGCGCTCATGGTGGAGTACCTGTACGCCGCGTATTCGCTGGGCGGCGACCAGGTCCCGAAGAAGCACTATCAGCACATACGGGACTGGCGGAACGCGATCCTGACGGTGGCGCGCGAAGAGATGGGGCACCTCCTCACGGTGCAGAATCTCCTCACCCTGCTCGGCGGACCCATTTCCCTGGATCGGGAAGACTACCCGTGGGACAGCCCGTTCTATCCGTTTCCCTTCAAGCTGTCGCCGCTCACCATGGATTCGCTTTCGCACTACGTGTACGCGGAGATGCCGCCCGAGGAGATGATGGCCGACGCCACTCCGACCGAGAAGCGGATCCGAGAGGAAGTCCGCCGCTGCGTGGAGGGCGACAAGGGACCGCACCACCCGGTGAGCGAGATCTACGACGCCATCATCGAGATCATCGAGGACCCGGAGCTAATCCCCGACTCAGCCTTCCGATCGGAGACCTTTGGGCACCAGGCTTCGTGGGACGAGTGGGGCAAGAACTACCGCGCCGATCCCGAGGCCGAGGCCACGAAGCGCGATGACGAACGGCGGGCTCACGTGATCGTCGCGCAGATGGCGACGCGCACCGAGGCCGTGGCCGGCCTGCGGATGGTGGCGGGACAGGGCGAGGCGCCCCACCTGCGCCACGAGAAGAAGACCGACAAGCCGCAGGAACCCTCGCACTTCGAGCGCTTCGCCGAAGTCTACGCCGGATACGAGAAGATCGGGAAGCTGGACAAGAAGGACCGCTGGTCGCCGACGCGTCCCATCCCCGTCAACCCTACGACCGTCCGATCGCGTAAAGCTAAAGGCAAGGGCAAGGACGAGTCGAGCCAGTACGCCGTCCCTCCCACGTTCATCGAGAACGAGACGTCGCGGCGGTGGGCCGAACTTTTCAACATCCGGTATCGGATGCTCCTCACGTACCTCTCCCACACCTACCGCCTGGGCCGGACGAGCGGCACCGATGAGCCCGGGCCGAGGGGGCTGATGCTGCACCGCATCTTCGGAGAGATGTACAACCTCAAGACGATCGCGAGCCTGCTGGTGCGAATGCCGCTCACGGACGATCCGAAAGACCCGGCCCGCGCGGGTCCACCGTTCCAGATGCCATATACGCTGGCCCTGCCGGCCGACGAGGTGGACTGCTGGCGCACGCACGTGGACCTGCTGCAGAGCTCGAAAGCCATCGGCGACGACCTGCTCGCGAGGGGCGGGCCGGCCGATGGCGTCAAGTACCTCAAGTCGCTCCGTGAACTCGACGAACAGGCCATGGCATGGATCGACCGGATCCTCGCCGACATGGGATCCGCCAGGAGGGTACGCTGATGAAGATCCGTGAGCTGCGCATTCTGCCCCCCATGGCGATCGGCCGGCTGGGCTCGGCCGCCGAGCCGGTGGACAACTACACGGTCGAGGACGACCCGGACGATCCTCTGGCCTTCCGCACGATCGTCCCCGGTGAGACGCTGGTCGTGGACGACAACTCGGGCGAGATTCGAGAGGTCCACACCCCCGAGACCGTGACCTTCAAGGAAGGCGGAGCCATCAAGCCGGTGGCCCCGTTCCTCGAGGTGTTTGCGGTCACGAGCCGCGACAAGCTGGTTCCGCTCGACCTGGCTCTGCTCGAGAAGAACGGGCTGACGGAGGGCGACGTGAAGTGGCGCGTCGCCGTGGCCAACCGGAAGGTGGAGCGGCGCACGCAGGACAAGAACGACATCGTGTCGGCCGATACGAAGTGGTTCTCCGGCCACGACAGCCGGCAGCTCAAGGGCCAGTGCCGCAACTTCGTGACGAAGGAGAGCTTCATCGAGCTCGGGCGCGTCCGCTACATTAAGCCCAACGATGCGTTTCCGGAGATCAGGCTCCGCTTCACGCCCGCGAAGGGACTCATCTACGGGCCCGACGTGGAACCGACCGAGAGCACCGACGCGAGCGGCGAGGAGTTGTACCAGGTCCCGCTCGAGCGGCGGATCTACGACCATACGAAGTCCTGGTACGGCTTCCAGATCCCGTCCGAGGTGAGCGGCGGGGCCGCGGCGCCCGACGGCAAGGAATACAACGAGACGCTGCCGCCGTCGCTGTTCGCGATCCAGCCCCCGGCGCCCTCGTGGTTGAACGAGAACATCGCCGTCAGCCGCGGCTACCTGGACGACGCGTGCGACGGCATTGTCGAGGTGAAGCTCACGCTGCCCGGCGGCGAGGAGTTGTCGGCGAAGGCCCGGATCACCGCGGCGCCGCCCGCCGTCGTGCCCGATGCGCTCTTCGTCCGCAGCCTGGCCGATGACCTCGACCAGATCCTGCACGGGCCCCAGGTCACCGCGAACGAACCCCTCGAGGTCACGCGGGCGCGGGCCGAGGACATTGTGCGGCGGGCGTTCGAGACCGTCCGGTTCATGAACGTGATGGTGATGAACGGGAACCAGGTCCAGGGGAGGAAGGCGCTCTCGCTGGACACCATGCCGGCCGAGGAGGCGTTCGACACCGAGCGGCTCGAGCGTCCGGTCATGTCGCCGGGCACGGTGGACACGCTCGCCGTGATGGCCCTGCATCAGCAGGTCCTCGCGGCCCTGCGGGGCGGCGCGGCGCCGTGGTTCGTGAAGCTTCTCCGCCAGCCGGAGGAGGCCACCCTCTACACGGACGAGGGCCGCCGGAAGATGCCGGCGCTGATGTGCGGCGCCGACAACAATTATCTCGCCCTCACGCACCGCCAGATCGACACGATCCGGAAGGCGACCGAGGCTCCACCGTTCGCGCCTCCGTTCGGCGCGGAGAGCGGCGGCAATGGAGACGGCCCGGCTGACGGAGCGGTCGACGGCAGGGTGGCCGTGGCCGAGGCCGAGCCCGGGCTCACGCCCCGAAACCTGTCCGCCCAGCTTCACTACGCGGCGCGCGGGAACCCGGTGAACTCGAGGCCGGTCACGGCCATCGGCAACTGCTGCCCGGGCCTGGAGGTGGACTTCCGCGGCGTGTGGAGACGGATGTTCAAGGGCATCGTGCTGCGCGAGTACGACAACCTCGTCGTGGACATCGAGCCGGGCGAGAAGGACCCGAAGAAGCGCAAGCTCAAGGGGCACCGGCTGCTCCGCATCCGGGCCGGCAAGGTGGTCGTCAACACCATGGCGCCGATGGTGGGGCCGTCTCCGGCGGATCCCAGCCAGGAGGTCATCCTCGCCACCGAGAGCAATCCGCACGCCATGTCGGCGCTCGAGTGGTCCAACTCCCTGGCGCAGCTTCTCCGGGACAACATGGGCGGCACCGTCACGTGCGACTTCACCAGGGAGAATTCCTGGTACGATCGCCCGCCCCTCGTCGAGAAGCCGAAGAACTACATCAGCGTCGATTTCGAAGTGCGTCACTTCTTCGAGCAGGGCACGGCGTTCATCGCCTCCGAGCTGGCCGGTCCGGGGGAGCTTACCCAGGGCCTGTGCTCGCCGTGGCAGAACGACTACCGAGAGTGCTCGTGCTACTACTGGGCCTCCGCGCGGCCCGACTACGTCAACGTCGAGGTATCGGCCAGCGGACTCAGCGCCGGGGACAACTGGATGGCCCTGGAAAGGACCGGCAAGTACATCCCCGACGACTACGCCGACACGCGCCTCATCCACTACGACGACCTGTTCAAGCGCTGGGAGGAACTGCTCAGGTTCCAGGTGCAGGGCAAGGACGATCCGAGGGGGAGAACTGAGAGCGGCAACGCTCGGCGCAGAAGTGGCCGGCGCGCGGCACTACATGACGGTGTCGGCGCCCCGGTCCCCGGAGGCGTCGCTGATCGAGACGGCGCTCGGGAAGCACGTCTTCGTGACGGACGGCAGCCGCCTGTTCGACGCCGACGCGGAGCTGTTCGGGCAGTTCGAGGGCGCGATGGCCGAGGGCCGCGTGGGCGAGCTGCTGGACCGCGTGGGCCTCGGCGGCGAGCCCTACATCGACGATACGCCGCTTCCGCCGCAGCCCATTCACGCCCTGTCCCTGGCGGTGGCCCAGAAGTGCAACCTCGGGTGCACGTATTGCTATGCCGAGCAGGGCTCGTTCGGGGGCGCGGCCAAGAACATGCCGTGGGAGACGGCCCGCCAGGCCGTGGACCTGCTGGTGTCCGGGGCGGCCGACGACGCCCGCCTCGACCTGGCGTTCCTCGGCGGCGAACCGCTGGTGAACCGGCCGGTGATCCGTCAGGCCACCCGCCATGCCGCCGAGCGCGCCCGCGAGCGCGGGCTCGACATCACGTTCTCCATCACCACGAACGGCACCCTGGTCACCCCGGAGGATGCCGAGTTCTTCGAGGAATTCGGGTTCGCGGTCACGGTCAGCCTGGACGGCCCGCGCGAGGCGCACGACGCGCTCCGTCCGTACAAGAGCGGCCGCGGCAGCTTCGACCGGATCTTCGAGAACGTGACGGCGCTCCTCGCCGTGCAGCGCGAGATGCAGGTGTCGGCCCGCGTGACGGTGACGCCGGCGAACCTCGATCTGCCCCGCACGCTGGACCAGTTCATCGAGGCCGGCTTTCACAGCGTCGGTTTCTCTCCCCTCCTCGCCTCCCCCACCGGACAGGGCGAGCTGGGCGTGGACGACCTCGAGGTGATGCTGGACGGAGATGATCGCGTGTGGCCGCGCGTTCGAACGCCACACGCTGGCGGGCCGCCGATACCCGTTCGCCAACATGCTGAACGCCATGAAAGAGATCCGGCGCGGCACGCACCGGCCGTATCCGTGCGGCGCGGGGGCGGGATACCTCGGCGTCTCGGCGGACGGCGACCTGGCGGCGTGCCACCGCTTCGTGGGCGACGAGGCGGGCCGCATGGGAACGCTGGACCTGGGCGTGGACCGGGTGAGCCAGGGCGAGTGGCTGGCGGAGCGCCACGTGGACCGGCAGGAGCCCTGCCGATCGTGCTGGGCCCGCTACCTGTGCGGCGGAGGCTGCCACCACGAGGTCATCGCCCGCGGACGCCCGGCCTGCGACTACATCCGCGGCTGGCTGCATTACTGCCTCGAGACGTACCTGAGGCTCGAGGCGGCCCCCGTCGGATCGGCGTAGGCGGACCGGCGCGTGGCGATGCTCGTCGATGTCTGCGTCATCGGGGGCGGGCCCGCCGGCTCCACCCTGGCTTCCAGGCTGGCTCAGCTCGGGCACGCGGTGTGCCTCGTCGAGCGTACGCCGTTTCCGCGCCGGCGCCTGGGCGAGTCGCTGAGCCCGGGCGTGCTGTCCCTGCTCGAGGTCACGGGAGCGCGGAGGGCGGTGGACGCAGCCGGCTTCCAGCCCGTCAGCATGGTGCGCGTGGACTGGGACCAGGGTCCCACCGAAAGAGTGGACCCGGGAACGGGCGGACTTTTGGTGGACCGCGGCCGCTTCGATCAACTCCTTCTCGACCACGCGCGGGCGCTGGGCGTCGAGGTCCTGCAGCCGGCCCGGGTTCGGAGCCGCCGGCAGGTCGAGGATGGCTGGGTTTTGGACGTCGAGCAGGGCGATCGATCCACGGAGGTGCGGGCCGCGCTCCTCGCGGACGCCTCGGGAAGATCAGGCGCCCTTCCCTGCAGCCGGGTTCCGGTGGGTCCGCGAACCCTGGCCCTGTACGCGTATTGGACGGGACCCGACATACCGAGACACCCGACCATCGAGGCTGGGCCCTCGGAGTGGTACTGGGGCGTCCCTCTTCCCGACGGGAGCTACAACACGCTGGTGTTCGTGGACTCCGGGCGGCTCAAGGGCCGGGGCCGGTCGCTGGAGCGCGTGTTCCACGAACTCCTCGATCGATCGAGCCTGCTGGAAGGACGCGAGGACGTGCGGCGAGCGGGGTCCGTGCGGGCGGCGGATGCGACGCCGTACCGCGAAACCGCTGTGGTCACGGCGTCGAGCATCAAGGTTGGCGAAGCCGGACTGGCGATCGACCCCATCTCCTCGAGCGGCGTGCAGAAAGCGATCCAGTCGGCGCTGTCGGGCGCGGTCGTGGTCAACACGCTCCTGCGCCGACCCGACTCGGGGGAGGCCGCGATGCGCTTTTACCGCGACACCCTCCGGGCCGCGTCGGACCGGCACCACGAATGGGCGGGCGGGCACTACGCGGCCGCGGCGGCTCAGCGCGACAGCCCGTTCTGGAGCGCCCGCGCGACCGACGTGCCGTCGTCCTCCGAGATCGCTTCGAGCCCGGAACCCGGGGCGATGGTGCCGTCCAGCGGCGGCGCGGACGAGCTGCCCGGCGTCGACACCCCGCTTCAACTCTCCGCCGGACTGGATTTTGTCGATCTTCCGTGCATCGACGGGACGTTCGTCGCCGTGAAAGAAGCCCTGCGCCATCCCCGCCCTCGACGGACCGCTCGCCTTCCTCGGCGGGCACGAGCTGGCACCCCTGCTCCGCGAGTTGCGGCCCGGGTTGACCCCTCCCCAACTTGCACGCTCGTGGTCGGCCCGTGTCCCCCCGGAGGCGGGCCTGGCGATGGCCGCCTGGCTGGTCCGGCATGGAATCCTCGTTCCATACGCGGGCGGCGGGCAGGCGGAATCTCCCTCTGTCGTGAGGTAGCCGGCCGAAATGGTAGAGCTTTTCGACTGGCTTCAGAAGCTGGGCCTGGAACGATACGCGTCCGTCTTCAGAGAGAACGAAGTCGATTTCGCGACGTTACAGATCCTTACCGACGAAGACCTCCGCGAACTCGGCCTTCCGTTCGGTCCCCGCAAGAAGCTGCTCAACGCCCTGGCCGAAACCGCCGGCGCGCAACCGGAAGGGGCGGCTCCATCGACCCCGGCCCGGCCAGGAGCCCCGGCGGGCGAGCGGCGCCAGCTCACCGTGCTGTTCTGCGACCTGGTCGGATTCACCGAGATGGCCAGCCGTCTCGATCCCGAGATCCTCCAGACGGTCGTGCGTCGGTACGAGGGCACGTGCGCCGATTGTGTCGCGCACTACGACGGCTACGTCTTCCAGCGACTGGGGGACGGCATCGTGGCCTTCTTCGGCTACCCGCTGGCTCACGAAGGGGAAGCCGAGCGAGCCATCCGGTCGGGGCTCGAAATGCTGGACGCCCTTCAGACGCTGGAGGTGCCGGAGGCGGGCCGGCTCAGGGCCCGCATCGGCATCGCGACCGGCCTCGTGGTGGTCTCTCACGCCGACCGCAGCGCCTTCGGTGAGACCATGAACCTCGCGGCGCGCCTTCAGACGCTGGCCGAACCCGACACCCTGGTGGTCAGCGAGCGCGTCCGCCGCATAGCCGGCGGCGCCTTCGAGTACGTGGACCTGGGAAGCCATGAGCTCAAGGGGATCCAGAAGCCCACGCACGCTTACCAGGTCGCAGGGTTGCGCCGGTCGGTGAGCCGTTTCGACGCTGCGACTCACGCCGGTCTCACCCCCTTCGTCGGCCGTGAAGCAGAGATGCGGCTCCTGGCCGACCGGTGGGAGGAGGCCCGGCTTGGAGACGGCCAGGGGGTGGAGGTATCGGGCGAGCCCGGAATCGGGAAAAGCCGGATCACGAGCGCGTTTCGGGGTCAGCTGGAGAACCGGGGCGTGCAGAGCCTCCGCTTCCAGTGCTCTCCGTATCACATCCACAGCGCGTTCCATCCCAGCATCGCCCACCTGGAGGCCGCCCTCGGGTTCGAGTCCCTCGACGCTGGCGTGACCCGCCTCGACGCGCTCGAGTCCTACGCGGTTGGGCAGATGGGACTGCCGGTCGAGGACGTGCGGTTCCTCGCCGCTCTGCTTTCCCTCCCGTGGCAGGAGCGTTACGAGGCGGTCGCCCTGTCGCCCCGCGAGGTGAAGGAAGAGACCATTCGCGTCCTGGTGGATCTTGTCGAAGCCGAGGCCGAGGCCGCGCCCGCGCTGGTCGTGTTTGAAGACCTGCACTGGGCCGACCCGACGACGCTCGAGCTGGTGGACCATCTGGTGGCCCGCCTCCGCGGAACCGCGCTGCTCGTCTTGCTCACCTACCGTCCCGAGTTCAGCCCCCGCTGGCTCGACTACGAGTACGTGACGCCGCTCACGGTGCCGAAGCTGAGCCGCGACGAGAGCCTGGCCCTCGTCTCCCGGGTGACCGAGGGAAAGACGCTGCCCGCCGACCTGCTGGACAGCATCCTCGAGAGAGCCGACGGGATCCCGCTCTACGTGGAGGAGTTGACCAAGTCGATCGTCGAATCGGAGAGCCTGCGGGTGGAAGGAGATGCCTACGCGTACGTGGGCGGTCGGCAGGACATTCACATCCCCGCGACACTCAGAGACTCGCTGATGGCCCGTCTGGAACGGGTCCCGGACGTCAAGGAGGTGGCCCAGATCGGGGCGGCCGTCGGACGTGAGTTCAGCTACGAGCTCGTGGCCGCTCTCGCCGATCTCCGGGAGCGAGTGCTCGCGGACCGGCTGTCGCGCCTCGCGGATTCCGGACTGGTTCTCCAGTGGGGCGCGATTCCGGACGCCATGTACAGCTTCAAGCACGCCCTGGTGCAGGACGCGGCGTACGACTCGATGCTGAAGAGTCGCCGGCAGCAGCTGCACGGCCGCATCGCCGCGGTCCTCGAGGAGCGCTTTCCGGAGACCCGGGAAGCGGCGCCCGAGCTGATGGCCCGTCACTGGTCGGCGGGCGGCGAGCACGAAGTGGCGACGCCGTATTGGCGCCGGGCCGGCGCGCTGGCGCTCGAGAGGTTCGCCCTTCGCGAGGCCACGGCCCACCTTCGCGAGGGTCTTCATTCCATCTCCGAGCGCCCCGCGGGGCCGGAGCGGGACCGGGACGGGCTCGAGCTTCGCACCCTCCTGAGTCCGGCCATGGTGGCCGTGCATGGCTGGGCGGCGCCCGAAGTCAGCGAGGTCATGGAGCCCGCCCTGGAGCTGGCCCGGTCACTGGATCATCGGGAGGCCTACCTGCCTTTGCTCAACGGGTTGTGGGTCCATTTCATGAGCGCCGGCAAGCACGAAACGGCCATGGGATGGGCGGAGGAGACACTCTCCATCGCCAGCACCATCGACGACGAGGACCTGACGATCTGCGGTCACCGCTCCGCCATGACCTCGAACTTCTGGATGGGAAATCTTCGAGCCTCGCAGGACCACGGCGACCTGCTGCGGGCGCTGTATCACCCGGAGCGCCACGCCCACATTGCCAGCCTGACGAACAATGACCCGCTCACGGCTGACGGAAGCTACCGGGCCCAGTATCTGTGGATGCTGGGCTACCCGGACCAGGCCGCGGCGCTGAGCGACGCCAAGGACGAGCACGCCAGGCAGCGCAACCACCCGTTCGACCTGTGTTTCGCGCTGACCGTGGGTGCCCAGGTCTTCGACTACCGGCGCGAACCGGAGGCGCTGCTCGAGCGGGTGGACGAGGCGATCCGCGTGGGCCGGGAGCACCGGATTCCCCTCATGTCCGAGGTGATGGCGCAGCTCGTGCGAGGCGCGGCGTGGCTCCGGGCGGGACGTCCCGCGGACGCCAGCGAGCTCCTGCGTGCCACGCTGACGGAGCTGGGCAAGACCGGACATCGAGCCTGGGTGCCGTACGTGCGCGTCAACCTGGCCGAGGCGGTGGCCCTGACGGGCGACTTCGACGGTGGGCTGGCCCTCGTCGAGGAGAGCCTGGAGCAGATGGAACGCCAGGGCGAGCGGGTCCATTTCGCGGAGGCTCTCCGGCGCAAGGGATGGATGCAGATACAGACAGGTGACCTGGACGGCGCCGGACAGACGCTGGACGAGGCGGTGCGCTTCGCGCGCGACCAGGGAACCCGGTCGTGGGAGCTCCGGGCCTCCACGACCCGGGCCCGACTCCTGGCCGAGCGAGGCGACCCCGAGGCCGCCCGCGAGCTCCTCGCGCCGATCTACGACTGGTTCACGGAAGGACTCGACACCCCCGACCTGGTGGATGCCCGGGCGCTCCTCGCGGAGCTGCCTTAGTTTCGCTTCGCTACCCCATCTTCCCCTGGACGAGAGACAGATCTCAATGACGAAAGCCAAACCGAAGACCAGAACCAAGGCGAGTCCCGTGGCGCCGCCTTCCCGTGCCGTGGCCGGGGTGACCCGGACGGTGGATCGGTACGCGGCGGGCCTCATGAACGGAGACGTCGCGACCTTGAAGAAGGCGTTCCGCCCCGAGGCCGTCGTGTCCGGCTATATTGGCGCGGAACAATTCGTTAAGCCGGTCCAGTTCTTGTATGACTTCATGAAGGAGAACGATTCGCCGGCCAAGCGCGGGGATCCGTTCCAGTGCGAAGTCCTCAGCATCGAGATCGCCGGAAACACCGCCACGGTGCAACTCGCGGAGCAGGCTTACCTGGACTTCGACTACCGCACCTCCCTGCACCTCATGCGGATGGGCCGGAACTGGTGGATCGTCAGCAAGCTGTTCAACGGCACGGCCATGAAGTAGCCGCCACGCGGCATCCCTCCTGCTGGTCCGTCCCCCACTTCTCGCGCGCCTCCTCCGGTTGAGGCGGTGCGTTGCGTCTCGTTTCCGCCCCGGCAGTTCTGGGAAGATATCTTCCCAGAACCGTCGTAGCGGTTTCGACGGGTGCGCAGGCCTGGGGGACTGCCGGGCAAACCGGCGAGAAGCCACCTGCCGTGGACTCTCGTCCCCTTCCTTCTATATTCTGTCAGCGTCCTCGCATAGGGAGGACCGCGCCCCGCCGCGTTCCAGGGTCGACCTTGACCCGAGCGCGGCTGACTTTCGAGAGGAGCCACCAGCCCCGTGATGCGCCAACTTCTCCATCGCCGCGTTCCGCAGATCGTCGGGGCATTCCTCGCCACGAGCTGGATTCTTCTCGAGTTCACGGACTGGGCGGTCGACCAATACGCGCTGTCTCCCAATCTGACGAACTTCGTGGTCAGCGGGCTTCTGCTTCTTCTCCCTGCCGTCGCCATCCTGGCCTGGAGGCACGGCGCCCCCGGCGAGGACAAGTGGACGAAGACCGACGCCGCGGTGATCGGCCTCAACCTGGTTGCCGCCGGCGGCATCCTGATGACCGTGTTCAGCGGCCAGGAACTCGGCGCAGCCACCACGGTGCGGCTCCTGGAGGACGACGACGGCAACACGGTCGAGCGGGTGCTTCCCAAGGCCGAGTTCCGGCGCACCGTCCTGATCTGGGACTTCGATAACGAGTCGGGCGACGCCGATCTCGATTGGCTGCGGAGTGGTCTGTGGATGGGCCTCGTGCAGGACATCTACCAGGACCTGTGGGTGACACCCGTCGAAGTCAACGATCCGCGGGTGCGCGAGCCCCTGCGCGAGGCTGGCTTCGAGCTTCCGTACGGCGTCCCGCTGGCTCTGAAGCGCCAGCTGTCCGAGGCGACGGGTGCCGGGCACTTCCTCGTGGGCGAGATCGCGGAGCAGATCGGGGACACGCTTGCGGTTCGCACCGTCCTGTACGAGACGAGAAATGCCCGGGAGGTGGCTGCCCGCAGCTACCGCGGGGTCGACCCCCTCGAGATCGTGGACCGCATGTCGGTGGACGTGCGCCGCGACCTCGGAATCCCGGATTGGCAGATCCAGGAGTCGCTGGACCTCCCGGTCGCCGAGATGCTCACCGAGTCGCCCGAGGCGCTTCGCGCGATATCCGAGACCCGAGTCGCCATGTTCGAGAACCGCCTCACCGATGTGCGTGCCGCGGCCCGGGATGCGATCGAAGCCGATCCGGCGTTCGCGACCGCGCATGGCGCCGACGCGTCGGCGTCGCTGCTGATGGGTGACCAGGCAGCCGCCCGCGCGGGAATCGCGGAGGCGTTGCAGCACTCGTACCGACTTCCCGAGCGCAACCGGCTCGTCCTGCAGATGCTGGACCGCATGCTCTTTCGCATGGATCCGGCCGGGGCGCTGCAGACGGGCAGTTACTGGATCGAGCTGTATCCGCAGGACCTGATGGCGCGGCAGCTCCTGGCCCAGGCCCACGCGATGCAGGGTGACGTCGACGGAATGATCGCACAGTACCGCGCCGTTCTCGCGCTCGATTCGGCGAACGTGCAGTCGCTCCAGGCGATCGCCGGCGGCTTCCGGGGGAAGCGGGAATATGACAGCGCCCTCGTATACTACGACCGCCTGGCGAAGCTCCAGCCGACCGACGTTCAGACGCGTCTCGACATCGCGGCGACTCAGACCAGCCGCCTTCGGTTCGACGAGGCGCGGGAAGAGTTGGAGCGGGCGCGGGCCGTCGCACCGGATGATCCGGACGTACTGGGTCAGCTGGCGCGTCTCGACATGCGCCAGGGACGATACGAGGACGCGGCGAAGCGAATCGCGGACATGGCGCCGCTGGTCCGCACGGCACCGCAGCGCAACCTCGTGGCGGGCGTCCGGGAGACGTACCACTACAGCCGCGGTGAGTACGAGGCCCTGCGCGAAGCGTACCTGGAACGGATTTCGGCGACCGCCGAGTTCGCCGTCCCGATCCAGGCCGTCCAGCAGGTCCTCGACTCCGAAGTGCTGATCTACGCATCCGATTGGGGCCGGGAGGCTTTCGCCCTGCGGCAGGTGGACAGCCTGCGGGCCACGGTGTCGGAGCCCTGGAGCTTCACGCTCGACGTGCCGGCGGTGCAAATCCACCTGGACCGCGGCGACATCGAGTCGGCGCGGGAGTCTCTCGAAGGCCTGAAGGCGCTGAACGAGGCCTTCGGCGATGCGCCGGGCCGGACCGCCCGCATCCGCTGGGTCGAGGGCCGGATCGCGTGGTTGGAGGACGGCGAGTGCGATCGGGCGGTCGAGAGCTTCCGCGCCGCCCAGGAGCTCTCCTCCGGGAGTTCCCGGTACCGGGCGTGGTCGGCCGCCTGCCTCACAGAACTCGAAGACTGGGAAGCCGCCGAGGCGGAGGTCGACTGGCTCCTGGACCGTTTCCCGGGCGACGGGAAGATTCGCCTGTTGGCGGCGGATCTCTACGCCGGCCAGGGACGGACGGACGACGCGATCAGCGAGCTCGAAATCGCGCTGGGCTACTGGTCAGAGGCGGACGCGAACTTCCGGCCGGCTGCCGAGGCGCGCGAGCTGCTGGCGGAGCTTCGGGCCGCGGGCTAGGACTTGGCGCTGGCGCCGCGTCTACACACTCAAGCAACCCACCGACGTGCACCCTCGAAACGGCTACATCCGTTCTGGGAAGATTCGGCGCCAGCCGAGTTCGGCGATAGCTTACTGCTGGAGCATTCCTCCCCCCAGGAGACGCGCGTGGTGACCGCACGCCGACAGTCTCCCCCTCGCTTTCCATGGCGGCCCTGCCTGTTGGTGTTCGTGGTCGCGCTCGCGGTGCGCGTGTTCTTCCTGACCCTGATCCCCGAGGACGCACTCCAGCCCAGCGGCGATTGGGAACTCGACGCGATCGCCATATCGATCGTGGAGACCGGCCAGTTCGCGAACCCCTACATCGAGCCGACGGGCCCGACGGCCCACCTGGCACCGGTGCCTCCGCTCATGCTGGCGCTCATCTTCAAGGTTTTCGGGATCACCATGCTGGGCGGGATCGTCGGCTGGCTGACCCGAATGATCTTCCAGTCCGCGATCTGGGGACTCCTTCCGTGGATCGGCGAGAGGCTGGGGGTGGGATGGAAAGCGGGACTGATCGGAGGGTTCGCGGGTGCGCTATGGCCGCGGTGGCTGGCCCACGGCGAGGCGTTGGCCGCGGTCCTCCTGGGGCTCCTCGTGGTGGCGATCGTCCGGCGGTGGGACACGGTCGCCCGCCGATCGCCGGCCCCGCGACTGGTCTCTTCCCTGCTCCTCGGCGCCGCCTTCGGCTTCTCGTTTCACGTACAGCCGGTGTTCCTCCTCGTGCTGCTGGGATACCTCGGGTTCGAGTTGTGGCACCGGTCAGACCGTGCCCGCTGGAGCTCCGTCGCACTGGTCCTCCTCGGCGCGCTGCTCGTCAGCATCCCGTGGGGAATCAGGAACTACCGGGCCTTCGACGCGGTGTTCTTCGTGCGAAGCAACTTCGGACTCGAGCTCCGCATGGGGAACCACGAAGGCGCGACGGCCGACATCGACGACCCCCACTTCAACCACTATCCCGGCCATCCGCGCACGCACCGCGAGGACGCGATTCAAGTCCGCGAACTGGGCGAGGTCGCCTATATGCGGCGAGTCGCGGACGCGAGGCGATGGAGTGGATCCGTTCGCACCCCGGCGAGTTCGCGCGTCTCACGGCGCAGCGGGTCCGCTACTTCTGGCTCGGCGCGCTCGACGACCCGGTGATGGCGCTGGCGTTCGTGACGCTCGCGGGGCTCGCGGCCCTGGGCATCGTGCGTGTGCTGCGCGGGCTCCCGGCGCCGCACGCCGCCGCTCTGCTCATTCCGCTTCTCACCTATCCGCTCGTCTACTACCTGGTGCCGTGGCAGCACCGGTACCGCTTCCCCATCGAGTGGATCCTCTTCCTTCTCGCCGGAGCCGCGCTATACTGGGGCTTCCCTGCCGTCTCCGAGGTCGGCCGGGTGGAACCCGGTGAAACATTCGAGTGACGTTCGAGGTATTCGGTCCTGATCCGAGGCTCGCGGCCCGTCCGCGCCCAGCACACGCACAGAGAGCTTGAACGAATGACGGCAACCCACACACGCCGCACGATCGCGGCTTTGCTGGTTCTCACGGCGCCGGCAGCGGCGACGCCCGAAGCCGGACAGGCACAGGAATCCACCCAGCCGGCCTCCCTCTCGAATGCGGAGATCGAGGCCCTCTACTACGCCCGCCAGGACAGCGCCCGCATGCGGTTCACCGACGCGGACGTCGCGTTCGTGACCGGCATGATCTCGCACCACGCGCAGGCGCTGATCATGTCCGAGCTCGCGCCCACGCACGGGGCCAGCCAGGCCGTCCAGACGCTGGCGGCGAGAATCATGAACGCCCAGACCGACGAGATCGCGCTGATGCAGCGCTGGCTCGCCGACCGCGGGCAGCCGGTGCCGCAGGTGAAGATCGACGGCCTGGATCTCACGGTCGAAATGAGCGCCCCGGAGGGCGACGGGGAGCACGACGCGCACATGCAGATGGGACACGACGCCGGCGGCGCGCACGAGCATCACATGCCCGGTATGCTGACGCAGGCGCAGCTCGAGGAGCTGGCCGCCGCCTTCGGCCCCGAGTTCGACCGGCTGTTTCTCACCTACATGATCGGCCACCACGCCGGGGCGGTGACCATGGTCGACGACCTGTTCGCGGTGGACGGAACGGGGCAGGACGAGGCCGTATTCAAGCTCGCTTCGGACGTCCAGGTGGATCAGGTCACCGAGATCGAGCGCATGAAGCAGATGCTGGACGCCATGGCCGCGCGAGCCGAGTCGGACGCCGGCCTTTGAGCACCCTGAATCAAATCCGTTTCAAGGACCCCCGAAAAGGAAGCCTGATGAGTTCTGAAGCTCCTTCACTTCTCGCGCCCGGTTCTCGCGAATCGCGGCGCAGTTCCGGTCTCGTGTGGCTCGTCCTCGGGACGGCCGGCCTGCTCGGCATGACCGGGTGCGCGTCGTCGGGTTCGACTTCCGCTCCCGCCGCCGACCCGGCCCTCAACACTCCGTCATCGGCCACGGAGCCGCTGAAAGAGATCCCGAGCGACAAGAACACGGTGAAGATGCCGGATCCGCGCGTCGGGCTCGGAGCCGGACTGCTGGACGCCGAGGAAGCGATCTGGAACCTCCGCCTCGTGTCGGCCACGCCGCCGCCGGAGGCGTTCGTCGGGGTGAGCAACTCGGACCTCGCGTTCAAGGACAACTACGCCATCCAGGGCAACTACAACGGCTTCCAGATCTGGGACATCTCGAATCCGGCGGTGCCTGTGCTCGTGAAGGGATACGTCTGCCCCGCTTCGCAGAGCGACGTCTCCGTGTACCGGAACCTGCTCTTCGTGTCGGGCGAGGGCATGGGCGGCCGGCTCGACTGCGGGACCGAGGGCGTGCGGGAGCGGGTGAGCGACGATGCGGCTGCGCGGCATCCGGATCTTCGACATCAGCGACATCGAGAACCCGGTGTACATCGCGAACGTGCAGACGTGCCGCGGCTCGCACACGCACTCGCTGCTCGTGGACCCGAACGACACGGACAACGTCTACGTCTACGTCTCCGGCTCCGCGCCCGTCCGGCCGGAGGAGGAGCTTCCGGGCTGCTCCGGCCTGTCGCCGGACGAGGATCCCGAACTCGGCGCTCTTCCGCATCGAGGTGATCCGGGTGCCGCTGGCGAATCCCGAAGCCGCGGCGATCGTCAGCTCGCCCCGCATCTTCCAGGACCTGGTCGAGGCCCCGCGGCACGGCCCCGCGCCGGCCGACATTCGGGCCATGGAAGAGGCCAGGGCCCGCGGCGCTTTCGTCGCCGAACTTTGGCGGCCAGGAACGGGTCATCTCCGACGGGTTCGCCAGACGGCTTCTCGCTCAGATCGTCGAGGAGCGCGGCGGAGAGGGCGCGCCGACCGCGGCCGACAGCGCGGCGCTGCGCGAGCAGCTTCCGGCGATGGTGGAGCGAATGATGGGAGGCCGTGACGCGGCCGCAGGCGACGGCCCGCGTCCGGGCCCCACGCAGTGCCACGACATCACCCTGTACCCGGAGATCGGGCTCGCGGGCGGCGCCTGCGAGGGCTACGGCCTGCTGCTCGACATCAGCGACCCGGTGAACCCGGTGCGGATCGCCGCGGTGGCCGACTCGAACTTCTCGCTACTGGCACTCGGCCACGTTCAACAACGACGGCAGCGCGATCCTGTTCACCGACGAGTGGGGCGGCGGCGGCGGTCCGAAGTGCCGGCACGACGATCCCTACGAGTGGGGCGCCAACGCCATCTTCACGATCGCGGACAGGCAAGATGCAGTTCCAGAGCTACTACAAGATGCCGGCGCCGCAGACCTCCGAAGAGAACTGCGTCGCCCACAACGGCTCGCTGATTCCGATCCCCGGCCGCGACGTGATGGTGCAGGCCTGGTACCAGGGCGGCATCTCGGTGTTCGACTGGACGGACCCGGCCAACCCGATCGAGATCGCCTTCTTCGATCGCGGTCCCGTGGACGCCGACCGCATGGCGAGCGGCGGCTCGTGGTCCGTGTACTGGTACAACGGGCTGATCGTGAGCTCCGAGATCGCGCGCGGCCTCGACATCCTCGAGCTCGCGCCGAGCGAGTTCATCTCGGAGAACGAGATCGAGGCGGCACGCTCGGTCCAGTTCGACCACTTCAACGTGCAGGGCCAGCAGATGTTCCACTGGCCGGCGACGTTCGCGCTCGCGCAGGCGTACGTGGACCAGCTGGAGCGGTCCGGCGGGCTGCCCCCAGCGAGAGTCGCCAGAGTCCGCACGGCCCTGGTCGAAATGGAGGACGCCCCGGCCGCCGAGCGGAACGCCGGCCTCACACAGATGGCGACGCACCTCATGCAGATGGCCACCGAGTCGGGGGCCAGCGCGGGGCTGATGCGGCTGGCCGAGACGGTGAAGGCGTTGGCGCAGGGGTAGTTGGACGGTTGTTGCGTCGGCGCGTCGATGAGGCGCGGCGGCCCATGGGATAACAAGGAGAGCGCCCGGCTGAAAGGCCGGGCGCTCTGTGCAACTTGATCTCGATCAGCCTCCAGTCTGGCAGATGGGAGACGCTCAGTCTCAGCAGCTCGGATTAGACCCGCACACCAGGATCTCTCCGCAGACTATGCATTTGTATCTCTGGTCATTCACGGCCCCGTCACTCCACAGCCAGGAGTAGAACCCGATGACTACCCCCCGGATGCAGCCAGCGGACTGCCGTACCTCCAGTGAGTCGACGGGGGCACCCGATGCGGCACGTCCTGGCACGCTCCAGCTATCAGTGTGTATGCGGAACAGCTTGCCTTCGTGGTCCGACTCGGTATCCAGGCACACCTTTGTCATACCGGAGCCGACGTCGACGTTGATGCAGACTCTTCCGTCCGCTCGCTCGTAAGCTTCTTCCGCCTGTGCCTGCCCGATTCTCACCTGCAGGGTGTCCATGCTTTCCCAGCCGTCCCCCGAAATTCCGGGGCCTCTCGCGGTCAGGTATAGCGTATCGAGTCGACTGGTCCGCTCCTGCGCGTCTTGAAGGAGCGCGCGCTCGTCATCTGTTGCACATCCGGACAGCCATAATCCGAAGAAGCCGAGTCCGACAAGCGCAATAACAATTGAGGGTAGATTCGGTTTCTTACCGTTCGAGACCACGGTCACCTCCCTGGCATGAGCGTGATGTTCTGAGCCGCACGGGCTGCACGTCAGTCGCGCTGTACGCCGGCCAAGTACCTCCTCATTCCCCACCCGAAATCGATGTTGTCGAGCGCGAGCGGACACATGGCCGCCGCAGCCGCGAGTTCGCTGACGGTCGCGGTGTCACCCAGCTTCTCGGCGAGTTGAATAGGCATGTAGTAGTGGGTAGCCCGGCGACGAGCGGCAGGCACCGTTTCGACCTCTCGAATCGCTTCACGCAGGTGTTCACGCGCTTCTTCTGGGCTCTCACGCAGGATCACAAGGCCTTGCCAGACGGAAGGCAAGTCTCGGCCGGCTTGCTCGATGTTGGCAAACCACTCGTTCCACTCCTCCGGATTCCGAAGAAGGGCCGGCCCGACGATCTGAGTCGAATAGAAGCGCAGGAGCGCCTGCTGGCGTTCCGTGTAGCCCATGTCCGCCCACGTCCGACGCACGGCTCGGAACCGGCGGGCGATCCCCGCATCGTCATCGCCTGTCAGTCCGAGGACCCGCAGCGCCGCAAGGGTGCCCCAGACGGGTCCCCCCGGTATGGCTTCCGCCTCGACCGTAGAGTCCGGGATGGACCAGGTGGCTTCATTGTCCACGGCCTCCATGATTTCGACGGTTGGGTGGCCGCTGCCATTCGCGAGGTAGACGTTGGCCGCCAGCTTCGGCGGCGCCGACCCGGACCCGTTCTGCCAGCCTCCCAGTTCGCCGAGGGCGCGATTGGTTTCCCGCAGGGCGCCGGATACATCTCCCGTAGCGAGTAGCACCGCGCCGAGGCGCATGCGGTCCTCCGGCGTCGTGTCGCCCCGAATCTCGAGAGCCCGTTCCTGGTGAGCGCGCGCGGCCACAAGCAGTGAGTCTGCTAGATCGCCATCGGTGTCACACCCCCGCACCGATCGCTCCCACAACATCCAGTCGGCGAGTTCCTCGTGCGGACGCGCCTGGTCCCGCTGCATGATCGCCCATTCTTCGAGTCGGTCATCAATCTGGTCGCGCAACACCAGAGCTTCGGCTATGGCTGTTTCGCGCTCGGCGGCGGTGAGCGAGTCGGCACGCCAATGGATCGATCCATTCATCGCGAATGGGCAGTAGGCCCTGGTTTCGGCTGCCTCGGGGAACCGGTACGGAGGAATCAGCGGTCCGCCCGGGGGCAGGAAGGCGTAGCAGGGGCCGTTGTTTGCCGTGAGGGCCACCTCTCGAGCGATCTCGAACAGGCGCCCCCACGCCAGCTGCACGTGGCTGTTCAACGAGATCGCGGAATCGAACACGGCCTGAGCTCGGTTCAGATCGCCGCGCGGGCCCTTGAGTCGGCCGCGCCCGTCTGCGGCCAACCACGGGTCCTCGTACTCGATCGCGCCAGACAGCACCAGCATGTCGAGCCTGGTCGGCTCCCTGTCCAGAATCGCAGCGTATTGCCTGCGCGCACCCTCGTAGTCCCCGGCCCAGAACGATTTGAACGCGTCGAGATCTCGGCGCTCCCCGGTTCTTAGTCTCGACTCGTCACCGAACCGGTCCGCTTGCCCCACGTGGAAAGCGATGGCCTCTCCGGCGAGGATGCGCTCGGGATCACGGACCGTGCGCCAGTACATCGTGACCCCGAGTTCATAGTGCGCCAGGGCGAACTCGGGGTCGAACTCGATCGCGGCGAGGAAGAACTCCTCGGCATCCGCGAGGCGCCATTCAAGCAGGGCGATTCGGCCATCGTTGTGCTGCCGGTGAGCCTCGGGGTGCGGGGACCGGCTCTTCAGATCGTCGATCTCTGCTGGTTGGCCGACGATCCGGAGAATCTGGAGCGCGAGGCCCGCCGCGACGTTATCGATGTCGTTGCTCGATCCCCGTTCAGTCAGTGTTTCGTGGACTGCCTCCTCGTTGGCGAGGTGGATTCGAGCCGCTAGAGTCACCGAGTCGCCCTCGAGATTCGCATCCAGCCAGATGACGTGAGTCGCGTCGATTCTGTCGGCGTACTCGAGCCCCGCACTTACGAGGCGGGTCGGCATTCCGAATCCCGCTCGAACGAGCTGCACGGCGGGTCCTTCGATCGAGGGACCGTTGACTACAGTAATGGATTCCCAGCCCAGCAGGTGGAAGTAGAGAGACCGAGCGGCGAGACCGGACACGACTACCTCCGCGTCGCTGAGTTCGCCGCCTTCGTACGGGAACACTGCATACACGGGATACTCGCTCGCGAAAGCAGATTGCCGGGCAAGACTCCGCACTACGAGGACCCCGATGGCAAGCAGAAGAACTCCCGCCGCCACCAGCGAAGCCAACCGCAATCCGTGCAACCATCGGTGGCGTGGCCCAAGTAGCTTCCTGAGCGCGGCGGCCGCCATCGCCTCGAAGCCGCCCGACACCAGGTCCAGGGAGCCGGCCATCTCTTCCGCGGTCTGGAACCGCTTCCCCGGATCCTTCTGGAGGGCAGTCTGGACGACAAGCTCGACCCCATCGGACACTTGCGGGCGCGATGCCTGCACCCGGGGGGGCTCCTCGAAGAGATGTTTGGTTAGAAGGGCCCGGGCGTTCGGTGCCGCAAATGGGGGATCCCCCGTAAGCGTCTCGTACAGCACGCACCCGAGCGCGTAGATGTCGGATCGGCCGTCCACGTCGCGCTCGCCGGTCGCCTGCTCGGGGCTCACGTAGTTTGGGGTGCCTAGAGCGAGACCCGTGCCCGTGAGGGTTTCTTCCACGCTCTCTACCAGGTGCGCGACCCCGAAATCGGCCAGCAGGGCATGGTCCTCGGCGAGCAGAATGTTGCCCGGCTTGACGTCGCGGTGAATGACGCCGTGCCGGTGGGCATATCCCAACGCGTCCGCCATCTCCCGCGTGATGCGGAGCGCGTCCGGAATCGGGAGGCGTCTCTCGCGCATCAGCCTCTGGCGCAGCGACTCTCCCTTTACGTATGGCATCACGAAGTACAGGAGGCCGGCGGCTTCTCCCGAATCGTGCAGGGGCAGGATGTGAGGGTGGGAGAGTCCGGCAACCACTTCGATTTCGCGGTGGAAGCGATCGGCCCCGATCGCGTTTGCCAGTTCCGGCTTCAAGACCTTGATCGCGACCTGGCGGTCGTGCTTCAGGTCACGTGCGAGGAAGACGAGGGCCATCGCGCCCGATCCGAGCTCGCGCTCGATCGAGTAGCGGTCGGCGAGTGCGGGGCCGATGCTCGCACGCACGCTGTCCACGGGAGTGCCTCCTCTCCCGGGGCCGCAGAGGATGAGTTGTGCGTCTGGGGCCACTTCTAGAGTACGGTTTTTTTGAATGTCCGCAATCAGCTGCGGTTATGAATGCCGTGTCGCGAGTTCGGAAAGCACGCAGGAGGCGCCCCTTCCCCGGTGACACCATCCGGGAATTCGCCTATCTTGGCGTTGGTTTCACTGACGCCCCGCGCCCGACGCCCCTCCGCGGTCGGAGCCGCCCCGATGCCTGTGCTTAAGAGGTCTTTTTGTCGAACGGCTTGCCCGCCCAGTCGATCCTCGCGGATCGATACCGAATCGAAGAGCAGATCGGCGAGGGCGGGATGTCGGTCGTCTACCGGGCCCACGACCTTCGCCACGATCGCCAGGTAGCGGTCAAAGTCCTTCGCCCGGAGATCGCCGCCACGCTCGGTGAGGACCGGTTCCAGCGCGAGATCGAGATCGAAGCGAAGCTCCACCACCCCAACATCCTTCAGGTCTACGACTCGGGAGCCACGGACGACTCTCTGTGGTTCGTCATGCCGCTCGTGGAGGGCGAGACCCTGGCGGACCGGCTGAAGCGCGAGGGACAGCTCTCGGCGGAGGACGCGACCCACATCGTCACGGACGTGGCGGACGCGCTCCAGTACGCGCACGACCGGGACATCGTGCACCGGGACATCAAGCCCTCCAACATTCTTCTCACATCGGGGCACGCCCTGGTCGCGGACTTCGGCATCGCCCGCGCTCTCTCGCAGGCGGCCGACGAAACGTTGACCGCGACAGGGCTCACGGTGGGGACACCGGTCTACATGAGTCCGGAGCAAGCTGGAGGGGAGCCGGTGGACCGGCGGGCCGACGTGTACTCGCTGGGATGCGTCCTGTACGAAATGCTGGCAGGAGCGCCGCCGTTCCAGGGCGACAGCGCGAGGGCGATCCTCACGAAGCAGATGGTGGGAACGATCCCGTCGATCGAGGCCGCTCGCGGCGGCCTTCCGGCGCATTTCGACCCCACGGTCCGGCGGGCTCTCGCCAAGGATCCCGACGATCGCTTCGACACAGCGGCGGACCTCGCGTCGGCGCTCTCCGGTCACATTCTCCCGTTCGGTCCGGCCTGGAAGCGCCGGCGGAGGCGGCGCGCGCTCGCCACGGTCGGGACGATCGGCGCTCTGGCCGTGGCCGGCTGGTTCGCCCTCCGGGCGCCGCCCGCGATAGCGCTGGACGTGAATCGGATTCTCGTGTTTCCGGTCAGCGACTCGGACCTCCCGGAGATCGACGCCGGTACCGGCCTCGATGCGGCGGTACTTATCATCACGGCGCTCGAGCACGCTCCACCGCTCAAGTGGGACGACGGGTGGCGCTGGATGCTCCCCGAGCAGCGCTCGGATCCGGCCCTTCTGACGCCGGACTCGGCGCGTGACATTGCCACGTCGCTCCGGGCGCGGTTCTTCCTGGACGGTGAATTTCACTCGCGCAACGATTCCGCCACGCTCTTCCTCCGCTTGAACGACGTGAGCGGTGACTCGGTCTACGCGCGGGCCGTGGCCACCGGCCCGCTGGACGCGTCGGCATACTCGGCGATCACGCTGACCGCGCTCACCGAGTTGCTGCCGAGCCTCATCGATCCGGGACGTCCCCCGCCGGACGTCTCCGCGGTCGCGGACCGGAAGCCGCCGGCGATCACGGCGTTCCTACAGGGTGAGAGGGCCTACCGCAGGGCCCGTTACCCGGAGGCTCAGTCCTACTACGCGAGCGCGGTGGAACGGGACTCGTTGTTCGCGTTCGCCGCCTTGAAGGGGGCGCTCGCGGCGGAGTGGACCCACGACTCGGCGGCCGTCGAGGGCTTTCTGGGCGCCGTGTCGCCGCGCGCGGACGAGCTCCCTGCGCGCTATGCCAGCTTCTTCGACGGGATCAGCGCCTACGAAGCCGGCATGGCGGACAGCGCGATCGCGGCGTTCGAGACGTCCCTGGAGCAGTCGCCGCGCTGGCCCGAGGCCCTGACGGCGCTGGGAGAGACCCACTATCACCTGATCCCGACGGGCGTGGTGTCGGCGGAATCCGTGGCCGGGGAGTACTTCCGGGCCGCCGCCGATGCGGACAGCGGGTTCGTGCCGCCGCTCCTGCACCTGGCGGAGATCGCTATCCGGAGGGGCGATCTCGCGGCTGCCGACACGATCGTGCGGCGCTACATGGACGCGAATCCCACGTACGGGCAGGGGCAGCTCGACCTCATGCTGCGATGCGCGACAGGCGGGCCGCAGAGCGTGGACTGGGAGGAGGAGGCGTACGACCAGCCGCTCGAGACTTTCCGAGCGGCGCGTGCCATGTCCGTCGGCATGTCTTCGCCCGATTGCGCTCGCTCGGCCCTGGCCCCTCTGTTCGAGCGGCCGGCGGCGACCGCCGGCTTCGAGTGGGGGGCGTTCCTTATGTACCAGAACGTCCTCATGGCGTTCGGCGAGTACGATTCGGTGCGGACGCACCTCGAACAGGCTGAAGGCGCGGCCGCACTCGGCGTGCCCTACCTGTACGTCGTGGACGCAATCGCGGGCGCTCCGTTCGCGGACAGCGCCGCGGCACAGGACGGATGGCTGCGGGCGACGTTCGGCGATGACTACGGGGAGCTCCGCGCACCGATGGCCCTGTGGGTAGCGTCGATCTGGAACGCCGAGGTCGGCGATACGACCCGGCTCGAGCACGTCCGGGGAGCGCTCGAGGAGGTCGCCCGCGACGCGGACGACCCGCTGTGGCGGCGTCGTGGGGTACTCTTCCAGGCCAGCGCGGAAGCCGACCTGGCGCGCCTGAGAGGAGACACGGCTCTCGCGATCGAATCCTATGGCAACCTGATCCCGAGCGTTCGGTCCGCGAACTGGAATTGGGGGCTCGCGGACCCTCTGGCCGTGGAGCGCCTTCGCTACGCCGAGCTGCTGCTCGCCATCGGCCGCTACGAGGACGCGATCGACGTGGCCACAGTGTTCGACTCGCCGGCCGCCGCCGTCTTCGGACCGTTCATTTCGGCAAGCCTCGCGATTCGGCTAGCTGCCGCACGCGGCGCGGGACTGACCCGTGAAGAGCGCCGGTACCGTGAACGGCTCGAAAGGCTCGGCCGGTCAGACCTGCTTGGAGAGCCGCCGGCCCCCTGACCGGCGGCTCGGTCGTTTCAGCAGGAGCCGAACTTGCACGGCGGCGGACTGGGAGGATCGCCACCCTCGAGGTCGTCGGGGTGCTGCCTCTCGATGACCCCACGGGCCCACACGATCCATTCCTGGACCTCGTCATCCCATTTGTCCTGGGCCACGACCCATTTGCCGAAGTCTTCCATCCACTTGTCGTCGACGGGACACTTGCACGTACCACCCGTACGACTCGCGCGTCGCAGCTGAATGACGATTACGACGAGAACGACCAACATCATGAACATGAGAAATGTGAGCGTGTCCATCAGGTCTCCTTGTACACGTGAAACGGACCCAACACTGCCGGCACCGATGAGCGACGGTGCTGAACTCAGGGCTCTGTGTGGGATCCGATGCAGTCTAGCCGAAACGCCAGGGACTGTCACCCCCGCGCCCCCCGGGTGCCACCGCGCGACCTTAGACGTATAGTGAAGTAGAATGAAGATCCCCAGGGTCACCTGGCAGACCGCACGACGAGCGCAGGACGCGGCAATTGGCGCGGCCACAGTCGCACTCACCGTTCTCGGTCTTCTCATCCCGCCGCCGGTCGCCCTCGCCCAGGAGGTCACGGCGTTGGCATGCGCCACAGCCGACTCGCTGACGCTGGAGGCCCTGTGGGTGGACATCCGCGGCCTCGCCACGGCCGCCGAACTCGAGGACTGGGAAGCGCGTCCATCCGAGTCCCGCTGCGCCATGCTGGGCGACATGCTGGCCGAACGGGCCCTGCGTGCGGGACTGACCGTGGAGGAGCGGCTCGCCATCCACTACGAACGTCTGGCGCGGGCCCGAGACGAGTGGGGTCTGCGTTCGAAGCGCGTGCAGGCCGGGGCGGCGGACTCCCTGGGCCGGCATCCGGATCTCATGTTCGACGATCGGGGGCTCATCTACCTCCGGATGGGAGAGCCCGACGAGGTGGCCTACGCCATCGGTGGTTCCGGCATGGGGAATCGCGTGGAAGGCTGGCGCTACGATCGGCCCGAGGGACGGCGGATCTTCTTCTTCTCGCCCATCAGCCTGATGGGAGTGGGAGTCGAGGACTTCCGGCTCCTCGACGCTCCCTGGCGGGCCGTCGGGGGAGCGAACGCCGCCAACCAGCTGGAGATCGTGGACCTCGCGGACCTCGACCCGGCGGACTATGGCGACTCGCCGCTCAGGGATCTCCTCCTATCGTTCCAGGGACTCGACCCGTTCTACGCGACGCTGGCGTATCGATCGGTCAGGGGAAGCACTTCCCTGCTCCAGGATCTCAACGAGGAGAGACGGAGGACGATGGCCGACGTCAAGTTCGCCGTCGGTTCCGTCCCGGACGCCCCTCATCTGAAACCTTCGATCCGCTTCGCGTGGGAGCGCCTCCGCTTCTTCAATCCCTCGTCGGGGACTACGGCCGTGTGGCTGGTCGCGGCGGTCCGCGGAGTCGACCTGACCGGGGTGGCGGACACGGACGGCCGTAGCGTCTACCGGCTCGACCTGGCAGCGGCCCTGAGGACCGGAACCAGCGTGAGTCGCGATTCGGTTCGGACCGTGCACCGGCTCCCGCGCGAGCTGGGCGACGAGGACGCCCTGATCTCACGGATCCCCCTGTCCATCGGTCCGGGAGAGCATCCGTTCATGCTGACCGTCACCGATGGCAACTCCGAGAAGGGACCTGCCGGAAACTGGGCCCGGGGCCTGGTGATCGGCGTCGCTCCCTCGGACCTGCCCGAGATCAGCGACATCGCGGTTGCCGCAGACTCCGGCGGGACATGGACCCGAGACGGCGTGACGCATCTGGCCGTCAGTCCAAGCCACCTCACGGGACCGGCTGGTGAGATTCACCTTTACTTCGAGGTGTACGGCATGCGGGCGGCTTCCCGCTACTCGGTCGAGGTGCGGGTGGTTCCCGAGACCCTGGCGGATCGCATGTGGGACGTGGAGCCGGGAAAGACGGCTTTCCGGCTGTCATACCCGTCGGAGATGCCCGAGTCAGAAGGCATCGGCTCTCATCACCTGCGTCTCGATCTGTCCGATACGGCCGCCGGCGCCTTCACGCTTGGGATTCGGATCAACGACGAGGAAAGCGGACGGCAGAGCCTCCCGGCGACGACGCTGGTCATTCGCCCGGACTGAGCGCTCGGTTCAACGGCGCAAGCCCAGGGCGTGCCGCCCCAATACGCGGTTCACCTACCCAACCCGGTCACCACGATCCGCCGTCGCCCTCCGCGATCGCGATGTTCGCACAGGTAGATGCCCTGCCAGGTGCCGAGGCTCAGATGTCCGCCCATGATCGGAATCGACACGGAGCTACCCATCATGGATGCCTTGATGTGCGCCGGCATGTCGTCGGGTCCCTCTGCCGTGTGCAGGTAGTACGGCTCGTTCTCCGGTACCGCCCGGTTGAAGTAGGCCTCGAAGTCATCTCGCACCGTCGGATCCGCGTTCTCGTTCAGAGTCAGACTTGCGGACGTGTGCTGGATGAACACGTGCAGCAGTCCAACCTCGATTCCGGATAGCTCCGGCACTTCACGCGTGATCATCTGGAGTGATGAGATGAAAGCCGCGCGGAAACGCGGGCAGCGTGATCTTCTCGCTGGAACGTCTTCACCATTCGCTCTCCCGCCCAACTGAGCTGACTGATTCGAGTCATGGTGGCCCGTTGCGCCTCAATGTAGGTCCCCTTTGAGGCTCTGATGTTCTGGGAAGATATCTTCCCAGAACTGGTTTCACCGTTTCAAAGGATATGCACCCATGAGGAGGTACGCAGGTCTGATGTTCGATATCGAACGGAAGATCCTTCGCATCATGGGGGAGCAGGCGGAGTTGCGACCACACGGGATTCATGCCTACGAGCTGGCTAACCTACTTCTCGACGGGAAGGCGGAGACCTCTGCCCAAGAGACCGTTGCGAACGGCCTGCGAGCCAACGGCACGATCTACAAGTTGATGCATCGCCTCGGCAGGATCGGAGCGGTCACCAGCAACTGGGAGGAGCCAGAGGTGGCCCTGGCGGAGGGCCGACCGCGCCGCCGCTACTACGTCCTGACCGAGAACGGTCGCGCACGCGCCGCCAACCTCAGGAAGCGGCATGAGAGACGTCTGCGATGCCGCCTGCCGGAAACAGATCCATGAACCTTCGGGTAAGAGGCTTCATGAGAACTTACCGGTACCGATCGGCACCAAGGTGAGACGAACCGCGCACTGCATCAGCCTGCTGGCGCTGGTAGTCGGTTGCGCCTCGGCCCCCGATCCGGATCCTGATTCGTCTCCCGAAGCCGCTCCCGAGGACCTGGTCTGCGCTCGAAACGCCACCGTCACCGTCCGCGTGGACAATCGCAGTTCGATGGACCTGCGGATCACGTTCGGATCGTACCGACCGGTGAGGCCCGCCGACGGATTCTCGCGGACGACGTATCAAATCGCCCGGTACCACCTCCAGGGACCGATCCGTCTCGAAGTGCTGCGCGGAGGAATGCAGATCGGAGGGCCTGCGACGATTCGGACCGAGCCCGTGTTCTGCAACGCGGCCACGCTGGTGGTCGGCTCGCGGCCCGAGTACAGCTTCTTCTACGGTGATGAGATCTTCACACCGTCGGACCTTCTGGAAGCCGATAGCGCGACGGTGGAAGCGGACAGCGTCAAGCCGAAGACCCGCACCCGCGGCATGGGCTGGTAAGCGGCCGCTAGGCGTTCAATCGCTCCTGCAGGCGTCGACGCGCCAGCGAAGCGCTGCCGACGACCCCGGCCTTGGATCCGAGCTCCGCTTGCCGGACCTCGAGTCGCTCCGCGAAGATCGGGATCGCATCCGCCTCCACGGCGGACGCTACCGCATCGACCAGATACGGGTTTCCGTCGACGACTCCGCCGCCGAGGACGATGCGGCGGGGATTCAGGGCGTGCACCAGTCCCACCGCGGCGGACCCCAGGTAACGGCCCGTCTCCTCCAGCAGCTCTCTCGCCAGCGGGTCGCCGTCGGCCGCTGCCTGGCTCACGACCACCGCCGTCACTTCGCCCTTCCCCGCCGCGTCCGTCATCCCGAGGCCCGCTTCGGGATCCGACTCGATCGCCTCCCGGGCCCGGGCCGCGATCGCCCAACCGCCCGTATATGCCTCGACGCAGCCTCGGCGCCCGCACGTGCAGAGGCGACCTCCCGCCACGAGCGTGGCATGCCCCAGCTCGCCGGCCACGCCGCGATCACCGGTCAGCAGCCGACCGCCGCTCACGATTCCACCGCCAACCCCCGTCCCCACGAAGAGGACGACGAGGTCGTCGATTCCGCGCCCGGCTCCATGCTGCCACACGCCCCAGGTGATGGCGCGGACGTCGTTCTCGACCACGACCGGCAGCCCGAGCACCTGCTCGAGTCGGTCCGCCAGCGGGAAGTCCTGCCATCCCAGGTTGGGAGCGGATCGAACAGCGCCCGTCGCGGAGTCGACCTGTCCGGCTACGCCCACCCCGACGGCCCCGATCGCCGACATGTCCGGGGCGCAGGCATGCACCGAGCGCACGATGTCGGCTACCGCCTTCGACGGCCCTCCCTCTATGTCCGTCGCCGTGCGGTGGGTGGCGACCACGCGACCGTCGAGATCCACGACCGCCGCCTGGATCTTGGTGCCGCCGAGATCCACTCCGACCGTCAGCTCAGTTCCTCGAGGAGACACAGGTTCTTCCGATTTCAGGGAGTCCGGGTGGTTGGCCGCCACAAGGTAGCAAGGTAGCTTGTGGACCTACCCAAAATCACCTGTCTCGCGGAGTGGCCGCCATGCGCCTCCTGCTCGTTCTATCCGCGGCTCTCGCCGTCGCCTCCTGCACGTCCGATGAGCCGGCCGCCGGGGAATCCTCCGACGCCGAATCTGCCCTGGAGTGCTGCACGGTCACCGTTCGCGCCACCGTTCCGGAGGGCACGGGAACGGTCTATCTCTCCGGCAACGTCGCCGACCTCGGGCCATGGGAGCCCGATGGGCTCGCGATGACCGGAGACGGAGTCGAGAGGGTCGCCCGGGTGCAGGCCCCGGCCGGCGCGGAGTTCGAGTACAAGTTCACGCTCGGCACGTGGGACAACGAAGCGCTCGACCCGGATGGCCAGGTCCCTGACAATCATCGGCTCCTCATCGAAGGTGACGTCGAAGCCACCCACGAGATCGCGGCGTTCAAGGACCCGATGCGCCTGGATCGAGGACTGGGAAGGTTCGGGCGTCGAGGGCCAGCTCATCTACTGGACGGACGTCGAATCGGAGTTTCTCGGCCCCGCACGCCATGTCGAAGTGTGGCTGCCGCCGGGCTACGACGCCAATGGATCGGCCCGTTATCCCGTCCTCTACATGAGCGACGGACAGAACCTGTTCGACCCTCGGATCGCCAATACCGGCGTGGACTGGGGCGTCGACGAGTCGATCGCGCGGCTCGCGGAAGCGGGAGTCATTCCGCCGGTGATCGTCGTGGGCGCCTGGAGCACGGATGAGCGGGGCCCCGAGTATTCGCCCGTGGAACGGTGCGTCGCGGTACGCGCGCTTTCTCATCGAGGAGTTGATGCCGCGCGTCAACTCGGAGTTTCGCACCGCCACCGGTCCGGAGAACACGGCGGTCATGGGCTCCTCGATGGGCGGGCTGCTCTCCTTCTACCTCGTGACGTACCACCCGGACGTCTTCGGAGCCTGCGGCTGCGTGTCCACCCACTTCCCGTTTTCAGAGGCGGTGGCCGCCCGGAGTCGGCTACGGCCAGGCAGGGGGCGAAGCGCCGGACGAGACGCCCTACATCCTGAGGGACATCGCGGCGGGCCTGACCGTGCCGGACGGAGCCCGCTACTGGTTCGACTACGGCACCGAGGGACTCGACGGCGAGTACGGCCCCACGCACGCCGCGGTGCGCGAGTGGCTGCTCGGCCAGGGGCTGGTGGAAGGCGAGGACTTCGTCGTCCGCGAGTACGAGGGCGCCACCCACAGCGAGGCCTCCTGGCGTGCCCGCCTGGATGATCCGATGGCGTTCCTGTTCGGCCAGAGCACCGACTGGCGGGACCCGAAGGTGCTCGAAGCCGCGCCGGCGTCCGGCGACTAGAATTGACGTTATACTAATGGGTGTAATTACATGATGAACAAAGCGTTTGCGAGCGTACTACTCATCGCCGGTGTCGCCCTCCTGGCGGCCTGTTCCTCGCCCGAGGTGGAGGAAGAGACCCCCGTGGCCGACTGGCGGGACAGCGGCGTGTGCTACGAGATCTTCGTGCGGTCGTTCTACGACAGCGACGGCGACGGGGTGGGCGACCTCGAGGGGCTGATCCAGAAGCTCGACTACGTGAACGACGGCGATCCGCGCGGAGGCGGAGACCTCGGCGCCAACTGCATCTGGCTCATGCCGGTCGCCGAGTCGCCCAGCTACCACGGGTACGATGTCACCGACTACTACACGATCGATCCTGACTACGGTACCAACGAGGACTTCAAGCGTCTCACGGCCGAAGCGCACCGGCGAGGGATCACGGTCCTGGTGGACATGGTGGTCAATCACACGTCCGACCGGCACCCGATCTTCCAGCAATCCATGAGCGATCCGAGTTCCGAATACCGGGACTGGTTCCGGTGGTCCCCTGCCCCGGGGCCCGATAACGAGTACGGAGACAACAACTGGCGCCGGGCTCCGGAGGGCGAGGGCTACTACTACGGCTTCTTCTCGGCTCGCATGCCGGACCTGAACTGGGAGACCGAGGCCGTGCGCGAGGAGATGAAGAAGGCCTCCAGTTTCTGGCTGGACGAAATGGGGGCCGACGGCCTCCGGCTGGACGCCGTGCGTCACCTCATGGAGGACGAGGAGGGTCGCTCGACGAACGTCCCGCGGACGCACGTCATGCTGGGAGAGTACGGGGAGTACCTGCGAGGGACGCACCCCGGTTCGTTCACCGTGGGCGAGGTATTCGACGGCGGCGAAGCGCTGCTCGCGTACTATCCGGACCAGCTCGACTCCTACTTCGCCTTCGGAATTTCCGACGCGATCCTGAACGCCGTGCGCGCCGGCTCCTCGGAAGGCCTTCTCGAGGCCGTGCTTCTGCATGCAGGAAGCGGTGCCGAACGACCGCTATTCCCCGTTCCTGCGCAACCACGACCAGTCCCGCACGCTGACCGTTCTCGAGGGCGACGTGGAGCGGGCGAAGCTGGCCGCTTCCCTGCTCCTCACGCTGCCCGGCGTGCCCTTCGTCTACTACGGCGAGGAGCTCGGGATGGCGGGGGACAAGCCGGACCCGCGCATTCGAACTCCCGATGCACTGGACGCTCGGACCGGCGGCCGGATTCACGACCGGCGACGCCGTGGGAACCTCTGCAGGCGGACTCGCTGACCGCCAACGTCGAAGCCCTGCGGGCCGACGCGGGCTCGATCCTGAACCACTACCGCGAGCTGATTCGCCTCCGCAGTGCCTGCCCGGTGCTGGGCTCGAAGGCGGAGCTCGTTCCGGTGGAGACGAGTTCGCCGGCCGCGGTGGCCTTCCTCAGGCAGCAGGTCGACGGTGCGGCCCTGGTGGTGGCCAACCTCGGAGATCAGCCGCTGGAGGGCGTCACGCTTTCGGCCCAGGGATCGCTGCTCCCGGCTGGAGTGGACTACATGCCGCAGGTGGTGCTGGGGAAAGGACCCTCGACGTCACTGCTCGAAGTGGGAGAGAACGGCGGATTCCAGGGCTTCTCGCCTCTCGAGACGCTGGAACCACTGCAGGCGTACGTGCTCGCGCTGTCCGCCTGCCGCTGAACGATCGTCAGGATCCTGCAGCGGCGTCGATGGAGGGGAGTTCGGAGTCCGCGACTTCGAGTCCCGCGGCACGACCGTCGCCTCGATCCAGGGGCAAGATCGACATAGGGCTTGGACTCCTTGCCCCCCGATCCCTCCCGACCTAGGCTAGCCAAACACCCTGGAGGTTGGCCGACCATGCAGCATCTCCAAGAGCTGTTTCGGATGTTCTACCCGCTCGGCGCGGCAGAACAGTCCCGATGGGCCGCGCTGCGAGTCTCGGGTCCCGGCTCCGAGGACGACGTCTGAGCGCGACCGCGAGACAGAGCGCCATGAAGAGACGCGAATTCGTTCGACACACGGCCGCCGCGGGAACGGTACTCGCCGTCGGCCCGGGGTGGACCGCGGGCTGCCGGAGCAGGCGGCTTCCCACCGGCGCCTCGCGCCTCGACTTCGATCCGGACTGGAGCTTCTTCCCGGGAGATGCCGACGGCGCCGAGTCGGTCGCGTTCGACGACGGCTCGTGGTGCTCCACATCCCTCCCCCACACCGCTCGCATCGAGAGCCTGGTAACCGGAGAGCCGGGCAGCGAAACGGCGCAGTGGCAGGGCATCTGCTGGTACCGGAAGAGTTTCGAGCTGGGGCCCGAAGCCTCCGGCCGTAAGGTGTGGCTGAACTTCGACGGAGCCATGAATGTGGCCGACGTGTGGCTGAACGGGGAGCGCCTCGGCCGCCACATGGGGGGCTGGCTCCCGTTCGGGTTCGACATCTCGGACCGCGTCGTGGCGGGCGGAGAGAACGTGGTCGCCGTTCGGCTCGACAACCACGACAACGCGATCACGGGGCCGAAGCCGATCGCGCAGCTCGACTTCAATCCGTATCACGGCATCTACCGCAGCGTCCATCTCGTGATCAAGGACCCGCTGCACATCACCGATCCCATCCTGGCCGACCGTCCGGCGAGCGGCGGCGTGTTCGTCACCTACCCGGCCGTGTCGATCGAGGAAGCGACCGTTCGCGTGCAGGCTCACGTGCGAAACGACGACAGGACCGCCCGCGAGTTTGCCGTTCGACTCAGGCTGTTCGACGCCGAGGGGCGCGTCGTGGCGGCGGTACAGTCCGAGGCCGTCGCCCTCGAGCCTGGCGACGACCGCG
Organism: uncultured Gemmatimonadales bacterium; assembly: GCA_963807645.1. GTDB lineage: Bacteria > Gemmatimonadota > Gemmatimonadetes > Palauibacterales > Palauibacteraceae > Benthicola. Next base: position 70,150 of record CAWECO010000007.1, read on the forward strand.
ACGTGAGCCGGGACCTGCAGGTGCTGGCCCCTCGCCTGTGGAGCCCGCGCGCCCCCGATCTCTACGTTCTCCACACGGAGATCGTGGAGAACGACGTCGTGGTGGACGATGAGATGACCCGGATCGGCATCCGTCGATTCGAGATCTCGGCCGACGGGTTCCGGATCAACGGCGAGCGGATGTTCCTGCGCGGCACGAACCGGCACCAGGAGTATCCGTACGTGGGATACGCGCTGTCGGACGCGGCCCAGTACCGCGACGCCCGCAAGATCAAGGACGCGGGATTCGACTACATCCGCCTCTCCCACTACCCGCACGCGCCGGCGTTCATGGACGCATGCGACGAACTCGGCCTCGTGGTCATGGACTGCATCCCGGGCTGGCAGTTCTTCAACCGGGACGATCCCGAGTTCACCGAGATCCAGTACGAGAACTGCCGGCGCATGATACGCCGCGATCGCAATCATCCGTGCGTCATCCTGTGGGAGGTCTCGCTCAACGAGACCTGGATGCCGGACGAGTTCATCCGGGTGACGCACGAGATCGGACACGAGGAGTATCCGGGCGATCAGACCTACACGTGCGGATGGACCGAGGGATACGACGTGTTCATCCAGGCCCGCCAGCATGGCGGCTGCCGGGACGTCACCGACAGGCCCTGCGTGGTCAGCGAATACGGCGACTGGGAGTACTATGCGCAGAACGCGGGCCTCGAGCAGGACACCTGGGGGAACCTCGCCCCCGACGAGGCCAACAGCCGGCAGCTCCGGTGGCATGGAGAGGCCGCGCTCCTGCAGCAGGCCACCAACTTCCAGGAAGCCCACAACGACAACCGGAAGACGATCGCCTTCGCCGACGGCCTGTGGGTGATGTTCGACTACAACCGTGGCTACGCTCCGGATATCGAGTCCAGCGGCTGCATGGACCTGTTCCGGCTTCCGAAATTCTCGCAGGCCTTCTTCCGGAGCCAACGGCCCGCCGGAGAGCGCCTCGACGGGGCCGATTCAGGCCCCATGGTCTTCATCGCCAGCTCACTGGGCCCCGGACTCGAGCACGGACATCCGCGTGTTCAGCAACTGCGATGAAGTGGAGTTGATACTGAACGGTACGTTGTTGGAGCGGCGGCGACCCGACGCTGACCGGATCTCGACGCACCTCGCCCACCCACCGTTCACGTTTCCGCGGAAACGTTTCGAGGCCGGCACGCTGGAAGCCGTCGGCTTCATCGACGGGCGAGAAGCGGCGCGGCACTCGGTTCGGACCCCGGGAGCGGTCGAGCGGCTCGAGCTGCGAGTCGACGAGAGCGGGAAGTCATTCGCCGCTGGAGGCGCCGATGTGGCCTTCCTGCACGCTGAGCTGCGGGACGCCCACGGCACGCTCGTTCCGGGCGCGTGGGAGAACGTGTTCTTCGGCGCCACGGGCGACATCGAGCTCATCGGCGCCAACCCGTTCTCGTCCGAGGCGGGCATCGCCAGCATCCTCGTCCAGACCGCGGTCGCCCGGCCGCGCGGCGCGGTCTACGCCCTCTGCCTGGCCCGGGACGGCGAGCGGGTGCACATCCTGGGCGCGGCCCTCGGAGTGGGCGGGGAAGTCCAGCCGTATGAGATCCGCGCTACGACGGACGGTAGCGATCCGGCCGGCGGCGCGGTCCACCGTGCGGGTCCGGCGATCGGGGCGGAGCGCGTCCGGGCTCGTCTCGTCGTCGCGGGCGATGTCGTCGCGGAAGCTGACACCGAGACTCTCCGGTTCAGGATCCCCGGCAGCACGGCTCCCGTGTAGGAGGCAGAGTCAGGAGGTTGGGTCGGTGAATAGCCTGGACCGGGCCGCCTCGGTGATCGCCACGACCGCGGGATGCACGATGCGGCGCTCGGCCGAGATTGCGTAAAACCGCTCGCGAATCGCGTCGATCCGCCCCACGATCTCGACCCGATACTGCCGGCAGACCTCGGCCTCGATCACAGTGGGAATCGCGATCAGGCCCCCCCTTCCTGGCCGAATACCTTGATCACCGCGCTGTCCTCGACTTCCGCCACCGTTACGGGCCGCACATCCTGCGCGTCGAACCACCGATCCATGGCACGCCGAAGCGCGGTGTTGGCGGTCGGCAGCAGGAACGGCGCGCCGTCCAGAGAATCCGGAAAGCCGTCCCGGTAAAGCCGTGCGATCCGGGCTACGAACAAAGGCCCTCGCGACGCCGAAGGCGCCTCGAGGGCCATGCCAGCCGGAGCAGAGTTAGTGTTTCGGTGCTCGGACGCGTCCGGTCAGGACTCCATCCACACGATCTGACCCGTCGCCAGGTCATAGACCCCACCGACGATCCCGAGATCGCCGCTGTCCACCAGCCCGGAGATGACCTCGCTCGACTCGAGGATGTCGCCCATCGTCTTGCGGACGTTCTCCTCGATCGCGGCGCGGATCACTTCATCGCCCTCGGCGTCGGCGTTCTCCTGGATCGCTCTCACGGTCTCCAGGACCTCGTCGAAGTTGTCGAGCATGGCGGTCAGATTGCCCAGCTCGACTCCGGCTACCGCGCCCTTGATCGCTCCGCAGCTCGTGTGTCCGAGCACCACGATCAGCGGAACTCCGGCTGACCGCCGTCGCGAACTCGAGGCTGCCGAGCAGGTCCTCGTTCTCGAAGTTTCCGGCCACGCGGCCGACGAACAGGTCACCGATGCCCTGATCGAAGACGATCTCGGGAGGCACCCGGGAATCAAGACAACTCAGGACGGCGGCCTTCGGATACTGACCGGCGGCCGTCGCCGCCGCCTGCGCCTTGTAATCGCGCGGTGTCAGGCGACCTTCGACGAATCGCTGGTTTCCCTCTTTGAGCTCGGCGAAGACCGCTTCCGGCGTCAGCGCCGCCTGGGCAGCCTCGGTCATCACCTCGCCGACCGGCTCGGGCATCGGAGCTGTCTCCGGCGCTTCCCGTTCCTGTGGGGCGCAAGCCGCGATCGCCGCGACCAGGCCGAACCCGAGTAGCGCTCTATGGTGCTTCATCGTGTCTCTCCTTTCTCTATGTCCAGGCCCAACGACCTCGGCAGCTTCCGGCCACCGCGCCGACTATGGTACCGAAGGTCAACGCTTCAAGCAATCGTCTCCGTCTTCAGATATACATAAGAAGATCTTATACTTTACGGACTGTTGGCGAGGCGCTTGTGTGGAGTCCACCGACAGTGTGCGCGGTGCCCCAAATAGGAGTCTTCGGTCAGGCGGAGCGTCGGCCGCGAAAGACGAACGCCACCACCACCGAACCGATAACCGCGGCTCCGCCTACCACCGCCACGAACCATCCCGACAGGGCGCCACTGGCGCCCATCAGCAGGAAGCTCGAACCCACGGCTGCCCAGATCATGGCGATCGTCGCCAGTCGGGCCCTGAGCGGCATCGCCCGCTCACCGTCCAGGTACTTGAGGTAAGGCCGGAAGATGGGCGCCCGGACGAGTCGTTCTTCCAGCCAGGGACAGCTTCGCGTGAAGAGGTACGAGGCCAGGATCAGGAAGATCGTGGTCGGGAGGCCCGGCACGAAGACCCCGATGAAGCCGATTCCCACGCTGAGCAGACCCAGGAGAAGGAAGAACCACCGGCGAATGGAACGGCCCGGAAGGATGGACGCACCGGGCTGACCCACGGGGCACGTGCCCCGCTGACCGGCGTTGTCGATGTCGTCCATGTGGTCTCCCGGCACAGTTACGCGGTGTCTCGCAGCGGGCAAATGAGGGGGATACCGTCCATTCGGCAACCCCCTCGCGGCCGGTTCCAGACCCAGCCTTCTCGGCGAAGCACCCCTACGGGGCGAGGCGGCCGAAGCGCCCGACACGCCCTTCCGGGGCGGATGCTGGCCCGGCTCCCACCTGCCGGCGACATTGTCCGTGATACCCAGACTAAGGAGTGGCAATGAAATATCGGCTCACACCGGCCCTCGTCGCCTGCGCCCTGTTCCTGGCGCTTGCGTGCACAGACCGCCCCGCGGAGACCTCCGCCGAGTCTGAGCCGGCCGCCGATCGGGCCGTCCCCGCCTGGGCGGCGGACGCGATCTGGTACCAGATCTTCGTGGAGCGTTTCCGGAACGGCGACCCGTCGAACGACCCCACCGTGCGCGACATCGAGGGAGCGTGGCCGGATATCCAGCCCGCGGGCTGGGAGCCCACATCCTGGACCCAGGACTGGTACCGCCAGGAAGCCGTGGGCCGAGGCCACGGGCGAGCCGTTCTACCGGACGGTCCAGCTGCGTCGCTACGGAGGCGACCTGCAGGGCGTCATCGATCAGCTCGATTACCTGGAGGACCTGGGCGTGACGGCGCTGTTCCTCAACCCGATCAACGACGCCCCCTCGCTGCACAAGTACGACGCCCGCAACTACCGTCACGTGGACCGCAACTTCGGACCGGACCCGCGGGGCGATGAGGAGCGGATGGCGGCCGAGGATCCCACTGACCCGGCCACCTGGACCTGGACGGCGGCCGATAGCCTGTTCCTCGCGCTCGTGGACGAGGTCCACCGTCGGGACATGCGCATCATCCTCGACTACTCCTGGAACCACACCGGGGCGACGTTCTGGGCCTGGCAGGACCTGCTCGAGAACGGGACGGAATCGCCTTACGCCGGGTGGTACGAGATCGAGATGTTCGACGATCCGGCCACGCCGGACACCAGCGAGTTCGCCTATTCCGGTTGGGCCGGAGTGCCTTATCTGCCGGAGTGGAAGAAGACGGGGCGCCCTGAAGGCGCAACGCGCGGACCGATCGCGGGCACGCTCGTACCCCCGGTTCGCGAGTTGGTGTTCGACGTGACGCGCCGATGGCTCGACCCGAACGGGGATGGCGATCCGTCGGACGGGATCGACGGTTTCCGCCTCGACGTGGCGGACGTGGTGCCGCTCGACTTCTGGCGCGAGTACCGGAGCTTCGTCCGCGACATCAACCCCGATGCCTACCTGGTGGGCGAAGTGTGGTGGGAGGCATGGCCCGACCGGATGTGGGACCCGGCGCCGTGGCTCCAGGGCGACGTGTTCGACGCGGTGATGAACTATCGCTGGTACGAGCCGACACGCCGGTTCCTCGCCGGCGCCACGCCCCGGATGAACGCGTCCGATTACGTCGCGGCGCTCGACTCGATCGCCATCGGGATCGGACCCGACCACCTGAAGGCCCAGATGAACCTCACCGGAAGTCACGACACGCCCCGGTTCGGTACTTCGGTCCTGAACCCCGGCCGCTACAAGTACCGGGTCAACCCGAGCGAGAATCCCGACTACCGGATCGGGCGCCCGGACCTGCGGACGCGCGAGATCCAGGAGACGATCCTGGTGCAGCAGTTCACTTACTTCGGCGCGCCGCATATCTGGTACGGGGACGAGGTGGGGATGTGGGGCGGAGACGACCCGGACCCACGGAAGCCCATGTTGTGGGGCGATCTCGGACTACGAGGACGAAGCGACGCACCCCCTGGGGCTCCCACGCCACCCGGATCCGGTGGAACCGGACATGCGGCTGTTCCGGACCTACCAGGGTCTGATCCAGCTGCGGAAAGACCACCTGCGGCTGTTCGTGGACGGCGACCTCACCTGGCTCGTGGTGGACGACGCGAACGGCGTGGTGGCCTACCAGCGCGCCCTCGGGGACGAGAGAGCGGTGGTCCTGCTCAACCGCTCGGAAGACTACCAGGAGGTGACCATCGAGCTGTCGCCGGGAACCTACGCCGAGGCGCTGCGCGGCGGTCGGGAGGAAGCGGTGTCGGATCGCCTGACCGTGGAGGTCCGGCCGCTCGGGTCCAACGTCTGGTTGAGGGTCGGCGAATGAGGGGCGCGCTGCTGACGGCGCGCGCCCCTACTGCGCCGGGCGGATCCGGATCGCCTGGCCGCCGCCCGGCGCCAGCTGCAGCGTCAGCTGCGACGTCGCGTCCACGGCCTGCGTGGAAATCGCCACCGGCAGCGGATTGTGAAGCCAGTGGGCGCCTTCCCCGTCCGCGTAGATCTCGGCCACGAAGTTCTCGCCTTCGGGCAGGAACGACAGGGTGATGTCGAAGCTGCGGGCTTCTTCATCCGTGATCGCCGCCAGGTACCAGTCGGGTCCGTCCCGGTCTTTGCGCAGGACCACCACGAAGTCGCCGATCTTGCCCGCGAGCGTCGCGCTCAGCTCCCAATCCACCGGGACGTCCCGGATGAACTGGAACGCGGGCTGCCCCTCGTAGTTCTCGGGTAGGTCCGCCGCCATCTGGAGCGGCGAATGGAACACCACGTAGAGCGCCAGCTGCTTGGCGAGCGTGGTGCGCAGGCGGGACTCCTCCGGCTCGCGGGGCGCTCCGTCGGACGACGAAATGAGGATGTCGAACACGCCGGGCGTGTAGTCCAGCGGCCCGCCGATCAGGCGGGTGAAGTACAGGATCGTGTGGTGCTCGGGCGGGTTTCCGCCCTCCCGGCCCCACGCGTTGTACTCCATGCCCCGGGCGCCCTCGCGGGTCATCATGTTGGGCCAGGTGCGGCGCTCGCCCGTATCCTTGATGGGCTCGTGCACGTTGAGCATGATTCCGTGACGGGCCGCCGTCTCGATCACCCGCCGCCAGTGCCGCACCATGTACTGCCCGTGGTGCGCGTGCCCCTCGGCGGTCTTGTCACCGACGTAGCCCGTCTTCAGGGCCCGGATGCCGAGGCTCTCGTACAGGGCGAACGCGTCGTCCAGCTGCCGCTCGTAGTTCTCGACCCCCATCGAAGTCTCGTTGTGCCCGATCAGGGTCACCCCCCGCTCGTTCGCGTAGGACGCCAGGGCCGGCAGGTCGTAGTCCGGGTAGGGCTCGGTGAACGAGAACTGGTCCGCGTTGGCGATCCAGTCGCCGTCCCACCCCACGTTCCAGCCTTCGACGAGCACGCCGCCGAACCCGTTGTCGGCCGCGAAGTCGATCATGCTGCGGGTGTTCTCGGTGGTGGCGCCGTGGCTCGGCCCGGAGCCCCAGGTCACCGTGTTGATGTGCATGCCCCACCAGATCCCCACGTACTTCATGGGCTCGACCCAGCTCACGTCTTCGAGCGCGTTCGGCGGATTCAGGTTGAGCCCGAGCGTCGAGGGCACCAGGTCGGCCGCGCGATCCGCCATCTGGATCGTTCGCCATGGCGTCACGAACGGCGTGCTGGCCCCGCACCTTGACGCCGTCGGCCCACGCCGGAAGGGTCACGGACAGGCGGCGCTCCCACGAGCCCGTGAGGTTCATTCCGGCGTAGTCGACCAGGTCCGCCTCGTGGATCACGATCACCGGTCCGTCCAGCGTCTCCAGGGTGAGCGGCGTGTGCACCTCCGGGATCGTGCTCGCCGGCGACGACCGGTACAGCAGCTCGTATCGATGGGTCGGATCGTTGGCCGGGATCCACCAGGCCCTCGGATCGTCCGCCAGGTGGAATTCCGTGAGCTCGTCCATGATCTCGAACTCGCCGAGCCCGGGCTGTTCCGGAAGCTCGTACCGGAAGGCGATGCCGTCATCGAAGGCCCGGAAGACCACCACGAACTGGCGGCCCGGATCCCCGGTCTCCGCCACGGATACACGCAGCTCGTTGTGGAAGTCCCGTACGAGCGCCACCTCGCCCCACGGCTGCTCCCACACCTGTCGTTGGCGTGGCGTTCCGAGCCCGTGATCTCGAGACCTTCAGACAGGGGCGGCGCACCCCGGAACTCGAATCCGAGCCGGGAGGGCAGGAGCACTTTGCGCCCGTCGCGTTCCACCGCGTACACCAGGGCACCGTCCACCACGCCGAGGGTCACCACGTTGCGCTCGTCCGGAGAGATGAGCTGCAGGGCGTCCTGGGCCCGGGCGACGGGGCTCGCCGTCAGCAGTCCCGCCAGCGCGATCCCGATCGCCGTCGCCGCGCGCCAGAGGTGCCGTCCGTTTCCGGTCTATCTCGTTCATCGTACGCATGTCCCTTCGAGTTCAGCCGGCGAGTCCCAGCGGGCTGAACAGGAAGTAGAACAACAGCGCCGTAGCGATCACGAGCACTCCGCCGATCTTCGCGATGCCCGACGTCTCCAGTTCGATCGCGGTGTTCTGCTTGAACACGATCGGCTCGGCCAGCGGCTTCACCAGCGTGATGCCCGCCATGACGATCAGGCAGAGAGCGAAGCACACGGCCATCCGGTTCAGGAACTGGATATCCGGCACCGCGACCTTCAGCAGGCCGTACGCCACGATGTTGGTGAGCAGCCCGGCGGTTCCGCACACGGCGGGCCCGCGTCGAATCAGCAGCCCGAAGGCGAACACGGCCAGGATTCCCGGTGAGATGAAGCCCTGCCCTTCCTGGATGATCGTGAAGATGCTGTTGCTGATGGCCGGGTTGCCGAGCTGCGGGGCGAGGAACACCGCCACGATGCCGAACGCCACCACGGCGAAGCGGCCCACCTTGACCGTCGTCGCCTGGCTGGCCTTCGGCCGGATGAACTTCTTGAACACGTCCATCGAGAAGATCGTGGACGCCGCGTTGAGCATGGCCGCCAGGGAGCTGACCACCGCGCCGAGCAGGGCGGCCAGCACGAATCCGACGATGCCCACACCCTGGGGGAGGACGTTGCCCAGGAGCTGGGCCAGCGCCGTGTCGTACTTGAAGGCGATCATCTTCTCGGAGGTGGTCAGTCTCCCGGCCGCGTCCGGCCGCCTCCCGCACCCCCGCGTTGAACGCGTCGATCTCCTCGGCGAGGCCCGGATTCACGGCGGCCCACGACTGGTCCTCCGTGACGAATACGGTGAACTCGCCGGCCCGCGTGCCGTTGAACTCCGACCGGGTGATCGGCAGCACGTACGGATTTCGGGTCTCGATCGCGCCCATGGCCTCCGGCGTCCGGGAAGACGGCCAGCAGGTACCGGCCGGTCGGCCAGGCCGCCATCTCCTCATTCGAGGGCGCATTCGGCCGTGTCCACGAACTTCGTGGCCGGGTTCGCGTCCAGGTAGATCGGCCATGCTGCTGGCCGTGTCGCCGCGAGCCTCCAGGCGCATGTCGTTCGAGTACAGATTGAAGGCGATGATCCCCGGGACGACGATCACGAACGGGATCAGGAGCTTCATGAGGGCCGCGAAGACGATGCCCTTCTGCCCCTCGGCCAGCGAGGCCGAGCCCAGGGTCCGCTGCGTGATGTACTGGTTCAGGCCCCAGTAGTAGAAGTTCGGGATCCACAGCCCGATCATCAGCGCGGTCCACGGCAGAATCGTGTCCGACGCGGGCAGGAACATGTTCATGCGGGGCCGGTTGAGGTCCCAGAACCGCTCGACCGCCCCCGCGTCCGGGGAGAGAGCCTGGATGGTCACCGCTCCGGTCTCGACGTTGACGACCGAAGCCGCCTCGGTGGCCATCCCGAGCTTCTGGAACGCGAACCACAGGATCACCGCGCCGCCGAGGACCAGCGCGCTGCCCTGGATCAGGTCGGCCCAGGCGCATGCCTTGAGTCCCCCGGCCGTGACGTAGGCCATGGCGATGACGCCGATGATCAGCGATCCGGTGGCCAGGCTCACGGACATGCCCGCCTTGCCCGCCAGCGTGCTGATGACCAGGGCGCCCGAGTAGGTGACCGCTCCCAGCAGGAGCAGGTAGATCATGATCGTGGCCACGGCCATGATCGTGCGCGCCGTGCCGCTGTACCGGACCTCCAGGAACTCCGGCATGGTGTAGATGCCCGGTGCGCAGGAAGTACGGCAGGAAGGCGAACGCCACGATCACCAGGGTGATGGCCGCCATCCACTCGTAGCTCGCGATCGCCAGCCCGACGTGGCTGGCCGCGTTGCCGCTCATCCCCACGAACTGCTCGGTCGAGATGTTCGAGGCGATGAGCGAGAACCCGATGAGCCACCACTTCAGGTCACGACCGGCGAGGAAGTAGTCCTCACTGCCCTTCTCGCTCCGGCTCTGGTACAGCCCGACGCTGACGACCGTGACCACGAAAGCCACGAAGATCAGGATGTCCCAGAGGGAGATCTGAAAGGACTCAGGATTCATAGCGCTTCCCAATGGTCAGAGTTCAGTCGTTTCGCACCCAAACCAGGAACGAACCACCGCGCACCCTCAGATCATGCGTTCCGCCGGGAAGTAGCGCGTACTCGCTCTCGACGCCGGCGAGGTCGACGCTCTCGGTGCCGGCGACCTGCAGCCACTCCCCGTCCGGGAGATCGAAGCTGAACGTGCCATCCTCACGGCCGCTGTTGGCGAGGACGAGGATTCGCTCGCCCACGACGTATCCGAGGAGCGTTTCCTCGGGGGGCGTGATCCACCGGTAGTGCCCCTCGGAGACGTCGGCGATCCGAAACACGCGTCCGTGATCGGACATACGAAGCGCCAGCAGTCCGCGCCACCAGTCCCGCATCGCGGCCTGGTCGGAGCCTGGCGCGAGGCTGTCCCACAGGAATCGGTTCGGGGCCCGCACGTTGAACGTGTCGTCCCGGCCCTTGAACTGGATGGGCCCGCCGGCCGCCTCGACCTCGTGCTCGTCCAGGGGCGCCAGACCCTTGGAGCGAAGCATCTCCGTGCCCCCGTGGATCACCACGGGCCCGGCGGAGGTGAGAAGGAGCCCGGCCGCGACCCGCATGGCGCCCATGTCTACGCCCGCCAGGCCGTTGTGGTCCTCGAGCGCGTAGCGATCGGCCAGCGCCCAGTTGTCATGGATATCCAGGTAGGAGATCCCGTCCGTGGAGAGCGGCTCCTCGTCGTAGGCGTTGGCCAGCGCCTGCATGGCCCCCGCACGCGCGACCCCGGCGCCACCGGCCCATCCCCGGTCGTTCTCGTCGAACGGGCTGCCCTTGAACGCGTTCCGGGCGTCGTCCTGGAAGAACGTGATCGGCGCGTCCGCCTTGTACCAGGACCACTCCGGATTCGCCGCCACGTCCGGATCGCTGGGCGCGATCCACGGCTCACCGTAGATGATCAGGTCATCGCCGGAAGCTCCCGCTTGACCCGGAGCAGCGTCTGCTTGTCGATCTGTCCGGCCAGGTCGATGCGGAATCCGTCCACCCCGAGCTCGTCCACCCAGTGCCGCATCTGGTCGACGATCCAGCGCTGCACCATCGGCCGGTCCTCGGACTTCGTCTCGTTACCGAACGGCCCAATGTGCTCCACCTCATCGTCGGTGCGGTAGTAGTACGGCAGGTCCAGCACGTTGAAGTTCAGCAGCATGTGCCGGAAGTCCATGTTCTCGCCGGTATGGTTCGGCACCACGTCGATGACGACGGCGATCCCACGCTCGTGGAACGCCCGCACCAGGGCCTTGAACTGCTCGCGCTCCTCACCCGGCCCGGTGTCCCGCGAACGGAACCGGCTCTCCACGGCGAAGGCGTGCGTCGTGCGGTACCCCCACTGGTAGTTCTCGCGGTCGATCCCCATGTCGCGGGCGAAGTCGTCGTCGGCGAACGCCGCCTGCCACTCGTCGTCCGGGTAGTGCAGGTACTCCTGCACCGGCATGAGGTGGACCACGTTCACCCCGAGGTCCACCAGGTAGTCGAATCCGATCGGCTCGCCGTGCGCGTTCGTGAGGCCCGGGCGGGCCATGGCGGGCAGGGTCCCCGTCTCCACGTCCGCCACCGGCAGCAAGTCGGTGAAGTCCTGAACGTGCACTTCGTAGGCGACGACGTCCTCCATGGCCGGACGCCCACCCTCGAGCGGCGGAGGCGGCGGACCGTCCCGCCACACCAGCGACTTTCCGTGCGAATCGTCGTTGACGAGGGCGTACGGATCCGAGATGTGGACCGGGTGCGTCTCGTAGAACCAGTTTCCCGGGTCGGCCGGACCGTGCACCGTGAAATCGTACCAGCGGCCGCGCAGGTCGCCGTCCTCCGTGGCTTCCCACACGCCGTCCTCGTCCACCTGCATCTTGATGACGCGCAGGGCCTGGCCCGGGCCCGCGTCCCTGTCGTCGTAGAGGTACAGACGAACGGACTCGGCCCGGGGCGAGAAGACGCGGAACGTGGTCTCCGAGCCCCCGTCGGAGACGCGGGCACCCAGCGGCTTGGCGGAATACATCTCCCGGAACAGGGGGTCCCGGCGCACCAGGGCCCGAAGGCCGAGATCGGGGATCTCGAGGTAGTGGACCCTCAGCGGATCCACCGGCGCCGCCGGGCACCGCCGTCGCCCCGGCTACGTCCGCCCGGGCTGACGCTCGCAAGCGGCAGATCGGCGCCCCGCCCGTCCGTCAGCCGGTAGGCCTCGACGTCGGCGGGGGCATCCGCACCTTCGACGCTGAAGCGGATTTCGCTGGGACCGTGGATCTCGGCCCGGAGACGTATACCCAGTGTCTTCCTCCTGTGCGCTCTGTCCGGAGTCTCCGGAGGGGCCATCCGATGAGCCCGCATCGGGATCGGTGCCTTCGCAGCCGGCGATCAGAGCGACGGCTAGCAAGGCCATTCCCCTGCGACCGGATCGAATCGTGCGCGTGATGAGACCCCCTATCGACTCTCGGCCAGCAGGACGAGATCGAATGCGGTGTCCAGGGTTACATGGCCGTCCGCAACGGTCACCGTCTCGCCCGAGTACGCGTCCACCAGCTCGGCACCTTCCGCGAACAGGCCGTATACGAAGATGGTCTTGGGGCCCGCGGCGAGGTCCAGGGCCACGATCACGCGATCGGTGACTCCGTCCATCTCGAGAGTGCGGCTGAAGACGTAGGGATCCACGCGCAATCGCTGGTGCTCGCCCGCCCCCACCGCCGGATGGGCCTGCCGAAACCGCCCCAGCTTCCGCCAGTGCTCGAGGATCTCGCGGTAGCGGGACCCTCGCTCGAGGCCGGCCCAGTTCATGAACGAGCGCAGGTTGGCGTCTCCCGCGGCGCCCTCGACGACGAGCGGCCGGGCCAGCTCATCTCCGTAGTAGATCTGGGCTCCGCCCGGGGCCAGCAGAAGACGCGTACCGGCGCCGAACGGATCCTCCCGCTCGAGATCCCACGGAGCGCTGTCGTCGTGAGAGCTGATGTAGTTGACGATCGAGACGTTCCGCAGGTCTCCCTCCCGGAGCGCCGCGGCGTACCGCCTGAACAGCTCGTCCAGGGACTCGCCGGTCTGTTGCTTGAAGTCGAAGTTGATGAGGCCGTCGTACCCGTAATCGAAGAAGTCCACGGTATCGCCGCCCCCGAACGCGAACTCCCGGCCGTCCGTCATGTTGTAGTTGTAGACCTCTCCCATCATGAAGAACGGAAGGTCACGCGAGGACGCTTTCGGGATGGGCCGCTCGCCACTCGGCGAATGCCTGCTCGGCTTCCAGCTTCAGCTCCGCGCTCACCGATTCCTCGAAGTGCTTGGCCGTGTCGACCCGGTACCCGTCGAATCCGTACTCGCGCACCCAGTCCGTGAGCCACTTCATGAGATAGTACCGGGGGGCCCGCGGATGTCCGGTGCGCTGAAAGAACGCATCGAGCTCGGCGAGCTCCTGGTCCAGCCGGCCCTCGCGTTCCCACTTTTCGAGCAGGGCCGCCGGCAGCTCGACGGGAGCGTTCCGGTCGGTGAGGATGTCCGGCAGGTTGTCCACCAGGGTGCAGTCCACCGTCGTGGTCCGGTCGCGGAACCGGCACTTCGGAGACGTCCGCACCCAGTCCGCCGGCCACGCGGGGTCTTCCTCCATCACCGGCCCGGTGTGGTTGATGATCGCGTCCATGAGCACCCGGATCCCGCGCGCGTGCGCCGCCTCGACCACCGCGCGCAGGTCATCGGCGGTGCCGAGCGCCGGATCGACGGCCGTCCAGTCCTGGATCCAGTAGCCGTGGTACGCGTACGTCCGGCCCGTGCCCTCGTCCGTGGCGCCGCGGTTCTGTTCCTGGAACGGGGTCATCCAGATGGCGTCCACCCCGAGGGCCTCGAAGTAGCCCTCCTCCAGCTTCTGGAGCACGCCGGCTAGATCCCCGCCCTGGAAATAGCGCAGCAGCGCTCCGTCCCGCGCGCGGCCGAGGGCCAGGTCGTTGTTCGGATCGCCGTTGTAGAAGCGATCGGTGAGGAGGAAGTAGATCGTGGCGGAGTTCCAGTACGCCGCCGGGTCCGAGGTCGCAGCCGCCCGGGGGGCCGGGGCTCCGGTATCCGGGAGGGGAGCAGCGGGGACGGGAGTCCTGGCGCTGCAGGCCGACAGGGCTCCGAGCCCGATCAGAACGGCGGCATGAAATGCGATCTTCATGTCTCTACGCTCGCTCCTGGTTCACGTCGGGTCTCTTCTCACCCGGATACCGCCGCTGCCACGTCGTCCTGGTCGTCCACACGAAGCGTGAGCGCCGCGGCGAGCACCAGCGAGGCGCCCCCGATGAGCAGCGCGTAGATGGCCTCGCCCCCGAAGAAGCGTCCCACGAAGAAGCCCAGGATCGCCGCCGCCACGATCTGCGGGATCACGATGAAGAAATTGAACACGCCCATGTAGTAGCCCATCTTCGACGGAGGCAGGGACCCGGTAAGGATCGCGTAGGGCATGGAGAGAATGCTGGCCCACGCGATTCCCACGCCCACCATCGAGGCCAGCAGCAACCGCGGGTCGGAGATGGCGAACACGGAGAGGAGCCCGGCCGCGCCGCACACGAGGCAGATGGCGTGGGCGATCTTCCGGCTGGTCTTCTTCGCCAGCACCGGAATGGCGAACGCCACCAGGGCGGCCACCCCGTTGTACGCGGCGAACGATACCCCGACCCAGTTCGCCCCCTCGTTGTAGAGCGTCGAGGTGGTGTCCGTGGTGCCGTAGATGTAGCTCGTCACGGCCGCCGTCGTGTAGATCCACATGGCGAACAGGGCGAACCAGGAGAAGAACTGCACCCAGGCCAGCTGCTTCATGGTGTGGGGCATGTCCTGGAAGTCGTTGAGGATCGTGACGAAGGCGTTGTCGTACCGACCGCGCTTCTGCATGAGACCGGAAATGATGAGAAGGACGCCCACGACGGCCATGCCGGCGGACAGGATCATCACCTGGTACAACTCCGCCGCGGCCAGCCACGCAGAGAGCAAGTCGCCCACGATGAACAGGCCGGCGCCCACCCGCATCTGACGCACGCCATTGGCCGCGTACTCCTCCAGCGTGCGCTCCGCCTTGGCGAATCCCTCCCGCTCCTGGTTCTCCTCGAAGGACGCCATCTCCTCCGGCGAGTACTCCTTCGACTTGATCACCGTCCACAGGACCGCGACGAAGAACACCGCGGCGCCGAGGTAGAAGGAGCAGACGGACCGAGTCCGGGATCACGCCCTCCGGCGCCTCGTTGCTCACCCCGAACTGGTTCGGTCAGCAGCCACGGAAGGATGGAGGCCACCACGGCGCCCGTGCCGATGAAGAAGCTCTGCATGGCGAACCCGGTGGTCCGCTGCTCCGACGGCAGGTTGTCGCCCACGAAGGCGCGGAACGGTTCCATCGAGATGTTGATGGAGGCATCCATGATCCACAGCATGCCGGCCGCCACCCATAGCGCAGGCGAATTCGGCATCACGACCAGGGCAAGGGAGGCGAGAATGGCCCCGATGAGGAAGTAGGGACGCCTGCGCCCGAGACGGTTCCACGTCCGGTCGCTCATGTAGCCCACGATCGGCTGAACCAGGAGCCCCGTCACGGGAGCGGCGATCCACAGGATCGGGATGTTCTCGACGCTCGCGCCCAGGGTCTCGAAGATCCGGCTCACGTTCGCGTTCTGGAGCGCGAACCCGAATTGAATGCCCAGGAATCCGAAGCTCATGTTCCAGATTTCCCAGAACGACAGCCGCGGCTTGGGCCGAAGTTGGGTGGAAGCGGTCGGGGAGCTTGATTCCATGGCGGTCCTGGCCTCGTTAGTGGATTCTCACGGCATCAGTCGGCGGCGGTCGCGCTTCTGGTGGGTTCGATACCGCGAGAGCGCGCCATTGTCCGGGCCAATTCGTCGACTTCGGGGTCCGCAAGCGCCTCGTCGAGCAGCCGGCTCATGGGACGCTGCCAGTTCGGACGCTCGGACGACCGCGTCCCGGGAAGGTTCACGCCCTCTTCCTCCAGCCACAGGTCCTCCAGCCACGGGAGGACCAGAGGAGAGCCTGAAGTGCCCAGCCACTCGAGGAGCTTTGCCAGCATGGCCCGCGGCTCGTCCACCCTGCCGCCCAGTCGGCGGGCGAGCCTCCGGGTCGCGACGCTCCGTTCTTCGCGAACACCGGGTTCCGCCGACTCCGCGAGGAGTCCACACCGCACCCGCTCGCCGATGTCCACGCCCGTCAGCCAACCGGCAAACGTGGGCGTGTCGTGCGTCCCGATGAGTGCCATGTCGTCTTCGGTGGCCGGTCCCATGTCCGGATCCTCGGATGCCGTGAACTGGGCCAGGTACATCCCCCAGACCCGGTGCCGCGGAAGCGCGTCTCCGATTTCCGGCGGAACGGTGCCGAGGTTCTCCCCCACGACCTCGCACCGATTGCGATTCGACTCCAGCGTGAGGACGGCGAACAGTTCCTCGGCGGGATAGGAGACGTACGTCCCGGCGTCCTTTCCCAGCCCGTGCGGGATCCAGTACAGGCGGGTCCACGCCATGATGTGGTCCACGCGGAGAACGCCTGCGAAGCGCATCTGGTGCGCCAGCGAGGCGGCCAGGTATTGGTGACCCTCCCGGCGCGACGCGCTGGGCAGCACCGGGTGGAAGCCCCAGTTCTGTCCGCTGGGGAATCCGCCGTCCGGTGGAGCGCCCACAGACATTCCCTCGGCGAACAGCTCCTGCCGGGACCAAGGGTCGTACCCGTCGGGGTGGACGCCAACCGGAAGATCGAAGCCAAACCGGATTCCGTCTTCCTCAAGCCGCTGTCTGAGACCGCCGAGTTGCTGCCGCGCCAGGTCCTGCGCCACGAGGTGGAAGCGTTCCTCCCCTGCATCGATGTGCTCCGGCCCGAGGATCCCCTCCCGCGCGCCCGCAGGCCAGTCTCTCCAGTCGCGACCGAGTCGGGCCTGGGCGCCGCGGAAGCGGGCGTAACGGATCAGCTCGACGTCCAGGCGCGCAGGATCAGGGAGTGGAGACCCCGCCAGGGCGGCCCGGACTTCGGCATCCGCAGGTTGCCTGTCCAGGGTGCCCGAGATCTCGACGGGCCGGTGCGCATCACCCAGATCCAGGATCAGCTCGGACCAGAACAGTCGGCTCACCGACGAATACGGACTCGGCTCGACCGGCACGTCGTTGAAGATCGGGAGAAGCGGCAGGACCATCACCAGGTCGCCGCCCCGGTCACCCACCCAGCGGCAGACCGTCTCCAGGTCGCGCAGGTCGCCGAGCGAGCGGCTGCGCGCGGAGCGAAAGGCCGCGAGCTGTCCACCCACTCCCCAGCTGCGGTGCGAGCCCGGGCGACGCCACGCTTGCTCCGGCGCGGAAATGATGGTGGCGGTTTCGACGGTGCCTCCGGCGTCCACCGTCAGCCGGTGGTAGCCGGCGGGCAGCGGCCCGACGCTCCGGATCGCTTGCCCGTCCACCTCGATCGGTACGCGATCTCCGTCCTCCAGCCGGATCTCCGCGGCGACGGAAGCGGTTCCCGGGATGAGGACCGGCGCCAGGATTCCGTCCCACGCGACGAGCACGGGCGGCAGTCGATCGGAAGCCTGATCTTCGCGCAAAGCGCGGAGCGCTTCCTCCGAATCCGCGGGGCGGGCCACCGGCGCCCCCAGCGATGCGCAGACCCGCACCAGCGTCTCGGGGCCCACCGCGACAGGCCGGCGGAGCCCGTCCGTGTACCTGGTGGCGACTCCCATCGCTCGGGCGAGAGACTGCAGGGCCGTCAGTTCATCCATATGCATGAGCGATGTTCAGACCCGATTCAAGGTTCGGTGCGCGGCCCTCATGGCGGCTGGGGACCCGGATTATAGGGTCATGTCGCAGTGAATCGCGACCGCTTCGCCGTTCTCCAGGTCCAGTTGCACGTGGCCGTCCGGCTCCACGGTGACGCTACGACCCGCGCAGGTCCCTCCGTCGAGCCCGCCGGACAAGACATCGCAGTAGATGCCTGGCGCGAGCGATGTCGCGACGTCGATCGAGACTGGTCCTTCTTCGAGGCTGAGAGCCACGAATCCGCGGTCCCCGCGGGAGAAGGCGATGGCCGACCCCCCGTCGTCCCACCAGCCGTCGATTCCCGTTCCGGCCACCACCCGCCGGAATTCGACCATGGCGCCGATCACCGGATCTCGGTGCTCGCATACCCAGTCGCCGGGCGACGCGTCTTCCAGGGAGGCGGCGCACGCCACGTCGAGGGTGGCGCCCGACGCGTCGGACGGCGGCCCCGCGTCGCGGGAACTGAAACCGTAACTCGACATCACCCTCGGGTAGCCGTACGGCTGCGCGAGCAGCCACACGTTGGCCAGCCGGTAGGCGTCACCGTCGCGGTAGCCGATGCCCCCGTCCCGCTGCGTGTCGTGGTTCTCGAGGAACACCACGGCCTTGTCGGCCGGCATCAGCCCCCAGGCGGCCGCCGAGAACGAACCCAGGTCGGCCGGGCGCTGCCCGTTCGTGCCCTCGAACTTCTCGCCGGCCCTGCGGGCCTTGAACTCGGTGATGTCGGACGAGCCGCCCGACGAGTAGGCGAGCCCGTAATAGTCACGGGCGCGCACGGCTTCGCCCCCGTAGTCGATGATCTCCGAGAAGAAATAGGGCGTCGGCAGCCCCTCGGACCGGGCCGTGTCATTCACCCGGTCGAGGATCACGTCCAGCTCGACGGGCTGAATGTGCTTCGCCGCGTCGATCCTGAATCCAGCCACGCCGAGACGCACGAGCCCGACCAGGTAGCTGGCGATCCGCGATTGAACGGCACTCTTGCCGGTGTCGAGGTCCGCCAGGCCGAGGAGCTCGCAGTCCTGCACGTTGGCGGCGCTCTGGTAGTTCGTGATCGAGCAGGCCGGGTGGAAGTCCGCCTGCGTGTAGAGACCGGGATAGCTGTACCTCGTGTACTCCGTCCCGTCAGTGCCCGTCCCCTCTCCGGCGGTCATGTGGTTGATCACCGCGTCCACGTAGATGTCCACGCCGGCCGCGGCGCACCGGTCGACCATCTCGATGAACTCCGCCCGTGACCCCGAACGGCTGCGCTCGATGCGGTAGCTGACGGGCTGATAGCGCACCCACCACGGGTGGCTTTCCAGGACGATGTGCTCCTGAGGGGGCGAGACCTGCGCCGCGCGGTACCCGAGCGGGCCCAGCGCGACCTCGCACTCGGTGGCCACGTCGGTCCACTTCCATTCGAACAGCTGGACGAAGACGTCCCCGGCCGCCTGGTGGCCGCTGGGCCGGTAGGTCGGATCGAGCGTCGGCCTCGCCGCGGGTGGCGGCGGAGGCACGAATACCGGCCCGGTCGTATCCTCGCCTCCACATCCGGCGGCGAAACACACGACAGCGAGCGCCAACAACGTGCGCGAATGAACGGTCATAGAGTCGGTCATGCCTGCGTGACGTGGTTCAGCCCGGCCGCCGTGAGGCAGCCGGGCTGAAGTTTGGAGTATCGGACCAGCGTCACTTCCTCGCAGAAATCAGTAGCCCGGATTCTGCTGGAGGTTCGGATTCGCACCCAGCTCGGCAGCTGGCAGCGGAAAGAGGTTGTAGATGTCTGACGCGGACTGACCCGCCTGCGTGCCACCCTTCCACTGCCAGACGTAATCGCCGCCCGTGAAGAGACCAAAGCGAATGAGGTCCGTGCGGCGGTGGCCTTCCCACCACAGTTCTCGTGCCCGCTCGTCGATGACGAAGTCGAGATCGAGTTCACCCGTCGTGATGTTGCCGCTCTGGTCGCCGAACGCCCGCTCCCGCAGAGCGTTTACGTAGTCGACCGCCTGCCCGATGCTGCCGCCGCCTCCGCGCAGGGTGAGCTCGGCGTACATCAGGTAAGCGTCTCCAAGCCGGAACATCGGGTAGTCGGTGTCCACATGCGTGACGTTGGATCCTACTGCTCCCGTCGAAGTGATGTTCTTGTACTTCGGTCCGGCCCATCCGTCACTGAAATTGGAGATGTCATCGATGTCCAGGTTCTGGCCATCGCTCCAGAAGATCCCACGTGCGTCCGGACCGTCGGGAGCTCCCGGGAACAGCGCAACCAACTCAGGCTGCACCCGCGTTCCCCACCAGCAGAAGTCCACGCCAATATCGTCGGTGGAAATGCTACCTCCACAACCCGCGTGCGTGAGGAACGTGGACCCGCCCCACGTACGGATGTTGATGCCGTCCTGCGGCACGGTAAAGATGAACTCCGGCGACGTCTGGTTGTCTGCCAGGAACATGTCCTGGTAGCACGTCGTCGAGCACGTACGGGCCCCCGATCACGCGCCTCCACCTCAGCCATCGCCTCGGTCCAAGCCGGCACGCCGGTGTAGACCTCGGAGTTCATGTACAGCTTTGCGAGAAGCATAGCGACGGCCCCCTGGTCGGCCCGGCCGTACTCGGCGGCGCCGGCGGCGGGAAGCTCGTCGCGGATCGCGTTCAGCTCATCGACGATGTACGCAAAGATCCTCTCGCGCGTTTCCTGCTGCGGCGGCGTGGCCCCGAGCGGGAAAGTCCTCGTCGACCAGCGGGATGTCCCCGTACAGGTCGATGCCGTGCCAGTAGCACAGCGCGCGCAGGAAGCGCGCCTCCGCTCGAAACAGCGCGATCTCGATCAGCGAGTGCTTGATGTCCCCGCTCCTCGAGCTTGTCGCCCGTGGTCTCGCGCAGGAATTCGTTGGCCAGCGATACCTGGAAGAAGACCCGGTTGTACAGGACGGCCAGGAACGGATTCTGCGCCGCCCAGCCGCATCGGTTCAGCTCCCGGATGCCCTGGTCGTTCCACGCGATCACCGCCTCGTCGGTCGGCAGCTCCTGCATCTGCCAGACGAGCCGGACGTAGTGGGAGAACCCCTCGTCGAACCCGGGGAGGTCGGTGTTGCCCGCAGGGCCCTGCTGGCCCGGTCACGCCGAGTCCGGCATACAGCTTGGCCAGGAACGCCTCGTACGACCCGACGTCGTTGAACACGTTCGCGTCCGTCACGGTGCTCTTGGGCTCGGTGGTGATGTCGCATGCCGCCGTTGCTAGGAGCAAGGCGGAAGCGACGGTCAGTGTCATGAGCCTTGACGCTCTTCATGGCTCTGATCCTCTCGTTACAGTGAACAGTCTCTCGCTTCAGTTGCCTCTAGCCTCAAAGTCGGACGTTGACACCGGCGGTGAACGTCCGGGCACGCGGATAGATGTTGTTGTCGATGTCCGTTGATGCCCGCAGTGGGATCGATCCCGCTGTACCCAGTGATCGTCAGAAGGTTCTGGGTCACGGCGTATATCCGGATCCCGTTCAGGGCCCGCGAGAACGTGTAACCAAGCTCAAGGTTGTTCAACCGCAGGAAGCTCGCGTTCTCCACGTAGTAGTCGGAGAAGTACTGCGGCTCGTCGAAGTCCGTCGTCGAGCACCGACTCGTGAAGGTTGTTCGGCGCCTGCTGGTCCCTGAGCTGGTCGTAGAATCCCCGGTTCGACGCACGTGTTGTTGTACACGTAGCTCCCGATCTGGGCCAGCAGCGTCAGGCTGAGGTCGAACTTCTTGTACCGCATCAGCGACGTGTGGCCGAGGATCCAGTCCGGCGCCGGGCTTGTTGAATGACGCGCCGGTCGTCCTGGTTGATGATCCCATTCGCCGTTCTGGTCCACGTACAGGTCCTGCTCGTTGATCGTGCCGTCGCCGTTCGTGTCCTCGTAGATCGGATTCCCGAGCCGTCCCGGATGTGCTCGTACACGTAGAACGAGTTGACGGTCTCGCCCGGCCGCAGGACCTGGATCGAAGCTGCCAACACCGCCGGAAATGCCGCCGGTCCGAGCATCTCCGTCACGCCACCCGCGAACGGGTTGATCTCGGTCAGCTCGTTGCTTGTTGTAGGCGGCGTTGAAGTTCGCGTCCCACGTGAATCCGTCGCCCTGGCCCTCGATGAACATCGCGTTGAGGGTGACCTCGACGCCGGTGTTCTTCATGGAGCCGACGTTGGTGGTGACGAAGTTCGACAGGTTGGTGCCCGCCGCGACGGTGACCGTGAAGATCAGGTCTTGGTGTCCTTGGTGTAGAACTCGATCGAGCCCCAGTAGCGCTGGTTCTTGAAGCCGTAGTCGAGCCCGAAGTTCCAGGAGGAAGTCTCCTCCCACTTGATGTTCGGATCTACCGCGTTCGGCCGGATCGTCGGAGACGAAGTCGGTCGCCGAACTGCGCCTGCGCCTGCGGGTCGCCGAACGTGTACGTCCTTGTACTGCAGGTAGTTGTCGAACGGCTCGTTTCCGTTCTTACCCCACGACACCCGGAGCCGGAGGTCCGACAGCCAGTCGGCACGTTCCATGAACGACTCCTCCGACATACGCCACGCGCCGGCGAACGACGGGAAGTAACCCCAGCGGTTGCCGTCGCCGAACCGCGATGAACCGTCGGCCCTGAAGGTGGCCGTGGCGATATAGCGATCCTTGAAGGTGTAGTTGGCTCGACCGAACCAGGAAGCCAGCTTGTGCTCCTGGACGTCGAGGACTGGTCTGCTGGAGCTCGGCCGCCGGAACGCCGTCGAGTCCCGAGCAGATCGGAGCTGAGCTGCTGCGCGAAGAAGGAGGGGCTGTCGATGCGCCAGCTCTGGTACGAGTAACCACCCGTGGCGTTCAGGTTGTGGATCCCGCCGTCCCAGTTGCCGATATACGTGAGGAACGCGTCTCCGAGCCAGCTGAACTCGGAGGGGTTGCCCCGGCTCACCGTTCCGTTCAGCCCGGTCTCGGCCTGATCCGCGGTTGATGGACGGGGCAAAGAACTTGTTCTCGACGTTGGTCACGATGTAGCCGAACCGTCCGGTCACGGACAGGCCCGTCAAGCCTGGGTAGCTGGTACTCACCGGTGACGTTGCCGACGCTGCGGTAGGTAACCGCCTCCTGGTCCACCAGGTTCGAACTCGCCCACCGGGTTGTTCGCGCCAGCGCATCGTCCCACTCGAAGTAGCCGCCGTAGATGCTGTTGGGGTCGTTGATCGGCTGCGTCGGAGCCATGTTCGTGGCGTTGCCCAGCACGCCGCCGCCTGGAGCCGTGTCTTCGTTGCGTGCTCCGAGGACGTTCACCTGGAGACTGAGGGCATCGTCGAAAAGGAGCTGGCTGTAGGCCAGGTTCAGCGAGGCACGCTCCGTCGTGGAGCGCTTGATGATCCCCTCTTGATTGAGGTATCCGAGCGACGCCCGGAAGTCCATCTTGTCGCCGCCCACGGCGACCTCGAACGTGTGGTCCTGGCCAAACGCCGACTGCTGCACGGCCTTTTGCCAGTCGGTGTCCGCGGTCCCCAGCAAAATCAGCTTTTCGGGAGCTTCGCTTAGCTACCGCCGTGCGGAACTGTCCCGCAGAAAGGACGTTGACGTCAGCCGCGATCGAGGAACCGGACACGTTGCCGAGGTACGTTACCGTAGCCCCCTGACCGGCCCGGGCTCGGCCCGCCGTCGTCTCGATGAGCACGACGCCGTTGGCGCCGCGCGACCCGTAAATGGCCGTCGCGGATGCATCCTTCAGCACCGTGAACGACGCGATGTCTTTCGGGTTCAGGAAGTTCAGGGGATTCCTCGCGCCACCTCCGGCCGAGACGAGTCCACCGCCCACGTCCAGCGGAACGCCGTCGATCACGTACAGCGGTTCGTTGCTGGCGTTGATCGGACGTCCCGCCGCGGATCCGGATCGAGATTCCGCTCCCCGGCTCGTTGCTGTTCGCGGTCACCTGCACACCGGCAACCTTGGCCTGAATCAGCTCCTCGGCGCTCACGATCCGGCCCGTGTTGAACGCCTCGGCCGGGACTTCCGTCACCACGCCGGTCTGGTTCTTGGCCTCCAGCTCACCGTACCCGACGGCGACGATCGGTGCCATCTCGAGCGGCGCCACCGCCATTCTCACTTCGACGTCGGTCGTCGTGCCCGCCGTGACCGTGACCTGCGTCTCGAACGACCGGTAGCCGAGGGTCGAAGCGGTAAGCGTGTAGACGCCCGACGGCACGTCCTCGACCAGGAAGTACCCCTGCTGAGCGCTGAAGACGGTCTGGCCGGCGACCTCGATGGTGACGTCGTTCAGGGGCGCCATCATGCTCCCGTCGATGACGAAGCCCCGGATCTCACCGGTCGCCTGTGCCTGCAGGTTGGCCGCACTTGCGGCCACAGCCACAAGAGCGATCAGGAAGTGTCTAACCCAATTGTTCATGGTCGACCTCCACGACGTGGTTGGTGAGCGGCCAGCTGCGATCGCAATGGACGACGTGACAAGTTGACCGCTGTTGGGAAGTCCTGTCGAATATGACTACCCCGAAACTCTATGTAACCACCTTGTTTGTAGGTGTTTACGTGGATGTGACATCAGGGGTAAGTGGCAAGAGCCGTGCCCGCAAAAATGCGGACGAAGGGACGGCTAGAAGGGCGTCTGGAGCCCGCCCGGATCGGTCGCGATTTCCGGCTCGACGAACACGCGCGTGATTCGCGGGTCGGCTCCACGGATCTTCTTCTCGATTCGCTCGACGGCCTGCGCCGCCTGCTCCACCTGATAGCCGGATCGGAACCTGAGGCCGAGTGTGAGCAGGATGTCGTCCGGACCGAGATACACCCCCATGATGCGGACGACCCGATCGACCGCTTCGTCCGCCAGGCAGATCCGTTCCACCTCTCTGCTCAGGCGGTCCGAGATCGCCTCGCCCACGAGCAGCGCTCGAGTCTCGTAGCCCAGGAACACCGCCACGGCCGCCAGGATCAATCCGATGACGATCGAAGCAGCAGCGTCGAGCGCCGGGACGTTCAGCGCCCGGGCCAGGTAGATGCCGAGGAACGCGACCACCACGCCCACGAGGGCCGCCATGTCCTCCGCCACCGGCACGAACACGCGAGGGTCCTTGCTGTCCCGGACCCGCTGCCAGAGGCTCTTCCCGCTCCCCTTCCCCGCGAGCTGCTTGAGCGCCACCCGGAGTGCAGTGGCCTCCACCACGAACGCGAGCGCCAGCACCGCGTAGTTCCAGGCCGGGTTCTGCGGCACTTCGGGGTGCTTAAGGTGGGCGATTCCCTCGTAGATGCTGAACCCGCCGCCGAGCCCGAACAGAATCATGGCGACGATGAGACTCCAGAAGTACAGCTCCTGCCCGTATCCGAGGGGGTGCTGCCGGTCAGCAGGTCTGTGGCTGCGGCGATTGCCGAAGAGAAGCAGCGCCTGGTTCCCGGTGTCGGCCACCGAGTGGATGCCCTCGGAAAGCATGGCCGAGCTTCCGGTGATGGCGGCCGCGCCGAACTTGGCTACTGCGATGATCGCGTTGGCGATCATCGCGGCGACTACGGCTTTCGTGCTGCCCGCGGCCATACTGGATTCCCCAGGGCTGGGTCAGGCGAGAGGATTCAGCCCGACTCGCAAGGTGTAGTACTTCGGAAACCGAGGCATGATGCAGCCCCTGAGGTCGAGATCGCCAGCGTTGCCCCGTTCGAACGCGTCCGGCGTCGGCAAACCGTACTGAACGGGCACCACGCGCACGCCCAGCGAGGCCTGCGGGTTCACGGTGACGTCGATCGGTCCCACGGTGAGGAGCGTCGCCGCGACGGCCAGGGCCGGAAACGCCCACCGGGCGTGGGGCCGGCCGCGTCGGAGCAGGGCCCAGCCGGAGACGCCGGCCGCGACCAGGACGCCGAGGACGATCGGAATGTGAGGGAACAGCGGAAGTCCACCACTGAGTCGAATGAAGGCACGGCCGAGCAGCAGGATGATGAGGGGTCGCATGATCGTCTCTCCTTCCGGGGCGTCGTCCGCCCCACAGCGCCTGGATTACCTCCCTTTGTGGTTAGGACGTCGGAGGGGACGATGGTTGCACAGGGTCTGTGACATGCGGCCAAGATCGCCGCGATCAGGGCCTATCCGGCAACCGCGAGCTGACGACCCGTCAGTCCGTCGTGATGGCCTCCATCCGGAACCGGTGCAGGCGCTGCACGTCGTATTCGTCGCGCACGATGGCCCACACCGTGTCGCCCCGGAAGACCGGCGGCGGCCAGCGGGCGGAGAATCCCTCCGGCGCCGAGACGCGCCCCAGGTACTCGCCGGTGGACTCGAAGACATCGAAGCGCACGGGCTCCCGGAACGGGTTCACGGCACGCCCGAGCCGCTCCTCCTCCGCTTTCTGCTCCGCCGCATCCATGTAACGCACGGAGGGTGCGGGGACGCGGACCCAGATCCGACCGTCATCCGCCGGGTAGAGCTGGTTGTAAGCGGGTTTGACATCCGGGATGGGCGGGCCGTTCCACTTCCAGCCCGGGTAGCTCTGCTGGAAGTTGTCGGTCGCAGCCTTGCGCTCCGCAGCGGCCTCGCCTGGATCGACGGGCACGGATTCGTAGGTCTTGCTGATCCTGAGAACGCCTTCCGGCCGGACGAGATCAAACGAGTAGTCCTCGTTGACACCGACGATGTAGTACCCGAACGGGCTGTACGCGTGGATCTGCCCCGGACTGAACGGAACCGAGTTGATGCTGCTGCTCCCCTCCCTCTCGGCGGAGATCTGGGCCTGTTCGTAGCCCAGGTCCGGCGTCTCGACCGTGTCCACCGTGCCGTCCGCGTGGTAACGGGCGTGCCCGCTCTTCCACTCGAATACCGACGTTCCGAGGTTCGTGACGATGGGGGTCGCCAGGGTGCCGAACGTGTCGGCGATCATGGGGTTGCTCGTGTTGAAGCTGCCGGCTATCCGAACGAAACCCTCGTATTCGCCGTCCGCGGAGTAGAGTGTGATGCGCCCGGTACCGGGGTCGCGGATCGCCACCCGGCCGTCCGGCAGAATCGCGAGGCCGGAGTCCGGCTGCTTGTACTCTCCGGGCCCTTCCCCCTCCCGGCCGATGTCCCTGAGCCAGGTTCCGTCCGGAGCGTAGACCCGCAGCACCGGGCCGTGCGCGTCGTAGACGAACATCCGGCCCGCGTCGTCCACGTCGAAGGCGCGAACCCTGCCGAACTGGTACACGTCCTCACCCTCCAGGACGCCGATGCTGACCTCGGAGATCAGTTCCTTGTCGGACTCCCACACCTGCCCGGATACGGTTCGCACCACCACGGTGTCGGCGATCGTGTCGATCGCGGCGGTCCAGCGGGGGGCCTCGGAGGCGGTGTCATCCGCTCCAGGGCTGCAGGCTGCAGCAACGAGGGCAAGGACGGGGAAGGTGGCGCTGCGAGCGATTCGCCTCATGTCCAGGTCATCTCCGGATTCGAGCTATGGTACGCGGGGGGCGAACGTGTCGACATTTGGACAGGACCAAAGGGGACAGGGTTGGCCCGGGCGCCCGCGTTCGGTCTTAATCGCTACCAGATTCCAGGCGCTCGTACAGCGCGAGCGTGGCCCGGTACTTGTCTGACGCAATGTCGCCGGGAGTCTCCGGATAGGGATCGAGCCCGAGGAGCGTCAGCTCGTAGCCGGCCAGCACCATGGCGCCGGGCCCGGACTCCGGGTTGGTATGGAGCGTGTGCTCGGCCGCATCGCCGCCCGCCGGAGCGATCTCGAGCACCACCGCCCCGTCGCCGGCCCAGACGCACTGCGCTTGAGACGGGCAACGGGAATCCTCAGAGACAACGAGGAAGCGGACGGCGGTGCGAACCGCCTCGAGTGTGGCTGTCTCACCCACGGCCAGCGTGAACGACTCGCCAGGCTTCGGGCCCGCCGGCTCGCCATCGCAGGCGACCAGGGCGCCCGCGATCCCAAACGCGATGCAGCTCAATGTCGCCAGGCGATTCACTTACTACCCCCGCTCGCGAACGATCTCCTGAAGTCGGTCTCGTGCCTCTTGTACCTGCGGCTGGAGTTCGGGATCCGCGTCCTCCCAGAACTGGATCACTCGCGCGTAGTAGGCGGCGGCCTCTTCCGTGTCGCCCGCTTCGTCACGCAGGCGGGCCAGCGCCAGCACCGCCCGGGGCCGATCGACCAGCGACCGGTAGTAGAGTTCGGCCTCTTCCCTGTTGTCGAGTTCAAGATGCAGGTCCGCCACGTACGTCGTGATGATCTCGTTGACCGGCACCATGAACTGCCACCCCGTCGCTTCGCGCTGCAGCGGCACCAGGCGGGCGAGGGCGCCCTCGGGATCGCCGGCTCCCCACTGTGCTCTCGCTTCCGCCATCTCGTTCAACCAACGCTGGATCCGGGCGCCTCTCGTGTCGCCGGCCTCCTCCAGAGAATCGGCCTCGAGCCACCATCTCTCGGTGACGGCCCCTACCGCATCTACCCGTCCCTGCTCCGCCGCCACGAGCAGTCGGGGCAAAACCGGAGGATCGAGGCTGAGCGTGTCGGCCTCGGTCAGGGTCAACTCATCCCGAATGACGTCTGCGGGTACCGGGACGCCGGACAGGATGGCCCGATACGTCTGGAACGGGGCCGCAATCGCCATCCGCTCGTCTGATACGTAGACCCGGAAGTCGTCCCAGCGCCCCCGGTCCATGGCAACATTGGACCGCCCGAGCGCCAGATTGAATTCCCAATCCCCGGCCATGCCGGCCGCGAGCAGGCGTCGAGCCACTTCTTCCCGCAGTTCCAGCATCGTCGGATGGCGAAGGTCAGCCGCAACCGTGGCCAGGGCGTTTCGGTCCCTGAAGGCGGTGGTGTCAATGACCGTGAACGCCGCCTCCCGGGCCGTCGGGTCCCCGAACGCGATGGCAAAAGAAAGCTCGTTCGCCTGGAGCGTGGGACTCCCGCCCGAGATTTCCCGGAACGCGTCGATCCTCTGCCTGGCCAACGCGCTGTCGCCGAGGGAAAACGCGTTCTCGATCAGGTGGATGTGCGTCGGTCCGACGGACGGATCGAGTTCCAGGGCACGGCCGAACGCCCGCTCAGTCTGAGCCGGCGCGTCCTCCAGGGCCTGGTACCCAAGGTGGTAGTACGTGTCACCCAGCATGTACCACGCTTCCATGTCGTCCGGATGAAGTCGGACGGCCTCATTCAGGATGTCGAGGGTCTCGTACACCCTGCCGCGGAGAAAGGCCACGTTGGCCTCCACCAGCATCCGCTCGCGGTTGGGAAGGCGGTCGGCCATCCGCTGTGCCGCGAGCCAGTGTCCGTCGGCAACTCCCGAACCACGCTCCCAGCCGTATGACTTCGAAAGCCTGTAGTGCGCCATCGCGAACGTGGAGTCGATCGCGACGGCCCTCTGGTACGCCTCGATTGCGGATACGAAATCCGAGCGGCGATAGAAGGACTCGCCCTCGAGGTAGGCCTTGAGCGCCTCGACGGACGTGGTCGTAAGCCGAGCCAGGTCCACGTTGGAGACCGGCGCATCCTCCGGCGTGGGCGCGACACCCACGATCTCGACCGTGAAGCGGTCGATGAGGGCGAAGGCACTGTCACCCGCAACAGACCCCACGGACCGGGCCTGGCCGAGTTGCTGACCTGTTTCGACGTCATAGAGCTCCGCCGAAGCCTGCGTGCGGTCGCCGGCCACCACCAGGTCCCCGATCAGGGCGTACGTGGCGCCCGCCTGTCGGGCTACGTCGAGAGCGGCCGCCAGATCAGGAGCGTCTCCCTCCCCGACCATCGCATCCCAGCGCGAGAGCACGGTTCGGCTGGACACCGTGCGCAGTCCGGCCAGACCGTTGAGGTTCGTCGCCAGAGTGTTGGCCATCCCTTCGCGCCAGAACTCCGCCTCCGGGCCGCTTACCGAGAACGGGAGGACGGCAATGGCCGGCAGCGCTTCGCCGGCCTCGACCACCCGGGGCCCGCGGAACGTGACCTCCGGCCTGAGTACGAAGAACGCACCGACGACCAGCGCGCTGATCCCAACCAGAGCGAGCACGCCACTCGGCCAGCGGCGGGACCGGGGCTCCGCCACGATCGCCTCGATCTCTCCCTCCGTGGGGTCCTCGGTGCGCTTCATCCCGTCGGGCGTGAGCTCGAACGCCCAGGCCATGACGAGGGCAATCGGAAAACCGAGGATGAGGATGAGCGCGACCGCACGGGTGAGCGCTTCAGGCAGGGCCAGGGCCGGAACCATGATGTCGGCGACCTGCAGCACCACGAAGGCCACGGCGCCGTATACGGCGGCGACCTTGAACACTCGCCGACGCTTCAACTCGGCAAACAGCCTTTGGTAGGCGGGGGTACCTGCCATGAATCACTTCGCTCCTGGTTCGGGCCTCGGATCGGCCGCCCAAGATCGCGCGGTTCAGGAGGCGAGGGCAACTCCAGCCGGCGCGCTCAGCGAGCCTGTGGGTCTCCAGACTCTCCGGAGAATTCCCACTTTCCCACTTTTGCGGAGGTTCTGCTCCCACACCCCACCCTATCGACTTTGAGGCCGGAGCGACTATTCTTATAGGGTAGTTTCATCACCTCCGCGGCGCAGATCGGCAATCCAGGACAAGGGGCGTGGCCGTTGGGCGAGACGCTGACCATCCGATTGACGGTCAACGGGAAGGAGTATGACCGTTCCGTCGAACCGCGTCTGCTCCTCAGCGACTTTCTTAGACACGACCTCCACCTGACCGGAACGCATGTCGGGTGCGAGCACGGGGTGTGCGGATCGTGCACCGTGCTGGCGAACGGCGAGTCCGTGCGCTCGTGCCTGATGTTCGCGGTCCAGGCGGACGGCGCCGAGATCACGACCGTCGAAGGCCTGGCGACCCCGGCGGACGGATCCGGGATTCCACACCCCGAGGACGCGGATCTGCACCCGATCCAGGCCGCGTTTCGCGAGGCGCACGGCCTGCAGTGCGGGTTCTGCACTCCGGGCATCCTGATGACCCTCATCCCCTTTCTGCGGGAGAATCCGCACCCGGACGAGGTGCAGATCCGAGAGGCCCTGTCCGGCAACCTTTGTCGTTGCACCGGCTACCAGAACATCGTGAAGGCCGTGCAACTGGCGGCGGAGAGGATGGCCCGGTGAATCCGCACACCGTGACACCCCCCGCGACGGAGGCCCCGGGACGCTCCGGTCAGATCGGCGCGTCGCCACTCCGTAACGAGGACCGGCGCCTGCTCACCGGCGAGGCCCTTTTCGTGGACGACGTCCATCTGGATGGGATGCTGCACGCGACGTTCGTGCGAAGCGACTACGCGCACGGGATCCTCAAGTCGGTCGACCTCGCGGCCGCCCGCGAGCATCCCGGGGTGGTCGCGGCCTACGAGGCGCATGACCTGGGCGACTACTGGGAGGCGGGCCCGCTGCTCGTTCCCCCTCCCCCGATCGACGAGCTCGAGTTTCACGCCGCGACGCAGGTGCCGCTCGCTCGCGACAAGGTGCGGCACGTGGGCGAACCGATCGCCGTCGTGGTGGCGCGCAGCCGATACGAGGCGGAGGACGCGGCCGCCCTCGTCGAGGTGGACATTGAACCGCTCGATGCCGTATCGGACCTCGAGGGCGGCCTCGATCCGAACGCCCCTCGGATCCACGAATCAGCTCGAGTCGAACCTCGCGGCGCATGTCATCCAGCGAAAAGGATCCTGGGAGGAGGCCCGCGAGCGGGCGCATCGAGTGATCAAGAGGCGCTTCTGGTACGATCACGGAGCCTCGGCCCCGATGGAGAATCGCGGCATCGTGGCCAATTGGGACGCCCGCAGCCGTGAGCTCACCGTGTGGGACACGACGCAGGCGCCGATTCCGATCCGCAACGGACTGGCGGCTATGCTCGGCCTTCCCCAGTCGGAGGTTCGGGTGATCGCCCCGTTCATCGGCGGAGGGTTCGGACCCAAGATCATGATGTTCTACCCCGAGGAGGTGCTCCTTCCCTGGATCTCGATGCGGCTCGGCCAGCCGGTGAAGTGGATCGAGGACCGGCAGGAGAGCTTCTTCGCGACGACGCAGGAGCGCGGGCAGGACCACGAGTCGGAGCTCGCGGTGGATGCGGAGGGACGGATCCTGGGTGTGCGCGACGAGTTCCTTTGCGACACCGGAGCCTACAACCCCTACGGCCTCACGATTCCGATCAACACGCAGTGCACGCTGCTCGGGCCGTACCGGGTCCCGAATTATCACAGCGAGTTCCGGATGGTGTTCACGAACAAGCCCATCTGCACGCCGGTCCGGGGAGCCGGCCGGCAGCACGGGGTGTTCGTGATGGAGCGCCTCCTGGACCGGGCGGCCGACGAACTCGGGATCGACCGGGTGGAGATCCGGCGCCGCAATTACCTGACCCCCGAAGAGTTCCCGCACGACCACGAGATCATCTACCAGGACTTCACTCCGCTCGTGTATGACAGCGGCAACTACGCCGAGGCCATGGACCGGGCGGTCGAGATGATCGACTACGAGGGCTTCGAGTCGGGCGCGGGGGCGGCGGCGCGGGCCGAAGGTCGGCACGTGGGGCTCGGGATCGTCTCGTACGTGGAAGGCACGGGCGTCGGACCGTACGAGGGAGCGCGAGTCGGAATCGAACCGGGTGGGCGCATCAACCTGGTGACGGGCGTCGGCACCCAGGGACAGGGCCACTTCACATCGTTCGCGCAGATCGTGGCCGAGCAGCTCGGAGTGGGCGCGGACGACGTGGAGGTCGTCACGGGCGATACGGCGCGCTTCGGCTGGGGCACCGGCACGTTCGCGAGCCGCGGTGCCGTGGTCGCCGGAAACGCCTGCCATGCGGCTGCCGTTAAGGTGCGGGACAAGGTTCTCGCCCTGGCGAGTGCCGTGCTCGGGGCAGCCGAGGAGGACCTGGACCTGGCGGACGGTCTCGTACGGGTGGTGGGAAGCGGGGAGTCGATCTCGCTCGGCGACCTGGCGGCGCGCGCCAACCCCCTGCGAGGCGCCGTGACCCCCGGTACCGAGCCGGGCCTGGAGGCGACCGCGTACTTCGGACCGGAGCGAGGCGTCACGGCGAGCGGCGTGCACGCCATGATTCTCGAAGTCGACCCGGACACCGCCCTTATCCGCATCCTGCGCTACGTCGTGGTGCACGACTGCGGCCGGGTCATCAATCCGATGATCGTGGAGGGACAGATCCATGGCGGCGTGGCGCACGGGATCGGGAACGCGTTCTACGAGGAGCTCGTGTTCGACGAGGGCGCCCAGCTCCTCAACGCCTCGTTCATGGACTACCTGCTGCCGACGGCCACCGACGTGCCGACCATCGAGACCGATCACGTCGAGACGCCGTCGCCCCTCAACCCGCTGGGGGTGAAAGGAGTGGGCGAGGCCGGAGCGATCCCGGTTGGTGCGCTGTTCGCCCAGGCTCTGGAGAACGCGCTCGACATCGACGGCTTCGAGGTCCGCGAGATACCGCTGAGCCCGAACCGCCTGTTCGAGTTGATGCGCGATGCGCGTGAGGAAGGATAGCCATGCTGATCGAGTCCGAGTTCACGTTCGATTTTCCGCCCGAGGTCGTGTACGAGGGGCTGCTGGATCCCGACGTCCTGGCGAGCGCGCTGCCGGGCACCGACCGGCTCGAGTTGGTCGGCGAGGACCGGTACGAGGGTGAGATGGAGGCGAGCGTTGGCCCCGTAACGGCGGCCCGATTTTCCGTAGTGGTCGAACTGAAGGAAAAGGTGCGCCCCGAGAGCTTTGACATGCACGTGGACGGCAAGGGCAAGGCCGGATTCGTGAGCGGGATCGCCAAGGTCGCCTTCGAGGGGACGGACGGCGGCACCGTCATGAAGTACCGGGCCGATCTCCAGGTGGGTGGACGCGTGGCGAGCGTGGGCCAGCGACTGCTCGAGTCGGTCGGCAAGATGATGAGTAAGCAGGGGCTGGAAGCGGTGAATCGATCCATCACGGAACGGCAGGCGCCGGAGCCAGTCGCAGAGGGCACCGACCTGGAGGTCTCTTCCCCTCCCTCGCCACCGGCGACACGCAAGGCGCGTCTGCGGCTCTACCTGGTGATCGCAATCCTTCTCGCCCTGGTCATGGTGCTGCTCCTGTGAAGCCGGCCCCGTTCCGCTACGTCCGTCCGTCCTCCGTGGACGAAGCCATCTCCGTGCTGGCCGCGGAGGGACACGGGGCCAAGCCACTGGCGGGCGGCCAGAGCCTGATTCCGACGATGAACTTCCGCCTCGCACAACCGGCCGTGCTGGTGGACATCGACCGCCTGGACGAGTTGCGAGGAATCCGCGAAGGCGGAAACGACAGTCTTTACATCGGAGCGATGACTCGCCATTCGGAGGTCGAGCGCAGCGCGGTCGTGCGCGAGAGGGCGCCTCTCCTGGCCGAAGCGATGCCGTGGATCGCCCACCCCCAGATCCGCAATCGAGGAACAGTGGGGGGAAGCCTGGCCCACGCCGACCCGGCGGCGGAACTGCCCGCCGTGATGCTGGCCCTTGACGCGCGAGTCCATCTGCGCGGGCCGACGGGCGACCGCACCGTGCAGTTCTGCGACTTCTGCACCGGGTTCTTCAGTACGGCGCTGGCCCCCGAGGAGCTCGTCACAGGCGTCGAGATCCCGGCCCTCCCGGGCGGTACGGGCACCGCGTTCCTGGAAGTGTCGCGCCGGCAAGGTGACTTCGCGCTAGTGGGCGTTTGCGCCGTCGTCACCCTGGACGCCGGCGGCGACATGCACCCGGGCGTCGGTCACGCTGCTCAGCGTGGGGGACGGTCCGGTGTGCGCGAGTACCGCCGAGGACTTGCTGCGCGGCAGGGCCCTGACGCCCGACGCGGTGCGCGATGCCGCCGAGGCCGCGGCGACGCGCGACATCGATCCACCGGCCGACATTCACGCCTCGGCCGCGTACCGCCGTCAGCTGACGCGGGTGCTCACGACGCGGGCGCTCGAGACGGCGGCACGGAGGGCAGCGGGCGCGTGATGCCACGACGCGTGGAGCTGTGGTTGAAGACCCGATGACGACGGGGACCACAGAAGCCGCGACAGCCGCCTGTTCAACGAGGACCTCGCGCCCGTTCGGGACGTCGAGCGCACCTGGAAGCTGTGGCACTTACGTGTCGCTGTGGGTGGGGATGAGCGTGTGCATCCCCACCTACATGCTCTCCGCCGGTTATGATCGAGTCGGGAATGACTGGCGCCAGAGCCTGCTCGCGATTCTGCTCGGCAACGCCATCGTCCTCGTTTCCCCTGCTGATCAACGGCTTCGCGGGCACCCGCTACGGGATCCCCTTCCCGGTGTACGCGCGCGCATCGTTCGGTCTCACCGGGGCGCACATCCCGTCTCTGCTGCGCTCGGTGGTGGCGTGCGGCTGGTTCGGCATTCAGACGTGGATCGGCGGCCTCGCCATCAGCGGGCTTCTCGGCATCGTGTGGACCGGCTGGGCCGGACTTGGGCGGCGGCTGGACGTTCATGGGGCACGGAGTTCCGGAGTTCGCGGGCTTCCTTATCTTCTGGTTCATCAACGTGTACTTCGTCTGGGCCGGCACGGAGAGCATCAAGTGGCTGGAGACGCTGGCCGCTCCGTTCCTGATCGCGATGGGACTGGCCCTGCTTCCTGTGGGCCACCGGCGCGGCCGGCGGAATCGGTGCGATCCTCTCGCAGTCCGATCAGCTGGTCACGGCCCGCCAGGACCTCGGCCAGGTCGGCGTTCGCGATCACTCTGTTCATCCCCTGGCTCACCGCGATGGTCGGCTTCTGGGCCACCCTGTCCCTCAACATCCCGGATTTCACTCGCTACGCGGTCAGCCAGCGGGACCAGACCGCCGGCCAGGCGATCGGACTCCTCGATCACCATGCCGTTGTTCTCGTTCATCGGCGTCGCGGTCACGGCGGCGACGGTGATCCTGTTCGGCGAGGCGATCTGGAACCCGGTGGACCTGGTGGCACGTCTCGCGGCGGAGCAGAGGCAGCGTGCGATGGGGGTGGTGGCCATGCTGGCGATCGTCGTCGCGACGCTGAGCACCAACATCGCCGCCAACGTCGTGAGCCCCGCGAACAGCTTCTCGAACCTCGACCCGCGCCGCATCGGATTCCGGGCCGGTGGCATTGATCGCGGCCGTGATCGGGATCTTCATCGTTCCTTGGAAGCTTGCTCGACCTGTACCAGGCCTGGCTGATCAGCTACTCCGGACTACTCGGCGCAGTGGGCGGCGTGATCTTGTGCGACTGGTGTTCGTGCGCCGGTTCCACTCGAACGTGAACGCCCTGTACACGGAGGGATCGGAGTACGCGTACGACTCAGGCTTCAACCGGGCAGCACTCGTGGCAACGGTCGCCGGAATAGGCGTCGCGCTGCTCGGGTTGGCGGTGCCCGCGCTTCGCATCCTGTTCGACGGGGCCTGGTTCAGCGGAACGATCGTGGCCGCCTCCGTCTACTTCCTCCTCATGCGACGG
Source organism: uncultured Gemmatimonadales bacterium (assembly GCA_963807645.1). Classification (GTDB taxonomy): domain Bacteria; phylum Gemmatimonadota; class Gemmatimonadetes; order Palauibacterales; family Palauibacteraceae; genus Benthicola. The sequence continues at coordinate 106,222 of CAWECO010000007.1, forward strand.
ACGGCACCGGCATGAAGGGGACTGAGCTTGCCCTCCTTTCGAACATCGAATCGCACGGCGAGTGGCTGGCGGTCGTGGACGCGTCGGGAGGGCAGTTCACGTACGCCGACTTGCTCGAGGCGTCGGAGAGCGTGGCCCGCTGGCTGCTGGATCGCGAACGCCTGGCGGGCGCCGAGGACCTCGGCGAGGAGCGGGTGGCCATCATGATCCCATCCGGCTTCCCGTACGTGGCCGCGCTGCTCGGAGTGTGGCGTGCTGGAGGCGTGGCCGTGCCGCTCTGCGTAGGGCACCCGGCGCCTGAACTGGCGCACGTGCTGGATGACACCGGGGCTGGCGCGGTCCTCGCCCACCGGGATTTCCTTGACCCGGTGGCCGGACTCGCTGCCGAACGAGGGGCGGATCTCGGCCTGGCGCCGGACATTCTCGCACCCGCTCCGGGCGCGGGATCGGAGGGGTCCAGACCGCTACCGGGCATCACTGGCGGCCGCCGCGCTCTCATTCTCTACACGAGTGGAACCACCGGACGACCCAAGGGCGCGGTCTCGACCCACGACTCTCTCGCCGCCAACATCGAAGCCATGGTCGGGGCATGGGGGTGGGAGCCGAACGACCGGATCCTGCACGTGCTGCCGCTTCACCACACGCATGGCATCGTCAACGCCCTTCTCTGCACTCTGTGGGCGGGAGCCACCTGCGAGATGAGCCTCCGCTTTGATGCCAAGGCCGTGTGGGAGCGGTTCAAAGCAGGCGGAATTAGCGTGTTCATGGCGGTACCCACGATCTATCGCAAGCTGGAGCAGGCGTGGGACGCCGCGCCGGAGGACGAACGCGAGGTCATGACGGCCGGGGCTCGGGGGCTTCGCCTCATGGTGTCCGGGTCCGCTGCCCTACCCGTTTCCCTGTTCGAGCGATGGAAGAAGATCGGGGGCCATACGCTGCTCGAACGGTACGGCATGACGGAGATCGGAATGGCCCTGTCCAATCCGCTGTGCGGAGAGCGCCGCGCCGGGAGCGTCGGCCGTCCCCTGCCCGATGTCCAGATCCGACTCGCGGACTCCGATGGAAGCCTGGTCCCCGAGGCAGACGGAGCCACGGGCGAAATCCTGGTTCGCGGCCCGGCCGTGTTTCTCGAGTACTGGGGCCGGCCCGCCGAGACCGAAGCCTCGTTCCGTGACGGTTGGTTCCGCACCGGCGACGAGGCGATCCTGGAGGACGGAGCGTACCGCATCCTGGGACGGCAGTCGGTGGACATTATCAAGACGGGCGGCTTCAAGGTGTCGGCACTCGAGATCGAAGGCGTCCTGCGCGAACACCCGAAGATCGACGAGTGTTCGGTGGTCGGCACTCCGGATCCCGAATGGGGCGAGGCGGTCTGCGCCGCGCTCGTCGGACCGAGTGATCTCACCCGAGACGAGCTGAGAAGCTGGGCGGCCGACCGCCTGGCTCGCTACAAGATTCCGGCCCGGGTGAAACGCGTGCCCGAGCTTCCGCGAAACGTGATGGGAAAAGTGAACAAACCGCGCGTCCAGGCGTGGTTCGACAGCCCGAAGGAGGAGACATGAAGTTGTACGATCTGTCGCAGCCTCTGAACCAGGAAGTCTTTTTCTGGCCGTACTATCCGCCGTTTGAGGTAAAGTACATTAAGAGGAAGGCCGAGCACGGGGTCAACGCGCAGTACATCCAGACGTCGAACCACATGGGCACCCACCTCGACGCGCCCGCGTCACTTCGTCACCGGGGGCATGACGATCGATGAGATTCCGCTCGACTGGCTGTACGGTCCGGGCGTCATCGTCGACCTCCGCGACGAGATGGACGACCTGGCCGCCTACACGCCGGAGATGATCGAGAGCCGGGTCGAGGTTAAGAAGGGGGACATCGTGATCCTCCACACGGGCTGGGGACAGTTCGCCCAGTTCGGAAAGACGCCCGACGAGGAGCGCTACATCCACCGACACCCGGGCGCCCATCCCGACATGGTGCCGTGGCTGCTCGAGAAGGACGTTCACATCTGGGGAGTGGACGCGATCTCGACGGACCACCCGATGGACCTGCCGATCGGCCGTTTCCTGGGCAAGGGGACGTTCGGGCACTGCGACCGCGTGCGGGCGCTGGCCGAGGAGAAGTTCGGCGGCCCGGAGGACGTGGCGCGCCTGTTCCCCGACGAGGACTACCAGCTCACGCACAACAAGCTGTTCCCGCACAACTGCATGCACGTCGAGAACATGGGCGGCGACATCGCGCGCCCGAGCTTCAGAACCGGCGGCTGACCATCGGGATCTTCCCGTGGAAGTTCAAGGGCGGCGAGGCCGCGTTCTGCCGCGCCGTCGCGTTCGTGGAGGACTGAGCGGATCGGTCCCGATGAACCGGATCGGAGCCCGCGATCGTGAGCGATCGGACCTCGATCGCGCTCCTCCCGGCGACCGAGCTGCGTCGCCGGTGGCCAGCGGCGAGCTGTCGCCGGTCGAAGTCCTCGACGCGTGCCTGGAGCAGATCGATCGGCACAACGGTCGGATCAACGCGGTGGTGACGCTGGATGAGACGGCGCACGAGCAGGCCCACGATCTCGAGCGCCGGCTCGCGGCGGGCGAGGACCCCGGCCCGCTGTGCGGCCTGCCCGTCGGGATCAAGGACATCACGCCGGTCGCCGGACTGCGCACGACGTACGGCTCGCCTCTCTACGCCGATCACGTGCCGGATGAGGACGCGCTCGTGGTGCGCCGCCTGCGGGCCGCCGGGGCCGTGATCCTCGGCAAGACCAACACGCCCGAGTTCGCGGCGGGCGGCAACACGTTCAACGAAGTGTTCGGGCGCACCCGCAACCCGTGGAACCCGGCGTTGAGCGCCGGCGGCTCGACGGGCGGCGGGGCGGCGGCTCTCGCGACCGGGCATGATCGCCCTGGCCGAGGGAACGGATCTCGGAGGCTCGCTGCGCGTGCCGGCCTCGTTCTGCGGCGTGGTCGGGTTGCGCCCTTCCCCGGGCCTGGTACCGACGGTGCCGAGCGACTGGCCGGCGGACGACCTGAGCGTCACCGGACCGATGGGGCGCACGGTGGCGGACGTGGCGCTGATGCTCCAGGCGATCTTCGGCCCGCCGCCGGGGGCGCCCTCTCCCACCTCGCCGGCGGAGCGCGATTTCACCCGAGCCGTGGCGCGCGGCCCGGCCGCCGGGATCCGGGTCGCGTACGCGCCCGACATCGCCAGGCTCGGCACGACTGCCGCTCTCGAGCGAATATGCCGCGACACCGCCAACTCGCTCACATCCAGCGGCATAGAGGTGGAAGAGATCGATCTCGACCTCTCCGCGGGCTTCGAGGCCTTTCTCACGCTGCGCGGGCGCTGGATGGTGGAGCACCACCGTTCCCGCCTCGACCGGCTGGACGATCTCGGACCCGATCTGGCCGGCAACATCAGGGCCGGACTGGAGCTCAAACCGGGTGCCGTGGAGGCGGCCGAGCGGGAGCGGGCAGATCTCAAGCGAACGATCCGCCACTTGTTCGCCCGGTATGACGCGTTGCTCACGCCGTGCGTGCCCGTACCTCCCTTCCCCGTCGAACAGGACTACCCGGAGACGATCGGGAACCGGAAGATGGCCACCTACATCGAGTGGATCGCCCCCACGTTCGTGCTCACCCTGGGCGGCCTGCCGGTGGCGTGCGTCCCGGCCGGACTGGACTCGAGTGGACTTCCGGTGGGAATCCAGGTGGCAGGGCCCCCGCTGGGCGAAGAGACCGTCCTGTCCCTGGCCCGGCGAATCGAGACGCTCCAGCCGATCGGTCAGCCGCCGGGCGTGGCTCGACCCGACTGAGCACGCGTCGCTAAAGGCCGTAGCGCTCCGCGTAGGCGATGAGTGCCGCCTCGAACACCTCCATCGGCGGCCGCACCAGCCCGGCGCCTACCTGCCCCACCCCCGCGTCACAATGCGCGATCCCCGTGTTGATGCGCGGAGTAATCCCGAGCTCCACTACCTTCCGAATGTCAATTCCGGTCGGAGTGCCCCGGAAGTCGAGGGCCGGGATGGTGAATTGCAGGTGGTCCGTCTCCGTGATCTCGTACATCTCCATCGTGGTGTTCACGGCGTCCTTCGGCGTGCCGCTCACGAACGTGACAATGGCCGGCGCCGCCGCCATCGCGAAGCCTCCGATACCGGCCGTCTCCGTGATCGTGCTGTCGCCAATGTCCGCGTTCGCATCGGCGGCGCTGAATCCGGAGAAATAGAGCCCGTCCGGTACCTGGGCCGGCGCGGTGAACCAGTCGTCGCCCAGGCCGCTCACCCGGATTCCGAAGTCGGTCCCGTTGCGGGCCATGGCCGTCACGATCGTGCTTCCCTCCACTCCGTGCGCGGCATCTGCCATCGCCTTGCAGGCGGCCATCACCGGATTGAGCACGCTCAGCGCGTTGTCTCCGAGGAAACCGAGGACCTCTGAGGCGACAGCCGGCTTGGCTACGCGCGTCACGTCCGAGGCCAGCAGCTTGAGGAAGAGCAACGAGCCCGCCTTGTTCCGGTTGTGGCCCTCGTCCCCCATGTGGAGAGCCTCGGAAAGCAGGGCCCGCAGGTCGAGCTCATCGCGGGTGGACAGCGCTTCGGCGAGCACCGGAGCCATCACGTCATTCATCCAGCGCAGCTTCTCGAGCACCTCCGGAGCGTAGGCCCCGTAGCGAGGACCTTTCCGTAGCCCTCGTTGAGGTTCGAGAACGCCAGGTTGCCGTGTGTGACGTTCTCCACCACGTAGACGGCCATCGAAGCCGAAGTCACGCCGGCCATCGGGCCCACGGTCTGGTGATGGTGGCACGGCTCGAAGGCGATTTCTCCCTCTCGACCAGGGCGATCGCTTCGACCTCGTCGGCGGCGAGTCCCTCGAACAGCAAGGGCCCCGATCACGGCGCCGCGAAGGGGACCGGACATCCGCTCCCACTCGATGGGCGGGCCGGCGTGCAGGATCAGTCCCTCCCGCATCCCGGGGATCACGTCGCGCGCCGTCGCCACGCCCTTGAGCAGTGGACGGGCCGCCATCATCTGATCGACCGCCGTCTTGTTGGCTTCCGGGATACCCACCCCTACCTCCTCAGCTTGTCGAGGATCGCGAGCAGTCGATCGTCGCCGCCGGCCGGGGGGCGCCAGTCGACGTGGACCGCCCGCGCTCCCTGGTCTTCCAGGCTTGCCGCGAACGACTCGAGTCCGAGGTTGATCGCGGCCACGGGGGCGGTCAAGATCTCCAGCTCTACGGGTGACTCGGGTGGCGCGACGGACGCTCCCAGGCGATCCACGACATGACTCAGGGCACTCGTGAGATCCTGGAACACTCGAGCGCCGACCCCGGTCAGTGTCTCCACCTGGGACTCCAGACCCTGCGGATCCTCGTCCGTGCCCACCAGCACGACCACGAACTCGAGGTCGCGCGCGCGGCGTGCCTCGGCGATCGCCGGTGCCAGCTCGCCAGCCGGGTCCGGGTGAGCCCCGTCGCCCAGGACCACGTCCAGGAGAATCAGTCCGACCTCGGGGTCGGCCGATTCCTGGGCGATCCGGCGGATCCTCATCTCGCTGTCGATCATCGGGTGCAGCCGGCCCACCGTGTATTCGTCCGCCCCGAGGTCGAGGATCGTGTGTCCCTCGCTTCGTGATACACTTTCCAGGGGCCGAACCGAGTCACCCTTCATGTTCGAGTGCAGCGGATCCACGAAGTTCTGTAGCGCGTGGAGCGACTCGGACGCCAGGGTACCGCCCGCGAACAGTCCACGCAGGTTACCGGAGGCGGCCGCATCGTCGCCCTCGCCGTGGATGTGCGAATCCGCTCCACCCTCGGACCGCGACAAGTCGACGGCCATCCAGGCGGCCTCCGGCAGGCTGGTGGCGAAATAGAGCGGCCCGATCCGCCGCGCCGGGGGAGCGAACCCGAGGAAATGCACGACCACCGGCTTGCCCGTGGCCCGCGCGGCGCCCAGAACGGACCGGGCTACGGACGGGACGGGCGGCTTCGAAACGAGGACGATCACGTCCGTTCCGGGATCGCGCGCCAGCAGGTCCAGGCCCTGTCGGCAGGTCGCCGCGCCGACCTCGGCATCGAGGTCGCGGCCGCCGGTCCCGATGGCGTGCGACACGCCACCGCCCAGCGCATGCACGTGGCTGGTAATGGCCTGAAGGCCCGTACCTGATGCGCCCACCAGGCCGATGGTGCCCCTACGCACTCGGTTGGCGAACCCAAACCCGATGCCGCCGATCGAGGCCGTGCCACAATCAGGCCCCATCACGAGCCGGCCCACCTCGGCCGCCCGCTTCTTGAGGGCTGCTTCGTCGGCCAACGGCACGTTGTCGCTGTAAAGGAATACGTGAAGCCCGCGATCGAGTGCCTCTCCGGCAACCCGGCCCGCGAACCGACCGGGCACTGAGATCAGCGCCCACCGCGCGTCCGGCATTAGGCCGATCGACGACTCCAGGCTGCGGGGCCGGTAGTCCTCACCGGCGGCACCCTCTCCCCGCACTAGCAGGCCGTCGACCCGAGAGAGCGCGTCGGCCGCCGCGCTCTCCGTTTCAGCCCGCACCACGACGAGGAGATCAGCGGAACCGGCCTCGACAGCCACGTCGGACATGAGACCGCTCGCCTCCAACAGCGCCCGGTTCTCCGGCGTGGCCATTACAGCGCCTGCGTCCTCGATCCCTGGCAGATCCGCGAGGGCAGCCTGCAGCTGCATCAACACGATCGAGTCGTAGTAGCCACCCGGTCGCACATCCGTCTTCAGGACGCTCACGTTCTTGCCTCCGCAGGCCGAAGCGTGCTGACCCGGAGCCGCCACCCGGTCCCCCGAATCGCCAGTGCGCCCACGAAATGCGGCACGGGCTCAAGGTGGTACAGTGACCAGTCCGCTGCGGGCGCCGACGCGCCGTCCACCGATAGCACTTCCGCCGGCTCGCCCGGCGTTGCTGAGACCTCAAACCGGCTGAAGGCGGACCAGACGCCCTCACCGACTGCCTTTACGCAGGCTTCCTTGCGGGTCCAGCACGTGATGAAAGCCAAAGACCGCTTCTCCGGCGGAAGCGCCCCGATCTGCCGCATCTCATCTTCGGAGAAGGCGCGCCGAGCAACCCTCTCCCACCGGGCGATTGGCCGGACGCGCTCGACGTCGACGCCGAGTGATGCCCGGCCAACCGCGACGAGAAGCACATCGCCCGAGTGCGCCGAGTTGAAATAGAGCGACGCGCCGTCCGCAGATTCAGTCAACTCGGGCTTGCCCGCCGGTCCGTAGGCGAAGCGTAGCTCGTCAGCGGGCATCCCGGCGTATCCCGACAGGACGTGTCGCAAGAGACCGCGGCTGGCCGTTGCCCTCCGACGATCGGCCTCTGCGCGAAGCCTGGCCGATCCGCGCGCGTTCGTCCGGCCCTAGCGTTTGTTCGAGTCGTGCCAGCTCCTCGGGCGATGCCTCCAGGTCCGCCTTCCACACATGCAGGTCGTATTGGCCGAAGCCGGCACTGTGGCTGCGTGGCCACGGGAGTACCGCCGGAACCATCACTCCGGCAACTCGAGCCCCGCGACGATCGACGGGTAGCGCGGGTGATCACGGATCGGATCGTACACGGGCAACCAGAGCACTTCCAAACCAAGGACCTGCTCTTCGAGGAATGCCTCGAGGAGGTCGACGGCCTCCTCCCGCTCACCCAGGAGGAGCAACCAGGCCGGCTGAGGTGTCCCGCCGCCCAGGTCGAGCGGCATCTTGCGATCGCTGATCTGTTCGATGGCGCGGGCGCGGACCTCCGAGCCGGCCGGACTGCGAACAGCCTCCACCAGCCTTGTGAGCATCTCTGCGACGTTCGGGCTGAGTCGGGCTGCCCGCTCGGCTTCGTCGAGTCTGCCTTGCGAGACGAGGTGCTGCGTGAGGAATGTTCGCGGAAATCGAGAAGTCTCGGACGCGCCACATCCGTTCCTCGGCCGTCTCGTCGTCCCCGGCCAGCAGGGAGTATACCCCGGCGATGCCGAGCTTGTGACCCGAGAGGGGGTCGAGGGCGAGCGCCCGGTCGGCATACGAGGACGCTTCTTCGAGCCGCCCCACATAAGCCAGATACTGCGAGTATTCGCCGTTGGCCTCCGCATTCTCAGGAGACAGCTCGAGCGCCTTGCGCAGCTCGGCTTCGGCTTCGGCCCACTGCCGTCTTTCGCGGAGGACGCTGCCGAGCGCTACCCTCGCGCTGGCCGACAGTGAATCGAGGGCGAGCGCCCGGCGGGCCGCCCTTTCTGACTCTGCCAGCGCTTCATCGATGGGAACATCGACGTAGTAGGGATAGACCGCGAACACCTCCGCGAGCCCGCCCCATGCCGGAGCGTACGTCGAATCGATGGCGATGGCTGCCCGGAAATGGTCCTCGGCGCGCCGCAGGGCCGGCCCGCGCTGACTCACGAACGCCCGGCCCAGAAGATACTGCTCGTAGGCCTCGATATCCGTGCGAGTGACACTGAATTCCGTCCGGCCTTCCAGCTCGAGGGTGCCAAGCAACGCCTCCGAGATGGCCGTCGCGATCTCTTCCTGCACCTCGAAAACGTCCGTGAGCTCGCGCTCGTACGTGTCGCTCCAGAGGTGAAACCCGTCTGACGCCTGGATGAGCTGAGCGGTGATCTTGAGGCGATCGCCGGAAGCCCGAACGCTCCCCTCCAGCACGGTCTCTACGTCGAGCGAATCGGCGATCGTCCGGATGTCCGCTGCGCTTTCCTTGAACGCGAACGACGAGGTGCGCGCGGCGACGCGCAGCCCTTCCACCCGCACGAGGACGTCGATCAACTCTTCCGACAGCCCATCGGAGAAGTACTCCTTGTCTCCCAGTTCGCTCATGTCCTCAAACGGAAGCACGGCGATGGAGACGGTCGAGGCAGACGTCGCAGTACCGGCTTCCGCAGGGGTGGCCGCGTCGCCCTCACCACTCGCCGGCCGGCCGAGCGCCAGCCACCCACCCACCAGCAGCAGGGCCGTGCCCGCGGCCGCCGCGAGTCCCACGGGCCAGCGTTTCGCCGCCGGAGCCGTGATGATCTGCGTGAGCTCGCCGGGGGCGGCCTCCCCCGTGCGTACGAGACCCGCAGCGGTCCGCTCGTAGGTCCAGGCCACCACCAGAGCGATGGGGAAACCGATCAAGCCGATCACGGCCACCCCGGTGATCAGCCCCTCGGGAAGATGGAGGGCCGGTACCAGGACGTCCGCGGCCTGAAGGACGCCGAACATGGCGGCACCATACACGGCCGCCACCTGGAACACCTTGCGCCGCTTGAGTTCGGCGAAGAACCGCTGGTAACCCGGGGCTTCGGACATGGCGCCCAAGATCGCTCGATTCGGGAGGTGAGGGCAACTGCCGGGTGCTGTGGCGCCGCGAGAACGATGCTGTCGTTAGGCACCCTCTCGAGAATTCCCACTTTCCCACTTTCTGAGAGGGTTCCAGCGCAGAGCCCGCGATTCGAGCGGCGCGGCTGGTTCCACTGGAGGTCATCCGGTAAGAGTAGGCCCTCGCGACGTGGCCGGCGGTGTCTATCCGCCGCGGCCCGGGCCGGTTAACTTTTGCATCCTCCCCTCGCCCGTTTTCCCGCGGGCCATCCGGCATGTGCGCCGGCGAGTCTGCCATCCATCCCGGTGCCGTCCTCTCCGACGCCGGTGGCTATTCCACAGGAGTCAGGAAGATGCGTGCTAGAGCCGCAGTCCTCGCGGCGGCGTTCCTTGCCGCGGCGTCCAGCGCCGGTACTCGCGCAGGGTCCGGGCGACCCCACGACGGTGTTCGCTGACGGATTCGACAATCCGTGCCGGATCGCGTTCGATTCGGTCGGCAACCTCCTGGTGGCCGAGCTCGGACTGAGGAGAGATACTGAAGATCGATCCGGCTGGCGAAGTGACACTGTTCACGGATCAGATCGAGGACCCGCGATGGGTCACGTTCGACGCGTTCGGATGGCTGCTCGTGACCAGCCACTGCGAATGCCATGGTGTACCGGGTCTCGCCGCAGGGAGAGGTGACGGAGTTCGCTGCAGTGGATGGCGGAGTCGGCATGGTCACCCGTCCGGACGGTAGCGTGTGGGTGGCCGCCGTTGACACTCTGTGGCACTTCGACGCGATGGGCCGCCAACTCGAGGCGATCGAGACGCTCGACACGTACGGTATCGCCGTCCGAGGAATCTACCCTGCTCCAAATGACAGTCTCTACCTGACAGGCTCGGCGGGCGGCTGTGGGAGCTGGTCGACGGGGTTCCCAGACGTCTCCAGGCAGACCTTCCGCTTCGTTGGTGGGGACTGGCCTTCGACGTCGCGGGCAACGGCTACTGGGCCCACGAAGCGTACGACGAGGGCGACGTCGATCGGCTGGCCCTTATCGACCTGGAAGGGAACTGGCTCAATGAGGCCTGGAGCACCCAGCTGGTGGACCCGTGCCGCTGCGCGTTCGGTCGAGATCCGGACGGCACCACCAACTCAGATCTGTACATCGGGCAGCGCGACGGGACGATCGTGAAGGTGGCCGCCGGCTCGCACCCTGGCTGCGGGCTGGCCGGTGGTCGGTATCAGATTCTCAACTATCGACGAGGCCGCGGCCGCGGACGAGATCATGGGCGTGCCTGATCTTCTTTCCGATCCCGAACGAGTGTTCCTCGACGTGATCGGCAACAACGACGACTCGTACGACGTCGGCGACTTCAGGGCCTACCTGATCGCTGCCGGCGTGGTGAACTGAGGGGAGGCGACGATGCGTAACACCAGGATTCTAGTGGCGATCGTTCTGTGTGCCCTCCTCTCGACAAGCGTGTCCTGCGGGGACGACGACAACGGATCGACCGGGCCGCCGGACCCGGTGCCGGGCACGCTCACACTGACGCTCGGCACAGTCCACCTGGATGACGGGGCTCTCGTTCTCCGTCTGCAGGGGGCAGACATCACGCAGGTCGGGCTGGCGGCGCCGGGTCTCTACCTCCGGTTTCTCGAGGATCAAACCGGCGCCACCGCCGTGTTCGTGGGCGATATAGTGTCGGGGGATCTCCTCACCTTTCACGTGCCCGACGTGAATCGGCCCGACTCCTATTCCGGTACGCTTCTCGAGGCGGCGGATCGCTCGAACGCGATGCGAGGATCGCTCGCCGAGTACACCCTGACCGTGGCGCCATAGCCCCCAACCGCGATGCCTGGGCGTCGACCGGACGCCCAGGCGCTTGGATCTGGTCGGCTCCAATCGCCCCCTGTTCTCCCATTGTCCATATTTTGTCTAGTTTCCAACCTTGACATTCCATGCGAATGGCCCCATCTTACCCGGACAAACATTAGACAAACCGCTCTTCTCCTCAGCCGCTAAAGCGAGGTAGTGCGATGGACAAGAAGAACCTGCCCCTGACGCTGTTCCTCATCGCGGCGTTCATCTCGTTCCTGTTTTCCGTGTTCCTCTGGTTCTTCGTCGACAAGGACTCTGGCGTGTTCGTCGGCATCTGGGTTCCGTCGATCCTTTCGCTCGCCGCCGCGACACGGAGGTCATGATGAACCTCGAGGCATGGATCGGCGGCGTGGGCATCGCGGTTTTCGCGCTCGTATTCCTGGCTGGCATGCTGCTCTTCGCCAGCCGAGACCTGGAAGTCTGAGGAGATTGCACCATGGAAGCGATGACGGCTCTGATCGTGCCGCTGCTGGCGGCGAGCCTCGGTTTGGCCGCTCCCGCGGACACCGTCCCCATGTTTGAAGTCACCGCCAGTACTGTCTCGGAGTGGGCGATCGTCAACGACGGGGTGATGGGCGGACTGTCGAGCAGCGAATTCGTCGATGGGGGTGACGGCTTCGCGGTCTTCCGCGGCAACCTGTCGCTGGACAACAACGGTGGTTTCGCGTCGGTTCGCGGAATCGTACCCGCCGCGGTCATGGAGGGTCATCGCGGATTGGCGCTCCGGGTGCGTGGAGATGGTCGTACGTATCAGGTTCGGTTGCGCACGAATCGGCGATTCGACGGGGTCGCTTACATGGCGGAGTTCAAAACTGAGGCGGATACCTGGCAGACGGTCGAGATTCCCTTCGACTCGTTCGAGGCGACGTATCGAGGCCGCAGACCGCGCGGGGCGGCCGATCTCGCAGCCGGGCGATATACGTCAGCTCGGACTCCTGATCGGCGACAAGGTGGAGGGCCCTTTCCGCCTGGATGTGGAGTGGATTCGGCCGCTGAGTTGAGCTTCGTGACCCGATCTCAGCCGGACCCGAGAGGATCGTCGCCGTTTCTTCGGGAACTCGACGCGCGTAACACCGACCCGCGTGGTCGAAGGTGGCTCTTCGTCCCATACGATCAGACCTCCGACCAGATCGGCCCCCTGTCCCGCGTGGACCCGACCGACTTGGGGGTGGTTCTCGTCGAGGCCCCACGGAAAGCGAGCCTCCGGCCGTATCACAAGCAGAAGCTAGCCCTCATTCTGTCCAATCTCCGGCACTTCGCGCTCGAGCAGGCGGCCAGAGGGGTCGCCGTGCGGCACGTGGTATCGAGCGGGTCTTACGCGGATGCGCTCGCGGATGTCGTGGAAGAGGTAGGCACCCTCACGATGATGCGGGCCGCTGAGCGGGAGCTGAGGCGCGACGTGGCGCCGCTCGTTGCTGAAGGACGCCTCGCGGTCGTGCCCCACGAAGGCTGGCTGACCACGCCCGGGCAGTTCGAGGCCAGCCAGAAGGGGCCGCCGCCCTGGCGAATGGACGCTTTCTATCGGCTGGTTCGGCGACAGTCCGGGATTCTGATGGATGAGGGTCGACCCGTCGGTGGGAAGTTCAGCTTCGATGCGGACAACCGAAAGCCGTGGCGAGGAACGCCGCCGCCGCCGACTCTGCCGGAGTTCCCGCTCGATCCGACCAAGGAAGAGGTCCTCGATCTGGTCGAGGCACACTTCGGAACGCACCCAGGAGCTCTGGTTCCAGGCTCGCTCTGCTCAACGCAAACCGATGCCGAGGCTCTGTGGGGGTGGGCGAAGAATGAGTGCATTCCGCTGTTCGGACCGTACGAGGATGCCATGTCGGAGCAGTCGGACGGCTTGTTTCACACACGCATATCGTTTCTCATTCACGTCCATCGCTTGCTGCCGGAACGGTTGGTTCGGGACGTCGCGGAGATGGACGTGCCGCTCGCGAGCAAAGAGGGCTTCGTGCGGCAGGTGCTCGGTTGGCGGGAGTTCATGCGGCATGTCCACGAGCAAACCGATGGCCTGCGCGATCTCTCGGGGCAGGGTGAAAGGCAGCCGACGCCTGTGAAAGGCAAAACCGAACCGGCTCCCGCGGCGCCGTCGGCGCTGGACGCCGCGAATCCGCTCCCCTCCGCCTATTGGGGCTCCACCTCGGGACTGCGCTGCCTGGATTCGGTCGTGGCCTCCGTACTCGCCACCGGCTACTCGCATCACATCACCCGACTCATGGTGCTATCGAACATTGCCTCGCTCCTCGATGTATCGCCGCGGGAGCTCACGGATTGGTTCTGGGCGATGTATACCGATGCGTTCGACTGGGTGGTCGAACCCAACGTGCTGGGAATGGGAACGTTCGCCGCCGGCGACCTGATGACGACCAAGCCCTACGTATCCGGCGCCGCTTACATCAATCGGATGAGCGACTACTGCCAGTCCTGCTCGTTCGACCCGAAGACGAACTGCCCAGTGACCGCCATGTACTGGGCATACCTTGAGCGCCATGAAATCCGACTGAAGGACAACCCGCGGATGAGTCTTCCGCTTGCTTCCATGCGCAAACGGGAACCGGATAGACGAAAGGCGGATCGTCAGGTCTTCGAGACCGTGAGTCGGACCTTGCGGGAAGGCGGGGCGCTCGCTACCCGCAACGGGGACTAACATCCAATCGAAAGGAAGCAGCGTGACGCAAGCGAAAGACGGTGATGTGGTACGCGTGCATTACATGGGCACCCTGGACGACGATTCACAGTTCGACTCGTCAGCCGGGAGGGAGCCGCTCGAGTTCACGGTCGGCGCCGGAATGGTGATTCCGGGTTTCGACGAAATGGTCCGCGGGATGACGCCGGGCGATACCCGGACGACCCGGATCCCTCCCGAAGAGGCCTACGGGGCGGCGCGCGATGAGATGAAGCTGACGCTGGCCCGGGAGCAGCTTCCCAAGGAGTTCGATCCTGAGGTCGGTCAGCAAATCCATCTGCAGGGTCAGGACGGGCAGCCCGTCGCAGGCTAAGGTGGTCGAAGCCGATGAGGAGCGCGTCGTCGTCGACGCGAATCACCCCCTCGCGGGCGAGGCGCTGACCTTCCAGATCGAACTGGTCGAGATCGTCTAGGATCGCGGGGTTCGTGCGGCCGGCCACACCCGCGGCCGGCGCCAGCGTGTCGCTACGGGCAGCTCGTTGCCGTCATCGGAAACTCAACGACGCGCTGACACCCCGTCCACGTCGCCTTCGATCCATGCCAGGATCGACCGCGGAGACATTCGCTCGTAGGCGATTCGCTGCGGGAAGTCATGCTCCGGAGCCTCGAACACGGCGGTGCGATCCGTGATCTCGACGGAGACGAAGGCGGCTTCCCCCTGACCGGAGGGGCTGGCCACGTAGGCAAGGCGGCCCTCTCGCATCTCGATCCGCAGGTACTCGTGCTCGACGGTCCGGTCGTCGGCTACACTGCGGCTCATGCCGATCATTGTTCCGCCGCTTGGTCTCATCCACTGCTCATCGCGGCGAAATCCGGGCTCCTCGTGCTTCCAGCATCCGGCGAGCCAGGCGAGCTCGTCCACGGGGCTGGCCGTGACCTCCCCGTCTCCGGCGGCACCCGGTCCGTCGGAAGTCTCGGTTCGGCGCAGCCAGAACACGACACCGATCGCCAGGACGACGGCAGCGATCACCAGCTTGATGAGAAGTCGGGATCTAGACATGTGGGAAAGATCGCGGCGAGAGACGGCTCGGGTCAACCTGCCACCCCAATGCACGAAGCGCCCGGCCGAAGCCGGGCGCCTGCGTAACTTTCGATCGAACCCGGCGAGCCGCAGCGACTGCCGGGAATCCGAACTACTGCTACATGTCGCTGTTCCAGATGTCGCTTTCGATCTGCCAACCACCGTCCACCATCTTGTAGACCAGCGTGTAGGAGCCGTGATCGAGATGCGAACCATCCGCGTTCGTGAGGACAAATGTACCGACTTCGGCGGCATGGTCACCCATGGCATAGAGGCTCTTCGCCTTGAGCTCACCCGTCGCCCCGCCCTCAAGGGCCGCCGACCAGAAGGCCTCGATGGCTTCCCGGCCTGTGACAGGCCCAGAGTTGGGCGGTAGCAGCGTACCGTCCTGCGTATAGAGCGCCGCGATACCCGCCGCATCGCTAGCGTTGAAGGCGGCTTCCCAGTTCGGCGTCATCTCCTTGAGGGAGGCCATCGAGTGATCGTCATTCTGGGCCATGGCCGTGGCCGGCACCAGCAGAAGAGCCATGGCGATGAGGAGTCCGGCTTTGCGCATTTGTCGTGCTCCGTCAGATGTGGATGAGTATCGGGACGCCCCAGGAACGTCCAATCGACGGGGTGTGTCAAGTGCGGCTGCCGTCAGATGGCCGGGTCTGCGTCCCTCCGCAGCTGCTCGAGGGACCCGGCGAGGCGGGCTCTCTGCTCGAGGAGGCGCTCTCGCACGCGCCCCTTCCTTCGCAGTAGCAGATATCGGCGGGCCTGAACGCGAGCCTGGCGCCAGCGATCGCGGACGAACTGCGTGGCGAGCGCCAGGATCGGCAAACCCACGGCAGCGGCGATCGCCCATTTCGGGACGAGAATCACCGCTGCCAGAATAGAGAGCAGCACGATCCAGGCGACGTACAGGACCGTCCCCCCGAGGAGCTTCCACGTGGACTGGCGCTCGAGGCGGATCTTGGGACGCGTCGCGATCCAGTCCGTCAGCCGGTACGGAATGAAGAAGACGAGGACTCCAGCCGCCGCGATCGGGACCGCCCACGAACAGGAGCCCGAACACACGCAGGAACCAACCGACGGTCGAATGCAGCGGGGCCGTGCGATCCAGGTCCGCCGGCCGGATTCCGAGGACGTCCAGGGTCCAGGCGAAGCTCTCGACGTCGGCGAACAGCCGTTCGACCCGGTCAGGCTCGTATTCCCGCAGGCGAGCCAGGGTCTCGGACGCGGTCCGGAGCCTTCGCAGGCGTTCCCCGGGGGACCGGTCGAGCCCCTGCTCGGCCGCATAGATCGCCTCAGCGCACTCGACGATTCTTCGGTCCTCGAGGCTCTCCATGTTGATCGTGACGGCGCGGAGGCCCCGTTCGATCCGATCGGTGAGCTCCCGCACCGCATCGACGTCGGACTCCGGGCGACCGGCGAGATCGTCCCAGGGCACCGGTTCTCCGACCACCGCGGCACACGGGGACCGGAACGTCTGCTTCTCGCGCGCCACGATTCCGACGGGCACGATCGGAAAGCGAAGGCCCCTTCGCTCGCGACGCACCGAGGGAGATGCGCGCGGCGCCGGTGCGAAGCCTCGTCAGCGAGGGTTCAGAATGACTCAGGCCTTCGGGAAAGATCCCGACCGCGTCTCCCGCGGCCAGCGCCTCGTGCACGGCCTCGAACACGCGCGTGTTGCGGTCGGTGAGCGCTGGATCGTCCTGCCGCCGGTACACGGGGATGGCGCCTCCGGCCCTCACCAGCGAACCGAGACCGGGTTCATCGAACAGCGTCGCCTTGGCCAGGAACCGGATGGGCCGACCCACCGAGGCCGCCACGACGATCGCATCCACGATCGAGTTCGGGTGGTTGGCGACGAACAGGACCGGACCTTCCGACGGAGGCGTGCCGTGCGTCTTGAATCGATAGAACACGCGAACCGCCGCCGAGCATAGCGGGGCGAGGGCGGGCAACAGCCAGGTACGGGACCGGTCGGACATACCTCAATCTACATCAAAGAAAGAGGGCCTGTCTGTACGTCTGAGGCAGGCCCTCTTCGCGCTTTAGAAGGTGTGTCCCTCCGGACCGGCGCGCCTTCAAGCTGCGATCAACTCCGCCACCGGTCGACCGCTGTGGTCTTCGTTGCGGTCGGACACTTGTAGCTTACCGGACATCAGAATCGGCGCAAGCCTGTGTGATTATTCTACAGTAAAGATAAGCGCTTTCGTCTATTTTAGTTTATGGATGTCAGTCTCATGTCTCTTAGACACCTCAATGAGCGTGCCTGGCGCCGTGGGCCGCTTCGAACCGCGCCCCCTTCTCCAGGGTCCCGTTGCGCCCGAATCGGGCACGGTAGCCGAGGTTCAACGGAACCGATCCGCGGAGTATGGAGGACGGGGCGAGATAGCTCAGTTCCCCGACGAGCCGGCGCGTTACGCGGCGACGGGAATAGAACTCGCGCGAGATCCAGGCCACGCCGAGATCCAGCGTCTCCCGGCTCATGTGGAGGGGCTCGAACACCACGTGCCCGAAATCGTAGTGACTCCAGTCCTTGTCGAAGATCCGGCCCGCGCGATCCATCTCGTCGAACAGCGGCGTCCCCGGAAACGGGGTCAGGCGAGTGGCCTGCAGGGCGTCGACTCGCGCCTCGTCCAGGAAGTCCAGAGTTCGCTGGAACACGTCCGGCGAGTCGCCGTCGCTCCCGAACACGAAACCGGCGTACACGGCGATCCCATTCTCATGGAGCTTCCGGACCTGGTCCACGTATTCCGCGGCCCGGTTCGGCCCCTTCGTCCACCGGCTCAGGTTTTCCTGGGACAGCGACTCGAGCCCGATGAACAGTCCGCCACATCCGCTTCTGACGGCAAGTCTCAACAGCTCCTCATCGTCGGCCAGGTGGATGCCGCACTGGCTGAACCACTTCTTCCCCAGCGGGATCATGGCCTCGAACAGGCTCAGGGCGAAGTCGCGGTCCCCGATGATGTTGTCGTCCATGAACACGACCTGGTGACCCATCCCTTTCAACTCGTCTATCACCGCTTCCACTGGACGCGTGCGAATCTCGTAACCGTGGAACGCGGCGATCGAGCAGAACTTGCACCGGTAGGGACACCCGCGGGTGGCCTGGAGCACGTTGGGAGTCAGGTACCGCTTTGGTTGCAGCAGGTCACCGGGCATCGGGGGAAGGTCCGACAGGTCCACGCGCCGACTGCGGTAGATGGGACGGAGCTGTCCGGCCCGGAAGTCCTCGATCATCCGAGGGACGTTGTACTCCGCCTCGCCGACGCACACGGCATCGCAGTGGGCGATGGCCTCGTAGGGTAGGAACGTCGGGTGGAAACCACCGAAAATCACGGTCTTGCCGCGGTCTCTGAAACGCGCGGCAATCTCGTACGCGCGCGGCGCGTTGAACGTCATGAAGGTAATGCCGATCAGGTCTGCGTCGGTATCGAAATCGACCGGGTCCACGTTCTCGTCGATGATCCTCGTATCGACCCCGGCGGGCATCGAGGCAGCGACGGAGAGACTGGGAAGCATGGAGAAGCGGAAGACGCGGGGTCCCCTGGTTCTTCCCTTGCGCTGGGCCCGCCAGATCGAGGCAGTGGGACTGATGAGATCGAACTTGAGGGTATCCATGGCGACCTCGAGGTACGGGTTCGCTCATAGAGTACATCGGTGGCGGTCAAGCGGCGGTCAAGCCGAATCCGGGGGACGGGGGACGGCGGGGGGCGGACCAGGCAGGCGCGCCCTTAGCCGGCGAGCAACTCCTCGAGAGCGGCGCGGGCTTCCTCCAGCTGCGGAAGATCCGGGTCGGCTTCTTCCCAGGCCTGCAGAAACCGGACGTAGGCGTCACGCGCCTTCTCCCTATCGCCGAGTTCCGTGTAGGCGCGCCCGAGGAGGAGGTTGCCGACGTGAGGGACACCCGCCGCCCGGAGGGTCTCGAGGTAGGTGACTGCAGCAGCGGGCCTGCCCTCGTCCATGTGGATCTCGCCGAGCCACCAGCGCACCCAGATGCTGGGCGGCAGGCCCGTCCACGCCAGTTCCTCGAGCTTCTCGATCGCTTCTTCGCGTTCCACCGGATCACCGTTCTTTACCCAGCCGTACGCGTCGAGGCGTCAGCCGCCAGCGCCAGCATCTCGGCAGGCCGCTCGCGGCCCTCGGCGTCGCCTCGGCCGCGCCGCTGCGCATCTCGCCCAGCAGCGTCTCGAGCTGCTCCTCTCTCCCCTGCTCCGCGTAGTATGCGCCCATGACGATGAGGCAGTGGATGGGCGCGCCCGCGGCCGGGCCACAATTGTCGCGCTGCGAGTATCGCCTCGAGGTCCTCGGAGGGCACCGGCCTGAGCGTGCGATCGACGGCGTACGGGACCCACATCGAAGCCCAGCCGCCATCCGGATCATTCGTCACGGAGGGCCGCGTCAGCCTTCCCGGCGGTCATGTACAGCCACGCGCAGGTTGCCGCCCGCCGGATGGCGCCGACGCTGCAGCTCGAGGAAGACCGGCTCCAGCGCCACCGGCCGTCCCGCGGTCAGCCACAGATCGATGTACGCGTGGTCCAGCATCTCGTCGCCCATCTCCGGCACGCGCGCCGCGCCGGCCGCCTGCTGCGCCGAGTCACCGAGGATGAGGTCGTACGCCAGCTCCATCCCCGGCAGGCGCTGGGCGCCGAGGGGGCTCAGCTCCGCGAGGACTCGCTGGGCCGTCGCCGTGTCCCGGTGGATGACGGCGTACTCGAACAGGTGGATGTAGTACGGAGCGAAGCTGGGCTCGAGCTCCACCGGCCGCTCGAAGACTCTACCAAGATCGTCCCAGTCCAGCTGCAGGTCGTCCCAGTGGTGGAAGTAGAACTCGCTGAGCAGGAACCACGCGTCGGGGTCGTCGGGGTAGCGGCGGGTGATCTCCCGCACGTCGGCGACCGCCGAAATGTCGCCGGTCAGCAGGGCCACGTTCCCTTCCATGATCGCACGATCGCGGGCGGACAGCCGCTCACCGAGGCGCTGCGCCTCCCTGAGATGCTCCATGCCGCGGTCGCTGGCGATGTTCTCGGCCCAGCCGTAGGCATCGCCGAGCCTGAAATGCGCCAGGGCCATGTCGGCATCCTGGACAAGGGCCCGCTCGTACGCCTCGATGGCCCGATCGAAGTCCGCCCGGCGGTAGTACGCCTCTCCCTCGAGGTAGGCCTTCAGCGCCGGGAGAGAGGCCGTCGTCAGGCTCATGGCCGCGCGCGCCGTGACACCCTCCCCGCCCTCTTCAGAAAGCAGCGCCTGTAACGCCTGGACGCCCAGCCGGTTGGCCAGAGAACCGATACTGTCCGCCGGGCCCTCGACCTGGCCGCTTCCCACTTCGGTCCCGGTCGCCACATCGTAGACGTCTGCAGCCAGCCGAACATCGTTCCCGATGGCCAGCACGGTGCCGTCGATGACGTACCGGGCGCCCGCGGCCCGCGCTACCTGCATCCTGGTGGTCAGATCGGCGACCTCGCCTTCCGCGACGGCCTCGTGCCAGCGCGCCATCACGGTTCGACTGTCGATCGTCCGGTACCCGCCCACATCGTCGAGGTTGGTGCTGAGAACATCGACCAAGCCCTCGCCCCACATCTCAAGCTCCAGGCCGCGCACCGTGAACGGTACGATGGCGATCCCCTCGGCGGCCTCGCCTGCGATCGCCTCCACGGGGGCGAAGCTCTCGCCCCGGTCCTTGATCACGACGTACAGGCCGGCCAGCCCGAACAGGAACCAGAAGGCGAATACGCCTCCCAGGATAGAGCGGCCCCACGTCAGGTGAGGGAGCTTGCCCTTCTTCAGGCTGTCGGCGAGGTCCTTGGGATCGACCTCCCAGGCTCCCGGCAACTCACCCGCATCCTGCTTCTGTCCTGTCCCCGGCATGGCCTGGACGAGGGCCGTCGAGACGATGACGACGAGTCCGATGAGAAGAAGGAGGAGAGCGACAGGTACGATCCAGCTGGGCAGGGAGAGACTGTCCTGGAGGAGGTCAGCCACCTCCAGAACGCCCCAGGCCGCACCCAGGTATACGGCGAGAACTCGGATGATTCGGGCGCGCTTCAGGCGGTCCCAGGTAGATTCTGACATCCCCCAAGATAGAAGAGGCGCACTTCCGCGCAACGGCGACGGCCCGTCATTCGCCCAGCGGTTCGGCGCTTCCTCGCGGCCTGACCTCCAGACGGGCCTTCGCACCCTCAGCCGGTACGAGGTCAGCCTCGAGGCTGATGGTGTGTGGCCCGGGGGCGATCATGAAGGCGCCTTCTGGCACCCCGACCGAGCCCGTGGCCTGGTGCCTCACATCGAGAACGGAGACCTCGACGCCTCCCTCGTAGCGCAGCGATGAACCCGCTTCGAGGGTCACGGGCAGCAGCACGGGCTCCCGTCCGTCGAGCCCGATGCGTATCGCGGACACACCTCCATCCTCTGCGGTCAGAATCCAGTCCAGGTCCTGTTGGGAGCCCGGGTTCTCGAACGAGAGCGCAGAAGAGGTCGGCTCGCCCGGTTGCCTGACGCCCCGATCGTGGCGGACGATCTGCGGGTGGATCTCGACCAGGCTCCAGTCCGCCGGATCATCGGATTCGGCCCGCTCCAGCGTGAACTCCGTTCCCACGTCTTCCATCCGCGACTTCTGGTCTTCGCTGAACACGTCCGCCATGCGGGCCTTCTCCCAGGCGCCGATCGCCTCCAGGATTCGGTCCGTAAAGCCGTTCCCCTCCAGGGCCTCGTAGCTCGTGACGAAGGCGTAGCCGGCGTCGAAGGCCGCGGAGCGGGCCAGCATCCACTCCACGTCCTCTATCGAGATCTCAGGCGTCATCCGGAACCAACCGAGCATGGCCGGCATCAGGTTGCGCTTGAAGTAGGGCTGGTTCTTGAGCCGGTATTCGGTCTGGCTCTCCCGGAAGCCGGCGTACCAGGGCTCGCCCCAGTTCATGCGACTGTAGATGTGCCAGAAGTAGTGGGTCGTGCGGCTGGCGTCGGCGATGTAATGACGGCGGATGTCCGGCGACAGCTGCTCGTACCAGGTGCTCGTGAACAGGATCTCGCCGTAGTTGCCCATCCCGGTGGACTGGTTTCCTTCAACCCCGTCGAACGAGATCTGCCTGAGGCCGGTGTCGTTGAACAGGTCGGCCAGCGTCGTGGCCATCTCCACGCCAAGCTCGGCGTTCGTGAGGAAGACGTTGTAGCCATGGTCCGCCAGGAGAGCGATCGCGTCGCCGGCCGCGTGCGAAGCTGGCCGGGTGTCGAAAGCGCCCCTCGTCGCGCCGAGAAGCCGCCACGGCTCGTCCTCGGACACGGCGCGGTACTGAATCAACTCCTCGCCCACCACCGCAGTGCGAAGGTTGTTGTTCTCGTACTGGGCGAAGAACTCGGGTGACGCTACCGGGATCTCGCTCTGTCCCGCACCGATGTCAGCCGCCAACTCGCTCGATCCGACACGAGCCAGCCGGGGATCGGGTACCGGCGTGACGTAGGGATCGTTGGTGGTGATGAAGTTGGAGAGCGTGTGAACCCCGACGTGGACTCCCTGCGCTTCGGCGCGCTTTACCACACCGCGCAGGCCGTCCCGACCCGAGGGGAACCGGTCGTTGAGGTCGAAGTGCCCCCAGTTCTCGAACGGTTCGGGGTGGTACAGGTATCGGAGCCCCGCCCGTTTCGTCCACCCGATCGCCTGGTCCGCATCGTCCTCGGTGAAATCGAGGATCAGGTAGGCGGCGTTCGCCGACCGGGCCGTCTTTCCCCACTCGCCGTCGATCATCGGGTGCGGAAGCCCTTCCGCGACTTCGATCGCCCCGAGCGTCTCGAGCGCGCGATCCGCGGGCGAACCGAACAGGGCGATCTTCGACCCGACAACACCCCCGTCGTCGAACGCCGGGGCCACGTAGAGTGGCTTGCCCCAGTTCTCGATGACGCGATCCGCTGAGCGATCGCGAGTGTACGCCTGCAGCGTGCTCCCGAAGTCCTCGGGCTTGGCGGCCTCGACCCGGTACAGAACGTACCGACTCTTCTCTCCATCGAGGTCGCTGAAGTCGCCGGACTCGAACAGATCGACCTGCGGCGGGAAGTCGTTGTCACGCCACGGAAGCCCACCCAGCGTCTTAGGGTTGAGGGCCTGGATGCCGATCGCGAATCCCGAATCGCGCACGACACCGACGGTCTCGCCGATCGTCTCCGAGATGCTCGTGGCGTACGGTCCCCAGACTACGAGCTCGACGGGGGCGCTCAGATCGAGGAGCTCGAGAACGAGGTGGGTGTCTTTCTCCGTGATGGCGACTCGAGCCGTGGGTCCGTCCGGATACTCCAGCGTCGCGATTCCAGCCGCGGCGTCCCACAATAGGGCATGCGGTGGATGCAGGACTCCCGCGGTCTGCACGGACAGGAGGGGCGATCCTTCGCAGTTGGCCGCGTGGTCCCGGCCGGTCGTCTCGTCGACGAGCCGCGCGATGTGTCCGGTTCCGTCGACCGTCAGCTGCAGGGTTCCGGCCGTCAACTCGGCCCCGTCCGGGGCACAGGCAGCGGTCAGTCCGATCAGGAGCGCAAGCCGGATTCCGAGTGTGCGTCGACTCACGCCTGCCTCCTCAGTCGTCGGCGTCAGGATCCATGGGGCGGATGAACAGCATGCGCGCGAACTGGAGAGCGCTCTGAAAGAGAGGCCACAGCAAGCCGATGAACACGACGGCCGGCGTCTCTTCGATCACCCCCGACGCATGCACGACGGATAGGAAGCCGACGACGAGGTATCCGATCAGAATGCCCCAAAGGACAGGAGCCTGAAACAGCTCGGGGACCTTGCGATAGAAGTGGATCGTGCGGCGGACCTGGCTCGCTGGAAAGCCAAAACAGAAGACGGCGACGAGTCCGCTGCCAATCCGCAGGGCCCCCGGCACTTCGCTGGCATAGAGAGCCATGATGGAGAGGCCGAGGAAGGAAGTCGCCAGTGACGGTACGAGAAGCAGGAACATCCGGTATCGCTCGAGGGGCGTCAGGCGCCGCTCGTACGTTCGGCTCAGAACGACCACGATGCCTGAGAACCCGGCCAGACCGATGGCCACTTCGGCAATGGTGGCTAGTGCTTCGGTTAGATCGCCCAACGTACACCTCGCTGACCGGCTGCTGTCTTCCTCCGACGAGCCACGAACATTGGGTGAGAAGCTGGTTCTGGGAAGGGCCGTCGCGCACCGGCATCGGGATGGAGTCGAAGTCGTGACCAGAAACATCGGGCCGGCGGTTGGCGTAGGAGACCGGACACGGGACTCTGACCGGGTCCTCAGGATCCGGCGCTACGAGGGAGGACGGGATGTCAGGACGGATGCGACGAGTGAGACTGACGAGAATCTCGACGGCGGCGGCCACCACGGCACTGCTGATTCTGGGTGGGACAGCTACCGCTCGCGGACAGACCGCGGACAAGGCTCCGACTCTGTCCTACGCTGTGGACCTGAACGACCGGGCCGACGACCAGTTCCACGTGAGCATGGTCGTGTCCGGCCTGGGCCCGGACAACGCGATTCTCCAGTTCGCCTCCACGGCGCCGGGCACGTACCAGGTCATGGACGTCGGCCGATACGTGTCCGAACTGCACGCGTTCAGCTCGGACGGGACGGAGCTCGGCGTGGAACAGGTCTCCACCAACCAATGGCGACTCGATGATCCCGCGGCCGTATCCGAGATCCGGTACTCGATCGCCGAGACGTGGGACACTCCGGTGGACGAGCATCCCGGTGTACCCGATGGCTGGCACGTCCATCGAAGACGACCACGTGCTGATCAACGCGCACGCCGTCTTCCCCTTCCCCACCGGGATGCAGGACGCTCCGATCGAGCTCCGCCTCGAGTACCCGGCGGAATGGGAGATCGGGACGCCGCTCGACACGAACGCCGAGGGCGCCTACCTGGCCGACGACTACGATCACTTCGTCGACTCCCCGCTCCTGCTGGGCCGCCTGAGCTACGCCAGCACCACGGTCACCGGCGTGCCGGTCGAGATCTACACCTACTCGGTCACCGACAGGATCCAGTCGGAGCAGCTCCTGGAGGCCATGGACCTCATCCTGCAGGCGTCGGGGGAGTTCCTTGGCGAGCTCCCGGTGGACCGCTACACGTTCCTGTTTCACTTCGAGGGGCAGAATCCGATGGCGGGCGCGTGGGAGCACTCGTACAGCTCTGAGTACGTGCTGCCGGAGGGGAATCTCTCGGAGCGATACGGGAACATGATCTCCGACATCGCGGCCCACGAGTTCTTCCACGTGGTGACGCCGCTCCACATCCACAGCGAGATCATCGAGAACTTCGACTTCGAGACCCCGGTCCCCTCCGAGCACGTGTGGCTGTACGAGGGAGTGACCGAATGGGCCTCGGATGCGATGCAGCTGCGGGCCGGTCTCAAGGACTCCCGACCGCTACCTGGCGGACCAGGTGCAGAAGATCCGGTCCGACGAGGGGTTCTTCGACCAGGACTACAGCCTGTCGAAGCTGGCGCTCACTTCGTACACGGCGGAGGGCCAGGCGCAGTACCCCAACATTTACCAGCGCGGCGCGATCGTGGGCAGCCTTCTCGATCTCAGGCTGCTCAAGCTGTCGAGCGGTGAGTACGGCCTGCAGGAGCTGCTCCTCGAGCTGGCGGAGCGATACGGCGCGTCACGTCCGTTCCCGGAGGATGAGTTCTTCGACATCGTGACGGAGATGACCTATCCGGAGATCGGCGAGTTCCTGGAGGCCTACGTGCGGGGAACCGAGCCGCTCCCGATCGACGAATACTACGGCTGGATCGGAATCGAGCTCGAGCGGCGGGAGGATGGTCGCGCGGTGCGCTTCTCGGTCAATCCGGAGCCGTCGCTCGAGCAGAAGGCGCTCCGGGACGCCTGGGTCTCGAACCCGTAGAAGTCCGGCGTTGCGTCAGTCCTCGGGCTCATAGGTGTCGGCCGCTGCGTCATAGCCGTTCGGAAGGCCCAGTTCATCCATCAGCGCCTGCATGCGGGGATCGCCACGGAGCGGATCGAGTGACGGATCGAAACCCAGGAACCCCAGCGACAGGTCGTTCTCGGGATCAGCTCGCTCGATCCACTGCAATGCCGTCTCGTGATCCCCGAGGCTTGCGTACAGCACGGCGATCTGCCGCACGGGGAAGACACTGTCGGCAGCCAGCGCAGCGACAGCGGCCAGGGCCTCGGACACGAGTGCCTCGTCCGCCCCATCGCTGCCCAGGGCGTGCCCGACGACTGCCGCGAGCTGGGGGTCCGTGGCTCCCATGTTGCGCGCGAGAATGACGCCATGGTTCGCGATCTCTTCCCCGGTCAATCCCAGTTGCGGGCCCCAGAGGAAAAGCGCCGAATGGGCATACTCTGGGTCTCCGCCGGTGGCCAGCGTGAGCTCGACCTGCGCACGCGCTTCGTCGAACCGGCCGGCCGCCGCCAGGCTGATCGAGAGAACTCCGTTGATGACCGGCGAGAGCGGGTCCAGCACCAGCGCTGCCCGGTGTTGCTCGATCGCTTCCTTCATGCGCCCCTGGTATCGAAGCGCGTCGCCGGCCATGGCCCGGGCATAGGCGTACGAGGGCTTGAGGGCGATCGCCCTCTTCAGGGCGATCTCGGCCGTGGCCCAGTCGCGGTCGGCCTCGGACGCGAGCGTTCCCCACGAGGCCCAGCCCTCGGCCAGGCTCGGATCGAGCTGAACGGCCCGCTGCGCCGCCATCTTCGCTCGGGGAACCAGCGGCTGCCCGCGGGCGTCCCGGTACGCGATGGCGTCGATGACATCCGCGAGCCCGCTCCAACCCAGGGCGAACTCGGGGTCGAGAGCGACGGCCGCCTCGAACTCGTCTACGGCCTCCCACATCAACTGCACTTCTCGCGTGTACCACTTGTCTCGACCGGCCAGGTAGAGGTCGTACGCCTCAACGTCCGACGTGCCACCGCGGTAGAGGTCGTCCCCCGCCCCACCGAGTTTGGGGATGAGGGCCCGTACGATGGACTGGGCCAGCTCCTCCTGGACCAGGAAGATGTCAGTGACGTCCCGATCGTATTCGTGGGACCACAGGTGGAAGCCTGTCTCCGCGTCGATGAGCAGCGCCGTGATCCGCACCCGTTCCTCGGAGCGTCGTACACTGCCCTCGAGGACGGTCTCGACACCGAGTGTGTCGCCGATGGAGCGCAGGTCCAGGTTCTGGTCCCGGAGCGCGAAGGTCGAGGTGCGACCGGCCACCTTGAGATTTTCGACCCCGGCGAGGGCGTTCAGCAGCTCGTCGGCCAGGCCGTCGCCGAAGTACTGGTTGTCTGGGTCCTCACTCAGGTTCGCGAAGGGGAACACGGCGATGGATTCGTACGCCCGTGTTCCGGGTCCCGTGCGAGTGAGGGTCCACCAGGCGCCGAGCCCGAGAAGGACAATTCCGACCAGGGCTGCGATGCCAACCGGCCACCGGCTGCGGCGGGGCTGCGCGACAATCTCGTCGAGCTCCGACGTTGCGAGCGGGTCGGTGGCCTTGATGCCGTCCGGGGTCTTCTCGTACGCCCACGCGAGAACCAATGCCGCGGGAAAACCGAGCAACGCGAGCCACACGACGAGGGCGATCGTCCACTCGGGCAGAGGAACTCGCGGGAAGATCAGGTCCGCGGCTTCGATCATCACAAACGCCACGGCCCCGTACATCGCCGCCACCCGAAAGACGCTGCGCCGCTTGAGCTCCGCGAAGAACCGCTGGTATCCGGTCCCGCTCACCAGGGCACTGCCTCGGCGGCAGGAGGAGGATCCGGGATGCCAAGCGCCGCTACCGCAGCGTCGAAGCGCGGCTCACCACGCAGCGCGTGGGTGGCGATCGACGCGTTGATCGCGCTTACCTCGTGCGGGCTCGTCTCGAACATGCCCTCCACGACGTCCAGAGCTGCCTCGCGCGCGCCCATGAGAGCCAGCCAATCGAGAATCCAGTAGGACTGGGTATCTCGGTAATCCAACCACCCGAGAACTGCCGACACCGCCTCATCCCGTCGGGACGGGTCGCGAAGCCCCCCGATAATGGTCGAAGCCTCCGCTTCACCGCCGGGAATTCCAGTTTCTCGTGCGTAGAGGCGCAGGCTCTCCTCCGCTTCGTTCAATCGACCGCTGGACGCCAGGCCGAGCGTCAACAGCATGCGCCCGAACGGGAAGTCGGGCTGGATTGCGAGGGCTCGGCTGATAGGCCGCAGCCCATCTTCGTACCGACCCGCGACAAGTAGGATCTCGCCGAGCTGCGCTAGCGCGTGCACCCGAAGTGGATCCAGCTCCACTGATCTCGCGCACCAGGGAATCGCTTCGTCCCAGCGGCCCATGCTGGAGAGGAACCAGCAGTACCAGGTCAGTCCCTGGGGGTACGCGGGATCGAGCTCGATGGCCCGTTTGAACAGACGGGCCGCTTCTTCCCAGCTGAGATCATACTCGAATATCGTTATGGCGAGCGTGTACAGGGCCTCGGCGTTGTCGGGGTCCAGTTGCAGCGCCCGCTCCGCCGCTGACCTGGAACGTTCGGCCGCCGCTCCGGCGAGAAATCCGTGTACCAGGGCAGCGCGTTGTAGGCGGCCGACAGCCCCACCCAGGCCGGGACGTACAGCGAGTCTCTGTCCAGCGCCGCCTCGAACAGCCGAACGGCCTCGGAGAGCCCCTGTGGAGTCCGGGTGGCCCAGTGGTGTCTGCCGGCCAGGTACAGTTCGTAGGCGTCGAGGTCCGATGTCCGGACCGAAGCGGGCACGAGCGCGGTCGGGCCGCCCTGTGCTCGTGTAGAAGCCGCATCAGCCTGGGCAGTCGGCTCCTCGCCGGTCACCATCGCCGTGGCCACGGCTCCCGCGATCTCGTCCTGGATCTCAAACACGTTGTCGGCGGTGAGCTCACGTTCCCAGTCGCGCGACCACAGATGGAATCCTTCTTCCGCCTCGATGAGCTGGGCGGTCACGCGTACCCGGCCACCGGATCGCCGGACACTCCCCTCGAGCACGGTTTCCACTCCGAGCGTGTCAGCGATCGTCTTGATATCGAGGTTCGCGTCACGAAGCGCGAAGGACAATGTGCGGCCGGCTACCCGCAGGCCGGGAATGCGGCTGAGGGCGTTCAGAAGCTCTTCCGACAGACCGTCGGCGAAATAGGCGTCGTCCGGGTTCCCGCTCATGTTGTCGAAAGGCAGGACCGCGATCGACGAGTAGTCTCCACGGTGGATCGCCTGAGCGTCGGGTCGGCCGAGTGCCCACCAGGAGCTCACGAGAAGCAGTGCCGTACCCACCGCGGCCGCGATTCCGACTGGCCAGCGCAACCCGCGGGGCTGCGCCACGATTGCCTCTATCTCATGGGGCTGCGGATCCGGCGTCCGCAGCTACACCCTGGGGCGTTCGGTCGTACAACCAGGCCAGGATGAGCGCCACGGGAAAACCGACCAGGGCGGCAACGGTGGCGACGGTCAGAAACGCCTGCGGAAGCTGCAGTCCCTCTTGCAGCAGGTCCGCGACCTGGAGAAACACGAACGCCGTGGCGCCGTACATGGCAGCCACACGGAACACGCGCCGCCGCTTGAGCTCGGCAAACAGACGCTGATATGAGGGAGTATTGGACATTCCAGAAGATCGACCTTCCCCCGGACGATGGGAAGGGCTGTCAGGCACGAGCGCCTTCTGTACTCTCAACGCCGCCCACCGGTGGACTCCGGATGCACAGATCGGTCTCGCGGTGGACTTCAGTCCGTGTACGGGAAGCCGCTGGCTGCTTCTCTGCGGGAGTTGCTGAGTCGACGCCGGCGCTAGAACCGGAGCCGGCGGGCCGATCTCGAGTTCAGACGGGCGATCTTCCGGAACAATGCGACGTCAATGAGTATCGCATCCGCTCCCGCCATGCGCAGAATCGCGCGGTCCCGGTGTCCAAATCGCAACTCGTGATACCCGTCTGGAAAGGCGAGTGGCTTTAGCCTGACGCCGGAATTCCCGGGTGACACGAGTAACCTCTGCAAGGCCCGTTCGAGTTGAACGGCCGAGTCTGGCGGCAGGCGCTCGTAAGACAGCGCGAACTGCCGGGTCACGATCAGCCGCGAGATCCACGGTGCTTCGGTCGTACGAAGCATAGATTCTTCAGGTGCTGTCGTTGATCAGGCGCCGGCACGTTTCTCGGATCGAAGCTGCCTTCTCGAGGACGTCCGTACGGCCGCGCGAGAGATCTTCTTCCGCAGCCTCGATCCGTGAGCGAATGGCCTCCGTCAGAACCCACAGATGTTCTCGAGAGATGAGATCAGCGGGTACCAGTTCGATCGAATTCCTGCCGACGACGACGATCAGGCGGTCGCCCTCCACGAGCGAGAGCCGCTCGCGGACAGCCTTCGGCAGCGTGACGCGCCCCCTCCCCCTGATTGAGGCAGCGAGGGGCAGGTCTTGAAGTAGGTAGCTCAAGATTCCGCTCGTGTACGGGGTATCGTGGGGTAGTCGCTCGGATCCTCTTCCGGATTCCCACATTCCCACTTTTTCAGAGGGTCAAAGTTAGGGGTCCCCTGTCATCGAGTCTTCAAGAGGGAGTGCCGCCGGTCGTTGGGGGGAGGCAGACTCGCTCTTGACGTTTCCGAGTCATCGTGTATTATATCATTAGTGATACATCATTACTGATATATACAACGAGGCACCCATGTCCCTGCGGTTACGCCCTGCTCGGCTTCCTCAACCTCGGCCCCATGACGGGCTACGACCTGAAGAAGCAGCTCGATCGATCGACCCAGAACTTCTGGCACGCCGGTCTCAACCAGATCTACCCGACGCTCAAGAAGATGGAGGACGAGGGGTGGATCACCAGCACCGTCGAACCGCAGGAAGCGAGGCCGGATCGAGTCGTCTACCACATGAGCGAGACCGGACGCCAGGAGATGCTTGAGTGGCTCGCCGATCCGTTGGCCGAACTGCCGCGCGGCCGCCACCCCGGACTGCTCAAGCTGTTCTTCGCGGGCTACCTGGAGCGGGACGAGGCGCTCAGCCAGCTTCGGGCACAACTCGAGCTGCACCGGGCCCAATTGGCCGCGCATGACGAGACTCGGCCATGATCGCTGCCGTGGCGGCGCAGGAACCGCGACTGGAACGGTCCGCCGTCTTCTGGGAGCTGGTGCGCGATCTCGGCGAGAGGAACGAGCGCATGTACGTGGACTGGCTCGAGGAAGCCATCGAAACCGTGGGGAGAATGGAATGAAGACCACGAGGCAGACGATCGAGGGAATGGCCCTGGTGTTCGACCCGAGCGCAGGCCGGGGATCTGTCGGCGAGCATCCAGTTCGACGTGTCGGGCGCCGAACCCGGGGTGTACCACCTCGACATCTCGGACGGCGACTGCCGGTTCGGCCTCGGCCCTTCGCGCGCACGCCCACGCTGACGGTGGCCACTCCTTCCGAGGTCTGGGAGCAGATCAGCTCGGGAGAGGTCTCGGGTCGGGATGCGCTGGCGGATGGCCTGTACGAGGTGCGAGGCGACGCTTCCCTGCTGATGCGCATGGACCGGCTCTTCAGTCGGTCTCCCGAGGAGGCCATAGCGGCACCGGCGACGCGCCGGCGTCCTGGACCGGTTTCGCTCAAGGGATCCCGCTGGCTCACCGTGGCGTTCGTCCCGTGGCTCTTCCTGTGGTTCGGCCCGCTGTTTGGCCTCGATATCTCAGCCGCTCTTCGGATCGCGTTTCCGCTCGCCGCGATCCTGGCGGCCTATCACGCCGTGTACGGACGGGCCACCTGGTTCGAAGTCGGATCCGCGCTCTTCCTCGGACTGGGTGCGGCTGCGTCGCTCACCATGACCGGACGAGCAGGCACTCTCCGGCGGGGGTGGCGCGGCCGACACCCTCGCCCTCGGAATCATCTGGCTCTCGTCCCTGCTGCACGCCCCGAATCCCCTGACGGCCGAGTACTCGCGCTGGGATCACGCGGAGTCGCTCGTCGGGCAACAGCACCTTCCTGCACGTGAACCGGATGCTCACGTTCCTGTGGGGCGCCGTATTCGTGATCATGGGCTCTCTCTCGGTGGCCGCGCTTCAATGGCCGGAAGCCTCGGGCACGCTCGCGATTCGCCCGCTTTCTGCTCGTGATCCCGGCGATCGCGGCGACCATTCGCCTGCCCACGCATCGCCTCGCGACTGCAGGTTCGAGAACATGGACGTCTGGCGAAGGAGGACGCGGCTCGCGTCGCTGGCTGGAATCGTCGTCGCGGTGAGCGCGCTCATCACCGCCGCCGTGAGCTTCTGATGGCCGCCCTCCGGGTCCTGGCCCTCAACGGATCCCCTCGCGCCGGGAGCCGGTGCTACCTCGAAGCTCCTGGAGCCGTTGCTCGCCGGGATGCGGGAGGCGGGGGCCGAGACGGAGTTGGTCAACGTGCGTGAGCTGGGCCTCGAGCCGTGTATCGGGTGCTACTCCTGCTGGGTACAGACGCCGGGCCAGCTGCATTCACAGCGACGGCATGGATCGGGGACTCGAGGCCTGGGCGACCGCAGACCTCGTGGTGTTCGGGACTCCCGTGTATCACGGAACGATGACCGGCCTCATGAAGACCTTCCTGGACCGCCTGCTTCCCCGCTACGATCCGTGGCTGGTGCCCAGCATACATGTGGAGGGAGCATCTGGACATCCCGCCCGGGGACCCGAGCCACGCCGAATGGTCCTCGTGTCGCCATGCGGATTTCCAGGACTTCACAACTTCGAAGCCCTTGTCCATACGTTTCGCCACATCGCCCGCATGCATGGTATGGAGGTCTCGGGAGAGATCCTCCGGCCGTTCGCCGAGCCGCTCCGGCTGAAAGCGCTTCAGGGGCTGTTCGGTGACTACTTCGAGGCCATCCGCGCGGCCGGGCGCGAGATCATCACGACCGGGGCCATCGCCGAGGACACGCAGGCCGAACTGGCGCGCGACATCCTGCCCGGCGATCTCGTCGCAGAAGCACGAGATGGCGAACGAGCACTGGGACCGTCTCCGAGCAGCGCGCCGGCGTCGAGGAGGGTATGTCGGCCAGCAAGCCTAGCAGGGCAGGCACCGTAGAGACGAGGCCCACCGCCCGGCCCACTGCCCTACTGCCCGAGGATCGCCTTCATCGCGTACGCGGCTCCGAAGCCGAGGTAGTTCCCCACGGCATAGCCCAGTAGGCCCATCGCCACTCCCGGCAGGACCAGCGTCCTCCAACCGTGCACGTTGGCCAGCGCGATCACCGAGGGCGGTCCGGTCTTGGCGGCCGCCGAAGCGATCGTGAGCACCCGGATGTCGAGGCGGAACAGGCGGCCGATTCCGTACACGGAGACCAGGTGCACGACGACCATGATCATCACGTAGATGAACAGAATCGGCGACAGGACGATGGCCATCTTCACGTTGATCATCGCGCCCACGGCGCAGAAGAAGAGGTAGAACGAGAGATTGCCCATCTCGAAGGCCCCCTGCAGCCGTCCGATGAACGGAACTGGGCCAGAATGAGGGCCAGGGTCGTCACGATGAGGATGGTCGGGAAGCTCGGCATGAAGCCGGCGATCCAGTGCGTCTTGATCAGGTCGCTCGCGACCATGATGGCCAGGGCGGCGAACGCCAGGAACACGATGTCGAGCATCCTGAATTCGGTAGGCGCTTCAGGCTCCGACCACTTCATCGATCGCCCCGATCGTCCCCCACCGTTCTCCGGCCGGGAAGTACTTGCCGAGCCAGCCAGGGATCAGCACCCACACGGCGAACAGGGGAAACAGCGTCAGGTTGTCCACGGCGTTGGCCGCCGCGAAGAGATCCGGGTTTCCGATCTCGAGGCCGTCCCACAGGGCGAAGAAGTTGAGGCTTCCGCCGGTGTACGTGCCGACGAAGGGCCCGGCCAGCTTCCACGTCTCGTCCCCCAGCACCTTGGCCAGCTGCGAATTCACGAGCAGACCCGCGGAGAGCACGCCGATCATGGTCCCGACGCACGCGATCGCGAAGGCGGCGAGCAGCGGGCCGCCGGTCTTCTTGAGGTCGGCCAGATTGACCGTGAACAGGATGAGGCAGACGGCGAAGGGAACGGTGAACCCGGCCAGCCCCTCGTAGAACGTGGAGCGGTCCGTTATGAGTCCGACGTTGGAGACCAGGCCCGCGAAGAACAGGATCAGGACCACCGGCGAGATCTTGCGGGCCCACGCATACCGGGCGTCGAGCCACACCGAGAGCAATACGACCGCGAGGAATACCGCCGCGAGCTGTAGCGGTTGGTCGATCATCCCCACAGCCTGGTCGGCGGCGGTCCGACCACACCGTCTTCGAAGGCCATTCCGAAGGCCCTGTCGTTCTTGAGAAGCAACGGACCGTCCAGGTCGTGGAAGTCGCACAGGAGCCCCACCACGAAGGCCGGGGCCATGGCGAGCGAGGTGCCGCACATGCAGCCCACCATCAGTCCGAGGCCACGCTCGCGAGCGGCGCGCGCCAGCTGCAGCCCGTGCGTGAGCCCACCGCACTTGTCGAGCTTGATGTTGATCATCTGGTAGCGACTCGCGGCCTGTTCCAGTTCGCCTCCATGCACGCAGCTCTCGTCGGCGCACAGCGGCAGTGGGGCCTGGTAGCCCTCCAGCTCCTCGTCCGCGCCTCGCGGCAGCGGCTGCTCGATCATCGACACGCCGAGCCGCTTCAGGCGGGGAGCCACCTCCTTGAGCTGGTCGAGACTCCATCCCTGGTTGGCGTCGATCGCGATCGTCGCGTCGGGCCGCACGGCACGGATCGCCTCGATTCGCTCCACCGGCCGGTCAGCGCCGAGCTTGACCTTGAGCACCGGCTGATCGGCGGCAGCCGCGGCCTTCTCCGCCTGTCCCTCGGGTTCGTCCTCGAGGCCGATGCTGTAGACGGTGACGATCTCCTTCAGCGGCAGGCCCGCCAGCTCCCAGGCGCGCTTGCCCGAACGCTTGGCCTCCAGGTCCCAGAGTGCCGCGTCCAATCCGTGGCGCGCGCCGCCAGGTGGCATGAGCTTCGAGCAGGTCCGCCCGGGTGGCGCCGGCCTCGACCTGCTCCGCCACCTGTTCCACCTGGGCGATCATCGCCTCGGGGGTCTCGTCGAAGTAGTAGACGCCCTCGGCTTCGCCTCGCCCCACCAGGTCGCCGTCCTGAAGCTCGACCACGATCGCTGGAAACGAGTGCCACACTGCGTTGGAGATCCGGAAGGGTACGGTGGGAATCCAGTCTTCCTGGTGCACGCTCAACTTGAGGGACACGGTTCGCTCCTCGAGTGGATCCTGCGGTTGGTCGTTCGGACGGTCCTCAGTCGATGGCGGTCAGGGCGTCGAAGCGAGGGTCGCCCCGAAGCGCGTCCCACGTCGGATCGAGCCGCAGCTCCCAGGCCGACATGTCCGAGGGAATCGACATGACCAGCTCGAGCTGCTTGATCGCTTCGTCCGTCCGGCCCGTCATCGCGTAGATCCGGGCGAGATCGACGACTCGCTTGCTCCCGCGCCACGCCTCTACTTCGGGCGGCATCAAGCGGAGGCCCTCCCTGCCTTCCCGGATGGCCTCCTCGTCCATTCCCAGGCCCGCCAGCGCGAGGCCCAGCGAGCTCCGGTACGCCGGCTCCTCCGGGTTCTCAGTCACCAGCGCCGACAGCTCGGTCCGCGCAGAGTCGAACGCGGCGACGGCGCCCTCCGGATCTCCCATTTGCCGCCGCACGAGACCGGAGAGCAGGCTCAACGGCACGTAGCGGAACTGGTTGTTGAGCGGCCCGTCGAATCCCCGGATGGTCTCGAGTACCCTCTCCCGGTTCTCATCCAGGTTCTCCGACTCCGGACGCACCACGAGGAAGGCCAGGTCGACCCGGTTGAACTCGCCGATGTCATTCCGCCAGGCCGCGCTCGTCTATCCGCTGCAACCACAGGCGCGCTCCGGCCGTGTCGCCCTCGGCCCGCACACTCACCATGCTCATGTACTGATACGGATATGCGAAATCGGGACGGATTTCCATCGCCCGGCGCAGCCACGGCTCGGCCTCGTCATACCGACGAAGAAGGAGCAGGGTCTCCCCCACGCTGTAGGGAGCCATGGCGGACCGTGGGTCGAGCTCGACGCCGATCTCGAAATGCTCGAGCGCTTTCTCCATGTCGCCGGCGCGTCGGTAGACCGAGGCGATCGTGGTCTCGAAGTCCGCATCGCTGGGTCGCGCGTCGAGCGCGATTTCCAGTTCACGAAGCGCCTGCGGGTAGTCCAGCTGCGTGCGGTAGTACCAGTGCCCCAGCGCCGCGTGTCCCTCCGGCAGTTCGGGCTGTAGCTCGAGCGATCGCTCGATCCACTCGCGGGATGCCGCCACGAGCGAGTCCGATCGGTCGAAGTAGAAGTGGTACAGCATGCTTCCCACGGCTCCCTTGAGCGCCCATGCCTCGGCGAACTCCGGGTCACGCTCGAGCACGCGCGACAGGATCGCATCGGCCGAGCGGAAGTTCGACTCGAGATAGCTCTCGAGGAAATATGTCCGGGCCTGAAGGTAATCCTGGTACGCGTCGAAATCCTCGGTGGGCGTCCGGGCGATGGCAGCCCGCTCGGATTCGGTCAGCTGCGCTCGCAGGGCCTCGGTGATCTCGTCCGCGATCTCGGTCTGAACCTGGAAGATGTTGGCTACGGAGAGCTCACCCTCGTACAGCTCTGCCCAAAGATGTCCTTCCGATGCCGCGTCGATGAGCTGGGCGTTGATGCGGAACGCACCCCCCGCGCTCTGTACTCCACCCTCCAGGATGTTGTCGACACCGAGTTCCTGGCCGATCTCCGGAATACTCTTGGTGGTCTCCCGGTATTCCTCGACGGACGTACGCGAAATCACCTTCAGCGACCGGATCTTCGACAGCTGGGTGAGGAGATCATCGTGGACGCCATCGGTGAACGCCTGCGCCTCCGGATTTCCGCTCGTGTTTCGAAACGGGAGCACCGCGATCGACGTCCGACTGTCCTCCGCAGCCGCTGCCTTGTCGCTCCCACCTGCCGCTGGCGGGGCTTCGGCCGACTCGGGACGTTCCACCCGACTCGAAAGGGCGAGCCAGCCCCCGACGATCAGCGCGGCGGTACCGGCGAGTGCCAGGATCCCGGAAGGCCAGCGCCGTCCCCGCGGCGCAGACACGATCTGGGTGATCTCACCCGGCTCGGGGTCCGACGTCCGTTGCATTCCCTCCGGTCCCGTTTCGAAGGCCCACGCCAGCACGAGCGCGATCGGGAACCCGAGGAGGCAGACGAGAGCGATGCCCCGCACGAAGGAATCAGGCAACTCCATGGCGGGAACGAGGATATCCGCCACCTGCAGGACGCCGAAGGACACGGCGCCGTACACGGCGGCGACTTTGAACACTTTTCGCCGTTTCAGTTCGGCGAACAGACGCTGATAACCGGGGGTCTCGGACATAGGCGCCCAAGATCGACCTTCGGTGCGTGTTGTGGCAAGGCGCGTACTGCCCATCCGCCGGGACCCTCTGACGAATTCCCACTTTCCCACTTTTCCAGAGGGTGGTGACAGGAGGGTGCGGTGACTCGACTCGCGCGCAGCCGAAACTCGGCGGATCACAGCGGCGTAGGGTCACTCGTCCGACTGCAAGTAGGGGAAGAGGAGGAGGGGTCGCATGTCCGGTTTCATCCGAGAGGTCAGACGCACCACGAGGTCGCTGGCCCGCAGTCCGCTGTTCGCCGTCATTTCGATCGTGACGCTTGGCGTGGCGATCGGTGCCAACACGGCCATCTTCAGCGTGGTCAACGGCGTGCTGCTGCGCCCCCTGCCCTATCCTGAGTCCGATCGCCTGGTCGTGGTCGGGCACACCGCTCCGATCGCCGGCTTCCCGGAGGTCCCACAGGCGACCGGCACGTACGTCCTGTACCGGGACGAGGCCACGACACTCGACGGGCTGACGATGTTCTGGGACGGCACGGTGAATCTCACGGGAACCGGAGAGCCCGAACAGCTGGCGGCCGCGGGCATCACGGGGACGTTCTTCGACGTGCTGCGCACCCCACCCCTGCTCGGCCGAGGCTTCACGGAAGAGGAACTGCTTCCGGACGGAGAAGCCGTGGCAATTCTCGGTCATGGTCTGTGGCGCCGCCGATACGGAGGTGACGAGGGCGTGATCGGTCAGACCATCACGATCGACGGTGAAAGCCGCCGCATAGTGGGCGTCACGCCAGCCGGCTTCGACCATCCGTACGATTCGGACATCGAGATCTGGTTGCCCATGGTCATAGATCCGGAAGAGCTCACGACGGGCAGCTACAGCTTCCCGGGTATCGGGCGTCTGAAGGAAGGCGTGACCGTTGAGGCCGCCTACGCCGACATTCGCCGCCTGACACTCCAGCTGCCGGAGCGCTACCCGGGCGACCTGATCACGCACGAGATGATGGAGCAGTCGGGTTGGGACGCGCGCGTGGTCACGCTGATCTCGGACGTGACCGGTGACGTGAACCGAGCCCTGTGGATTCTGCTCGGAACGGTAGGCGTGGTGCTTCTCATCGCCTGCGCCAACGTGGCCAACCTGTTCCTCGTTCGGGCCGAGGGACGACACAAGGAGATCGCGATCCGGAGCGCGCTGGGAGCCGAACGTGGAGCCCTGGCCCGGGGGTTCCTGAGAGAGAGTTCACTCCTGGCCCTGGCCGGCGGGGTTTTGGGACTTCTCCTGGCTTTCGGTGGGATCAAGGCTCTCGTAGCCCTGGGTCCCGAGAGCATTCCCCGGCTCGCGTCGATCCGGATCGACGCCGGTGTGCTTCTCTTCACGCTCGGTGTTTCGGTGGCGGCCGGCGTGCTGTTCGGTCTCGCTCCACTGCTCCGTCATACCCGCCCGGACATAGCCGGGGCTCTCAAGGAGGGTTTCCGCGGAACCACATCCGGCCGGGGCGGCGTTCGTGCCCGCACGGTGCTCGTTTTCGGGCAAGTGGCGCTTGCGTTTCTGCTCATGGTCGGGTCCGGCCTCCTGGTGAAGAGCTTCTGGCACCTGAAGAACGTCGACCCCGGTTTCGTGTCGGAGAATCTGCTGACTCTGCGGCTGTCGTTGCCCGACTCTCCTTACGAGAACGAGGAAATGGTGGTCGGCTTCTATCAGGAGCTGGTCGATCGAGTCGGCGAGATCCCGGGGGTCCAGATGGCCAGCGCGGTCAGCAAGCTTCCGCTCCGATCCCAGGGTGAGAATCACAATGGCCTGCTGATCGAGGATCGGCCGGTCGAGCCGGGAGCCATGCCTCACGTGGTCCTCACGATTATGGCGGGGGCCTCCTACTTCGAGACGATGGGCATCCAGCTTCTCGAGGGTCGTCTCATCGAACGATCCGACATCACGGCCGCCACCGGTGCGGTGGTCGTCAACCGGGCGTTCGCGGAGCACTACTGGCCGGGCGAGAGCGCGATCGGTAAGCAGGTGTGGCAGGGTATCCAGGAGGACATGGAAGAGAACGAGAACTTCGCGTGGCGACCGATCGTGGGCGTCGTGGAGGACGTTCGCAGCCTTGGTCTCGATGTGGAAATACGCCCTATCATCTACTATGCCATGTCAGGTCCGGGATCCAACTACCAGAACTCGATGAGCCTCGTGGTCCGGACCTCCACCGCCCCGTCGTCGCTCGCCCCTGCGGTGCGCGAGGCCGTGTGGTCGCTCGACCCCAATGTGCCCATCACGGGCATCGAGACCATGGAGCGAATCCTGAGAGAAGCCACGTCCCGCGCGGGCTTCACCATGCTGATGCTGGGGATTGCAGCAGGAGTCGCCCTGCTCCTCGGAGCCGTCGGACTGTACGGCGTGATCAGCTATGGCGTGACACAGCGTCGCCAGGAACTCGGCGTGCGAATGGCTCTCGGCGCCCCGGCAGGCCGCGTGCGGAGTATGGTGGTGCGACAGGGGGCGATCGTGGCGGCCGTCGGGCTTGCCGTGGGCTTCGTAGCCGCGCTCGGACTGACGCGGCTGATGGAGGCGCTTCTGTTCGAGGTATCTCCCACCGACCCGCCGACGTTCGGCTTCGTGGTGGCCCTGCTGTTCGTTGTCTCGATCGTGGCAAGCTGGATCCCGGCGCGGCGGGCTGCGGCCGTCGATCCGGCGATCGCGCTGAGAGCCGAATAGCGGGCGTTGCCGGAGCCGGGGCCGGCCTTCGCTCAGCCGCTGGCCGCGGACGTCGCGGCCACGGTAGCCGCGGTGGTCGCGGCAATCACGGCCGCCTGCGCCGCCTCGACCGCCGCCTTCGCGGCCTCGCCCACGATATCGCCTTCCCCGATCTCCTTGATCCTGTCCTTTCGCTGCTTGACTAGGTCCTTGCCCAGGACGGGCTTCAGGATTCCCGTTCCGTTGGCGAGCGCAACGAGGACCGCCGTCCTGGCGTCCAACTCCATCGAATCGCCGGCGACCGCTTCGCGGACCCGATCCACGACCCTTCGCTCCGGTGCCCCGTCAAGGGTGGGATACGCGGTGCGGCGGAACAGGACCAGGATGCGGTCCTCGCGCTCTCGGAGGATTCCCTTCCGGCACAGGCTCACGGCGACGCGGCGCTTCAGGTCCTTCAGCTGCCCGAATCGCGTGACCCAATCCTGTGGTGAACGAGGCTTCTTCGAGGTCACGACCCGGTGCAGACACTCGTCAAGGACCGGATCGGCCAGCTGCTTCGGATTGTCGACCGCCACCAGGTAGGCGGGCTTCTTCCCTGGTTTGAGAGGCTTCTTCCTTGGCTTCTCCTCGAGGATGAGACGCTCACTCAGCAGGAGTTCGGCCAGCATCGCTCCGCCCATGGCGATCGAGTACATGCCGGAATTGGGGGTACCCTTGTCGTCCTTCAGGGCCAGGAGCAGGACTTCTTCGTGCAGCCAGAGCTCGGGCCTGTCGTTCATCGATCCTCCGTGTTGGCGTGATCCTTCGTTCTGGATACACGCGACGCTGGAGAGAATTCGTCGTTAGCCGGTCGGAGCACCGGCTCGTCGGGCCGAAACTCAGATGTGCCAGCGGATTCCGAGCCCGACGGTGTTCGAACCCGATTCCTGGGCATCGCCGAACAGACCCGAACGCATCCCGACCGGTGGTGGATCCGCCCCACGAGCTGCAGGTATGGGAGCGACGGCACGGCGAGGGTCATCTCCATCATCAAGTAGTTGAGCAGCCGGCTGGTGCCGCCAACCTCTGTCGTGAGGATCTCGACATCGGGCACATCGCTCACGATCGACAGGCCCTCGCCCATCGAAAACGAGGTGGCGACGATGTGGTTCCACGGAAGGCGACGCCATCGCAGAGCAAAGTACGCGCTCAGCCTCCGGAATCCAGACGCCGCTCGGCTGGGCCCTGGCGTTGACCTTCCCGCCGACCTGAAAGCGGGCGGCGAGAAGTTCCGATCGAAGAATCGCCCGAACCCGGTGGTGGGGGAGATCGTGTAGGTCACGTCCGCGCCGTAGACGTCCTCGCCGGCGTAGTCCCAGATGAAACGGACGGTGCGGCCGAGGGTGTGGTAGTTGGACCAGCCCTTGAAGGCCATCACGGACCACGGGGTCGAGTCGAGGACGTCGTTGGCGTTGGGTCGACGGGCCTGCTCCGTCTCCTGGGCACTTGCCGGCGATGCCGCGATAAGCGTTATCAGCAGCATCCACATACAGCCGCGCAAAGCCGGCGAGCGACGCCGATTCCCACGGAAGCCGCCGCGCGCGTGAGAGAGCCTCGTCATGCCGCAATGTAGTAAACACGGAATGTCTGCGCTCGACGTGCGAGCCGAGACGGTCCGAGGAAAGCTGACCCAGGGCAGTAGCGCCGGGCTCCCGCTCCCACCGCTGCGTCCCGGTATCGCCCGCGCTAGTCTCGCGATTCTGCCCAGAAACGCGCGTCGATGGTCACCAACAGCTCCCGGGGGGCCACGGTTCCCGCCATCATCCCGACGATCTCACCCGTGAGGGTGCCGCAGGCTCCACCGGGCGTGACCTTCTCGAATCGCACCGTCGCATCTCCCATGAACCAGCCCGCCTTGTCGTCCTCCGTGTCATAGTCGATCCCGCCTGAGAAGGAGATCGGCGGCATCATGCTCCCGTCGCTGATCTCGAATGTGGATCCCGTTTCGGGGGTCCCACCAAGTACGACTCCGAAATCGAAGTCCGACTCGTATCGGTTGGATATGTGAAGGACCAGTCCGCCCATGGGCCACGGATCGAGGCCTGCGGTACTATTCGCCCCACGGACGACTCTGCGATTCACACCGCCCGCGATCGTCGCCTGGAAGTCGCCGCGTTCAGGAATGGTGCAGTCGTAGGTCAGGTCGTGGGTCGTGGCCGTGTCGTCAACCTGGACGGCCGCGGTTTGGGTCTGGTCTTGCGCCTTGGAATCGCCACTCGTACACGCGGCCGTCAAGAGCGTACAGGCACAGCATGTCAGAGACCGACTGACAAGTCTCCAAGTAGTCATCACAACTCCGAGCTGATTGCGAAGGCAGATGGGCTCGCGCCGCTCATCCGCGAAGGTTCAGCAGCTTTCTAGCCGCGCTCTCTCACGATCTCATCGAGCCGCGTCCGAGCCGCCTCGACCCGCGGTTGCAGGTCCGGATCCGCGTCGACCCACAGCTCGACGAAGCGGCCGTAATAACCGGCGGCCTGTTCGAGATCGCCACGCTCGTCATAACGCTCCGCAAGGCGGATCAACGTGATCGGGTATTCCCTGGCCTGGCGCCGTATCTCCAGGAGGTCCCCATACCCGAGCGCGCTCTCGTACCGGGCGACCGCGGAATCGGCCATCCCTGACCGGTCGTAGGCGCGGGCCAGGTCCCAGGTCAGCAGGTGACCGCCAAGTTGGGGGTAAAAGGAGTCGTAGTCCCGCTCCGCCTGCTGCAGAGAAGCCACGGCATCGGCGAACCGACCCTCCCCGTATGCGATCAGTCCCTCGAGCCACGCATCCTCGCCGGCCCTCTGGGGAGCCGGTAGCGATGCGTAGCGGTTGCTGACCCTTCGATCCGCGGCGATCCAGAACCGTGTGTCGTCAAGCCGACCCGCCAGCGCGTAGAAGTAGGCCTGGTCCAACGCGGCGTCTACCGTATCGATCGTACCGGCCGCCTCCAGGGCCTGGTCCAGGATCCGAGCCGCCTCGACCCTCTGCTGCCGTACCTGGAGCTCCGTCCAGGCCTGCCAACCCGCCAGGGCGATCGGATCGTCCGTCGCCCGCGAGTCCTGCCAGCGGCGCTCGGCAAGTGTGAGGCGACCTCGCGCCAGGTCGACGGTAGACTGGCCCGAGAGTCCCCAGCGACGGCCCGCCGAGCTGCTGCCGCGCACGAGGAGGTCGGCCTGTGACTGAGCCGCGTCGTAGTCCCATTCGGTCGCATGGAACGCTGTCCGCATCCGTGGGACCCACGGCTGCCCTGGAGCCTGGCTCTCCAACAGGTCGATGACCGCAACCGCCGAGTCACGTTGGCCCAGCCAATGAAGTCCACCGGCGAGGTTGATGTACGCGTTGGGCGAGTACGGGATCCAACTGGATGGCACGCCTCAGGAGGTCGTTCGCCCCGTCCATGTTCGCCTGAGCGAAGTACTGGAGCGCCAGGTTGTTGAGGGCCCACGTGTCGTTGGGATACTGATCCAGAAGAGTCCGGTAGGCGGTGATCGAGGCGTCGATGTCGTTCGTGACCGTCGAATGGTACGTCCCGAGGGTCATGTAGCGTTCGCGATCGGTCAGCAGGTCCCGGAACTCGTACGCGCGAGTGGCCGCGGTCCGTGCGGCCGCGTCGTCTCCCTGGGAAGTGTGCTGGACGGCCAGCTTTCGCCACGCCATCGCGAAGGTGCTGTCGATCTCGACCGCCTCGAGCAACAGCGACTGGCCGAGATCACGGTCGCCGGTGTCGATCGCCACCAGCGCCTGCGAGTACTTGCGCAGCGCCTCGAGCGAGGTGGTGGTCGCGCGATCCAGGGGCGCGCTCGCCCGGATCGAGCCCAGCGACTCGCCCATGCGTTCGCGCATGCGCCGCGAGAGGCGGTCGATCGTGTCGAGCACCTGGGTCGAGTCGGCGGCGCTTTCGCGGACGTTCACCAGATCCTGGCCGGACTCCGCCGCGACCAGCCGCGCCGTGAACACGTAACTGCCACCGACCCTCGCGACGTCACCGGCCACGACGGCCTTGATTCCCTCGCGTACGGCCGCCTCGACGGCCACTGCCTCGTCGAGCCGGGTGTCGGGAGCCCTTTCCATTCGAGCCAGGACGGCGGAGATGAACGAAGGATCGGCAACGTTCACCGTCGGCGACTGCGACAGATCCACCCGGAATGCCATGGTGGCGGCCTCTGCCATGTCGGGATCACCCGCGAACTCTGCCAGAATGATCCTCTCTCCGTCCTCGATCAGACCTTTGGCCACGAGCGTTCCGGCCGATCCGAGGCCCGCCCGGCGGGCAAACGCGTAACCGCCCATGACGGTCAGGAAGAGCGTGGCCGCCGCCGCCCCACCAAGCAGCGAGTTCTTCCAGGTGAATGGGTGGCGCCTGCGGCCAGGCACGGGGTCAGGCGCTGGAGGCGCGACCGACCCTGGGGTCTCCGCGCTGGGCATGCTCTCCGCCGTTACGGATTCGGGACCGGCGCCCCGCCCCTGGATGATGGCCGTGGCCAGCATCATCGGCAGGCCGATCAGCAGCAGCACGAGCGCGAACGGAAACACCCAGGTCGGGAGCCCCATGTTCTGCGTCAGGACGTCCACGACCTGGAGGACGGCCCACGACACGCCGAC
The DNA here is from genome assembly GCA_963807645.1 of uncultured Gemmatimonadales bacterium. Classification (GTDB taxonomy): domain Bacteria; phylum Gemmatimonadota; class Gemmatimonadetes; order Palauibacterales; family Palauibacteraceae; genus Benthicola. Next base: position 150,681 of record CAWECO010000007.1, read on the forward strand.
GTATACGGCCAGCACCTGCCAGACGGAACGTCGGTGCGTCTCGCGGAGGAGGTTCTTCATCCGCGCTCCCTTATGATCTCTTCGAGACGTGCCCGGGCGGCTTCCACCCGTGGCTGCAGTTCGGCGTCCGCATCGGCCCAGAGCTCGACGAATTGGGCGTAGTAGAGCGCCGCGATTCTGCGTCCCCCAGCTCGTCGGCCAGCTGGGCCGCACGCTCGAGGGAAGCGCCGAGGCCGTTCTGGTCCCAAAACATCCGGTTCGCCTGGGGGTCGTCGAGGTATCGCTGCCAGTACACGAAAGCTGAATCGGTTTGGCCGGCGGCGTCCCACGCCGTCGCCCGGTAGTAAAGTGTGCAGATCGTGCAATCGCCTTCGTCTGCCGCAGCATAGAGACGGGCGGCCTCGACCGGCTCGCCGGCGGCATACGCGAGGTTGGCCCGGGCCTGCCGGATGTCTCGCTCCTCAGCCTGCTTCTGGTGGTCTGTCGCCCCCGCCTCGTAAGCCTCCATGTAGGCCCGAGCCAGTTCTTCCTCACCGGCCAGGGAATAGAAGTCGACGAACCAGAAGTGCTTTCGATCGGCAAACGGCAGTTCCTCGATGGGCATTCTCTCGAGGCCGGCTGCCACCGCGGCCACCGCGGCCGCAGTGTCCTGCACGTTCAGGAGAAGCCCGAACGCGTTCCAGAACGCGTACACGAGCACGTCATCGGGCTCATCGGTTTCGATGGCGAGATCGGCAGCCTGTTCGCGATACCGGGCCGCTTCCGCCAGCTGACCACGAGCAGCGGCATGGGCCGCGAGTCTCGTGGTCGTGACTTTTCGCACGCCAAGGTGGCTCGAGTACCGAACGGCCAGGTCCCGGGAGATCGAGTCCGCCGTTTCGTAGTCGCGCTCACTGCCGTGGACCATGCCGATCCACAGGTCAAGCGACGAGTTGTCGGGGAAGCGCTCCTGTCCCAGCCTCAGGAGAGCCCATCCCTCGTCCCGTTTGCCGATCCCGAACTTCACGTTTGCGAGGTTCGTGTACGACGTGTACGCGCTCGAGTCGATCGCGAGCGCCCGCTCCATGTAGGCTTCCTCACGCTCGTAGTCGCGCAGACGGCCGTACAGGATGGCCACGTTGTTCGCGGCCCAGGCGTCGTTCGGATTCCGGTCCAGGATGCGTTCGTACGCGGCGACCGCCTTCTCGATTTCGCCCGTGACCGTCGTGTAATAGGCGGCGGAGGCGAACTGGCGCTCCCGCTCGGGGAGGCGATCCCGATGCTCATACGCCCGTGTCAGCGCCTCGTTGACCCGCGCCTGCGAGGCGAAGTTGTTCCGGAGCTCTACGCCCAGCTTCCGCCACGCCATGGCGAACTGGGGGTCGAGCTCGACGGCCTCCTCCAGCAGCGACATTCCACGTTCGTCGTCGCCGCGAACCTGGAAGGCGCGCAGGGCCTCCGTGTATCGTTGCAGGGCCTCGAGCGACCCGGTCGTCACCTTTTCCAGCGGCGGGTCTGCGCGCAGCGAGGCGTAGGACTCCCCCACCCGTTCGCGAATCCGCTTGGAGAGCTTGTCGATCGCCTCGAGCACGGAGGCGGTGTCAGCAGCCGTTTCCCGTGCGCTGGCCAGCGTCGTGCCCCCGGACGGCTCCAGGACCCGGGCCGTAAGCACGAACCCTCTCCCGGCGGGAGTGATCTCGCCGGCGACGACGGCCGGGATTCCCTCCCGAACGGCCAGTTCCAGGGCCCGATCGGCGGGCAGGCCACCACTGGCCGAGCGTTCCATGCGAGCCAGCGCATTCGGAAAGAAACGCAGGCTCGAGCACCTGGACCGCGGGCGACTGCGACAGGTCTATGCGGAAAGCCTCCGTTGCCGCCCGGCCCAACATCGAGTCCGGCGCAGCAAAGTCCGCCACGATGACCGGCGCCCTCTCGTCGAGGAGTCCCTTCGCCACCAGGCTGCCAGCGGAACCGATCCCTGCGGACCGCAAGAGCATGAAAGCCCCGACCATGGTCCCGAGCAGAAGGAAGGCCAGGATTCCACCGACGATGGCGTTCCTCCACGTCAGGAGGCGGTGGCCAGCCTTCGCCGCGGGCACATCCTGAGCCGTGGGCGAGGGCTCCGACACAGTTTGGGGATCGGGCGCCGCTTGCACCTGGCCCCGGGACTCCTGCACAAACGCCGTCGCCATAACGATCGGGAAGCCGATCACGAGGAGCACGACGGCGAACGGATCGACCCACTCGGGCAACGCGAGGCTCTCGGCCAGCTGCGCGACCACCTCCAGCGCCACCCAGCTGCCTGCGGCGTATATTCCCAGTACCTGCCACAGGGAGCGGCGGTGCATTTCGTGGATCAGCTTCTTCATCCGCGCTCTCTCACGATTTCTTCCATGCGCGCCCGGGCCGTCTCGACTCGGGGCTGCAATTCGGGATCGGCATCGGCCCACAGCTCGACGAACAGGGCGTAGTAACCGGCAGCCTGCTCCAGGTCGCCTTTCTCGTCATACAGCTGCGCGAGGCGCTCATACGCGCGCGGAAGGTTCCTGGCGTCGCCCCAGAACCCACCCAGGTCACGCCGCCCCAGCCACGCTTCATAACGGACGGCGACCGAGTCCGTCTGTCCCAGAGCCTCGAACGCCGGCACGGCGGCGAGGGCCCAGTTCCCCGGGTCCTGCCCCGTGCTCAGCCGCAACCAGATCCGCTCCATTTCTCTGACATTCTGGAGCACGGTCTCGTAGTCGCCGCGCGCGAAGGCACGGTCGGCTTCGTGGTCCAGCGCCTCAAGGGGCCGAAAGCGCTCCGGCATGTTGGCAAAAGCCAGCGAGTCGACGACGAGATCTCGGGCGTAGAATTCGTCACCGCGCTCCACGTCGCCGATTCTGTAGAAGAAACCCGACAGGCCGCCCGCGTTGTCATCGATCACCGAATCGGGCGCCGACTCGAGCGCCTCGAGAATCCGTGCCGTCGCGGCCGCCGTGTCGAACACCACCCGCATCTCGAGCCGTCCACGGAACATGGCCTCATCGAGGGGCGTCACATCCTCCTGGGACTCGCGCCAGATCTGCTGGCCCTCGCGGAGCCTGCCGGCCCGAACCCGGAAGTTCGAGATCTGAAAACTCGCCTGCCTCCGCAGGCTCATCACCTCACTCGCCAGCATGGGCGCGAGCGCCGCCTCCGCCGCCTCCACGTCCCCATTCGGAATAGGCGAACTCCGCCTTGAACCGAATGACGTTCGGGTGGTCCGGGAACCGCTCGGCGAATCGGTCGAGCACGACGCGTGACGAATCGACTTCGCCGATGTCATAGAGGAGAGGGATCAGATTGGCGTAATAGTGGGCGGAAGAAGGCTCGACCTCCACCGCGCGACCATACATTCGGCCGCGAGCTCCAGCTGTCCCAGGTCGCGGTAGGCGACCCCAACGTTGTTGAGAGCCGTCGCATTGTCCGGGTACTCCTCGAGAAGGGCCCGGTAGGTGGTCACCGTCTCATCGTTGTCTTCCAGCACGTACGACTGGTAGATGGCGGTCGCGTGGTAGCGCTCCCGCTCCGTAAGACGGTCCCGCAGCTCGAACGCCTTCGTCGCCGCCTCCTTGCGACGGTCGAGGTCCGCGACCGCGAGCGCCCGCCAGGCCATGCCGAACGTGGAGTCGAGCGCGATCGCGTCGTCGAGAAGGGCGATCGTCTTCTCCATGTCCCGGGCGTCGAACGCCTCGCGGGAGCGGGAGTACTTGCGCAGGGCCTCGGTCGAGGACGTCGTGGCGCGCTCGAATGGCGCACTTGAGCGAATCGATCCCAGCGACTCGCCCAGGCGCTCGCGCAGCTTTCGGCCGAGACGGTCCATCGCGGCGAGAAAGTCGTCCGAGTCGGACGCGGTCTCGCCTACCGTCACGAGCTCGTCGCCCGACGAGGTCTCGATCACGTGTACGGTAAGGATGTAGCTCCCGCCTGCGCCGGCGACATCGCCCGCGACGACCGCGTTCAGCCCCTCCCGTTCGGCCACCTCACGGGCTCGATTCGCGTCGAGCGGCCCGTCGGCGACCTCCATCCGCCGCAGCGCCTGAGCGACGGTCGACGGCTCGGCCACCGACACGATCCCCGACTCCGCCAGTTGCACGCGCAGCGCCATTGTCGCCGCGACGGCCAGCGACGAGTCACCGCTGAAGTCGGCCAGCACGACACGCTCGCCGTCCTCGATCAGCCCCTTCGCAACGAGGGTGCCGGCCGTGCCGACTCCGGCGCCTCGCAGGACCATCCAGACAGCGGTTGCGGCACCAAAGAGGGCCAGGGCCGCGCACGCCGCCCGCGATGGCGTTGCGCCACGTGAATACGTTGCGTTTGAGCCAGCTGGAGGCTTCGGCCTTCGTCGGTGCGCTGGATGCAGCCCGTGCAGCCGGAGCGGCCGCTTCTGCGGCACGAGCCTCGGCCCGGGCCGGTGCGGTCTCGATCGCCTCGTCCGCTTCGACACGCTTCCGCATGCCCACCTGCACGAACGCAGTCGCCAGGACCATCGGAAAGCCAATCAGCAGCAGCACGAGCGCCAGCGACGGTACCCAATCCGGGAGGCCCGCGCTCTGCACGAGCTGGTCCACCACCTGCAGCACGATCCAGGAGCCGGCCGCGTACAGGCCCAGCACCTGCCACAGGGACCGTCGGTGGATCTCGTAGATCAGCTTCTTCATCCGCGCTCCCTATGATCTCTGCGAGACGGGCCCGGGCTACCTCGACCCGCGGCTGCAGCTCTGCATTGGCGTTGGCCCACAATTCGACGAATCGCGCGTAGTAGACCGCCGCGTTCTCGAGGTCGCCTGCCTCGTCGTACAACTGGCCCACACGCTCGAGTGACGGGCCGCGAAGCTCATTGTCCCAGCCGGCCCGATCGTGCGCGTACAACTCGAGGTAGCCAGTGTACATCGCCAGCGCCGATCGCGGGCGCCCAGGTGATCGAAGATCTGGGCTTTGGGTACGTATCGGCATGGCATGCATCCGGGCAGGTCCACCTGGCGGACGAGGTCCAGCGCGGCCTCGTACCTGCCCTCGGACACCAGATGCGTCACTTCGATGTTGCGCATCCAGTCGTCGACGGCCTCGCCGCTCCTGTACTCCGCCGGCACCTCGGCCTCCATTTCGGCGATCAACGACTCGGAAGCCGCACGATCTCCCGCTCGCGCGAACCAGAAGCGCCAGCCAGCCGTACGGCCGGTTCATGACGTCCATGTTCTCGAGCGGATACTCCGCGAGGATCGGCCTCGACGTCGCGCAGCGCACGGGCGGTGTCCCTCCGCACGTGTATGTCGATGTCGAATACCTGCATCAGCGGCCAGGCCGGAAACGCGTCGCCCGCCTCTCCCGCTGCCCGCGCGGCTTCCCGCCAGTGACCTTCGGCTTCGGCCAGCTTGCCCTGGATCGCGGCCACAGTCCCCAGCGCGAGGGAACCGATAGACGTCCACGCGGGATCGGTGTTCTCGATCACGCAGCTGAAGCGCCAGCGTTCTCCGCCTCGGTCCAGTTCTCCCGGTTCGTCTCGAGGCTGAACCGGGCGCCACGCTCCGTTCGTTCCCCGGGGCCAGGCGATCGGCAATGTCGAGTGTCGCTTCGGCCTCGTCGAGCTTTCCCTGGTTGATCTGGGCGGTGGCCACGTTGACGATCGACTTCACGCTGCTGTCGACCGCCACGGATCGCGCGAACCAGTGCTCGGCTTCGGCCCACTCACTCAGGTCCGTGTACGCGGCGCCCAGGTTGTTGAGCGCCCATGCGTCCGCTGGATCGAGGTCTACCATTCGTTCGTAGACACGAATCGCCCGGTGTGGCTCGCCCGTGACGGTCGTGTAGTACGAAGCTTCGGCCAGCAGGCTCTCGCGCTCCGTCAGACGATCGCGGAACAGATATGCCTTCTCTATCGCCTCGACCGTCCTGGCCTGATCGCCGACCGTCTCGACGCCTATCTTCCGCCACGCCATGGCGAAGGCGGTGTCGATCGCCACCGCCTCTTCCAGCAATTCCACCCCGCGCTGCCGGTCCCGGCCCGTCCTGAAGAGCTCAAGCGCCTGCGAGTACTTCTCGAGTGCCTCGAGGGAGCCGGTGGTCACATTGGCCAGCGGTTCGTCGGCGCGCATGTCCGTGTAAGAGTCGCCAATGCGCTCGCGCATCTTGCCGGACAGGCGGTCGATCGCCGGGATCACCTCGTTCGCGTCGGCTGCTGTCTCGCGGAGCGAAGCCAGGGTCTCCTCGCTGCGGGCGTCCGCCAGGCGGGCCGTGAGGACGAAGCCATCTCCGATCGAGGACACCTCGCCCTCGATCACGGCCGGATACCCTTCCCGAACCGCAAGCTCGTGGGCGATCTGGTGCGTGATGGCCTGGTCTTCAGGGAGCTCCATGCGGGCCAGGGCTTCGTCCAGCGTGGCCGGTTCCACCACCTTGACCAGCTCCGACTGCGACAGGTCCACCCGGAAGGCCTGGGTTACGGCCCTGGCCAGTGAGGGTCGTCCGGCCACGAAGTCGGCGACCACGATGGCGGCCTGCTCCTCGAGCATTCCCTTGGCGACCAGAGACCCCACCGGGCCGATTCCCTGGTTCCGCATGAACATGAAGCCGGTCGTCACGGCGGCCAGAAGGACGAACGCCAGCCCGCCGCCGACGAGCGCGTTGCGCCAGGTGAACAGGCGGCGCGTGGAAAGCTCGGACTCCGAGGCCGGTGCGGGCTTCGATTCCGGGCTTCACCCGACGCGGAGTCCGCGGATCCGTCGGTCGCGTGTCTTCCCTGCACCACGGCCGTCGCCACGATGATCGGGAGGCCGACCAGGAGAAGGAGCAACGCGAACGGGAACACCCAGTCGGGCAGGCCGAGGTTGTCCTTCACCACGTCCACCACCTGCAGCACCACCCAGGAGGCGGCGGCGTAGAACGCCAGGATCTGCCACAGCGACCGGTTCTTCATCCGCGCTCTCTGATGATCTCTTCAAGGCGTGCCCGGGCGACTTCCACTCGGGGCTGCAGCTCGGCGTCCGCGTCGGCCCAGAGCTCGACAAAGCGCGCGTAGTACAGGGCCGCGTTCTCCAGATCCCCCTGCTCGTCGTACAGCTGGGCCAGGCGCTCGAACAGCTGGGCGCGATCGGGTGCGTTGAGCCGCGGTGTCTCCAGGTCCCTTCGGTACCAGGTGACGGCCGAATCGGCCCGACCCGCGAGGTCGTGAGCGAGTGCGATCTCGTAGAATCCGCAGGTGTTGCAGCCGGCTGCAAGCCGGCGCAGTTCCAGGAAGTGCTCGATCGCCTCATCGAACCGGCCGTCGTCATTGCAACCAGTCCGTCCACACGCGCCTGGTCGTCCGACCAGCGATCTTCCGGCGCATCGGGAACAGCCTGGTGGAACGCATCGATCATTGCCTGCGCCGCTTCGCCGTCACCGAGAGCCGCAAACCGACGTGAAAGCCCGAATACGGCCGATCCAACGGCTCTTCGATGTCCTCCAGGGGATGCTCGACCAGCATGCGCTCGAGAAGTGCTCGAGCCGACGCCGTGTCGTTGCGCACGTCGAGCGTCGTCCAGAACTCTCCCCGCGCGTAGTCGCCGCCGGGAAGCCCCATTTGCCGCAGGTAGCAGCGACCTTCCTCTTCGAGGTGCCGCCGCCTCGCCGTAACCGACCTCTGCAGCTCCGCGCTCTCCGCCAGGTGAAAGCGTGAGACGGCCTGCGCCGGCATATCCGACGGGAGTGCGTCCTGCATTTCCTCGGCCATCGGCAGCCACGCCCTCGTAGTCCTCGAGGTTCATGGCGACGTCCACTTCCCCGACGTAGAACCGCCGATCCTTCGGGAAACAGCCTGTGCCCGCCTCGATCGCTTCGCGTTGCCTCTTCGAATCGGCCGAGGCGAATCAGCGTGAACATGATGTTGCCGAGGGTGATCGAACTCGAATCGACAGCCACCGATCGCCGGTACAGTTCCAGGGCTCTCTCCTGGTCGCCGAGGTTGCCGTACATGATCCCGAGGTTGTTCAGCGCCCAGTCGTCGTTGGGGTCGAGGTCCAGCATGCGCTCGTACGCGGTCATGGCCCGGGCTTCGTCGAACTGGACGTCCAGGTAGTACGCGGCCTCGGCCAGGTAGCGCTCCCGCGGGGTCAGGCGGTCTTTCAGTTCGTAGGCCCGGGTCACGGCTTCCGTCGAGCCCGGGCCCGCTCGCGCCGTGCGTTGCGCAGCTCGATACCCAGCTTGCGCCAGGCACTGGCGAATTCGGGATCGATCTCGAGCGCCTCTTCCAGCAGCCGGATCGCGGCCTCGGCGTCACCCCGATGATCGACGGCCTCGAGCGCCTCCGAGTAGAGCTCCAGGGCCTCGAGCGACGAGGTCGTAACCGCGGCCAGTGGTGCGTCGGAGCGCAGCGATGCTGAACGACTCGCCTATCTTTTCCCGGATCTTGCCCGACAGCCGATCGATCGCCGGAATGATCTCGCTCCCGTCGCGGGCGGTCTCCCGGTGCGATGCCAGCTCGATCCCATCCGCCGCCGATACGACGCGGGCGGTCAGGACGTAGCTGCCGCCGGCCTCGGTGATCTCACCGGCAATCACCGCCTTCAGGCCTTCACGAACGGCCACCTCTCGAGCCACGGCCTCGGTCAGCGGCTGATTCGGATCGACCTGCATGCGCTCGAGTGCCGGCTCCAGGCTGGAGCGCTCCGCCACCTTTACGATGCGCGTCTGGGAGAGGTCCACTCGAAAGGCCTCGGTGGCGGCTCTTGAGAGGCCCGGGTCTTCCGCGACGAAGTCAGCCAAGATCACGGGGCTGCGCTCGTCGATCAGTCCCTTGGCCACGAGCGACCCCACCGGACCGATGCCCTTGTTCCGCATGAACATGAAGCCTGTGGTAACAGCCGCGAGGAGCACGAAGGCGAGCCCACCGCCGACGAGTGCGTTGCGCCACGTGAACAGGTTCCGGGGGGTCATGTCAGCGGCGGGCGGAGGCGAGGGCTGAGATTCGGTCCCGGGGGCCGCCTGCGCGGGAGCGACGTCAGCGGCCGCACCCGGTCTTCCCTGCAGCATGGCCGTCGCCAGGATGATCGGAAGGCCGATCACGAGGAGCACGATCGCGAACGGAAACACCCAGTCCGGAAGTCCCATATTCTGCTTGAGCAGGTCCACCACCTGCAGGGCCACCCAGGACACACCCAGGTACACGGCCAGGACCTGCCAGACCGACCTCTCCTTGAGGCCGTTCAGCAGGTTCATCGGTCCACTCATCCCCGCTCCCTCGCGATTTCTTCCATTCGGTTGCGCGCAGCCGTGACCCGTGGTTGCAGCTCGGCGTCGGCTTCGGCCCACAGATCCACGAACAGGCCGTAGTAGCCGGCGGCTTGCTCCAGGTCTCCCATCTCGTCGTACAGCTGGCCCAGGCGCTCCAGGGTCCAGCCCTTCCACACACCGTCCACCCACATGCGGAAGTTGAACGCGGGCGTCAGGTACTTCTCGTAGTAGACGGCGGCCGAGTCCGGCTTTCCCCACAGGTCGAAGGCCCTGCCCACGGCGTGGTCAGCGCACGGCTGGCACCCGTAGCCCCAGTCGGCCTCGCGTAGAGCCGGGATGGCCTCGCCGTGCCTTCCTTCCGCCACGTCGATCCAGGCAGCAGCAACCTCGAAGCCGATGCGCGATCGATTCGCCAGCGGACCCAACTCCTGCCGCTGCTCCGTCAGTATCTCACGCGCTCTGTCTACGGCGCCGGCGCGTGCGAGGATCGAGACAACGCCGGAGGTCGGCCGGTCAAGGGGCGGAATGTCCGACAACGGGTACGCAACCAGAGCAGATTCGATCCTCCGCACCGCGTTCTCTGGAGATCCCAGAGCCAGATCCAGTCCGGCACGCAGGACGGTCTCATTGAGGGCGCCGGCTCCCCCCCTTCGGCTGGAGGCGTCGATCGCCCCCGCGAGCGCGGCGTCTCCCGCTGCGATCTTCCCCTCGCCGGCATCCAGCAGCCAGTCGGCGGTGAGCGTCCAGGCTTCCCAGTAGAGATCGGCACTCTCCGATTCGCGCAGCTCGGAATTCAACCGGCGCGCTTTGTCGAAGTCGCCGCGCAGCTGAGCGTTGACCACGACCCACGACTTCCAGTCTGGGGTGTTGGGTTCGAGAACCGTGGCGGAGTCCAGCCACACCGTCGCCTCGTCCAGGTGCCCCAGGTTCGCGTGCACGACGCCCACGTTGGCGGCCGTGAGACCCCTGGGGTTCATTTCGTGAGCCCGGCTGTAGTATTCGAGGGCCTTATCCCAGTTGCGTTGGAAGTAGTAGACGACGCCGATGTTGTTGACGGCCGACATTGCCTCCGGGTCAATCCGCAGCATGTTCTCGTACGCAGCTATTCCCCCGGCGGGGTCATCCTCCACGTCGAGGTAGTACGTGGCGGTGACCGCCCACTTCTCCCTCTCCGTAAGGCGGTCACGGTTCTCGTACGCCTTGGAGTAGGCCCAGTACTGGCGCGACCAGTCCTCGAACTTGTTCTGAAGAAAGATCCCCAGGCTGCGATACGCCATCGCGAACGAAGAGTCGGCCTCGATCGCCTGCTCCACCAGCTCGATGGCGGCGTCGGTATTGCCCTCACGTCGAAGGACACCTGCCTCCGTGTATTTCCGCAGGGCTTCGAGAGAGCTGGTACTCACCTGGGCCAGCGCCAGGCTCTCGCGCATGCTCGTGTACGACTCGCCGATCTGCTCCCGGAGATCCCTGGAGATGCGATCGATGGCCTCGATGATCTTGCTCGAGTCCGCCGCCGTCACGCGTGCATTCCCCAGCAGGTCGCCCCCGGGCGTTACCAGGTGTGCCGTGATCACGTAGGAGCCTCCTGCGAACAGGATCTCCCCGCCGACCACCGCCGCGAGTCCCTCCCGCTCGGCGATCTCGCGCGCCGTGACCTCGTCCAGACGCGTCCCCGTCGGCAGCTGCATGCGCGTGAGGGCGCCTTCCACTGTGCGGGGGCTGACGAGGCGGACGATGTCGGACTGTGAGAGATCGACTCGCAGCGCCTCGGAGGCCATACGGCCCAGCATGTCGTCCTCGGCCTCGAAGTCGGCCACCAGCAGCTCTGACCGCTCGTCGATCAGCCCCTTGGCCACCAGCGAGCCCACGGGACCGATGCCCCGGCTCCGCATGAACATGAAGCCGGTCGTGATGAGCGTCAGGAGGACGAAGGCCGCGGCTCCACCGATGAGCGCCTTGCGCCACGTAAAGAACTGGTGGGCGGCGAGGGCGCCGGAGTCGGCAGCGGGCACGGCGCCTGGCGTGGGCGCCGGGTCCAGCGAGATTGCCGGTTCGTCGTCCGTGGCCTCCCGCCCACCCTGCGCGGCAAACTTCGCCTGGATCGCCGCCGTGCCAAGCATGATCGGCAGCCCGATGAGAAGCAGGACCACGGCAAACGGGAAGACCCAGTCGGGGAGGCCCATGTTGTCCTTCAGGACGTCGACGACCTCGAGCACACCCCAGGAGGCGCCGAGATAGACGACGAGCACCTGCCACACCGAACGGCCTCCAGCCTGCCCCAGCAGTTCTCCGATTCCGCTTTTCTCGGCCATCAGCCGCGCTCCCTCACGATGTCCTCCAGGCGCGCGCGGGCGGCCACCACTCGCGGCTGAAGCTCCGGGTCTGCGTCTTCCCACAGCTCGACGAACTGGGCGTAGTGCAGAGCCGCGTTCTCGAGATCGCCCTTCTCGTCGTAAAGGCGACCGAGACTTTCGTGCAGCGGAGCGAGCCTGTGCGCATTCGAACCACAGGTTGAAGTTGGCCGGAGTATCCAGGTACTCACGATAGCGGGCGATCGCGGAGTCTGGCTGCCCGAGCGCCTCGAACAACGACGCGAAGTCAATCGACCGGCACTTGGGACAGGTACCTGCAGGCTGCTCTCGCATTTCGGAGAGGGCGCGGTCCGCATCGCCTTCCGCCCAGGCGATCCACGCTAGGAGGTCGTGCTCGTAGCGACGCTCGATCGTCAGATAGCGCTCGCTCACCTCCGCATTGCGTGCCTCGACGTAACTCCTGGCCAGCTCGAGGGTCCCCGGCCTGAGCGGCGAGCCTCGCAGCCCAGATCCAGGGACGATCAAGTACCGGGATGTCCTCCAGGGGGTTGTTGGCCAGGGCCTCGCGCAGCTGTCCGAGAGCCGCCGTCGTGTCCCCCAGCACGGTCAGCTGCACGAAGGCGTCACCAAGCTCCTTATCGAGCCGGACTCGCCCCGCATTTCCTCGCGCGTCGAGGTCACTTGCTTCGTTCAGGAAAGAGTCGGCGTTCCGCAGCCGACCATGCAAGAGTTCGAGGAAGCCCAGCGACCGCTTCGAGATCCTGACGAGACCGGTTTGCGATGCGTTTTCCTCGGCCATCGCCTCGAATCTGGCCCGCGCTTGCGCTTCGTCCCCTCGCTGATAGGCGAACAGGGCCCGCCATTTCTCGTAGAAGACATTACCCGGCATGTCATCGAGCACTGCGTACGCGGAGTCGGCCTTCTCGATCTCGCCGAGGTTCGCCCACGCGGCCGCAACGTTCCCTGCGTACATTGTCGCCGAGGGATCTGCCTCCCGCGCCCTTCGGTAGAACTCGCCGGCCCGCCCAAAATCGCCCTGTTGCCAGTAGTTGAAGCCAATGTTGTTCAGGGCCTGGGCGTCCAGAGTGTCCAGGCGAAGCATGGCCTCGTAGGCCTGGATGGCCCGGGTCCGGTCGTCCAGCACTTCCTGAGCATGTGCCGCTTCCACCAGGTACCGTTCCCGGTCGGTCAAACGATCGCGGTACCGGTAGGCGCTCTCGAGGGCACCCATCTGGCGGTCCCAACTCCCCCGCGTGTTGGCCAGGATCGTCGCCAGGTCGCGATACGCCAGCGCGAACGCCGTATCGATCGCGACAGCTTCCTCGAGCAGTGCGATCGCGGCTTCGGGGTTCCCTTCCCTGTGTCGCGCGTCTTCGGCCTGCGTGTACTTTTTCAAGGCCTCGAGCGAGCCGGTCGTGACGTGGGCAAGCGACGGCGTTTCCCGCAGGGAGGTGTAGGATTCGCCCATTTGCTCGCGTAGCTTCGACGACGCTTCATCGATGGCTTGAAGCAGTGCGTTCTGGTCGCGAGCCGAGGCACGAGCCGACGCGAGAACGGCTCCATCGGTCGACGAAACGAGACGCGCCGTCAGCACATATCCGTCCCCTAGCGGCGCCACCTCACCGGCGACGATCGCGGGAAAGCCATCCCGCATCGCCAGTTCCCTCGCCGTGTCCTCGGTGAGCTCGGTATCCGGCTCGAGACCCATGCGCGACAGGGCGTCGGCGATCGAATCCGGCTCGACCAGGTGTACAATGGTCGATTGCGTGAGGTCGGCGCGGAACGACTCGGTGACGGTCCGGGCCAGCACCGGGTCCTCGGAATCGAACTCGGCAAGCACGATCCGGGAGCGCTCCTCGAGCAAGCCCTTCGCAACCAGCGAACCGACCGGACCGATCCCCCGGTTACGCATGAACATGAAGCCGGCGGTGACGACGGCCAGGAGGACGAACGCCGCCGCCCCCCAAGAAGCGCATTGCGCCACGTGAACAGACGCCGGGGGTGCAGATCAGACTCGGGTTGGAGCTGTGGCTCGGAGACGGTTTCGCCTGGCGATGATTCGGCAGCCGCCGGCGCGGGCGCCGCCGGCTTCGCCTGAATCATGGCGGTCACCAGCATCACTGGCAGGCCGATGAGCAGAAGCACCACGGCAAACGGGAACACCCAGTCGGGGAGCCCCATGTTCTGCTTGACCACGTCCACGACCTGGAGTACGACCCAAGACGCCCCCAGATAGACGGCCAGGACCCGCAAAGTCGTGCTGCTCTTCATACGCTCGGTGAGCCCGCTCATCCGCGTTCCCTCACGATTGCCTGGAGGTGGACGCGAGAGGCCTCGGCCGGCCCCGCATCGTGGCCGTGAAGAGCATGACCGGAAGCCCGATGAGCAGAAGAACCACGACCAATGGGAACACCCGGTGGGGCGATCCCATCTTGTCTTCGAGCACATCGACGACCTGGAGACCTACCCAGGACGCACCGATATATACGGCGAGTAGCTGCCATGAAGAGCGCAGTCTCCCGTCGCGAGAAACCCCGTTAGGTCCCGTCATCCGTGTCGTGTATTCTCCAGCTAGAGTGCGCAGCGAGCCCCAATGTGGCCAAAAGCCCGTCAAATGGGCAAGGATAGCCGGAATCTCGGGTATCTCGGGCAGGTACAGGCCGCGGCGTCTCCATTGCCGGCCTACGCAGTCGTCCGCACCTTCCCATGGAGTGGTTCGCGCCCCATCGTATGGAGCTTCGACCCGCGCACGCGCTTCGGATTCATGCCGATCCTGGTTCTGATTGGCGCGTGCGCGGTCGACCCCAGCGAGGATTACCGGACGGAATTGACCCCATGACTCAGCGCAGCTCATGCGGAAGCACACCCGACGGACAGTCCGTGGACCTGATTACTCTGAGCAACCCGAGCGGTATCGAATTCGACGTGATGAGCTACGGCGGCACGATCACTCGACTCCTTGCTCCGGATCGCGACGGGACGCTAGCCGACATCGTGCTCGGTCACGACCGGCTCGAGTCCTACCTGGCAGGAACGCCGTATTTCGGGGCCATCGTCGGTCGATACGGCAATCGTATCGCGCGGCGGTAGGTTCGTCCTCGACGGCATCGAGTACGCCCTCGCGGTCAACAACGGGCCGAATCACCTGCACGGGGGCCTGACCGGGTTCGACAAGGTGGTGTGGACGGCGGAGCCCTACTCGAACGGACGCCGAGGCCGGGGTCGTCCTCAGGTATGTCTCGTCGAGGCGGTGAAGAGGGCTACCCGGGCGAGCTGTCGGTGCAGGTCACGTATGCGCTGACCGCCGGGGGCGACCTTCGCATCGACTACGAGGCGACGACGGACGCCCCTACCGTCGTCAACCTGACGCACCACGGGTACTGGAACCTGGCGGGCCATGGAGGCGGAGACATCCTCGATCACGAGCTCGCGATCAACGCGAGCCGATTCACCCCGGTGGACGAGACGCTGATTCCGACCGGCGAACTTCGGACTGTGGACGGAACACCGTTTGGATTTCCGGGAGTCCGACCACCATCGGATCCCGCATCGATGCCGACGACGAGCAGCTCGCGTTCGGCGGCGGATACGACCACAACTTCGTCCTCGACGGTTGGAAGGACGACGGCACCCTGCGCACCGCCGCCGTCTTGTACGACCCCCACAGTGGACGGAAGATGGAGGTCCTGACGACCGAGCCGGGCGTCCAGTTGTACAGCGGCAATTCCCTTGAAGGCCGCAACCCGGGGAAAGGCGGCGTGGTGTACGAGCCGCGCGCCGGTCTTTGCCTGGAGACGCAGCACTTCCCGAACTCGCCGAACGAGCCTGCCTTCCCGAGCGCCGTCCTCCGACCGGACCACATTTACCGGTCCACGACGGTATATCGGTTCTCGGCGGAATGAGCCGGAAGGATGCGACGCGTGCCTTCCTGTTCCTCGCCGTCGGCTCTGCCCTCATGACGCCCATGGCGCAGGCCCAGACCGGCGCGGCCCGGATCGCCCTTCCCTCTCCCTGGCTATCCGGCTTCAGCAAGTCGATCGCCGGACAGGAGCTCGAGTATCACTCGCCCCTGCCCGATGCCCAGCGATCCCTCCTCGTCCGCTCGGACGGCTCGGCGCCCGGGATCGAGTGGTCGACGGCGACCGTGCCCGCCGATTTCGCGGCGGAGACGGCCACGTTCGTGATGCTGGCCGGCATCGACGCGACGGATGACACGCGCGAGTTCGTCCTGTCGATCGACGGTCGGCCGGCTCTTCGCTTCGCGACACCGCTCGTCGCCGAGACCGGGACGCAGACCTGGATCGGAGACCAGGGGGTGCGGGCCGAGTTTCGGGTCACGCTCGTGGACCGTTACGCCGACGCCATGGGCTACCTCGTCCTCCACGTCCCGCATGGACTGGTGACGCCGGGCGAAGCACTGCACCTGTCGGTGGTCGGCGAAGACGCCGGCTCCCGGACCTGGTTCATGGTGTTCAAATCAGAGATCAAGCCTGGCATCCAGGTGCGTGGCAATCCGGCGGTCGTGCGCACGCCGAACGGACCCAAGCAGACCGTACGGGTGGATGCCCTGTACCTCGGGGAACGCTCACTCCTTCGGATGGAGGCCCCCGGCGTCGTCTCGGAGGCCGTTCTCGACTTCGGACTGACGCGACTGGAGCTGGAGGTCCCGGCTGTCGAGAGTCCCGTGGCCGTAGACCTGGCCTTCGAGCTGGACGATGTGCGGTACGAGACGGACCTCCACATCGAACCGGTCCCGCCCCTGGACCTGTACCTGATCCACCATACCCACCTCGACATCGGCTACACGCACGTGCAGGACGAGGTCGAGCGCCTGCAGTGGGCCCACCTCGAGCAGGCCCTGGAGCTCGGCGAGGCCAGCGAGACGCTCGCGGAAGAGGCCGGCTTCGTGTGGCACCCGGAGGGCGTGTGGGCGATCGAGTCGTACCTCGCGACCCGGCCCGGCCGCGAAGCGGGACGCCCTCCTGGATGGAATCCGACGCGGGTGGATTCACGTCGACGCTCTGTACGCCAACCTGCTTACCGGCCTGGCCACGGGTGAGGCCCTCTTCCGCACCGTGCAGCCGGCCCGCGCGGTCACGGCGGAAGCGGGCGTGCCGCTGCGGTCGGCCATGTTCAGCGACATCCCCGGCATGAGCTGGGGCGTGGTTCCGGTCCTCGCGCAGTCCGGCGTGCGCTACCTGTCGCTCGGCCCGAATCGCGGGCATCGGATCGGCTCGTTCCTGGACACCTGGGCCGACCGCCCGTTCTGGTGGGAATCTCCCTCCGGCCAGGAGCGGGTGCTCACGTGGGTGCACGGCGGGGGCTACTCGATCTTCCACACCGGCCTCGGATACGAGCACCTCGAGAAGCGGCTGGACGAGGAGCTGATCCTGGCGTACGCGGACACGCTTGCCGCCCGCGGCTGGCCGCATGGAATCGCCGGGGTGCGGTACAACATCGGATCGGACAACGGGCCGCCGGACTCGACGTTGTCGGCGACGGTGGCCGCCTGGAACGAGCGTCACGAGACCCCACGCCTCGTCGTGGCGAGCGTGACCGAACTGTTCGAGGAATTCGAGGCCCGCGCCGGCTCGCAGCTACCGGTGGTCCGCGGAGATCTGACCGGATACTGGGAAGACGGCGCCGCATCGTCGGCGCGTGAAACCGCGATGGCTCGGCGGGCGGCTGAGTCACTCGTGCAGACGGAAGCGATCGCCGCCATGACGGGCGTGTCCCTGCCCGCCGACGCCCTGGACGCGGCGTGGCGCGAGGTCCTGCTGTTCCTCGAGCACACGTGGGGATCCTGGAACAGCGTCAGTGAGCCCGAAGCCGAGTTCACGATTTCGCAGTGGGAGCGAAAGCGACAGTTCGCGGAGAGCGCGGTCATCCAATCGGCCCGGCTCCGCGCGCAGGCGCTGGGCGGAGCGCCGGACGGCGAGGCGGACGAGGGCCCCCTCGCCGCGATCGACGTTCTCAACTCGACGCAGTGGGAGCGTTCCGAGGTGGTGTTGCTGTCCGCCGAGGAATCCGGCCGAATCGGCGGCCTTCGCGATCTTCAAGGGGAGGCTGTGGCGACCCAGCGCCTGGAGGACGGCAGCCTCGCCTTCCTGGCCGCGGGGGTTCGGCCGTGGGGAGCGCGACGCTACGAGGTCCTCGAGCGATCGGACCGATCACCCCGGACCGTGCCGGAAGACGGAGAGGCAGCGGTTCTGGACAACGGCGTCATCCGCGTGGCGATTGACCCGCGAACCGGCGGGATTTCTTCGCTGCAGCGCCTGGCCGATGGCCGGGAGCTGGTACCGCCCGGCGAGACGCTGGATGAGTACGTCTACGTGCCGGGCCGCGACCCGTCGGCCGCCGAGTCGGGTGGCGCCGCCCGCGTGCGGATCACGGACTCGGGACCCGCTCGTGTGGACCGCGGTGATCTCCCGGCGGCTCCGGGCACCGAGAGCGGCCTGGAGACCCGTGTCCGCCTGTTCGCCCGCGGCGAGCGGGTTGAGATCACGCACCGGTTTGACAAGACCATGACCTACGATCCGGAGGCCGTGTTGCTCCGCTTCCCGGTGGCCGTCCGGGAGGGCGCGACGACGGTCGGCGGTCCGTGGGGAGCGTGGCGGGCGGATCTCGATCAGGCGCCGGGCGCAAACCGCAACTACGCGACGATCGAGCGCTGGGCGGACCTGCACGATGATTCAGGCGGGCTTCAGTTGGTGTCCGTGGACATCCCCGGAATCCAGCTCGGATCCATCGGGACCGATGCCACGGTCGCCGGGTGGCGCGACTCGACCGATCCGCGGCCGGTGCTCTACTCCTACGTGATGAACAACTACTGGGAGACGAACTACCGGGCGGGCCAGGACGGACCGCACGAACTGCAGATCACCCTCCGGCCGCACGGCGCCTTTGACGAGGCGGAGGCGGAACGATTCGCCCAGCACGTCGCGCAGCCGCTCGTCGTTCGAACGCTCCACTCCGACGCCCCGCTACCCGCGCCACCTCTCGAGTTGACCGCCGGACGTGCCATCGCGACGTATCTCAAGGTCCACGGGGACGGCTCCCGGTTGCTGCTCCGGCTGTACAATCCATCGGACGATGCGGACGAGATTCGGATCGCCAATCCGGACGGATCGGCGCCCTCCTCCGTGGTGCGAACCGATCCGTGGGGCGCACCGCTCGCGGCCGACGGCGGCCCGGGGACTGCGCCCGAAGCCGGGCCGATCGCGCTCGCCCCGCGAGAAGTGGCGACCTTCCTGATCGAACCGTAGGACGATGGAGCCCGTCAACCGCGCGAACCCGCGCCGGGTCCGAGGGTATGGGTAGCGCGACAGGTCCCTTGCCTCTCTTTCCTGGATGAAGCGATGCGCCGTCTGACCATGGGCCGCTCCGTATCTCAGCTGATCGCCGTCGTCGTCCTGCTGGCGGCCTGCGACTCCCCGGCCGATCCGCAGCCCGTGCCGCACATCGAGTCCCTGCCCCGAGCTCTCACGGAGGCGGAAGTGGGCCTGATCGACGCCGGGGAGGCGTTCGCCTTCGACTTTCTCAAGGAGATCGTGCGCGAGGAAGACTCCGGGGCGAACATCTTCGTGTCACCCCTCAGCGCCTCGATGGCGCTCGGAATGACCCTGGCGGGAGCCGAGGCCGGTACGTTCGACGCGATACGGGCCGCGCTGCGGCTCGAAGGACTGCCGCGCGAGGAGATCGGAACCTCTTACCGAAGCCTCATCGATCTGCTGTCCGGCCTCGACACCACGGTCCGGGTGGAGATCGGAAACTCGGTCTGGCACCGGGCGGGCTTCTCGCTCGAAGCGGACTACGTGGCCGAGGTGGAGCGCGATTTCCTGGCGCGGGTCGAGGGCCTCGACTTCAGCGATCCGGCGGCCGTCGACGTGATCAACGGGTGGGTCGAAGAATCGACCGACGGCCTGATCGATGCCATCGTGGACCCGCCGATCGATCCCCTCACCATGGCCTTCCTCATCAACGCGATCTACTTCGAGGGACAGTGGACGACCCGGTTCGATCCCGCGCTGACGCGTCCCGGCGATTTCCGGCGCTCCGACGGATCCGCGGCGACCGTTCCGTTCATGTGGATGAGCGACCACGAGTTTCCGTTCAGCGCGGCGCAGGACTACCAGGCGATCGAGTTGCCATACGGCGGCCAGGCATTTGCCATGACAGTCCTGCTTCCGTCCGAGGATACCGGCATCGATGCGCTCGTCGAGTCGCTCGACGCAGGGACCTGGGCTGGTATCGTTGCCGGCCTGCGGGATACGGAGCTCCTGGTCGGTATTCCGAAGTTCAGTCTCGAGTACGAGAAGTCGCTGAACGAAGTCCTCAAGGCGCTGGGGATGGAGGTCGCCTTCGACGAGACGGCAGCGGACTTCTCACGGATGCACCGGGACGCACTGGACATGGGGCTCCACATCAGCCGGGTGAAGCAGAAGGCGTTCGTCGAGGTGGACGAGGAGGGTACGCGCGCCGCCGCCGTGACGTCCGTGGAGGTAGGGGTGACCTCCGTGCCGCCGACGTTCGTGGCAGACCGCCCGTTCGTGTTCGCGATTCGCGAGCGCCTGTCGGGTGCGCTTTTGTTCATGGGCGTGGTGCGGGACCCTTCCGCCGGCTGAACCGGCTCTGGAGGCGGGTACTGGCCGCTGGCGGACTGGGGAGGCATCCTACGCACCGGCTCCTGAAGAGCCTTCCAGAGCGGTCCGATCACCCGAGGAGCCAGACACCGTGCTGCAAACGACCACACGAGCCGTCCGCATCGAGCGCCACGGAGCGCCTGAGGTGTTCGTCGAGCGAGAGATCCCGCTTGCCCAGCCGGGCCCGGGAGAAGTGCACCTCCGGGTACGCGCGGCGGGGATCAACTTCGCGGATTTGTTCATGCGAGCCGGCCTGTATGACACGGTCCCGCCCCGACCCTACAGCCCCGGGTTCGAAGTGGCCGGCGAGATCATGTCGGTGGGTGAAGGTGTCGAGGACTGGTCCGCGGGCGATCGCGCGGTGGGCCTGATCCGACATGGCGGCTACGCGCACGACATCGTGGTCCCCACCCGGAATCTGTTCCATTACCCCGAGAGCCTTTCGTCCGCCGAGGCGGCGGCGATCCCCGTCGTGTTCCTCACGGCCTGGGTATGCCTGTCCGAGTGCGCACGGGTGCGGCGGGGAGAGACGGCATTGATCCTCGGTGCTGCCGGGGGAGTGGGATCCGCGGCGGTGCAGCTGGCGGTTCGCGACGGGCTGCGGGTCATCGGCACCGCCGGCACAGCCGAGAAGCGCGCCTTCGTGGTGGACGAATTGGGCGCCGAGGCCTGCTTCGACTCGCGCGGCGACTGGGAGCCGGATGTCGAGAGCCTGCTCGGCCCGCGCGAGGTCGACGTGGCGCTGGACGCCACGGGGGGCGAGGCCACCGCGGCCTGCCGCCGCCTGCTCGCGCCGCTCGGACGCCTCGTGTTCTACGGGATGAGCGCGGCGCTCCCGACGAACCGCAAGAACTGGCCGCGGGCCGCACTGGCGTGGCTCAAGACGCCGCGCGTGCACCCCATGGACCTCGTGCAACCGTGTATCGGCATTTCGGGCGTGCACCTGCTGCACCTGCAGGAACGAGAGGGGCTACTTCTGTCCGGCCTCGAAGTAATCTACCGGGGCGTCGAGTCGGGAGAGCTCAAACCGATCCTCGACAGCACGTATCCCCTGACGCGCGACGGAGCCGTGGAGGCGCACCGCTACATCCACGCCCGGCGGAATCTCGGCAAGGTGGTCCTCACGAATTGACCGGCCGGAATGCACGAAGCCCGCGGCGCCTGGCTCTGCGCACGCGGGCTTGTGGTAAGCCAGATAGGTCTGTCGAGCGTCTACATCTCGTCCGGAAGCAGCGAGAGCTCCGGCCTGAACCACGCGTCATTGTGGTCGAACTTGCGCAGCAAGGCCGAGGTCTTCTTCCACAGGGCATCGTCCGCATCGCCGAACAACTCATCCAGGCGGTCGCCGTCGGCCTCGTAGTCACCGCGGTCCATCGCGAGTGTGCCGATGACGTAGAGTGGCAGGTCTTCACCCGTGAACGCCTGGTAGACCATCCAGCCCGAATCCACGTTCTCCGCCCCGTAGAGCTGGACCCACTCCCGCAGCGAAGCCTCGACTTCCTGTTCCTTGCCCGGAATCGGATAGACGTAGTCGTAATGCCGCATGGGAGCCTCGGTGGTCAATCGAGGGCTTTCGGGCACGTAGGATAGGTCGGGGCGCTCTATGTACAGGGTCATGCTGCGGCTCGTGACGAACTCGGATCCCGCGGCATCCATCTCCATCCACTTCTCACGGCCGACCTCCTCGACCATGCCCTCCCACTTCTGGCCGATCTCCATGAACTGCTCGTAACTCTCCATCGGGATGGCATACATGTAGCCCGTTTCGGGGCCGGAGAGCGTGTAGTAGACCATGTCGTCCGGGGCGGTGGCCTCGATCATCTCGTACATGGCGGCACTGGCCTCTTCGAACGCGGCCACGTCGGCCGGTGCCACCTGCTCGGTGAATACGGCCCACCAGGTCGGTGCGGCGTCTTCCTGCGCGGCGAGACTCGCCGGCATCAACATCAGAACGGCGAGGGGGAGCAACATCCATCGCTTCATGCGGACCTCCATATCAGGCCTTGAGAGGCGGTGGCCGAGCCAGGAACCACCGTGGTCGGGACGACCTAAGGATACAAGAAAACGAAAGGAAGCGCACAAGTACACGCGATCGGGTCGGAGTCAGAAGGGTCCGGACGCCCCCGCCGCCTCCAGTTCGTCTTCGCACAATTCGAAGAACGGACACTGCGGGCAGCGCCGAGTGTCCTCCCGAAGCGAGAACCTGTCGCGCGGCAGGGCTTCATTGCGGACCGGGTCGGACAGGTAGGTGCGCATCGCGGCTACGCTGTCCGCGATCCTCTGGCGCTCCTCGGTGCACTCCCGCTCGGAGACCGGGACGCTCACGGCATCCCCCGTTCCCAGGTACTCGAGACGACCGATCACGGGCCCCTTCGGAAGGTCCCCCCGCTCCTGCAGGTACACCGCATAGGTACGGAGCTGCGGAGCGTGCGAGGCGTGGCGGGCCCCGGTCTTCCAGTCCACGATGCGCCAGGCGTCACCGAGCCTGTAGAGAAGGTCGGGCTGCGCATACAGCTTGACGCCATCCAGTTCGACGAAGTCCAGTCGATCGACTTCCTTCACCTCGACGGCCGGTGCGGCTACCGCCTCGCGAAAGCTCTCCGAGACGAGGAGGTGGCGCAGGCATGCGTAGAGCTTGTCACGGATGGTCTCGATGAGATCGCGGGATGGACCGGACCCGCGATAGAACTCCATCAGCATGGTGAGCTGGCCGGGCCGCCGCTCCCACTCCTCGCGCTGTTGGGACATGAGCCAGGCCCGGTTCAGCCTGCCCCGCCCTTCCTCGATCAGCTCCGCCGCTTCCGGGACCGCGGCCCCGCCCCGAACACGCAGAATCGCGTCCGCCGCGAGCTCGTGCACGATCGTGCCGAGCACCATGTACAGGTTCGTGATCTTCTTGAGGCGCCACGCACGCTTCGCCTCTTCCCCGGCTTCGTCCAACCAGCCGTTATGCGACCCGTAGTAGTGCCAGTAGTACTTGCGGGGACACTCGCGGAACGTGGAACGCCGGCTCTGGGACCAGGAAAAGTCGGGGTACGGACGGATCTCGAATGCCATGCGGTGAACTTCGCCTGACCCTGTGACAGCGACAAGCGCCTGACTCCGCGCCGGCAGCGCCTGACTCTCGCTTGATCGGCGTCGCCAAGATTGAAACTGGTAAGCCGAGGGCACCAAATCACGGGAGTCAGTCATGAAGACCACGCCGATGCTCGGATCGCTGGCGGTGTTCGCGATGTGCACGGCTCTGCTGCCGCCCCCGTTGGCGCACTCCCAGGAGGCGATGCTCGCCTCCAAGTCGAACGCAGTCGAGGCGACATCCGGCATGAAGTCGGAGAACACCGCGACGCTGCTCTCTCTGGCCGGCACCGTGGTTCCCATGGCGCTGGGCCTGGCCCTCGCCAACACCGGCGACGGCGAAGACTAGCTCCGGTCTGGGCCTCGCGCTCTTTTCCTATGGAATGTACTTCGGCCCGGCTACGGGATACTGGTACGCGGGCGCTTCAGGGGCCGCTTGGAAGGGCATCGGCGTCAGGCTCGGCGTGTCGCTGGCCGGCACCAGCTTGGCGACCCTGGCCTGTGCGGCAGGTTGTGAACTTGGGATCTTCGACTCGAACCCGGACGATGGCGGGCTTGTCATCGCCAGTCTCGTTGCGGTCGCGACGGTGGGCGTGGTCGCCTACTCCCTGATCCGCGACATCGCCGGCGTCGACGGCGAGGTGCGCCGTCACAACACCGAGGTGGCCGCTCGCCGCCGCGAGTCCCGGCTGTCGTGTCGTGCCGGTGGTGACCCCGCGGGACGGCGGCACTCTCGGAGTTGTGGCGACTGATGCGCTTCTAGTTCGCCGAGCCGGCGATTCTAGAGATTCAGAACCAGCGCCAGGGTGAAGAATGTGTCCAGCTCGTCGAGCGGAGCCAGCACGGTGTCGATCGGATCGGTCCCGCCGACGTCGAACAAGAGGCACCGTCGTCAGGGCCGGCTGGTTGTCCCACAGGAACTGGAGGCTCGTCCGCAGCGAAAGCGCGTCGCTCATCGCGATGGAGAGCGCGTTCAGCCAGTTGGCGCGCACGTCGTCCGTGTCGTTCAGGTTCTGATCGAGGATCAGAGTGCTTGCGAAGTCGGTGTTGCCGGACAGTCTCTGGAGCCAGTCGGCCGTAAACCGCAGCCACCGGCAAACTCTTCGTCCCTGCCGGGGACCGGGACCACGTCCTTCTGCACCACGTAGGTGCCACCAAAGTCGATCTTGAGCTTGGTGTTGTCCGTATCCACAAGCTGGCGCCCGATGCCGACCGCTCCCGTCGTGCGATTGTTGAAGCCGGCGAACGTGTTGCGCTCCCAGCCGGCGAGGCCGTACGCGTACCACGCACCGCTGAAGGCCCAGTCGTAGCGGGCGTTCGCCAGGTAGCTCTCGGCGGTCTTCTCGCTGGTGGATTCCTCGAAGAGCTCGAAGTCGTCGATCGTCCCTGTGGCGCCGCGAGTCTTGAGCGTGGACTCGGAACGGATCCCACCGAGTTCGAAGCGGAAGGTGGACGTATCCCACAGGTGCCGGAGCACGTTGCCCAGACCGAGCGTGCTCGTCTGCGAGTTACCGCCCGTCAGGACCCAGGCGAAGTCGGTCGCGTTGAACCAACCCAGCTCCTTCTCTTCCTCCTGCGCCAGCGCCGTGTTCGTCGCGACGAGCGACAGCAGCACCGCGATTACCGGCAGAATACGGCGATTCAAATCCCTCATTACCATCTCCATGGTTGTAGACACACCTCGACTCTGCGAAGCCCCGCTGCTTCCTCTCGTTTGACAGGGGGCGGTGAAGAAAGTCACATCGTTCCGTATGCACAAGCGAGGGAGACGCCACGGCCCGGCCCGTACCTGGTTGACCCTGGGCGTCCTGGCCGTGGCCGCGGGAGCGGCCGTGGTGCTCGTCGGAATCGGCGTGATACCGACCGAAGAGACCTCGAGGCACGCACCTCCGTGGGTGATCGTGGCCGCCGGCGCCGTGTTCTTGACAGCGGGCGTCTACGTCGTAGCCGTGGGATCCATCGACCTCCGGAAGCCGGGCTATATCGCGCGAATCTCTCGAGGCGGGAAGTTCAACCCGGCCGGCTGGCTGGTGGGCGCGTTCATCGTCTCCACCTTCTTCGCGATCGCAACCTGGGTGGCGTTCGGCCCGGGGGAACGGGCGTTCTCCGGCGGCGTGGGTGGCGGTGGCGTGGGCGTCGGCGGACCGGTGGGAGAGCGAACCGGGCGGATCGTGTTCGGCATTTCGGCCGTAATCCTCGGCGCGGTCAGCGTCTGGATCTGGGCCTATGGGCTCAGCAAGCTGCTGGCGAAGCCGACCGAGCCGGAGGCGGCACCCGACTGATCAGTTGGACTTCGTCTTCGCCGGCTTCGCCCGGGACGGTGAACGCGGCGCTGTCCGCGCCGGCGACGATCTCGGCGTCGGCGTTCTCGCGGGGGTCGCCCGCTTCGGCGGCGCGGTGCGCGCCGGCCTGGACGGTGCGGCTGAACTTGGCCGCGTCACGCGACCAGGGGTCTTCGTACGTTCACCGACGCTCGGTCGGGTAGAGGGCGGTTTCGCCGGCACCTTCCGGGTGGGCGTCGCCTGCGGCGATCGCGTCTCGACGCGCGCCCGGTCCCGAGCCACCGGCTGGCTCTTCGGGGCGAACTCCACCGTGCGGGTGGTGCGCACCGGGTCGATGGAAGGCCGACGGGTCACCTCCTGGCGGGCCTTTTCGCGAGTCGTAGGATCGCGCTGCCCAGGGGTCAGTTCCACCGTGCGCGTGGTGCGGACCGGGTCGATGGAGGGCCGACGGGTCACCTCCTGGCGGGCCTTTTCGCGAGTCGTAGGATCGCGCTGCCCAGGGGTCAGTTCCACCGTGCGCGTGGTGCGAACCGGGTCGATGGAGGGCCGACGGGTCACTTCCTGGCGGGCCTTCTCGCGAGTCGTCGGATCGCGCTGCCCAGGGGTCAGTTCCACGGTGCGCGTGGTCCGCACGGGATCGATGGAAGCGCGTGTACGCTCGTTTGCCCCGTCAGCGGACTGTCGCTCTCGGTCACCCGGGAGCCTGACATCCTTCTCGCGGTTGACGAACGGACCGATCTCCTCCAGCTCGAACTTCTTGCCGCCCTCGTCGTAGGCGAGGATCCGGTTGACCCGGTCCGGCGACGTCCAGTGCCCGGGCGTCAGCCCGCGCGTGTCCGTGGTGATGATTCCGCGACCGATACGCTCACCCTCACGACCCATGTCGCGCCCGGACTTGATGTACCGGTGCTGGTCGCGGTGCCCGAATCGGCGGTACGGCGTGAAGCACCAGTCTCGGAAATGAACGCCCACACCGCCCGCCCACCCGTATACGCCGAACGACAGAGTGCCGTAGTGCTGCGCGTAGTAGCCCCACGGTACCCAACCCACGTATTTCGGACCCCAGTACCAGAACACCCAGGCGGACGCGAAGCGGTGCCCGGGGAACCAGACCCAACCGAATCCCGGAACGAGATCCCAGTTCCCATAGTGGTGGGGCACCCTGCCCCACGGCTCGTAGGAGACCCAGTAGAGACCGGTGGGAGTGTGACGCCATCGCCCTCTCGAATACGGGCGCCAGCCGGCACTGACATGGGGTCTCCAGGCGCGCGTTCCACGAACGTAGGTCCACGATCCATGCGATCGCAGCGGCGCGGCGGCATGACGGATGGACTCGTCCACGTAGACCTCGGTGGTCCGCGTGTAGCTTGCCGTGCGCGATTCTCCCCAGCGTTCCAGGGGCAGGAGCCCTCGTGCCGCGGCCAGACGGACCCGAGTCCCATCCAATCCCTCGACCAGCGCCTCTTCTCCGGCTTGCACGGTGGTGATCGCGGTACCAGCCCTCACCTTCGCGCTTCCGCGCCGCGCCACGACCAGCGTCCGCGCGTCGCCCAGTGCCTCCACCAGGTACGTCCCCGGACCGCGAAGCTCGACATAGGCGTTGGGGGTCTCGATGGCGGGCGGCGTATCCCCGATGTAGTCATCGGCCACCGTGATCTGCAGCGAGCCCCCCCTCAGCTTCAGGGCCGTCATCAGATCGCTCCGGTCCGGCGACCCGGCCAACGTCAGGAAGACGAGCTCCGCCTGATCGTCGAGCCACAGCACGTTTCGATCGGCAAGGCGGACCTCGGCCCGGGCAGCCCCGGACAACCGCAGCTCGTCACCGGCAAGTACGGCCTCCGTCCCGTCGACCGACACGGACTCGCCAGTATCAGCCTCGAGAAGCGTGACTTCCCCCTGCGAGGTGCTGACGTAGCCGTAGCTGTTTTCTGAGCTGGTTGGGGGAGCTTCCTGGGACCTACAGATGGCGGGAGTGAGCAGGAGGATGAGAAGTCCGGCCAGGCCGATGCCTGTCCGACGCTCCGTCCGTAATATACGCATGTTCCACCTCCCGCCGTACCGTACCGTGCCCGTCGCCCGGACACCAGTAGTCGGCTTTTGGCTCTACACGGCCGTGGCACACACGTTCCGAAGTCCGCTGTCCCGGATCCCCGTATCGCGAGCCCGCCACTACGCTTCGGGAGTTTACGGCGCTTCCGGCCGGCCCGCCTCCAGCTGCCTCCGGAACACCTCCGCCTCGATCAGTCGATCGATCTGCTGCCCCTGGTCCAGGATCGCCTGCTCCAGGCGACCGACCCTGTCGATCAGGTCCTCCCCTTCCGCCTCCGCCTTTACGTGGATCGCGCCGATCACGTCGCGCACCATGGGCCTCAGTACGAAGTGTGTGGCTACGGCCATGATCGGGACGCCGAAGATGAAGAAGATAGCGAGAAGCGGGATCAGTAGCGCGAAATCAAACAAGGGCCCTCCGTTGCATGGCCGGCTGACGCTTACGGTGAGCCCGGGGAGACGAGGGCGGCCCTGGGAATCCAGCCCATGCGCCCGAAGCCGGCGATGTAGCGCACTCTCTCCGCCCGCAATCGGTAGAAGGCGAAATCGGGAAAGTCGATGAACGTGGCAGAGCCCGGGTGTGCGGCGAGGTAGAGATCCCTGAATTCGGCCCTGTCCTCCACACGCTCGGCCCTCCCGACGATCGTGGCCCTCGGTTGGGTGAGTGCGTCAGGTGAGCCGATCGCGGGGCCGACTAGCAGGGACCCCCGCGGATCCGCGTCCAGATTCTTGCGGTGCTCCGCCAGCCCGCTGAGGAGCATCACCGCATCGCCGTCGGGAAGCGGCACAATCTCAACCAAGGAACCGTACGGCTCGCCGCCACCGGGCAGTAGCGTGCACAGAACCCCGCGCGGACTCGCGGCGATCAGCTCGAGCGCCTCGCGCGCCAGGGCCGCCCTTCCTCCCGCTCCGTGGGCTTTCGTCTCATCCATGGCGTAGTTGTCCTTCGGCAGTGGTCCGCCGAAGCCCCTGCGGCGTCCGCTCGAAAATCCACGCCAGGAACAGGACGAGGGGAAACGCCGCGATCGCCAGAACACTGATCGCACCGAGAAAACCGGGCGGAAGCTGCAGACCCTCGGCCAGGATGTCCGCTACCTGCAGAACGACGAACGCGGCCCCACCGTATACGGCGGCGACACGGAACACCTTGCGGCGCTTCAGCTCGGCCATCAGGGCCTGGAAGCGCGGCGGAAGAGTTGGATCAGGCGAAGAGCTCATGGTCGAGAAGATCGACCGCGCACCTGCCGTTCGGCAAGCGTCGGCTCACCCACGAACGGAAAGGCCGGGCCGCCCGACAGGAGGACCCGGCTCGATCGGTCGCCTTCGACGGCGTCAGCGCTTCAGACGCGCGTATATACCCGTCGCCTCGCCGGACTGAAGGGTCTCGAGGTTGAACTCCCATACGAGCGTCCTTCCATCCTTCCGCGTCGCGTTGTGCTCCTCCACCCTGAACGGCGAAGTGATGCTGAACGTCACGCCGAAGCCCTGGAGCAGCTTTTCGACCATCTCGTCCGACACCCAGGGCACGTCGTCCAGTTCCTTCATCGGATCGATGGCTTCGCTGCGGATGATGATCTCGTCTCCCTCTTCGAGGATTTCGAGATTCTCGAACGGCTCCGCATCCATGGGGGCGCCACCGTCGTCGCCCTCGTCATCGTCATCGAGCCGGATTTCCTTGAGCTTGTCCACGTGATCGAACGCGAAACGCATGCTCATGGTGGTGAGCAATTCCTCGCGTTCCACGTTGGCGTGCAGAAGCGCTACGCCTTCCGGGAGGTCGGGCTCGATCTCGGCGCGCATCGATTCCACGCTGAAATCCTCGTCCTCGTCCATCCCTTGAAGGACTTCCTCGCGGGCGGCCTCCAACTGTTCCTCCGTCGGCTCGCCCCCCTCGCCACCGAACGAATTCTGAATGTAGGCCGCCATGTACGCGACCCGCTCGAGATCGATCGAGAGATCCACGTCCGCCGTGCCCGACAGATCCTCTTCCAGCGTGATCCCATAATCGAATTGCATGCAGCCGGCCGCGAACCACGCGACGCCGACGACCAGGATCCCTCTCAGGATTCTCATCGCTCCTCCTATCGATGGGCGGAGACCGGGGCCGCACTGCCCGCGCCTTCTCCGAGTACTCATACGACGGCCGCGATCTCAGGTTTCGTTTGCCGGGGGACCGGGCCCCCCGGCATACTTCGCGATCCCCCACCTGAAGGAGGCGGCAGGCCATGGACGCGGTACTCACGACGGGAGCCTCGAAGGGAATCGGGTTTGCGACCGCCCGCTACCTCGCGGACCGCGGCTATCGGAGCCTCGGAACGGTGCGCGGCGAGGAGGCTGCGGCGCGCCTGCGTGATGCCGGTGTCGAGCCCATCCGCATGGAAGTGACCGACCCCGAGTCGATTTCTCGAGCGGCGGAAGAGGTAGAGCGTATCCTGGCGGGGACGCCGTTACGGGCGGTTGTCAACAACGCGGGAGTGCTGGCTGCCGGGCCCATCGAGCTGGCGAATCTGCAGGAAGCAAGAGCCGTGTTCGAGGTCAACTTCTTCGGCGCTCTCGCGGTCACCCAGGCGTTTCTCCCGCAGCTCCGGGCGTCCCGCGGACGCGTGATCAACATGAGCTCGCTGTCCGGCCGCTTCGCGTTTCCCTTCGTCGGCATCTACGCGGCCACCAAGCACGCGCTGGAGGCCGCCTCCGAAGCCCTCAGGCGTGAGCTCGTTCAAACCGGAGTGGACGTGATACTGATCGAGCCCGGGTCGATACAAACACCTATATGGGATAATCTTGACAATCTTGATCTAAGCCGTTTTCAAGGTACGGACTACGAACGGCTCATGCCGGTCGTCCGGAAGATGGCCGTGCGAGGGGGACGCAACGGACTCCCGGTCGATCGGGTGTCGAGAGCCGTGTATCGGGCTGTGTCCAGCCGGCGCCCTCCCGCCCGGATTCCGGTGGTGGCATCACGACCGAGATGGGTCCTGCAGCGGATGCTGCCGGCTCGCATGTGGGATCGCCTGATCGGCCGCCTCCTGGCCCGCATCGACTCGGGTGACGAGGTCGAGTCGCCGTTCAGTTGAGTTCCAATGGGTCGCCGTCGCGCTAGAACGGCTCCCCACATCCCTTGCAGAACTTCGCGTCGGAATCATGACCCTCCAGGCTGCACTCGCGGCACGCCCGGGTGGTCACGGTTTGCTGCTGCCCGCGGACCAACTCCGTGGTCACGATCCCGGTCGGTACGGCGATGATGCCGTAGCCCACGATCATCAGAAGCGCCGAGAGGAACTGGCCGAGCGCCGTGACGGGTGCGATGTCCCCGTAGCCCACCGTGGTGAGCGTGACGACGGCCCAGTAGACCGAGATGGGAATGCTCGTAAAGCCGGCGTCCGCCCCCTCCACGAGGTACATCAGGGCTCCCACGATGATCACGATCGTGAAGACGACGAACACGAAGACCAGGATCTTGCGTCCGCTGTTGGCGAGCGCCTGCCGGAGGACCCGTGCTTCCTGCACGTACTGGACGAGCTTCAACACCCGGAATACACGCAGGATTCTGAGGACTCGAACGACAGCGAGAGCCTGCGCCCCGGGGATGAAGAAGCTGATATACGTCGGGACGATCGCCAGCAGGTCGATCACGCCGAAGAAGCTTCGCGCGTAACGGGCCGGCTGCCCGACGCAGAGCAGGCGCAGCACGTATTCGATCGTGAAAAGGATCGTGATCACCCACTCGGTGACGCGAAGTACCGACCCGTAGCGCGCCCGAATGGGGGCCACGCTCTCCAGCATCACGGCGACGACGCTCACGAGGATCGTGACGATGAGAGCGATGTCGAACGCCCTGCCCGCCGGCGTATAGGCCCCAAAGATGATCTCGTGGACCTTGGCTCTCCAGCCGTGCAGGTGGCCCTTGGGATCCTGGTCCACCCACGCGGGGCGGCCGACCATCGAACTCATGCCCCGCTTATCGGTCACGGATCATCCTATTGGCGAGCAAACGTGTCGCAGGCCTCCACACTTCCCGTCTCGAGTCCACGCCGCAGCCACGCGGCCCTCTGCTCGGAAGAGCCATGGGTGAACGACTCGGGATTGGCCGCTCGCCCAGCGGACCGCATCAGACGATCATCTCCGATCGCCGCGGCCGCCCGAAGCCCCTCTTCGACGTCGCCGGACTGGAGGCTCGTCTCGCCTCCACTGCGGTTCATCTGGTGGGCCCAGACACCGGCGTAACAATCCGCCTGCAGTTCCATAAGCACCGACAGTCGGTTGGCCTCTCCCTGACTGCCACCACGAGCCTGCGCCTGTCGTACGGCAGCGGAGGTGCCGGTGAGATTCTGCACGTGGTGTCCGACTTCGTGCCCGATCACGTACGCTTGCGCGAAGTCCCCGGCTCCGCCGATACGTTCGAGCTCGCGAAAGAAGCCGAGATCGACGTAGAGCTTCTCGTCCGGTGGGCAGTAGAAGGGGCCGGTGGCTGCGCTGTTCATCCCGCATGCCGACTGGACCATGTCCGTGAAGAGCACGAGGGTGGGCTCGCGGTAGGTCTGACCCGCGGCCGCGAAGATCTCGCCCCAGGCGTCCTCCGTCGAGCCGAGGACAACCCGCACGAAATCGGCCGTTTCGTTCTCCGCGGCGGTTGGGGGCCGGGTCTGGGTCGGCGCCGAATCGCCGGCCAACTGGAGAAGGGTCGCCGGATCGCCCCCGAGCAGGAGTACGGCCACCACGATGACGACCGTCAGGCCCCCACCCATCTTGACGCCGCGGCCGACCCGCTGCCCCCGACGGTCTTCGACGTTGGTGCTCCGACGACCCTTCTTCCAGCGCACGCTTCGTACCTCCGAAAAGGGCCCTAGGCCTCCAGGGCCGGAATCCGCAGGACCTGCCCCGGATAGATGCGGTCCGGATTCTCGAGCATCGGCTTGTTCGCTTCGAAGATCACCGGATACTTCATGGCGTCGCCATAGTGGGCCAGCGCGATCTTCGAGAGTGAGTCGCCGCCCTGAACGGTATAGAAGACCGCCTCAGGCGCCGGCTCCGCCACCTCGATCCGGTCGTCCACTCGGGCCACGCCGGCGACGTTGCCGAGGGCCAGAACGACGCGCTCGCCGGTAGCCTGGTCGGTGACCTTACCGAATACCGTGGCCGTGCCGTCGGCGTAGTCCACGCGGAGGTCCTCGACCTCGAAACCGTGCCCCATGACGGCCCGCGCCAGCGCGTTTCCGCGCATGCGATTGGCGAGGACGGGATCCTCGTCCTGCATGTCCGCGCCGAGCTTCTCGACGCCCTCATCGCGCGAGTCGTGTCCACCGCCGAAGCCGAGCTTAGCTCCCGCTTCTTTCACAAAATCGAAGATACCCATGTTTCACTCCCTGTAGTCGCGTAGCGTAATGATCCGATACTGTCGCACGGCTCAGTTCTTCTTGAACAGGCCCCCGAGAAGCTTCCCGCCGATCCGGGTGACATCGCCCATGTCCATCCCATCCCCGTCACTGTCGATCAGGAGGCCGGCCAGCGATGAGAGGTCGGGCGCCGAAGATTCGGCGGCGCGGCGCTCGCCCGCCAGAAGGTCCGCCAGTCCACCGGCATTCAACTCCTTCTCCTTGCGAGCCTTGCCCAGCATTCCCATCACCATTGGCGCGAGCGTCGCGAGCAGCCGGTTGACCTGCGCCGGGCTCAGACCGGCGGACTTGCCGACTCCCTGCTCCACGGCTCTCTGTTTGCCGCCGAAAGCGTGCGCCAGGATTCCAGCTCCGGATGCCCGGGACGGGTCCCGGATCAGATCGCTGAAGCTGTCGAGGACGCTTCCGTCGTGATCTCTCTCCAGGGCGGCCTGGAGAGACGCCGCGCCCTCGGGGCTGGATGCGTTCCGCTGGAGAGCTCCGAGGAGCAGTGGCAACGCGGCCCGCGTCGCGTTCTGGGTGGCGGATTCGTCGGCGCCGATGGCGCCGGCCAGGCTGGCGTTCTCCTGGCCCGCCAATTCGGCGAGCATGTCAAACATCGAACTCATTCAAGATCCTCCTGATATGTATTAGGCCGCTCGATCGAGGTGACGCCGGGCGCCCGTGCCGGAGATCGCGACCTGTCGCGTAGACATCCGGGCGGCCGAAAAGTCACAGTTCGCAGGATGGGTCGAACTTCCGCGGCGGCCCCGCGAACGCTATCCTGCCGGCGTGGAATATATCGTGAAAGTGGAGCTCCTGCCGGAGCACCCCGCGTATGGCGACCCCACGATGTCCGAGACCGCGCTCGCCCCTGCGCATCCGGGCGACGCCGGGATCGACCTCATCGCGTGCGAGCCGTCGATCCTCGCCCCCGGAGAACGGACCCTCGTGAGCGCGGGCATCCGCATCGCCCTTCCGGCTGGGCTCGAAGCCCAGGTTCGGCCCCGATCCGGGCAGGCCCTCCAGCGAGGCCTGACGATTCCGAATGCTCCGGGAACGATCGACTCCGGGTACCGCGGACCGGTGAAGGTGATCCTGTTGAATACCGCGCCGGGAGTGTGCCTTGCGGATCTGGCACGAGTGTCGGGCGAGGAGGATCTGGCCGCCCGGCTGGCGCGCGGGATCGAGTCTCGGACGGTTCGGATCGAACGCGGCGAGAGGATCGCGCAGCTCGTGTTCGCCCGCTTCGAGCGACCGGCGATCGAGGTCGTCGACAGCGTCTCCCTGGATACGACGCGCGGTGAGGGCGGATTCGGCTCGACGGGCGCGGCCTGACCGGCTCAAACCCCCGCCGGTTCCTTGCCGATCGACTGCACGAAGCGAAGGATCTCCCGCTGTACATCCGGGTGGACCAGCACGTCCCGGTGCGCCGCTCCCTTGACGGTGTATACCGGCACACCGGTCGCGTCGGAAAAGCGCGCGGCTTCCGACGGCGGAACACGCGTGTCACAGTCACCCTGCACGATGGCGATCGGTATCGTACCGGCGATGTCGCGAGCCCGTGCCGCCGGATCCAGGTATCGGAACGACTCTCCGGCTCGCAGCCGCCACGACGGATGGAACAACTTCACGAGAAGCCCGCCCGGCATACCGTGATCCGAGAAGAAGCCCGCCGTGGCGGCGAAAAGGTCAGCCGGCGCCGCCACGAGCGCGAGGCCCTCGATCGGGGCACCCTTGGCACGCGCCAGGATGGCGGCCGAACCCCCGAGTGAGTGGCCGACGACCACCACCCTCCGCGCCGGCCCGTGCTCCTGCAGCCACCGGATGACCGCCATCAGGTCATCGCGAAAATGCCGCACTGTCACGGCGGGAGCGGGGTCGCTCCGGCCGTGTGACCGGACGTCGAACACCACCACGGGAAGGCCCTCCGCCAGGAGAGGCTCGGCCAGGTGCAACATGGTGCTCGAATTACCCGTCCAACCGTGGACGAGCACGGCGACGGGCGCCATCGGAGCCGCCCCAGGCGGCTCGATGAGGTCGCCACGGATCGTGACCTCCCCGGCGAGCACCTCGATCGGCTGGACCGGATAGCCCAGATCCGAAGCGACCCGCTCGGCTGGCCGCCGCGGCGGGCGCATGGTCATGAGCGCCGCACGGTCGATGAGAAACGCGCCGCCCGCGAGGGCGGCCAGCGTCCAGATCACCATGCCCGCGAGAATCGGCCGTGCCAGGCGGCGTGGTCAAGCGCAGCCAGTAGCCCGGAAAGTGTCTGCCAATGGGGTGGGCGATCATTCATGGGGCGAGCGCGCAGCGCAGCGTTCGGGTCCAGCGCGAGCGGGCGGAGGTACTCTCCGCCCGCCCGCCCGCCGTCTCCAGCGTCTACTCTTCGACTCCCGCCTCCGGGTGCCCGGCTGCCACGCAGTCCGTGAAGATCCGCTCGCCATCCTTCTCCACGAACGCTTCCGGCCCCTGTCCGCGGAAGGTGTACGTGCCGTCGGAGAACTCCATCCCCGACGCGACTTCCTGCTGTTCAAGCTGAAACACCCCGGCCTCCAGCCGCAGCGCCGCCTGGCCGACGCCCGGCGCCACGGTCAGAGCGAACTGCTGTTCGTCCGCGCACTGGTACATGAGGACCGATATTTGGCCGTGAGGCGCGCTCATCTCGCCCATTCCCTCGGGAGCTTCCGCCGGCATCTCGGCTGCGGCCTCCGCCTGCTCTTCCGCGGTCTCGGAAGCACAGCCGACCCCACCGAGGAGCCCGGTCATGAGGAGCACAGTGGCAATTCTCGATATCTTATTGTCCTGAAACATCTTCGCGTCTCCGGTTGCGGAACCTTCACTCCCGGGGGAGCAGCTCCGATTCATGGGTCGACACCACTGGATTGCGGTGACCAACCGCGGATGATACCGACTCAAGGCGGCCTGAGAAACCTCGGCCGGACGAGCGGCCGGTACGGCTGCTCAGAACAACTTCCCCGCCAGGTCGGGGTCCTTGTCGGTGCGAGTGCCGATCTTGAGGAACGTGGAAAGTCGGACGGTCCCTTCTTCATGCAGCGTTTCGTGAATCTGCCGCACGGCCGCGAAGATGTCTTCGAGGTCTCCTTCCACGTTCGTTCCATACGAGTGCAACTGTGCGTGCAGACCCGCCGCGGCGAGAATGCCGTGGGCGCGCTTGACCTCTTTCCGCACGGATACCCCGGACCCTATCGGGATCACCTGGATCTCGGCTACAGCCTTCATGGTTCGACGCCCTTTTCATGGATGTGCATGACCGTGACGGCCCTTCGCTCGGTCGTAAGATTGCACGATGGGGAGCCGCCGGGAAACAAGCGAGGCGCAGGGGAATGGCGCCGGGATCAGCCGCCTCAGTCCGTCGCGATCTTCGACCGGAAGTGCCGGAGAATCTTGGGTCGGAAAGGATCGTCTTTGGGGACCTCTTCGATGAGCCGACCCACCCAGCGGAGGATCATTCGGTCGGATTCCCGGCGCAGCCGGCCCGACTCGGGAAGGCGCTCGAGTGTGACGAGCAGCACCTCGGCGAGGTGGGCGTCCACGTAGTCCCACGAGCGGCCGAGAAAGCGCCCGAGACCGTTCTTGGCCTCAACCGCCTGGGCGGCGCTCGTCAGCAGTGCATCCGGATTGGATGGCCAGAATGCCCGTTCGCTCATGATCCTCTCAGGTTCGAAAGTGCGACTGAACAGGGATGCACGGGCCGTGCCTCGGATTTTGCCGTTGCAACATAACAACTTACGCGGCACGCGCCACCGGGGCGTTGAGTCCAATCCACAGAACGGTGGAACAGGTTGCACACCACGCAGCCTGACAATCGCCATTGTCGTTGGACAACCTACCGGATGAGCATTCTGGGTGGGAGGCACGGGCGAAGAGGGCGTTGCCCCGGGGAGCCGGGCAAACACCTACGTCGGATCGGGCTGGCTACAGGTCTCTCTTCCGATACCACAGCCAGCCGAAGAATAGGAGTACGGCGATCCACGCAAAGCTCCCCGCGAATGCCGGCCCGAGTGACTCCGGCTCAGGTATCGGGCGGTCGTGCTGCGCCGCCAACTCGACGGCTCTTTGGAGCGCCGCTAAGTCGTACTGCGTGTAGTCCCGCAGACGATCGAACGTCATGACGGGGGCCCACCTGAGGAACGGCCGCAGGCTCTCGAACAAGCTGCCGAGGCCGCCGACCAGGAGCCTCTCTCCAAAGGCGAACCACGCGAACCACACGGCCATGGCCGGGCCCGAAGAGCGGATCGCCACGGCCGCGAAGAGTGCGAGGCTGGCGTAGCCGAGTCCCGTGACGAACATGCCGCCCAGCGCCGACAGCTGCGCCGTCCCCAACAACTGCGCACCCGCTGACAGATCGGTTCCGGCCAGAGCAAATGAGCCACCGATCGCGGCTCGCAGTGCCAGAAACAGCGCCGACAGGAGAGGGATGAGAAGCACCTTGGTCGAAAACCACTGGGTCTTCGAAAGCCCGTCGATGACGTTTTGCCGCGACGTGCGCCAGCTGAACTCAGCGGCCACGAGCAGGATTACGAGGACGGACCCGAAGATGAAGCCGACCACCACCTCTTCGCCGAGGATCTGGCCCCATGCGTCAGGGAGGAAGAACGGGTCGCCCGGATCCTTGCGTCCATCACGGTACTCGCCGATCAGGTCCGCAAAGGTCATCAACCCGAAGAGTCCGAGTGTCACCCACGTGGCAGGCCGCTTCCACATCTTCATCATCTCGCTGCGGAACGCCGCGGCTATCACGATATTTCTCCGAGTCGGTGCCCGCCCGGGGCGGCCGCCCCCGTCGCCTCCATGAACACGTCTTCCAGCGATCGGGCTTCGAGAGCCAGGTGAGAAACGTGAATTCCCCGTCCCGCGAGCCAGGCGTTCAGTCCGGCCAGGTCATTGTCCTCGAGTTCGGCGACGAGTCGGTCACCGCGTCGCTTCGACCACCGGGCCGCCGGGTACTCACCGACGGCGTGCGCCAATGCCTCGAGATCCGCAGATCGGAGGCCGACCACCCCGTGCGAGGTCACGTCGGCCACGCTGTCCTGGCGGACGATTCGGCCGCCCTGGATGATCGCGACATGCGTGCACGTCCGCTCCACCTCTCCCAGCAGGTGGCTCGAGAGAAAGATCGTCTTCCCCCGCTCGGCGAGCCCCCGGATGATCTCCCGGATTTCGCGCATGCCCTCTGGATCCAGGCCATTGGCAGGCTCATCCAGAAGGATCAGCTCGGGATCGCCGAGCATGGTCGCAGCCAGGGCCAGGCGCTGCTTCATCCCCAGGGAATAGGCCTTGAACTTGTGCTTCGCCCTGCGCCCGAGTCCTACGAGGTCGAGCACCCGTTCGATCTCCGCCCCGTCGCGCTGCTTGACGTTCGCGACGATCCGGAGGTTGTCACGGCCTGACAGATAGGGATAGAAATTGGGGGTCTCGAGGGTCGCGCCAATGCGACGCCGGGCCAGGTGCAGCTCGGACGCGCTGGCCCCGCCGAACAGCTCGAAGCGTCCGGCCGTCGGGGTGATGATGCCGAGGAGGAGCCCGATCGTGGTGGTCTTTCCCGCTCCGTTGGGCCCGAGGAAGCCAAACACCTGGCCCGCCTCGACCCGAAACGAGATGTCATCGACCGCGGTCGTCTTCCGATACCGCTTGCTGAGGCCGAACGTCTGAATGATCGGAGTGTCTGGGGCGCTGGTCATGCGCTACAGAACGGGACGGCGATCAACAGAGTTTCAACGGTCATGTCTCCGATCAACGCCGGCGCGCCGCCACCGCCGCGAGCCCCACGCCGACGATCAGCGCAGCCACCACCCAAAGCATTGCGCCCGGCGGCATTGCCAACCCGCCTTCGCCCGACTCGCCCATGAAGAACAGGACTCCGACCAGGGCCGCGATTCCCCCGGCCACGGTCATCGCCAGGACATTGCGGGAGGCTGGCACCCGGTTGGAGTCGCCGGAAAGCGCGTTCAGCGCCTGCTGAACGTCGCCGGGCGGCGTATCCGGGTAACTGCGCTGAAAGTCCTGGATCACCTTCTCGATCTGCGTCGAGAGTTCGCGGGCCCGCGGAGACAGTTTCGTCTTCTCGGCTGCGGCCAGGTACGGTAGATAGCTCATGACACCCTCGTGTTTGACGAACGCTCAAGGGATCGGACCTCGGGCTAACGTCGCCTGCCCGGGCGCGCCGCGCGACCCGGGGGTGCTGGAACATTACGTCGCACCGCCTCATTGCGTATTCTGGTCCGTCGGCCTCGCCGGCGATCGATCAGACCTGACATGGCCGAAGGAGTGAAAATGCCAGAACCCGCGTTCGGGAGCCCGAGCCGCAGAGAGTTCCTGCGCGCTTCGGGTGGAGCGATGGGGTGGACGGTGCTCGCATCTCGCTTTCCCGGCGCTGCGCGGGCGGCCGGTGAGGCGCGCCGGATCGCGGCGGGCACTCTGCCGCCCACCCTGGTCTTCTTCACCCCCGCGGAAGCGGCCGAGATCGAGGCGATCTCCGCTTTCATCATCCCCACGGACGAAACCCCGGGTGCGCGTGAAGCCGGAGCGGTCTACTTCATCGATCGCGCGCTGGACGATTTCCTCGCCCCGCTCGCGGACGGCTTTCGGGCCGGTCTCCGGGACTTCGGCGGGCAGATGACCCGAGCGTATCCCGATACCGCTTCGATCGGCGACCTCGATCCGTCGGACGCGATGGCGTTTCTGAAGAGCGTCGAGGATACGCGGTTCTTCGGCCTCTGCCGCACGTTCACCGTCTGGGGCACCTTCGCCGACCCCATGCACGGAGGAAACCGGGACCAGGCGGGATGGAAGATCATCGGTTTCGAAGATCGACACGCCTGGCACCCGCCGTTCGGCTATTACGACGCCGACGCTCACGGGGAGGCCGGGTGAAGCGGCGCGATCTGTTGCGCCTCGGGCGCCCGGGCTCGGTGGCCCGGTACCACGACGGCGATGAGGTGGACTTCGTGATCGTCGGTTCGGGCGCGGCGGGCGGCGTACTGGCCCGTGAGCTCTCGCAGGCGGGCTTCTCTGTCGTGGTGCTGGAGCAGGGTCCGCGTCTCGGCGAGGCGGACTTCAAGCACGACGAGTACGCGTACTGGTTCCAGTGGGAAATCGCCGCGGAACCGCGTCGCAACCCACAGACGTTCCGGACGTCGGAGACCGAGGAGGCCCGGATCAGGCCGCAGGTTCCGCCGGCGATCTACGCGAGGCTGGTGGGTGGAAGCAGCGTCCACTTCACGGCCAATTTCTGGCGCCTCCACCCGGTCGATTTCATGGAAGGAACGCTGTGGGGCAGCATCGAGGGGGCCAGCCTCGTGGACTGGCCGATCACGTACGAAGAGCTCGAACCGTACTACACGAAGGTCGACTGGGAAGTGGGAGTATCCGGTCAGGCGGCCGCGAGCCCGTTCGAGCCCCCGAGATCGAGACCTTATCCGATGCGGCCCGTCGCCGTGAAGTCGTCGGGCGTGCTGTTCGAAAAGGGCTGTCGGGAAATGGGCTGGCACGCCTTTCCCGCTCCCATGGCCATCGCGACCGAGCCGTTTCGCGGGCGGCCGGCGTGCATCCACTGCGGCTTCTGCATGGGGTTCGGGTGCGAAGTCAGGGCCAAGTCATCCACTCTCGTCACGATGATACCGGAGGCCGAGGCCACGGGTCGCTGCGAGATCCGGCCGAACAGCCGGGTGGTCGGCGTCGAGATCGATCGCTCCGGCCGAACCACGGGAGTCCGGTACCTGGATCCGGGCCGTACCGAGCACCTGCAACTCGGCAAGGCCGTGATCTTGGCCGCCAACGGCGCCGAGACGCCGCGCCTCCTGCTTCTTTCGGAAACGAACCGTCACCCGGAAGGACTCGCGAACTCGAGCGGCCTCGTCGGCAAGCACCTGATGACGAACGGGATGTCGATGGTCGGGGCCGCGTTCGAGAACGAGCTCAACGAGTTCAAGAGCGTCCAGGTGACACGCATCATGCACGACTTCTACGACGCCGACCCGTCACGGGGCTTCTACGGGGGCGGCGGCATCGACGCGCGGCTGTTCTACCACCCCATGATGTGGGGAGTCGAGGGATACGGTCCGCCGGACGCGCCACGCTGGGGACCCGAGTACAAGGCGCTGCTGAGCGATTACTCCCGGTCCATGTTCGTCAACGGTCACACCACGTCGCTGCCGGTCGAGACCAACAGCATCTCGCTCGACCCCACCGTGAAGGATGCCTGGGACTTGCCTGCGATTCGCATGACGTACCGGGACCACCCGGACGACCTGGCGATGATGCGGTTCATGCAGGAGCGGAGCGTTGAGATCGCCGAGGCGGCGGGTGCGAAGCGGGTGTGGCGCTACCCGGTCGTGCCGACGACGATCACGGCGCATCTCCTGGGGACGTGCCGTATGGGAACCGACCCGGAGCGCTCCGTGATCGACAC
Source organism: uncultured Gemmatimonadales bacterium (assembly GCA_963807645.1). GTDB lineage: Bacteria > Gemmatimonadota > Gemmatimonadetes > Palauibacterales > Palauibacteraceae > Benthicola. The sequence goes on from CAWECO010000007.1 coordinate 192,057, forward strand.
GGACCACCGCACCCACGATGTTCCGAACCTGTTCATCTGCGACGGAAGCAGCATGGTGACGTCGGGTCGCGGGCAGCCCACGATGACGATCATGGCCCTGGCGTTCCGGGCCGCCGAGCGGATTGGCGACCTCGCGCGCAGAGGAGAGATCTGACTCGACCGGGCACCCGGGGACGCGTCCGATCCGACGGTCAGCCCTGGCCCTCCCATTCGGACAGGAGCGCGTTCGCCTCCGCCGCGAGGACATGGTCGGGGTCCGCGTTCCTCCAGACGTGTACGGCTCCATTGAGGTAGCGCAGAGCCTCGACCCGATCTCCCATGTCCCGGTACAGGTAGGCCAGCTGAAGCAGGACTCGCGCGTCGGCGGGGAGCCGCGAGTACGACTCGCCCAGGGCGTTCGACGCGTCTCCGTGCCGTCCCAGTTCACGGAAGCACATCCCGAGCCCGAGCCACGGGTTCCCACCCAGGCCCACATCGGTCTCGCCCAAGAGGCCCACCTGCATGGCCCCCGCCGCCTGTTCGAACATGGGAATCGCGTCCGCGCATCGTCCCTGCAGTCGCCTCGCCTCAGCTTCCAGATACAGCATGGTCCACTCGAGCGACGCGTACCCCAGCTCTTCGTAGAGGCGACGGGCCTCGGGGATCTTCGCCTCCAGCCGCTCACCCTGGCCGAGTTCGCGGAGAAGAAGGGCCTCGGCTACCGGAACGAGCAGGGTGAGCGGAGGCTCCAGTTCAGACCTCAACGTGTCCAGCAGGGCCCGGGCCTGCGCCGGCCGCCCGGCTCTCGGATAGAGCGCGATCGTATTGAGTCGATGCTGCAGTTCCGGCACCCGCCCCTGGCTGGACCGGATGTAGCCTGACAGGGCCTCGTTCCGAGCGATGGCGCTGTCGGTCATCCCCTGCAGATCGAAGTGGGCGACCAGCCGACCTCCGACCTGCCACATCTGGTCGGTCGTCCGCGAGGCGGAAATGGCCCGGTCGTAGAATGCTCGCGCCTTCTCGAAGTCCGCCGTCCGCTCCGATATGTCGGCCATGGCTACCAGCGATGGGAAGTCGTTCGGGTCCACCAGGAGCGCCTTCTCGAACTGCCCGGCTGCCGGCGTGAAGCGACCCTGCTGAAGGTACATCCCGCCGATCGCGCGAATCGGCGCGAGGCGCTCGGGATAACGGTCGGCATGCCGCTGGTACGTCCGCTCGGCCTCGTCCATCCGGCCCGCGTTCATGTACGCTTGTCCGAGCAGCTGGACTCGACTCCACGACGACGGATCGAGGACCCGACCCTGTTCGAACGCTTCGACAGCGCCCTCGTTGTCGGCCTGGTTGATGAGAACGATGCCGAGTACATCCCAGGCGCTCGGGTCCGTGGGATACAGGTCCGTCCGCATGCGGGCGATGGCCAGGGTCTTCTCGGGCTGACGCGTGATCTGATAGTACCGGGCCTTGACCTCGAATCGGCTTCGCTCGCTGAGCCGGTATTCGTGCCGCAGGGCTGCCTCGTAAGCCGCGTACGCATCCTCCGGCTGGTTGAACGCGATGTAGGCTTCACCGAGCGCGGCCTGGGCCAGCGCAAACGTCGAGTCGGTGCCGGTCGCAGCAGCCAGGAGCCGCAGGTTGGCGGCCGCGTCCCGCCCCTCCGCGTACTCGGCCTGCAGGAATGCCCGAACGGCAACCAGGGAATCGGACAGCAGCTCCCGCACGGGCAGATCGGCCGTCCGCGCCACGTGTCCCGAGGGAATGTCCAGGTCCTCCCGGAGCTGGCTCGAAACGCGATCCACGAGGTCCAGCGGGTGGGAACCTTCGAAGACGCGTTCGGCCATCATGGTGCCGGTCTTGGCGTCATACAGCCGGCTGCCCAGGACCAGTGAGTCTCCGCTTCCCTGAATCGACCCCACGATCAGGTAGTCGAGAAAACGGTCCAAAGCCAGCTCTCGCTGTTGAGACAGCGGAAGGTGAGTCGGGGAGAACGGGCCTTCGCCGCTGAGTTCCTCCGCAAAGCCCGTCACGGGCCGAATCCAGTCGTCCTGCTCGAGGTCCAGCGTGAGGGACCAGGGAGCACCGAGCTGGAGCCAGTCGAGCCCGGAGTCGTCTGACTCGTTCACGAATGCGAAGACGGCCACGCGTCGCATGAACTCCCGCTTCGGGATATCTCGTTCGACGCTGCGTCCATCTTCGTCCAGCACCGTGACCGTGGTCGTGGCCGCTCCGAGGTCCCGCCCCTGAAAGAGGCCGAACATGACGGCAGCCGCCACGATGAGGTTCGCGGCAATGCCTCCGATTTCGAGACGCGTCCAGCGGTCCCGCCCGGGCGCGCCATGCGTCCAAGCCAGCAACGCGACGGCAGGGATCATGAGAAGCCACGACGCGACCACGAAGTCCGTGATGTGCGGCGACAAAACCCAGCGGCCGACCGCCCAGTCCGTGAACTCGAGCAGAATCCACCCGCCGGCGAAGTAGGCCCCGACGATGTGCGGCACGCGCCGGCGCATGAGTTCCGTCCAGAAATGCGAGGTCCGGGTCAACGGTCGTCTCCAATCGAGGTCCGACGGCCTTCGCGTCCATCGACGCGGCTCGGCCCGCGTGGCCGACACGAGGCTACGGTTGCATGTTACCGGGCGACACGGCGGCAAGATCCTCGATCCACGAGACGGACCGCAAGGCCCAATCGGAGGCGCATGTCGATGAGACGGCGGACCTGGCGAGCATCCGGCGTACCCTGCGCGGCGGCGGCCCTCATGGTCGGGGTGTGCTGCGCCTGTGGCGAGTCCACGGTCGGCGAGCGTTCGGAAGGTGCGAGCGCGGCGGACTCCGGGGCGCCGGCCGCGGACCCGATCCCCGAAGTCGAAGAGCTTCCGACGCTGCTCACCGCCCTGGACAGCTTGCCGGAGGGAACGCAGCGGACCCTCGAGCCGTGGACGGGCGACCTGCCCGGGATGGCCGAGCGGCGAGTGGTCCGGCTCCTTACCGTGCACGAGCCCATGTTCTTCGGGTTCGACGGTCGTCGACAGGTCGGCCTCGTGGCCGAAGCCGCGGCAGAGCTGGAGAAGTTTCTCAATCAGCGACTCGACCGGAAGCAGCTGAAGGTGATTGTCGTGGTGCAGCCCGTGACCCGGGACCTTCTCATTCCGTTCCTCCAGGAAGGCCGGGGTGACATCGCGGCGGCCGGCCTGACGATCACGCCGGATCGCCAGGAGCTGGTGGATTTCACGCGCCCCCTGGCGACCGGGGTTTCGGAGATCGTGGTCACGGGCCCGGGCACGGAGGTGGCGATTCCAGACCGACTCGAGGACCTCGGGGCGCTGGAGCTTCACGTCCGGCCGTCGAGCAGCTACTGGGAGAGCTTGCGGGCCCTCGACGCGGACCTCCGCGAGCAGGGACGTGCACCGCTCAACCTGGTGCCCGTGGATGAAGTGCTCGACGCGGAGGACCTGCTGGAGCAGGTGAACGTCGGGAATTCACCCGCGACCGTCGTGGACGCCTACCAGGCCGAGTTCTGGGCGCAGATCTACCCGGACCTGGTGCTCCACCGGGACCTCGCGGTGCGTACGGGTGGCGAGATCGGGTGGGCGGTCCGGAAGAACAGCCCGGCTCTCCTGGAAGCGCTGAACGATTTCGGGCGCGAACGCCGTGCGGGTACACTGACCGGCAACATCCTCCTCAAGCGGTACACGAAGGACACGACGCGCGTTCAGCGGGTGCGAGGCACCGAAGACTCCCAGGCCGTGCGAAGGCTGCGAGGCTCGTTCGAGACGCACGCCGCCACGTATGACCTCGACTGGGTGCTCCTGGTGGCGCAGGCGTTCCAGGAGTCGAGGCTGGGCGCCGACACGAAGAACAGCCATGGGGCGGTCGGAATCATGCAGATCAAGCCGGCCTCGGCGGCCGAAGCTGGCGTGGACGACATCAGCACGGACGACAGCAACATCAAGGCAGGGGCCGCGTATCTCCGGTACCTCATCGAGCATTACTTCGACGACCCGGACCTCGAACCCCTCGTGCGGCAGGTTTTCGCGATCGCGGGCTACAACGCGGGCCCCACCCGGATCCGGAACCTGAGACGCAAGACGGCCGCGGCCGGCCTCGATCCCGACAAGTGGTTCGACAACGTCGAGGTCCTCGTGGCTCGTGAGGTAGGCCGTGAGACCGTGCGCTACGTCAGCAACATCATGAAGTACTACGTCACGTTCACACTCATGATCAAGGACCGGGAGCTCGAGGAGTCACGCGGCCCGTGAGCGATCTGGCGGCGTACCTTCTTCTCTTCGTGGCGGGAGCGGTGGCCGGGACGATCAACGTCCTGGCGGGCGGCGGGTCCTTTCTCACACTCCCGCTGCTCATATTCCTGGGCCTCCCGCCCACCGTCGCCAACGGAACCAACCGGATCGCCATCCTTGTGCAGAACGTGGGCGCCGTGTGGAGCTTCAACCGCCACGGCGTGATGGATTGGAGCTGGATTCGGAAGGCGGCTCTACCTGCCCTCGCGGGCGCGGGCCTCGGGACCTGGGCCGCCATCCGGATCGGTGACGCCTCCTTCCAGCGCGTCCTGGCCACCCTGATGATCGTCTTCGCCGTGGTGATTCTGCTCGACCCACTGCGGAATCGGATCCAGCGGGTAACTGGCGCTGGGGTCGATCCCGCACGGCAGAGCGGGGCGCAGCCCCGCGTCTCGGGCGTCGGCTTCTCCATTCTGTTCTTCGGCGTCGGGGTGTACGGGGGGTTCGTTCAGGCCGGCGTCGGGCTTCTTCATCCTCGCCATCGCGATGCTGGCGGGCTTCGACCTCGTGAAGGGGAATGCCCTCAAGGTGCTCGTGGTCCTCGTGTTCACCCCCTGGCCCTCGTCCTCTTCGCGATGGCCGGCAAGGTGGACTGGGGCATGGGAATCGCGCTGGCCGGCGGCAACCTGCTGGGCGGACTCGCCGGCACGCACCTCACGGTGCTCAAGGGCCATGCGTGGGTAAAGCGCGTGGTCGTGGTGATGATCGTGGTGTTCGCCCTGAAGCTGTGGCTGGCGCCCTAGGTGGGCGCTACTCCACCTTCGCCGCCGGCGCCGCCTCGTACCCCATCATCTCGTCCCGCAGCGCCTTGAATTCGGTGCCCTCGCGCCAGTTGGGCCAGAGGTCACCCGTCGCCAGGGCGTGTCCCACCGCGAACAGGAGACGGAGGTCCTGCACCGCGCCCTCGAGGTTCCAGGACGGGTCGTACTCGTCCGACGGTTTGTGGTAGTGGTCCCTCGTGTACTCCTCCCGTCGCTCGCGGGCCCACTCTTCGCCGTGCTCCAGGTCGTCCACGCCCGCGTCCGCGTATAGCGATGGGACACCCCGCTTGGCGAACTCGAAGTGGTCGGAGCGGAAATAGTGCCCCTTCTCGGGTTCCGGGTCCGGGGCCAGCGTTCGTCCCGCCGCTTCCGCGGCAAGCTGGAGCACATCGTCCAACTCCGACATCCCGTACCCGACTACCGTGACGTCACTCGTCGGCCCCCAGATGTTGAGCCCGTCCATGTTGACCGTGGCCACGGTGGCGTCCAGCGGATACACGGGGTGCGAGGCGTAGTGGGCCGTGCCGAGCAGTCCCTGCTCTTCGGCCGCTACCGCCATGAACAGGACCGATCGGGCGGGCGCCTTCTTCAGGGCCGCGAACGCGCCGGCCATCTCGACCAGGCCGGACGTACCGGAGGCGTTGTCGAGGGCCCCGTTGTAGATGCTGTCCGGGCCAAGCGACGAATCCGTGCCGAGGTGGTCCCAATGAGCCGTGTAGATCACCAGCTCTTCTGGCCTCTCGGATCCGGGCAACAGCGCGAGGACGTTGCGGGAGGTGGATCGCTCGATCGAGTTCCTGAGGTTCAGAGACAGAACGAGACCCATTTCGTAAGCAGTGAAGTCCCGGGTGGCCGCCTCAGCGGCACGTGAATCGAAGTCGAGCCGAGCCTGCGCGAATACCGTCCGAGCCGTCTCTTCCGTGAGCCAGCCCTGCACTCTCGTCAGGGGCACATCGCCCTTCTCGGCGAGCATGAACTGTGGGCCCGACCAACCGGCCTCCACCACGGCCCACGGATACCCGGCCGGATCCGTCTGGTGGACGATCAGCACACCGTCAGCCCCCTGGCGGGCGGCTTCTTCGTACTTGTAGGTCCATCGCCCGTAGTACGTCATGCTGCGACCGTTGAAGAGCGCGTCGTCCTCGGTCGCGTAGCCCGGATCGTTGACCAATACGACGACCGTCTTGCCGGCGACGTCCACGCCCTCGTAGTCGTTCCAATCGAACTCCGGTGCCACGATTCCGTACCCGGCGAACACGAGTTCTGAGCGGTCGAGGGAGATTTCTTCGGCCACCCGCTCGGTGACGGCCACGAAGTCGGAGGCGTGTTGCAGCCGGTTCACCGTGCCGCGGCCCTGGATCAGGGCCCCCATGTCCGGATCCGGCGTGAGCGAGACCAGCGGCACTTCCTGCACCCAGCTGATGCCGTTCCCCGGCTCCAGTCCGAGGGCCTCGAACTTCTCCTGCAGGTACCGCACGGTGCGCTCTTCCCCCCACGAAGCGGGCGCCCGCCCTCCCATGGAATCGGCGGACAGATCCTGGATACCCTGTACGAGGTCGACCGCGTCGATGGTGGCAGCGGCGTCGTCATATCCGTCGCCCCGATCGCACGCGGAACTGGCCGCGACCATGACGATGGCGCATGTGGTGAGAAGGGGACGCATCATGTATCGTCTTCCTGTCTGAGAGCGTGTCTTATCGGTCGGCGCGTCAGGTCCGCCAGGGCCGACAATGTATAGAGCGTGACCCCCGGCGAAACCGGAGCGCGGATCTTCACCTCCACCTTGATCGGGACTCTCATGCGTTACGCGGCAATCTCAGCGCTCGCGGCAGCCTCGCTCGTCGCCATCGGGTGCGAGTCGGCGGGCAGAACTCCCCCGCTGATTCCGGCTCCCGAACAGCTCGAACTCCGGTCCGGCGTGTTTTCGCTGGATCAGGGTACCCGCCTGGTCGTTTCCGACCCGGCGGACGCGGAGCTCGCGCAGCTGGCAGATCTCGTGGGTGCGGAGCTGCGGGCGTCCACCGGTCTGCCGGTGCCGACGGGTGGAGCCGAGCCAGGTGGAATCAGGCTGATCCTCGACCGGAGCGCGGCGGACGCGACGCCGATCACCGATTCGCCGCTGGCACGGGACGAGTCGTACTCGCTGACCGTGGCGCCGACGGGGATCGAGATCCGGGCCGCCACGCACGCCGGACTCTTCTACGGGACCCGCACCCTCCTGCAGCTTCTCCCGGCCTCACAGGCCGAGACTGCGGACTGGACCGTCCCTGCGCTGGAGATCCGTGACCGTCCACGATTCGTGTACCGGGGACTGCACCTGGATGTCGGGCGCCACTTCTTCCCGCCTGACTTCATCAAGCGGTACATCGACCTGCTGGCGCGCCACAAGCTGAACGTCTTTCACTGGCATCTGACCGAAGACCAGGGGTGGCGGCTGGAGATCGACGCCTATCCGCGCCTCGCCGAAGTGAGTGCCTGGCGGGCCGAGACGATCGTCGAGAAGAACTTCGACCCGTATGTGGGAGACGGGGTACCGTACGGCGGTTTCTACACGAAGGAAGAAGTCCGCGACATCGTGGCGTACGCGGCGGAGCGGTACGTGACCGTCGTGCCCGAGATCGAAATGCCCGGGCACTCGGTGGCCGTTCTCGCCGCCTACCCCGAGCTCGCGTGCACGGATGGCCCGTTCGAGGTTTCCACCATCTGGGGGGTCAGGGAAGACATCTACTGCCCGCACGAGCGGACGTTCGAGTTCCTGGAAACGGTTCTCACGGAAGTCATGGAACTGTTCCCCTCCCCGTACATCCACATCGGGGGTGACGAGGCTCCGAAGACGCGCTGGGAGGAGAGCCCCGTCGCGCAGGAGGTGATACGGCGCGAGGGGCTGGCCGACGAGCTCGAACTGCAGAGCTGGTTCATCCGTCGCATCGAGAGCTTCCTGCGTGAGAACGGACGACGGCTGATCGGTTGGGACGAGATCCTGGAGGGTGGCCTGGCGCCCGAGGCGACCGTGATGTCCTGGCGGGGCATCGCGGGAGGAATCGAGGCGGCGCGCGAGGGCCACGACGTGGTCATGACCCCCACCAGCCACATGTACTTCGACTATTACCAGGGCCGCGACCGCGACGCGGAGCCCCTCGCGATCGGAGGGTATCTGCCGCTGGAACTCGTGTACTCCTTCGAGCCGATTCCGGAGGAACTCACGCCGGAAGAGGGCCGGCGGGTGCTCGGCGCCCAGGGAAACGTGTGGACCGAGTACATGAAGACGCCCGAGCACGTCGAGTACATGGCCTATCCCAGGGTGCTGGCTCTCTCCGAGGTAACCTGGTCTCCACGGGCTGCGAGGGACTGGGCGGGTTTCGCCGAACGGCTGCCGGCGGGCCTGGCCCGCCTCGAGGCACTCGGGGTCAACTACCGAATCCCGGAACCGGGCGGCCTCGACGAAGACGTGCTGACCCTGGCGGAGTCGATGAGTCTCGAGCTTCGGAATCCGCTGCCGTGGGGAGAGGTCCGCTACACGCTCGACGGTACGGATCCGACAACCGGCTCGGCATTGTATGAAGAGGCCCTCGATCTCGCGCTCGACCCGGAAGGCACCACGGTCGCCGCGCGGGTGGTGCTTCCTGCCGGAAGAGCCGGGCCGGTCGCGCGTGCGTCGTTCGCCCGAACCGTCCTTCGCACCGGACTCGACATCGACAGTTCCAGGCTTCGTCCGGGTCTCTCCCTGGCCTACGTGGAAGGCACGTTCGGATCGGCTTCCGAGGTCGCGGACGCTGAGGCGGTGCCGGGCGGGATCACACCGCGCATCGAACTGCCGGGAATCGAGCGGGACGAGGGCTTCGGCCTCTTCGTTCCGGGGCTATTTGCGGGTTCCGTTCGACGAAGTGTACGTGTTTGAAATTACATCGGATGATGGATCACAACTATATATTGATGAACAGCTTGTCATTGATCACGATGGCCATCATTCAGCCATGGCGAAGTCGGGTGCGATCGGGCTTTCGAAAGGTCACCACAGGCTTCGCGTTCTTTACTTCCAGGGCGGTGGCGGGCGAGCGCTGCGGCTTCGCGTGCGCCGCGGCGACGGGCCGTTCGAAGAGGTGCCCGACGAGTGGTTCTACGTCGAGGATCGTCTGTCTTCCGACCCGGATCTTCCGATGACGGACGCACCATAGGCACGGGACCGGGAGACCGACCTGCCGCGGGGACCTAATAGACGAACGGGATCAACGCCTTTCGGTCAAGCGGGTAGTCGTCGAACGTCTCGCGATACCAGCGGTGGTGCGTGGTCGCCCGCGGCAGGAGGTTCGCGACGGTCCAGATCGCGAAGACCAGTCCCGGCAGCGACCACGTCGCCACGGCCCATCCACACCACTCCAGGATCTCGCCGAGGTAGTTGGGACACGAGATCCAACGATACAAGCCTCCACGTGGAATCCTGTATCCGCTGTCTCCGTCGGCACGCAATCGGATCAGGGTGCGGTCAGCACGCAGGTTGATGCCCAGACCGAGAGTGAACAACGCGACCCCGACGATGAACCGTGGATCCGAGAACCATTCGCGAGTATAGAGTTCTCCGGAAGCGCCCAGATAGCGGCCGTTGAGATAACCGTTGAGCAGATTGAACCCGATGCCCATTCCTACGATGAGTAGCGGCGTCCGCTTCCCGGAGGGTTTGAGGCGAAGCGGAAAGATGAACCCACGATAGACGTAGTGGACCTGCCAGAGCACCAGGAACACCCAGACAACACCGACCCCCGGCCTGCCCATGAGGAAGAAGACCAGGAACCCCAGCGAGGCGGGCACCTCCATAAGAATCCAGCCCCATCGACTGCGGATCGCAGGCCCCCATCCGGGCCGCGCATGGCGTCCATAGGGCGCGGAGACCCGGAACAGAGTCAGAAAGACGACGGTCGCTGCGAGAAGCGAGAAGCCGACCAGGTACCCGAAGACCTGTTGCTCCGCGGAGGACAATTAAGGTTTCCATTCGGGGTTCGACCGGGGCATCCGGGCCCCGACCGAGTCCCGCCACGAGGCCAGCCGCGCCGCGAGTTGTCGGGTCTCGGCACGGAGCGAGTCGGCCAGGTCGACGCGCTCTCCGGGATCCACCGCGAGGTCGTACAGCTCCTGGTCTCCGTATTCGAACCACTCGACGAGCTTGTAGTCGCCGGACAGGACGGCCCCGCCCGGTCGATTGCCCGACCCGTGATAGTGTGGGAAGTGCCAGAAAAGATCCCGTTCGTGGACCGCGCCGGGCCCGCCGGTCATGGCTGGCGTCAGGTCGATGCCGTCAAGCGGCCGGTCGGAGGCCAACGGTATTCCGGCCATGGAAAGCAGAGTGGGAAACAGGTCGGTGGTCATGGCGGCCACGTCCGAACTGGCTGCGCTTCGGCCGGCCTCGCCAGGAGGCCAACGAATGATCAGCGGGATGCGAATTCCCCCTTCAAGCAGCCAGCCCTTCCCCGCCCGCAGCGGGCGGTTCGCCGTGGGGGCGCGCGCCCCCCCGTCTCCGGCCAGCGTGCTCAGGCCCCCATTGTCGGACACAAATCAATCGCCGTACGGTCGGCTACGTCCAGCGAGTCCAGGGCGCTCACGAGCCGGGCGAGGCTCCGGTCCACGGCGGCGATCATCCCCGCGTAAACCGCGTGGTCCTGGCGGACCCTGGTCGTGGAGCGGCCGCTCTCGCCTTCCGTCGGCCCGCCCGCGTCCAGAAAACCGATCGCCTCGTCCGTCAGGCGGTCCGTCAGGTAAGCCTCCGGTGGATCTTCTTCCAGGCCCGGCACGTCGGTAATCGGCCAGTCGGGGTTTCGGTACGGTGGAAAGTAGCTGCCCGGCTGGCCCGCCCGATTCATGGCCCTCGTCCAGGCGAAACCCTGCTCCACGGGAAGGAACTCGTCATCGGCGCCCAGGTGCCACTTCCCGATGTAGCCCGTGGCGTATCCCGCGCTGGCAAAGGCCTCACCGAGCGTGACTTCCTCGAGCGGCAACTGCCGCCGATAGTCGGCCTGCAACAGGACGGCATGAGTGAAGACCTCACGCGTTCTCCTGTTCCGGGCACTTCCGAGTCGTCACGATGTCAGGACTCCGAACGAACCATCACCAGGAGCATCTTGAACCTCTGCTCGGCCTGCACGGCATGCGGCACGCCGCCGGGAAGGTGTATGATCTGGCCTTCTCCGACCTGGTGGGTGACGCCGGCGATCTCGATCAGTGCCACCCCGTCCACGATCTGCAGCAGGGCCTCGTGCGGCGTGGTGTGTTCGCTCAGGCCTTCTCCCTCGTCGAACGCGAACACGGTCACCGAACCTCCGGCGGTCTTCGCGAGCTGCCGGCTGACTACCGCCCCATCCTGGTAGTCGATCAAATCGGAGAGATTGTGCGCCCCAGCCTCCATCGTCATATGGCCTCCCTGTCCGTGTGCTCTCTCATTCGAAAACGGCGGTGAGTCCGGCCTCGCCAACCCGCGCCACGATCTCTTCCACCGATCGCTCATCCGCCACCTCGAACTGTTCTCGCGCCGCGTCGCCAGCGCCCGCGGCGGTCTCCGCGTAGCCGCCCGGCGCCGTGGAGACTCCCGCGCTCAGCTTGGTCACTCCGAGGGGTAGCAGCAGATCTCTGATTTCGGACCGTTCTCGGGTGGTGAGCGTGAGGTGAGCCCCCCGGTCGGCCAGGCGCAGAAAAAGCATCGCGCGAACGAAGTCGTCGTCGGACACGGGGCGGGCCGGCGCGTAGCCGGGGTCCGCATCCATCGTCTGGACGCGCGGAAGGGAAAAGCCGATGGCGAGATCCGGAAACTGCTCGCGAAGGTTGGCGGCGTGCGCGGCGAGGCTCGCGAGGTCCCCTCTCAGGTCGGCGAGACCGAGCAGAACCCCCATCCCCAGGTACTTGAAGCCCGCCTCGGCCACTCGCCATGGGGCCTCGAGCCGCGCGGTCAGCTCCCTCTTTCCCCCGCTCCGGTGCGTGCGCAGGTACGCCTCCGGATCGTAGGTCTCCTGGTACAGGTGGTAACCCATGGCGCCCGCCTGGCGCAGGCGACTGTACTGGTCGACGGAGAGAGACCCGAGATTCAGGTGAATCCTCCCGATTTCGGTCTGGCTCAGGATCGCCTCGGTGGCCTCGCACACGTAGTCCACGAATGGATCGGCCGGAATTTCACCCGTCACCAGGTCGATGGCCCGTATGCCCCGCGAGGCGAGTGCACTCGCCTCTCTCACGGCCTCCTCGATCGACAGACGATGGCGTTCATACCGCGACGACCTGCGGAAGCCGCAGTAGACGCAGTCGTTGGTGCACGCGTTACTCAGGTACAGGGGGGCGAAGATCCGCACCTCGCTCCCGAACGTCTCACTCCGAATTGCGTCCAGGTCTCCCCGGTAACGCTCGAGCGCCGCTGAAACCGGCATGCCGAAGAGGCGGTCCAGCCCGTCCACGAATGCGGTCCGGCGAGAGACGATTCGCTCGTACGCGCTCCCCGCGATCGTCAGCTCCGCCAGCAGCCGTCCGTCACGAAGCGCACCGGCCGCCTGGCGGGCCAGCGAGTAGGCGTCCGCGGAAATGGACTCGATCTCGGCGGCCGATATGGAGTCGAAGTGAATCCCCGCGACACAGGCCACGTTGCCGCGGGTGGCCGCACAGAGCGTATGCGCGGCATGGCGAGCGATGGCCTCTTCCTTGTGACCTCGGGCAGTCAGGCAACGGGTGTGCGCTCTCCCGTCGCGCCACTCGGAGAGGGCGACCGAACCGACATGAGCCTGCCCGCCGTGCACACGGCACAGGACGTCGCGGCCGGCGCGTTCTACCACGAGGGTGAGGGCGTGCGGTCCGTCAGAATCGAGCCGGAGCGGAAGGATGGTCGCGGCGTTCATGGCCCCGAATGTAGCACGGTCACCGGCTCCCCGCGTGACGGCGCACTGGCAGTGCGTGGAGACGGAGAGTACGCTGGAGCGATACGAGGGCGCGGGCCGTGCGCCGCCAACATCCGCTGGAGGAGACCGTGCATATCCGTACCGAAACTCTGCGGCGCATTCGCCTCGCCGCCGTTCTGTCGGCGGCGGCCGTCGTGTTCACCGCGTCGTCCGGCGCGGCGCAGGAGGGTCTGAAGATCTACATCTCGGCGGACATGGAGGGAGTCGTGGGGACGGTGACCGGGGAGCAACTGGGACCCTCCGGCTTCGAGTACGAGCAGGCCCGGCGCTGGATGACCGCAGAGGTCAACGCGGCGATCCGGGGAGCGCGTGCTGCCGGGGCCACGGAGATCCTGGTCAGCGATTCTCACGGCAATGGTCAGAATCTCCTGCTGGACGAGCTCCCACAGGACGTGACGGTGATTCGCTCCTGGCCCCGACCGCTGTCCATGATGGCCGGAATCGACGACACGTTCGACGGGGCCATCTTCATCGGATACCACACCAGCACGGATAACTCCGCCGGCGTGCGGGCGCATACCATGTCGAGCGCACGCCTGACGTCGGTCAAACTGAATGGCGTACCGGTCCCTGAGACCGGGCTCAACGCGGCGATCGCGGGCTACTTCGGCGTTCCCGTCATCATGCTGTCGGGGGACGACGCGATCGCCGAGGAGGCCCGCGAGCTTCTCGGAGACCTGGAGACGGCGGTCGTCAAGAAGGCCTACGGATTCCATTCCGCCGAGACCCTGATGCCGGAAGCCGCGTATCGCCTGATCGAGGAGACCGCGGCCCGGGCCGTGGGCCGGCTCGGGGACTTCGAGCCGTGGGACCTCGGGGGGCCCGTCGAGCTCGAGGTCAGCTTCAAGAACTACCAGCCCGTGGAGGCGCTGGGGTACCTCGAGATCGTCGAGCGTATCGATTCACACACGATCCGCTACACGGGCCGGGACATGATCGCCGTGGAGAACTTCCTCACGTTCCTGCTGAACTACGACTCGAACGCCGCGCCCTGACCGGGCGACGCTGCCGCGGGGGCCCTCAACCCGGCAACACGAACGGGAGGGCCTCCCGGTCCTCCGGGCAACCGAGGTCGGGCTCGGTGTCCCGTCCCAGGATCAGGAAGTTCTCGATCAACGCGGCCACGCAGGGATCGATGTCGTCGTGCCCTCGCTGCGGCACCACACGGACCGACCCGTTCGGGAACCTGCCGGCGGCCCGGTCGGCGTAGCCGGGGGGCGTGATGTAGTCCTCGGAACCCGTGACCAAGATGGACCGGCGCTTCCGATTCGACCGGGTTCCAGAATCCGTCGGGTACGGTTCCTGATCCCCAGATTTCGCAATCCCGAATTTCCTCGTCGATCCACTCTCCGGAGCCAAGGCGGGTCGGCCGATGGGCCCTCTCCAGGTCCGACTCCGTGAGGCGCGGCAGTTCCTCCGTGCAGGCGATCGACAGGTACACGCCCCGGGGAACGGGTGGCGGGGTCCCCGGCCGCTGCATGGCGGTCACCTCCGCATAATCCCCGTCCGACAGCCGGTATAACAGTGACGGAAAGGCACGGGCCGCCCGGCTGGACCGCAGCATCCCTGCCACGAGACCGGCCAACGAACGTCGATCGAACGGTACGGTGACCGTGTCGCCCGGAACGTCGTTCCGCGGTACGCGGAGCATGACCGGATCGGAGTCGAGCCGCTCCACGAGGTCCGCGAAACGGGCTTCCAGGTCCGGGAAAGCCGCAGCGCACGGAGAATCCGCGGCGCAGAGGGCGATCAGTTCCGTGAGAGCCGAATCGGCGGCAAGGAATAGGTCAGGCCACATGGAGCGCTCGATGGGGACCAGACCGTGCAGAACGACGGCTCGAACTCGATCCGGATGCCGTCGCATGAACACGCGGGCCACCTTGGTTCCGTACGATGCGCCCCACAGGCTGAGCTGCTCGTACCCCAGCCACTCCCGAACCGCGTCCAGGTCGTCCGCCGCGTTCCAGGTCGTGTACTGAACCGGATCGGCCCGGTCGATGGTCTCGATAAGGCAGGCCCGCAGGGCGGCGACATAGGCTCTTTCATACCGGGAGGCATCTCCGGCGCCCTCGACCTCGTGTGGTTCCGGGAGATCGCACTCGAGCGCGTTCGACCCTCCGGTTCCCCGCTGGTCAACCAGGAGAATGTCCCGGCCCTCACGCAGCCTTGAAACCCCGTTGGCGAAGAACGGCGCATAGCGGGTCGCGGGCGCGACGCCGCCGCCGGCCAGGAAGGTCACGGCGTCCGCAGCGGGACCGGAATCGCCCGTCGCCGGAAGCACGACGACCCGGAGATCGATCGACCGTCCCCCTTCGACGGATCGATCTTCCGGAACCGCGAGGGTGCCGCACCAGACTTCGCCCTGCACGCCGGCCCACTCACAAACCTCGAGCTTGCCCTCGAATCGCTCGGCCGCCGCGTGGACGATGATCGGTCGACGACGTCCGAGCAGCCTGCGACCCATGACGCGGCGACGATCGCCAGGACCGCGTTGTGCCTCATTTCGGATCTCCTCGTACGTGTGGACGGAGTCCTGCGAGGCTACGCGCATCGCACGGCGGGGGAAAGGGCTCTATTCCCGCCCCTGCCTGAACCTGGTCCCGTGCGCCACACCGCTCGGGTGAGTGGTCAGCCGGTGGCCTGCGCCCGCGGACCGCAAGCCCCATGGCGGCAGGCGTCGCCGCGACCGCGGCCGTGTCCCCGGCCGACCGCCTCGCCCTGATGGTGTGGACAAGTCCCGGCGCCCGCTCCGTGATGTCCAGGCCCATGCTGACCGCCAGGACACCCGGTTCCCGCGATGGGCCCACCCTCCGGCGCCTCCAATCCCATCACGTAGTCGAACAGGCTCCGGGCCTGTTCATCGGACACGAGGCTGGGCGCGACGGGAGGCATCATCGCTCGCGGCGAGCGGAGCTGTTCGAGAAACGCCTCGAACGTGAGACCGGTCCCGGCGAGCGTTGGACCCATCGCGCCGGCCGCGGTCGGTCCGTGGCAGCCGGAGCAGCCCGCGGAGACATACAGGTCGGGATCCGCAGCTTCGCTACCCTTTGGAAGAGCGGCGGCGGACAGGACGGAAGCGGCGGCCACCAGGGCGGCGGTCGAGGATAGACGCAGCACGAGGTCCTCCGAGCAGTGCAGGTAGTCCAGATCTCGGGGGGAGGAAATCCGGCTTCAGTCGGAAACGTGCGCGCGGCCCACGAGCGTGTCAACTTCAGGTCATGTACATCACTCAGGAGGATCGAAACCCATGAGAATCGTTACGCTCGGGCGCCCGCTACGAGTCCTGGCGACGGCCATCCTGTGCCTCGCGACCACCGTGACCGTCGCCCCGGCGCAGCAGCCTGAATCGGCTTCTACGCTGATCCGGCCTGAGCGGGTCTTTGACGCCGCCACCGGAGAGGTGAGGACCGGATGGGTCGTGCTCGTGGCGGGCGAACGGATCGAATCCGTCGGGCCAGTCGGGTCCGTCCAGGCGCCGGACGACGTCCGGATCCTGGACCTGCCCGGCGCGACCCTGCTCCCGGGGCTGATCGACGCGCACTCGCACCTGTTCCTGCACCCGTATGACGAGACCCTGTGGGACGACCAGGTGCTGAAGGAAGCGCGCGCGTACCGGACTCTGATGGCGGGAGTCAACGCGGAGCGAACGCTGATGTCCGGCTTCACCCTGCTGCGGGACCTCGGCTCGGAGGGTGCCGGGTGGGCGGATCTCGCGGTGCGTGACGCGATCGCCGACGGCCTCATCCCGGGACCCAGGGTCCTCACGGCGACGCTGGCCATCGCGGCCACCGCCTCGTACGCGCCCGGGCCGCGCGGATGGGACCCTGACCTGGCGTTGCCGCAGGGGGCGCAGATGGTGACGGGTGACACCGAGATACGGCGCGCCGTCCGCGAGCAGGCCGGGCACGGAGCGGACGTGATCAAGGTGTACGCGGACTTCCGCCGGGCCCACGGAACGGCGCCCACGTTTACCCTGGGCGAACTCGAGGCCCTGGTGGACGAAGCCACGCGCCGCCGGCCTTCCCGTTTCGGCGCACGCCAGTTCGCCCGAGGGGATGCGCCGCGCGACGCTGGCCGGCGCCCGGACGATCGAGCACGGATCGGAGGGAACGGCGGAGGTGTTTCGCCTCATGGCCGAGAGGGGGGTCGTCTTCTATCCCACCCTGGCCGCCGCCGCGGCGTACGACGAGTACTTCAGCGGACTGGGAAGCGGCTGGGAATTGAGCACACCGGACGAAGAACTGAGCCCTCGCATCCGGGGCTCGCTGCAGGCGGTCCGTGCTGCCCGACAGGCTGGCGTGGTCGTCGGCCTCGGCAGTGATGTGGGCGTGTTTCCGCACGGTGAGAGCTGGCGTGAGCTGGCGTGGCTGGTACGATCGGGCATGTCACCGGCAGAGGCGCTGCAGGCCGCTACCGTGGTGAACGCCCGGGCGCTGGGCCTGGAAGGCAAGGTGGGAGAAATCTGGCAGGGTGCGTACGCGGATCTCGTCGCTGTCGAGGGTGACCCCACGGCCGACGTCGAGGCCGTCCGCCGCGTCGTGTTCGTGATGAAGAACGGAGTGATTTACGCATCCCCCTGACGATCCGTCCCGCGGGCGGTTCGCTTGACGGCCGCGGAGGGACCGGTTATCCGTTAGCCATGATTCAGCCCGTGATGTCATCGATGACGGCCTCGAGCACCTCCTGGTGGTGGCGCCATGCGCGTCCGGAGGTGGCATCCGCCTGAGCAGCATCGTTTCCAGGTAGACATTCAGCCCACCTTCGGCCGCACGGAGGTGGGTTTTTCGCATCCCGCCTCCGCGTGTCCCCGGTGACGAAAGGGAATCATGCAGCATCCGTTCGACATAGCCGCCGACCTCGATACGCCGGTGTCGGCCTTCCTGAAGCTCGGCCCACTCCAGCCGCGTTTCCTGTTGGAGAGCGTCGAAGGGGGTGAGCGACTGGGACGCTACTCGTTCATCGGCCTTGGAGATGCGCTCGAGGTGCGGGTGGGCGGCGGCGAGTTCAGGGTCGGCGATAGCGCCCGGCCGATTCCCGACGATACCGCCGGCTTGCTCGATGCGTTCCGCGATGCGCTTTCGCAGGTGCGACGCACCGAGCCCGAAGTCCCGAACTTGCCGTTCGCCGGTGGACTCGTCGGCGTTACCGGATTCGAGATGGCCGGCCGGTTCGAGAACCTCAAGGTCCCGGCGGGAAGCAACGGAGGCCTGGAGGCGCACTACCTGGCCCCCGTTTCGCTGCTCGCTTTCGACCACGTCTCACGCCGGGTCGCCCTGCTCCACTCGGGGGGCGAAGCCGAGCGGGTGGCCCTGCGCCGCCAGGTGATCGAACTGCTCCGCGGGCCACTCCCGGACCGTCACACCGGCACCGGACACTCCGCTCCCGTTCCCAGCCTCCCGCGCCCCGACTTCCTGGAGGGCGTCGAGCGTGTCCAGGGGCACATATCGGCGGGCGATGTATACCAGCTCGTGCTGTCGATCCGATTCGAGGGCCGCTGTGATATTCCCCCGTTCGAGGTCTATCGGGCGCTGAGACTGCTCAACCCTTCTCCCTACATGTACTACCTGGACCTGGGAGGCGTGTCGGTCGTCGGCTCGTCGCCCGAGGCGCTGGTACGGCTCGATGGCCGGGAGGCGCAGCTCAGGCCCATCGCCGGAACTCGTCCGAGGGGCGGTGACGCGGCGGAGGACGACGCCCTTGCCGAAGACCTGCTGGCCGATGCCAAGGAAAACGCCGAGCACGTGATGCTGGTCGACCTGGCGCGGAACGACCTGGGACGCGTCGCCGTCCCCGGCACCGTGCGGGTCGATCCCTTCCGGACGATCGAGCGCTACAGCCACGTCATGCACATCGTCAGCGGCACCCGGGGGATTCTGGCGCCGGATCGGGACGCCTTCGACCTGTTCGCCGCGGCCTTCCCCGCCGGGACGGTCGTCGGCGCCCCGAAGATCCGGGCCATGGAGATCATCCGTGAGCTGGAACCGGTGCGGCGAGGCATCTACGCCGGCACCGCCGGCTACTTCGGCGTCGGCGGATCGATGGACCAGGCGATCGCCATCCGGACGCTGGTCTTCGAGGACGGCGGCTACGCCTACCAGGCAGGGGCCGGCATCGTCTCCGACAGCGTACCGGAGAAGGAACACCAGGAAATCCTGGCGAAGAGCGCGGCCCTCGAGGCGGCCCTCAGTCTGGCCGAGGAGGGACTGTGAGACACGTTCTCCTGATCGACAACTACGACTCGTTCACCTACAACCTGGTGCAGGCACTGGCCGTGCTTTCCGCCGAGGTGACGGTGAAGCGGCACGATCGGATCACGGTACCCGAGGCCCGGGCCCTCGAGCCCACACACCTGGTCGTCTCTCCGGGACCGGGGCGGCCGGAGGAGGCCGGAATATCGATGGCGGTCATCGAAGCGATGATCGCGACGACGCCGGTGCTCGGCGTGTGCCTGGGGCACCAGGCGCTGGCCGTCGTATGCGGCGCGAGCGTCGAGCCGGCCCGATCGCTCATGCACGGCAAGGCGTCAACCGTCTACCACGACAGCCGCACGCTGTACGAGGGACTGCCGAATCCGATGCGAGCCGGCCGGTACCACTCTCTGGCAGTCACCGAGGAGTCGTTGCCGGATGAGCTCACCGTGTCGGCCTATACGTCGGACGGCGAGATCATGGGCCTTCGACACAAGTCCCTCCGGGCGGAGGGGGTACAGTTTCATCCCGAGAGCATCCTCACCCCCGAAGGCGACCGGCTTCTGCGGAACTTCCTCGACTTCGACGCGGTCGGAGGTGCGGCGTGAAGGATATCCTGGAGCGCCTCCTCGACGGAGGCCACCTGACGGAGGATGAATCGGCCGCGCTGCTCACCGAACTGGCGCAGGACCGGCTGCCCGGAGCAGTGGCCGGCGCCTTCCTGGCCGGCCTCCGTCTCAAGCGGGAGACGGCGGACGAGATCCGCGGATTCGCGCGCGCCATGCGCGCGCTGGCCCGCCGCCCCATTCTGCCCGCGGGAACCCGTGCCGTCGATATCGTCGGAACCGGCGGAGATGGATCGGGAAGTCTGAACCTGTCGACGGGCTCGGCCCTCCTGGCGGCTGCCAGCGGACTCCCGGTCGTGAAGCACGGCAACCGCTCCGTCTCGAGCCGGTGCGGAAGCGCGGACGTCCTCGAGGCCCTCGGGCTGGGTCTCCCTCTGGACGAGGCCTCAGCCGGCGAGTGTCTGCGGCACACGGGGTTCACCTTCCTGTTCGCTCCCCACTATCACCCGGCGATGAAGGCCCTCGTCCCGGTGCGAAAGGCGCTGGGAGTCAGGACCGTATTCAACATCCTCGGTCCCCTCACGAATCCAGCCGAACCTCCGTTCATGGTCGTCGGCGCGTTCAGTCTCGAGGTCGCCAGCCTGATGGCCGAAGCCCTGTCGGGGCTGCCGATCGAACGCGCGTTCGTCGTTCATGGCGAGCCAGGCTGGGACGAGGCGACGCCCTGCGGACCATTCACGTTGTTCGATGTGCGTCCCGGAAGCGTCGCGAAGCAGGTTCGAGACCCCGCGGACTGCGGGATCGAACGTTGCGAGCCGGAAGATCTTGCGGGCGGAGACGCGGCCGAGAATGCGGCGGCCCTCCGCGACGCCCTGACCGGCACTCCCGGTCCGCATCGCGACGCTTTGACCCTGGGGGCAGGCCTGGCCCTGGAAGTCGCGGGAGCCACGTCCACGCTGGCCGAAGGCATACAGGCGGCCGGGGCCGCCATCGACGGCGGTGCCGCCGCGACGTTGCTCGATCGTCTGGCCGACTTCAGGACGGCCGGCTCGCCACCGGGGGCGCCTCTCTCGGATCTCCTGTCCCGGATGGCGGCCTCGTCCGCCGACCGGCTCGCAACGGCCCGCGAGCTCGAGCCGCTGGAAGCCCTTCGCATAAGGGCTCTCGCCTCCCCCTCCCCACCTGTCCTCCAGCTGGAGGGCGGATTCGATCTGATCGCGGAAATCAAACGACGCGCGCCGTCCGCCGGTCACCTGCGGGCCTCCTCGGCCGGGGACGTACGGGACCTGGCGGCGGGTTACGCACGAGCGGGAGCTGCGGCTGTCTCGGTCCTCACCGAGCCGTCGGAATTCGGCGGAGACCTGGACGACCTGGCGCTGGCCGCGAAGGCCGCCGGCCCGGTGCCGGTGATGCGCAAGGACTTTCTCGTGGATCCCTACCAGGTATTCGAGGCCCGTGCCGCCGGTGCGGGCGGCGTCCTGCTGATTCTGAGGATCCTCGACAGGGCGACACTCGGCTCGTGCATCCGGGCCGCGGCGGAGTGCGGGATCTTCGTCCTGCTGGAGGCCTTCGACGAAGCGGACCTCCAGCGCGCCGGGCCCGCCGCGGAGTTCTGTCGTCGCGAAGGAGTACACGGTGCTGGTCGGTTTGAACAGCCGCGACCTGGCCACGCTGGACGTGGACTTCCGTCGATTCGGGCGACTGGCGGACCGGTTTCCGCCCGGGGTGCCCCGAGTGGCCGAAAGTGGCCTGTCAGGTCCCGCAGGGGCCCGTGAGGTGGCCGCCCTCGGCTATGACGCCGCTCTGGTGGGAGGCGCGCTGATGCAAGCGGACGACCCGGAAGCCGCCGCACGCGCGATCGTGGACGCCGGGCGATCAGCGGTCGTTTCGCGCGAGTCGGTCTGGGTCAAGATCTGCGGACTGAACTCCCTGGCGGGGGTACAGGCCGTTCGAGACTCGGGCGCCGACGCCGCCGGTTTCGTATTCGCCGAGTCCCCCCGCCGCGTGTCTCCCGGGCAGGCTGCCGAGCTGGCGGCCCACCTGCCCCCGGACGTGGACCGCGTGGCCGTGTTCCACCACCCCTCCGCGCGCGAGATCGCCGAAGTGCTCAGCGCCTTCCCCGCCGACTTCGTGCAGAGCGAGGAATCGGACGACGTCCGCCGGGCGGTGGCGGCGGCCGGGGTTCGGCTGCTTCCGGTCCTCCACGACGGCCCGGAACTCGAGAACCCCGCACATTCCGTGAGGATCGAGGGCGGCGGTCCGGCCGCGATCCTCGAGGCCGCGGGCAAGGGAGGCCAGGGAATGAAACCGAGCTGGGAGCGCGCCGCGTTCCTCGCGCGCCGAGTTCCACTCGTCCTGGCCGGCGGCCTGACTCCGGGCAACGTCGCGCAGGCGATCGTTGCCGTCCGTCCGTTCGGCGTGGACGTGTCGAGCGGCGTGGAGGAGACGAAGGGCCAGAAGGATCCGGTCCGGATCGCCGCATTCGTCGAGGCGGCCCGCGCCGCGGCATGGCAGCCCCACGGAAAGACGCTGGACGAGACACACACGGGAGTGGATCAAGCATGAGTGAGATCGCGGCGGGCTCTGAACTGGGGGAAGTCACGCTGGCTGATCTGCTGGCGGGACGGCTGCCGGACGAGCGGGGCCGGTTCGGTGAATTCGGCGGTCGCTTCGTTCCCGAGACGCTGATGCCGGCCCTGTTCCTCCTCGAGTCCGCGGCTCGCGAGGCACTGAGCGACCCCGAGTTCCAGGCGGCCTTTGCGCGGGAGCTCAAGGACTGGATCGGACGCCCGACGCCACTCACCCGGGCCACACGGCTCGGGCAGGCGTGGGGCGCCGACGTGTGGCTCAAGCGCGAAGACCTCGCGCACACGGGAGCGCACAAGATCAACAACGCCATCGGGCAGGCGCTACTGGCCCGGCGCATGGGAGCCGAGCGCGTCATCGCGGAGACCGGGGCCGGACAGCACGGGGTGGCCTCGGCCGCGGCGTGCGCCCGGCTCGGGCTGCCCTGCACCGTCTACATGGGCGAAGTGGATGCCGCCAGACAGCGGCCCAATCTCCAGCGCATGCGGTTGCTTGGCGCCGAAGTCGTGGAGGTGACGAGCGGAGATCGGACCCTGAGGGCCGCCATCGACGAGGCCCTGCGAGATTGGGTGTCCGATCCGGAGGGCACGTACTACCTGCTCGGATCAGCGGTGGGGCCGCACCCGTACCCGTGGCTGGTCCGCGAGCTGCAGGCCGTGATCGGCCGCGAGGCCCGCTCCGGGATGCTGGACTCGGCCGGGCGCCTGCCCGACGCCGTGGTGGCGTGCGTCGGTGGCGGCTCCAACGCGATCGGGATTTTTCATGCCTTCCTCGGCGACCCGGATGTGGACCTCGTGGGCATCGAGGCGGGTGGCCGCGGACCGGGCCTCGGCGAGCATGCGGCCACCGCGAGTCTCGGGCGGGCGGGTGTGCTGCACGGAAGCCGCTCCCTGCTGCTGCAGGACGAGTTCGGCCAGGTACGGGACACGCACTCGGTGTCCGCCGGGTTGGACTACCCCGGGGTCGGCCCCGAGCATGCGTTCCTCGCCGCCATCGGACGCGTGCGCTACGACAGCGTCGGAGATGGCGAAGCGGTAGCCGCCCTGGAAGAGTGTTCGGCCGCCGAGGGCGTCATTCCGGCCCTCGAATCGGCTCATGCCGTGGCCGGCGCGAAGCGGTTGGCGCAGGAGAGGCCGGACGCGACGATCCTGGTGGGCATGTCGGGTCGGGGGGACAAGGACCTGGGAATTCTGGATGGCCTGCGCGACGCAGGGCGGGAGGACGAGTGACGAAGAGCACTGTGGGCGCCCGTCCCGCGCCCGGCCACGAGCGGGCCGGGGCTGAACGGATCACCCGGGCCATCGAGCGAGCGAGTGCGGCCGGCCGGCCGGCCATCGCGGCCTTCCTGACCGGCGGCTTCCCGAACCGCGAAGACTTTCCCAGGCTCCTGGTCTCGGCGGCCAGTGAGAGCGGATCTGGTCGAGGTCGGCGTTCCGTTCAGCGACCCGATGGCGGACGGCCTGACCATCCAGCGATCGAGCCGCGTGGCCCTCGAACATGGGACCACGCTTCCCTGGATTCTCGAAACCGTCGCCCAGCATGCGGGGGGCGTCTCCGCTGGCGGCGAGGAGGACCGTAAACGAGCCCCCGTGCTCCTGATGAGCTATCTGAACCCGGTCATGGCTCACGGATTCGATCGGTTCGCGAAGGATGCGGAGCGAGCTGGGGTCGCTGGCCTCATCGTTCCGGACATGCCGCTCGAGGAGTCATATGAGCTCGGGTCCATCCTGGATGCCCGCGGAATCGCGCTTGTTCAGCTCGTGACCCCCGCAACCCCGCAGCGGCGGCTGGAGCGCGTGTGCGAGGCGAGCCGGGGCTTCGTTTACGCGGTCACCATGAAGGGTACCACGGGCGCCAGCGTCGACGCACGCTCGGCCTCGGACTATCTCGAGCGGGTGCGGCGGGCCTCGGCTCTCCCGGTTCTGGCCGGCTTCGGCGTGCGATCGGCCTCGGACGTGACCAGCCTCGGGCAGTTCGCCGATGGGGTGATCGTGGGAAGCGCTCTCGTGGAGGCCATCGATCAGGGATCGGATCCAGCCGCGTTCGTGCGCGGGTTGAGGGGAGAGGAGGCAGTTCGGTGATCGCCGTACTGGAGAAGAGCGCGTCGCTGCGCACCAAGGCGGAGATCGTGCGGTTCCTGGAGCAGGCAGGTTTCAGGGTGCAGGTCAGCGAGACGCCCCAGGGCTCGTTCGTGAGCGTGGTCGGAGAGGGGGCCGAAGCCGTCGCCGACGTGCTCCGCCGAGATGCCGGGGGTGGCTGATCTTCAGCCGGACGCCCCGGGTTACCCCCTCGTATCGCGGACGCACAAACCCGAGTCGACGCGAGTCAAGGTGGACGACGTCGTGATCGGGGGCCGGGAACTCGTGGTGATGGCCGGCCCGTGCTCCGTCGAAAGCCGCGAGCAGATCCTCGAGGCGGCCCAGGCCGTGTCGGCGGCCGGCGCCCGCGTGCTTCGGGGTGGAGCCTTCAAACCCCGGACCTCACCGTACAGCTTCCAGGGACTCGGAGAGGAGGGCCTGAAGCTTCTGGCCGCAGCGCGGGACCGCACGGGGCTCAAGGTGGTGACGGAGGTGGTGGCCCCCGAGGACGTGGACCTGGTCGCCCGGTACGCGGACGTGCTGCAGATCGGAGCGCGCAACATGCACAACTACCGACTGCTCTCGGCGGTGGGCATGCAACCGCGACCGGTACTCCTGAAGCGCGGAATGATGTCCACGGTGGACGAGATGCTGCTCGCGGCCGAGTACATCGTCGCCGGTGGCAATCCGCGCGTGGTCCTGTGCGAGCGGGGTATCCGCACGTTCGAGACCTCGTCCCGCAACACTCTCGACCTGTGCGCCGTGCCCATCCTGAAGGAGAGGACGCACCTCCCGGTGATCGTCGATCCCAGCCACGCGGCGGGAAGGCGCGAGTGGGTGCCGGCGCTGGCGCGGGCCGCCGTGGCGGCGGGGGCGGACGGCCTGATCGTCGAGGTGCACCCCGATCCGCCGAACGCCGCCAGCGACGGACAGACAGAGCCTCACACCGGAGGCCTTCGCCCACCTGATGAAGGACCTCACGTCCGTGGCCCACGCGGTCGGACGGAGACTCGGTTCTGCGGAACCCTGAGGCGACGTATTGCGTTTCCGCCAACGAACAGCGAGATTTAGTGTAGACTAAATTCTGACGCCGTCGGGGCGCCGGATTCGTTCGACGGAGAGACAATGTCCGGGTACTGGTGGATCCTGCTTCTGTTATCGGGCGTCGTGGCGTGGTGGCTTCCCCGCCATGGGGTGGCCGCGCGCCTCGCCCGCTGGCGCGACGTGCGTCATCGCGTGCGCGTCGAGGACGCCCTCAAGCACATGCTTGCGGCAGAGCGGCGAGGCGTCCCTGGCGACGGTCGAGTCCGTGGCCGGCGCCGTCGGGATCGGGGCCTCGACGACCACGTCCCTCATCGAGGAGATCGAGAGCGAGGGCCTGGTCGAGATCCGGGCCAATGCGCTCTCTCTGACTCGCCAGCGGCAGGGAGTACGCGCTGCAGGTCGTGCGGGCACACCGGCTGTGGGAGCGGTACCTCGACGACGAAACGGATCTCCCCCTCACGGCGATTCACGGGGCCGCCGATCGGGCGGAGCACCGGCTGACCGTCGACCAGGCGGACCGACTGGATGCCCAGCTCGGCCACCCGCCCACCGATCCGCACGGTGACCCGATTCCCACGACGGAGGGCCGGATCGCCCCGTTTCCCGGCGTGCCTCTGACGGACTATCCCGCAGGGAGAGGACGCCGAGGTCACCCATCTCGAGGATGAGCCGCCGGGGGTGTTCGAGACGATCGTGAGACTCGGACTGACGCGCGGAACGCGGCTTCGGATCACCGAGCGGCGACCCGGCCTGGTTCGAATGGAGATCGACGGGCGCACGGTATCTCTTCCGTCCGTGGCCGCATCCAACGTGCACGTCGGGCCGGTCCGGGAGGTGCTGGAGCCGGTCGCCGGAGTTGATCCCGCTGGCCAGACTGGGCAGGGGCCAGGACGGAGAAGTCATCGGTATCGACGACAGCGTTCGCGGACTGACCCGCCGACGCCTGCTCGACCTGGGCGTCACCCCCGGAACGGTGATCCGACCCGAGCTCGAGCCGCTTGTTCGGCCGGCCGCGAGCGTTTCGCATCCGCCAGACCCTGGTGGCCCTGAGGGACGAGCAGGCCGAGGGAATCCTGGTCCGGCCGCTGGGGGAGCCGAGCCTGAGCCTGGTGGCTGACGACGAGCGGGCGGCCTCATGAGCGGCTGCGAAGTTTGCCCCGCTTACGAGCAGCTCACGCGCATGGGCATTTCCATGGGGAAATACGACCGTGTCGTGGCTCTCGCCGGCAACCCGAATACGGGCAAGTCCACGCTGTTCAATGCGCTCACCGGTCTGCGGCAGCACACCGGCAACTGGCCGGGCAAGACCGTCACCCGGGCCGAGGGCGGCTTCGAATTCCGGGACGTGCGCTTCAAGCTGGTTGACCTGCCGGGCACGTACTCCCTGATGGCCGCGTCGCAGGACGAGGAAGTGGCCCGCGACTTCCTGCTGTTCGCGCGGCCCGACTGCACGGTGGTGGTCACGGACGCGACGGCGCTGGAGCGCAACCTCAACATGGTGCTCCAGGTGATGGAGGTGACGAGCCGGGTCGTCGTCTGCGTCAACCTCATCGACGAGGCCGAGCGCAAGGGCATCCGTGTGGACGCCGAGGAGCTCTCGGCCGAGCTGGGAGTTCCCGTGGTCCTCACGTCGGCCCGGTCCGGGCACGCGGCGTCCGGGATCTCGTGGAAACGGTGTACGAGGTGGCCGAAGGAACACGAACCGCGACTCCTCGTCTCGCCGAGCCACCGCCGCCGGTAGCCGCCGCGCTGAAGGAGCTCTCGCCGCTGGCCGCTCTCGCGGCTCCGGATGCCGAGCACCCGCGGTGGATCGCCTACCGCCTGCTGGACGGAGACCACCGGGTGCGCCAGGCGCTGGCCGTGGGCGAATTCGCGGTGGGAGAGGAGGACGGTCGGGAGCGGGAGGCCCAGGAACTGGTGGCGCGGGCGGACGAGCTCAGGCCGACTCTGGGCCAGGACTTCCGCGATGCTACGGTGGAGGCACTGTACGCGCGGGCAGAGGTTGCGGCGGCCCGGGCCGTGCGCGAGCGCGGCTCCAGCCGGATGCGCGAACTGGACCAGCGTATTGACCGGATCGTCACGTCGCCCGTTCTGGGTCTTCCCATCATGCTGGGTCTGCTGGGCCTGGTGTTCTGGATCACGGTGATCGGCGCCAACGTGCCGTCGCAGATGCTGGCCAGGATGTTGTTCGGCGTGGAGGCGTGGGGGGCGGGAGTGTTCGCGAGCCTCGGGTCGCCGGGCTGGCTTACGGGCTTCGTGTGGCACGGGGTCTTCCGGGGATTGGCGTGGGTCGTGAGCGTCATGCTGCCGCCGATGGCGATCTTCTTCCCGATGTTCACGCTCCTCGAGGACTTCGGCTATCTGCCGCGCGTGGCGTTCAACCTGGACTGGCTGTTCCGAAGGGCCGGCGCGCACGGAAAACAGTCGCTTTCCATGGCCATGGGGTTCGGGTGCAACGCGGCCGGAATCATCTCGACGCGGATCATCGACTCTCCCCGCGAGCGGCTGATCGCGATCCTCACCAACAACTTCGTCCCGTGCAACGGCCGGTTCCCTACCCTGATCATGCTGGCCACCGTGTTCGTGGCCGCGTCCGTTCCCCCGGCGCTCGCGTCGTTCGCCGCGGCGGGCACGGTCGTGGGAGTCGTTCTGATCGGCGTGTTCTTCACGCTGGTCGTGTCGTGGGCCCTGTCCCGCACGGTGCTCAAGGGACAGCCCACGGCCTTCAC
This sequence comes from uncultured Gemmatimonadales bacterium, assembly GCA_963807645.1. GTDB lineage: Bacteria > Gemmatimonadota > Gemmatimonadetes > Palauibacterales > Palauibacteraceae > Benthicola. The sequence continues at coordinate 220,205 of CAWECO010000007.1, forward strand.
CCTGGAGCTCCCGCCCTACCGGAGACCCGGGGTGCTCCGGGTCCTGTACACGTCGCTGATCGATCGCACGCTGTTCGTGCTGTGGCGGGCGATCGTGATCGCTGCCCCGGCGGGCGGACTGATCTGGATCCTCGGCAACATCTACGCGGGAGACTCCAGCCTGGCCCAGATCGCGGCGGGCTGGCTGGACCCGTTCGGACAGGCCCTCGGGCTGGACGGGGTGATCCTGCTGGCCTACGTGATCGCGATACCGGCGAACGAGATCGTGGTCCCGACGATGCTCATGGTGTATGCCGGCCTCGGGATGATGACGGAGCCGGCATCCTACGATGCGCTGCGAACGGTGCTCGTCGACGAGCACGGCTGGACGCTCGTGACGGCGGTATGCCTGATGCTGTTCTCGCTCCTCCACAATCCGTGCGGCACCACGATCTGGACAATGTGGAAGGAGACGCGAAGCCGGAAATGGACGACGCTGGGCGCCCTGATGCCGCTCGGGATCGCGTTCGCCGTGACTTTCATCGTGGCCAACGTCATGCGAGGTTTCTAGAATTCGCTCCAACCAGAACGGGAACCTCGCTTGAGCCATTTATTGCGGTCGGTCAGCCATTCTCAGCCGCTTCGCTGCGCCTTCATCGTCCTCGCCATCCTCTCGGCTCCCTCAATCGCGCGGGCGCAGAGCCCTGCGGCCGGCGTGCTGGCGGGCCGGCCCGCTGACTCGCATGGCAGCCGGGCCGAGACGGTCCGCATCATCGCGGTGGGCGACATCATGATGGGAACCGCGTTTCCGGATTCGAGCTACCTGGACCCGAGGATCGTCGAGGGTGTCAGTGCGGAACGACTTGTTGGCGGCGAACTCGTCGGCGTCCTGCGATCGGGCGACGTCGTGTTCGGCAACCTGGAAGGCGCGTTGTTCGACGAGGGCGGCGAGTCGAAGAAGTGCCGCAACATGGACGCCTGCTACGCGTTCAGGAGTCCGGAGTGGTACGCGGAGTTGCTGGCGGACATGGGATTCAACCTGATGTCCCTGGCCAACAACCATAGCGGAGACTTCCTGGAGGCCGGGCGGGCCGAGACGATCGCCGCGCTGGAGGAGAACGGAATCGCCTACGGAGGACTGGACCAGCCCGGCGCGGTCACGGGCACGCTCGAACTCGACGACGGCACGCGCGTCGGCCTGGCTGGATTCTCCCCCAACAAGGGCACCGTCAGCATCCACGATCTCGGGCGGCCTCGGAGCGGCTGGTCACCGAGCTGGACCGGACGCACGACGTGGTCATCGTCTCGTTTCACGGAGGCGCCGAAGGCGCGGACCGCGTCCACGTGACGCGCGAGCCGGAGGAGTTCTACGGGGAGCGCCGGGGAAACGTGTACGAGTTCGCACACGCAGCGGTGGACGCGGGAGCGGACGTGGTGATCGGCCACGGCCCGCACGTTCCCCGAGCGGTCGAGATCTACCGGGACCGGTTGATCGCGTACAGCCTGGGCAACTTCTGGACCTGGGCTCGTTTCAATCTTCGGGGCCCGAACGGGCTCGCGCCCGTCCTGGACCTCGAGGTCGACCGCGACGGCCGCGCGGTCAGCGTGCGAGTGATCAGCGCCCGGCAGACGGGACTCGGCTCGCCACGCCTGGACCCGGCGGGCCGCGCGGCCGCGCTGATCTCGCAGCTCACAGCCGAAGATTTCCCGGAAGCACTGCTGGAGTTCTCCGCGGACGGCCGCGTCACGTGGAAGGCGGAGGATGCGACATCTACGGCCTCGAGCACCGATCCGTCGGAGCGAGGCGCCGGCGGGGCTAGGTAGCGGGCTCGTCCGAGGCTCGTACGAAAGCCTCCCACGCCTCGATGACCTCGTCGGCCAGGATCGCGCTACCGGCCAGCAGTTCCTCCTCCGTCTCACTCAGCCGCTCGCGCACGTTGACCAGGACCATCTGCTGGAACGAACCGCCCACGTCGCGCAGGTGCCCCAGGCCAAGCTGCACACCCACGTCGTACGCCACTTCGGCCAGCTCTTCGGGGGTCTCCAGACTCTCCGCCACTTGCAGCTCCCGGTAGTTCGCCACCCAGGCGTGCGTCCAGAACATTGCGCCATCGTGCTCCACGAAGCCGAGGAATCGGAAGGGTTGATAGGCGATGCGGGCGCCGCCCTGCAACACGCGGAACGGGTCGTCATCGTCAGCCTGGATGCACGGAATGCCGGCCAGGCTGCGCACCCGCTTCATCTCTATGACGACATCATCCGCCGGATTCACGGTCGGACCGGCGATGCGGACCAGATACTTCGTGTCGAGGGCGCTGCCGACCCCCAGCTGGAGCTCCCCGACCTGGACCGGCTGGAAGAAGCCGGCCGGAAGACCCGGATTCGTGGCCCGCATGAGCTGCGCGTACGGCTCGAGGGAAACCAGAAGCTCCCGACGCTCGGTCTCGCTCAGCGGCTGCATGATGGAGTCGACCCACGCGAGGTAGGCCAGGCTGTCGTGCTTGAACGTAGCCTGGTAGCGCTCGACCACGGCCGGGACGGGAGCGGACAGCGTCGAGTCCTGCACCACGTCCGCATACCCCCTCGCGAACTCCGATACGATGTCGTCCGCCCGGTCTTCCCAGCCGTTCGCGAGGGCGGCCAGTCGAACGGACACGGCGAAGCGCATGCCATCCACCCACGGTGGACCTTCCGACGAGTCGTCGAAATCGGTAAGACCGCGGCCAAGGTCCGTGACCGCGTACTGCTCGACGTGCGCATCCCCGTGCAGGTTGAACGGAAATCGATCCGGACCGAGCGGGCCGGTGTCGATCAGGTGCTCGAGTCTCTGGCACACGGCCCGGCTGAACGGAATGTTGATGAACCGGAAGTAGCCGTGCGGAGTCGGCCCGAACCCGCTCCAGCAGCCGGGGGTTGCTGGCGAAGTCGAAGGAGTCCGGGTGCACGAAGAGCTCCGCGGCGCCCTCGCTCAGCCCACTCTCTCCATCCGCTCTCTCCTCGGGACCGCAGGCGGACGCCAGCGCCCACAACGCCAACCCCACCATTGATATGCGGTGAACTCCGTGACTGCTTCGCACCACTGCCCTCGGCTGCTCGCGGTCTATCCGGCCCGTCCGTCGGAACCGTGACATCGTAGGAAGGGCGACGGCGGCCCGCCACCACCGACCGGGAGACCTGCGGGAACCGAAACGAGTTTACTTTGTCATACAAAGTACTTGACAACAATATCACGGCCGTGTAGACTCTTCGTCATGGAGAAACGACTGCGTCTGGACGACAACCCTGAGCAGCCGATGGCCCTCAGCGACCGGGCGATCGAGAATCTCAGCTTCATCCGTCGCACGATGGAGGCGTCCGGCACGTTCACGGCGGTGTCCGGACTCGGCGTCATGGCGATGGGCTTGCTGGCGCTGGTGGCCTCGGTTTACGCCAGCCGCTTCCCTGCTCCCGATGCGGACCTGCGAGTCTGGGCTGGAACGGCGGTGCTCTCTTCGGCCGTCGGCGGATACGCCATCATACGGAAGGCACGGCGCAGGCAGGAGTCCGCACTCTCGGGGCCGGGGCGCAAGTTCTTGCTCAACTTCATGCCGGCGTTGATTGCGGGAGCCGTGCTCACGGGGGCTCTCGTAACGGCCGGGCTGCCCTCACTGCTCCCGGGCACGTGGCTGCTCCTGTACGGAACGGGGGTCGTGACCGGGGGAGCTTTCTCGGTGCGCGCGGTACCCGCGATGGGAGTCGGCTTCATGGCCCTGGGCATACTGGCGCTCGCTGTCCCCGCCTGGGGCTCGCCCCTGATGGGCATCGGCTTTGGGGGGTTGCACCTCGCGTTCGGCGCGATCATCACCTGGAGGTACGGTGGTTGACGACAAACGGGCCACGGCCCGAAAGATGGAATCGGAAGGATCGATGGACGGACACACGGATCTGCCGGCCGGGCCCGCCGGCTCGCCGGCAGCAGCCGCCGCCGGGCCTCTCGCGCTCGACGGACTGATTCACGAACGGGTGCGCCTCGGGATCGTGAGCGCCCTCTCCGTGAACGAACGGCTCGCGTTCACCGAATTGCGCCAGGTCCTGAGTACGACGGACGGGAACCTGAGCGCTCACGCCCGCAAGCTGGAGGACGCGGGTTACATCGAGTGTCGCAAGTCGTTCGCCGGACGAGTGCCACATACGGAATACGGTCTGACGAAGCTCGGTAGAGCGCGCCTGAAGGATTACGTCGCTCACATGGAGGCCCTGATCCGGATGACCCGGGAAGGCTGACCGCCGTCCGCCGGTTCCCGGCGGACCTGAACCAGGACAGGGCGGCACCTGATGCCGCCTTTTCCAACGACTGGAGACTTTGTAATGCAGAGTACTCTACATCCGAAGCCGCCTGCCGGCCTTCACGCGGGCATCATCATGGACGGCAATGGACGGTGGGCCCAGGCCTCCGGCCGGTCTCGCACGCGGGGGCACGTCCAGGGAGCTCGGGTCGCCCGGGCCGTGGTCGAGGGCTCCCCTGCCCTGGGCATCGGAGTGCTGACCCTGTACGCGTTTTCCTCCGACAATTGGAAGCGGCCGGCCGCGGAGGTCCGGTCGCTGATGCGGCTCTTGCGCGTCTACCTGAGGTCGGAAGCCGAGCGCTGCATCGAAAACGGAATACGCATCGAGGTCGTCGGTCGCAGGGACCGGCTCCCTCCCATCGTCGCCCGCGAGATCGCGGCCGCGGAAGGTCTGACGGCGAGAGGCGATCGCCTGCTGCTCCGTCTCGCGATCGACTACTCGGGGCGGAATGCCATTCTCGCGGCCGCCCTGGCAGGTCCCACGACCCGGCGTGAATTCGCCTGGAACCTCGATCGGGCCAGTCACGCCAGGACGCCGGTATCCGAAGTGGACCTCTTGTTGCGCACGGGGGGAGAGCGGCGACTCAGTGACTTCATGCTGTGGGAGAGCGCTTACGCCGAACTCGTGTTCACCGATACTCCATGGCCGGCGTTCACGGTGGACGACCTGGCCAGCGCGGTCCGGGAATTCCGTGGACGTGAGAGGCGCTTCGGAGGAGCTCCATCGCCGAGCCATGCACGTGCGGCGCGCACACCCTCCGACCCTGCGTATCGACCGGCAGCCGGAAACGAGTCACGGCCTCCTTCCGAGATCGTCATCGCCCACGCACCGCGGAGGTAATCATGCGACTGCTACTCATATTGGCCCTTGCCTGGCTTCTGGGTACGTGCAGGTCCGCGAGGCCGGAAGCCCCGCTGGACTTCGAGTGGACAACGTGGACGAACCCGGCTGTTGGCTACAGACTCGCGATACCGGATGTGTACGACGCGGATGTGGAAGACGGTGGCCACGCGGTCTTCTTCCGTTGGCGCGGCACGGTCCCGGTCAAGCTTTACCTGACGGACCTGGAGTCCGCCCGGGGACGCGGGCTGTGGGTGGACGAGGAACCAACGGATACCGTCATTCTCGCCGAGCTACCCGCCCTGAGATACGACTACACGCACTGCGACGGGCCGTTCTGTTCCAGCATTACCTCGTTCGTGCTTGAACGAGGGGACCGTTGGCTGGCACTGGAGTTTCGCTCGGAGGGAGACCTGAACGCCGTCAACGAGAGAGTCTTCGCATCGTTCGTTCTCCTGCCGCTCGACAGCGCGGACTGACTGGACCCCGATGAGCGAAGGGGCGCGCCCCAGCCGGAGTGCGCCCCTTCCTGCCAACCGCCCGATTCCGCTCAGTAGCTGGAATACACGGCGTCACCGCCCGAGTCGTCAAACGTCAGGACATCATAAGAGTCGCTGACGGGCCCCTCCATGCCGGGCGAGCCCCTGGGCATTCCGGGAACCGTGAGTCCCTTGACATCCGGGCGCTCTTCCAGGAGCCGGGCGATATCCGTCGCCGGGACGTGCCCCTCGATCACGTAGCCGTCCACGACCGCCGTGTGACAGCCCTGGTGCTCGGGCTTGACGCCGAACTTCGCCCTCACAGGCGTCATATCCGCCACGTCCTCCGTCTTCACTTCGAAACCGTTCTCGCGCAGGTGACCCACCCACGCTTCGCAGCACCCTCAGGTGGGCGACTTGTAGACGGTCACTACGGGCTGTGTCGCGGGCGTGGTCTGAGCGGTCTGCTCGACCTCAGGGGCCCGTGGCGCAGCGTCGGTGTTCGTCTCGGACATGTCTCCCTGCCCGCACGCCGCGGCGGTCAGGCCGGCCGCGAACGCCAGGGCCACGCCGAAACTCAGGCCGGCTCTCCGGTTCATGATTACCTCTGGTTGTGTGGGTAGCTCGCCAGGCCCGGCCCCTCGGAAGGCTCGGACCCGCGTGTCCCTTCAGACTCTATCAACTTCGACACGGGTGGTCGCGGTGTCCAGCCCGGGCCGCCGAAGCTTCTCTCTTCCCGGCTGCCGCGCACTCTCCTCGCCAAGTCACCAGCGCACTCCGATGGCCGACGTCAGGAATCGCATCAGGGGCTCCGCGTCCGAGCACATCCCCGCGTACTCGGTTACGAAGTCAGGATCGAGCGCCGTCTCTTCCGACAGATGGCGGACGGCAATGAAGTCCTTGCGCCTCAGGTCGTCGATCGCCGGGTGATCGGCGGGGTACCCACGCGGCGGCCGCTTCAGCGATTCACCCTCGAGTTCGAAACCGGCCGCAAGCACTCCGTCGCGCGCCTCGAACCACCGGTCCGGGCTTTCGGCGATGGCATCCCGAATGCTCTCGAGGACTTCACGGGCAGGGCGCCAGCACCCCGCGCCCATCAGGACGTTCCCGCGCGCGAGATGAAGGTAGAAACCTGGGGCATGGGCATCCTTGCCGGCCTCGTGACGAAACTGCAGGGCCGCCCAGGTCTTGTAGGGGCTCTTATCCTTCGAGAATCGGGTGTCGCGGTGAATGCGGAAGAGCGAGCCGCCCGATTTCCGGTCGTCCGCGACGATGTGGGGACTGATCGATTCGAGGGGCGCCTCGAAGTCCCGGATGAAGGCTCGCAGAGGCTCCCGAACCGCGTCCTCATACCGTGACCGGTTGGCCTTGAACCAGTCCCGGTCATTGTTGTCCGCGAGGTCCGACAGAAACGCGAACAATTCCGGAGTAACGTGTACCTGTTCCTCGCTCATGTCCCCTCCCCCGGTCTGGCCGGTGCCTACGTGCGTTCTCTAGCCCTTGTCGGAGCCGAGGCGTGTCCGTTCCGAAGCTCGTCACGATCGGGTTCACCTGTCAACGTGAGGCGACCGATTGTCCCATGAGCCTACTATGGCTTAACTTGGCGCAGTTCTTCGAACCCCCACTTCGAGGAGACTCCAATGCCGCGACAACGCCGATACGTCCTGATCGCACTCGTTCTTCAGCTCGCCATGGTGCTGGTGAGCCAGGCCTCCGGCACGGTGGCAGACCTGTCAGGGGTGTTCGGGATGGGCATACCGCTTGTGGTCGGATGGTTCTACGCCGTGCGGCGGGGCCTCAGTCTGAAGGAAGCCTCGACGGGCGGCGTTCTGATCGGAGCGGTCGGAGCGGCGATCGGCCTGGTGGTCGCGATCGTACTGGGCGGAGGGTCCTGGAGTCTGCTGCCACTCGGCACCGCCGCCTCCACGTTCACGGGCTGGCTAGGTGCCTTCCTCGGCTGGACGGTCAAAGGCGTACGGAAGACGGGCGCAGAAGGCTGACGCTCTGAGCTTCCCGGGTCTCGTCCGGGAGGTGTAGGTCCCACCACGCTCGGGCCGCGTCGCCCGTCCACGGTTCGGCGAACTCGATCGCCTCGAGCGTCGTCTTCAGTTCGCTCGCGCTCCCGGGCCGATCGTCCACCGCCTTGCTCATGCAGCGCATCACGGAGTCCGCGAGGGCCCGCGGTACGTCGAACTCCGACGCCGTCTGGACGGGAGTAGGCTTCCGGCGAATGTGCGCCGCGATGATCTCAGGGGCCGATGCCCCGTCGTATGGCGGACGGCCGGCGAGCATCCAGTATGCGGTGCAGCCGAGGCTGTATAGATCGCTTCGCGGCTGGTAGCGCCCGCTTTCCTCCACCGCCTCAGGGGCCATGTAGTGTGGCGTCCCGACGATCGACCCGGCCCTGGTGATCGTATCCTGCCCCGACGTATCCAGCTCCTTGGCCAGGCCGAAGTCCAGGACTTTCACGAAGTCGCAAAGTCCGCCACGCCGTGTCACGAAGACGTTGGCCGGCTTGAGGTCTCGATGAACGATTCCCTTTTCGTGCGCTTCGGAAAGCGAGTCGCACACCTGGGTGATGATGTACACGACCCTATCGGGCGAAATGGGGCCGAAGCGCCTCACCAGCTCCTGGAGGTCGAGGCCGACCAGGTACTCCATCGCCAGAAAGAACGTCGATTCGTCGGCCCGGCCGTAGTCGCGGATCTCGATGGTGTTGGGGTGGTCCAGGCGTGAGGCCATTTCGATTTCGCGCTCGAATCGCGAGATCAGCGTGGAGTCGCTCTCCGGGGACGCCTCGATGATCTTCACGGCACTGGGCCGGCACATCCGGCCGTGTTCCGCCATGTACACGGCCCCACCCCCGCCCTTTCCCAATCGCCGGATCAGCGTGTAGCCGCCAAGGCGTTCGGCGATCCGGGCCCTCTCGCGCAGGTGATACAGGGTTCGCGTGATCGCCACCGAAACGAGGCCAAGCAGCGCCACCCCGACCGCGCCGAATATGGCGCCGGAAGATGGAGCCGGGTGGATGACGGGCCACGACCACCAGCCCGCGTCGCCGACGCCCCTGTCCAGGAGAACTCGCGCCGCGGGCACGGCCGCGAGGGACAGCGGCGACCAGGCTCGCCTGGAAGGGAACCGTCCAGGGGATCAGCGCGGCCGACCCGAAGAGGATCAGCGCGACCAGGGCAACAGGCGGGTAGTCGGCCTCGTGCAATACGGTGTCGACGGCAAGCACGCAGAGGACACCGACGGCTACCACCAGGCCCAGCCAACGGGCCCGTCCGGCTCCCGCGTTGCGGGGGAGCAGACCGGCCAAGCCGAGCACGAACACGCCCACGTACGCCAGGTAGATCCAACGCTCGGACGGAGGCGGGGAGGGCGCGGCAGCCAGGACGCCCTGCAGTTCGCCAGCGGCGAGTAGCGCGGCCGTGACCGCGAGGCCGAGGCCGAAGGTGATTCGGCAGCGCCGCACGAGCAGGAGGCTTTCCTCTCCCCCGGCCGTCATGTCGGCGGACGCGCTCAGCAGTGAGACGCTCATTCCGCACTCCACACTCGAACGGCTTGCACTCGGAGCGGGCTACGGGGCGCCGCTCCGCCCGTCTAGTCCGTCTTCCGGAAGCGAATCGGGTCGTAGAACGTCACCTCGAGGCCGGTGACCTCGCCGTTTTCGTCCAGTTCGAATCGCAGAAACGACTGGCTCGCCATGTCGAAGATCGGGTGCCTCCAGGTGACCCGAAATACATCGTGGTGCCAGTGCTCGAGGTCGCCGAGGTGCCGGGGGTTGTAGTCGAACACGAGGTGATCTTCTTCGATCCTGACCGCGGTCTCGCCCGACACCGCCTCCGTGTAGATCCCCGCGTAGGACTCGAGGGGCAGCGAGGGCTCGGTACCCCGGATGCGAGCCGCCTGAAGCCGCTCATCCCGCTGGAGGGCCCGCTCTTCACCCTGTTCTCGGAAGCCGGCGTAAACCCCGTTCCAGTCACGCTCCGGCTCGCCCAGATACGCGTCCAGAATCCGGTACGTGATCGCCGACGTCGGGGCGTCAGGCGCGTAGTTCGTGAGGACGATGACGCCGAGCCCTACTTCGGGAAGAAGAGTCTGCAGGGAGATCATGCCGGTGAGACCCCCCGAGTGGCTGACGACCTTACGTCCCTTGTAGTCGGAGATGAACCAACCCGAGCCCGTATCCGTTGAACCGGCGCCCCAGGTTCTCGGCCGCCCAGGCCGAAACCCCGAGGGGATACTGAATCCGCTGCATTTCCCTCGCGGTGCCGGTGGAGAAAACCTGGCGGCCCTCGAACACCCCCTCTTCGAGGTTGAGGCGCATCCAGCTCGCCATATCCACGATGTTGGAGTTGATGGCAGCCGCGGGAGCCACTCCGTCCACGTTGTCGTAGTCGACCACGCGCAGCTGGCCCTGGACCACTTCGTGAGGCGAAGCCACGTTCGGCAGACCGGCCAAGTCGCGCACCGAGGTGTTGCTCTCGCTCATGCCCAGTGGCTCGAAGATCCGGGTGGCGATCATCTCGTCCCACGAAGCGCCGGCCGCGGCAGATCCGACCTGCCCGGCGACGAGGAACATGAGATTCTGGTAGTGGAAGGAGGCGCGGAACGGCCCGACCGGTTCCATGAAACGCACCCGCGAGATGATCTCGGCACGGTCGTTGGTCGCCCCGATCCAAAGGTGGTCCCCCCCGAAAGTCGCGAGGCCGCTCCGGTGCGTGAGCAGGTCGCGGACGCGGATCTCCCGGGTTATCCAGGGATCCCACATCTGGAAGTCGGGAAGGTGGTCGATGACCCGGTCCTCCCAGTCAAGATCCCCGTCCTCGACCAGCATCCCGAGAACGGCCGCCGTAAACGCCTTGGAGTTCGACGCGACCGCGAAGAGGGTATGCTCGTCCACCGGCTCGAGGCTGCCGAGGCTGCGCACTCCGTAGCCTCTCGCGAATACCAGGCTGTCTCCGTGCACGATTCCCACGGCCAGTCCCGGTGTCGACCAATCGTCCATGAGGTTCTCGATCCACGCATCGATGGCTTCGAGATCCACGTCCTGCGCCCACGCCGTCCTGGGGACTGGCCAGCAGCACGAGCGCCAGAAGCAGAACCGTCAGATGCCCTGCCTGCCGTGCGCCCCTGCGACCGAAAACGATGGACGCGACGTTCATGAACCCTCCGGTGGTTTCTGGCGGAAGTGGACACGGTGTGTCCGCATCCCGGAAATATACTGTGGGCGGCCGTGCCGCACCCCCGGCAGGTCTCGGCTAGGCCGGTTTTCCGATCGGGATCATGTACACGGGCTCCTCTTCCGCGGGCAGCGAGAGGATTTCCGACACCTGCGAGGGTTCGAACGCCGCGACAGGCACCCCCGCGAGCCCCAGGACCTGTGCCTGAAGCAGGAGATTCTGGGCCGCGTGTCCGACATCCATGTGAACGTACATCCGACCACGCCCTCCGTACTCCCGGCAGGTGCGCTCGTAGACCGCGGTGAACAGGAACACGGCCGGCGCCGAAGTGATGCAGGCCTGGTCGAAAGACACCGCGCGGATCGCGGACCGCAGGTCGCCGTCGTCCACTCGCTCCAGGGAGTGAGACTCGACCCGGTAGTGATCCACACCGTCCGCGGCGATCACGTACGTCTCCAACGGATAGAACGCGCCGGCCGACGGAGCCGCCCGATACCCCTGGCTGCCCGTAACCCCCTGCGCCGCCCACAAGCAGTTGCGGAGATGTCTGCTCACGTCGAGCGGGTCGGGTCGGAAATTCCGCACCGACCGACGTGAGTGGATCGCGGCTTCGAGGGGACTCGAGCCGATCGTTTCGGGATCGGGCAGCTGAAATGCCATGACGCTCTCCGGTTCGGTCGGGGACACCTTTTGCGCAGATGAGAGCGGGAGCAATCGGCGTGCCACCCCCAGCGCCGAGTGGACCGGCTCGAAACACGAATCGATCGCACTCCGTCCCGCAGTGGGACGCTTTGTCTCGACCGTCGGGCCTGGGGGGCGATAAGCGCCTCCTGCCTGAGCCTCTCGAGAAATTGCCGGTTCGTATCTCCATATTTTATAACAATTTACAATTACCATCCGCACACGCGTCCGCGGAACCGCGCGGTATGCTTCCTGCACCTTAACCTGGTCCAGGTGGGCGCACGGGAGTCGCCGTGCCCCCCGCCCGTGACCAGCCCCGGAGACGCGAGATGAGAGACGAGGTAGAGAAGCTCTGGCCGGAGCTTCAGTGGATCGAGAGCCCTGATCTGCGCGAATCGGTGACCGAGACCTGGGTGCGCAGCATGGAGAGGAGTCCGCTCGACCCGCAGGACTTGAACGAGATCCCCTTCACGCTCCTCGTTCCCAACTGCCAGGCGACCTTCATGGAGCACAAGCGGTGCGTGGTCCACATCGCGCGACGCTCGGCGGAGGCCATGCAGGAGTTCCTGGGACACGCGCTGCCGATCGACATGGACACGGTCATCGCCGGGGCCATCCTGGCGGACGTCGGCAAGGTGCTCGAGTACGAAAAGGTGGACGGTGAAGCGCGACAGAGTGCTCGTGGCAGGGCCCTTCGCCATCCGTTCACCGGCGTCGCGGTGGCCCTCGAGTGCGGAGTGCCCGACGAGGTATGTCACATCATCGCGGCGCACGCGGCCGAGGGCGACCTCGTCAAGCGGACCACCGAGGCGACGATCGTGCACCACGCGGACTTCATGAGCTATCTCCCGTTCAAGAACCTGGCGGTCTGACTCCACGACCCCGGGTTCATTCAGCAACCTGCTAAGGAGGCTTTCGACATGTCGGACACGATCACGGCCACCATGTCGCGGTGGGCCGCCGACCTGAGATACGAAGACATCGGCGAGCGGGCCGTCCAGGAGGCCCGGCGTTACCTGCTCGACTCGATCGGCTGCGCCCTGGGCGGATACCAGCAGGAGGACGTGGAGATCGCGCTGGATGTCCTGGACGAGGTGGCGGGACCGGGACCGGCGACGGTGATCGGATCGGGCGCCCGCTTCGACGTCGTGTCGGCCGCCCTGGCCAACGCCCTGATGGTCCGCGTCATGGACTACAACGACATCTACTGGCAGCAGGACCCGTCGCATCCCTCGGACATCATCCCCGCGGCCATGGCCTGCGCCGAGAGACAGGGCAAGGGAGGTCGCGACCTGATCCTGGGGATCGTCCTGGGTCACGAATTCGAGATGCGACTCTGCGAAGCGGCCTTTCCCGGGATTCGAGAGCGAGGCTGGCACCACGGCACTCTGACGGCGTTCGTTTCGCCCATCGTCGCAGGCCGCATGCTGGACCTTCCGTGGGAGAAGATACAGCACGCGATAGGCATCTCGGCGTCCCATTCCGGCACGTTCGGCGCCGTCACCGCCGGCAAGCTGACGATGATGAAGAACACGGTCGACCCCATGGCCACCGAAGCCGGCGTCATGGCAGCCCTTCTCGCGGAGAAGGGGTATACGGGGCCGGAGCATGTCATCGACGGAAAGGAGGGCCTGGTCCACTGCATGGGCCCGGAGTGGAAGCTCGAGATCCTCACGGACGGGTTGGGCGAGTCGTGGCGGATCGAACGCTGCGGGATGAAGTACTTCCCCACCGAGGCCCTGACGCACGCTCCGATCTCGGCCGTCCTGCAGCTGGTGCGAAGAGAACGACCTCGTTCCCGAGGACGTCGCGAAGATCCGCATTCGATCGCTGGCCCGCGCCGCCGACATCCTGGCGGATCCGACGAAGTACGATCCGCGCAGCAAGGAAACGGCGGACCACAGTCTGCCCTACGTGATCGCGGCGGCCCTGGTCGAGCGCAAGGTCACGCCCGCGCAGTTCGAGCCCGAGACGATCATGGACCCGCGCATTCGCGAACAGCTTCACAAGGTCGAGGTCATCGCGGATCCGGAGATCGAGAAGGTCTTTCCCGAGCTCGCAGAGAGTGGGCGTGACGATCGACACGACGGACGGTCGCCAGGTCGGCATGGAACTCGATTACCCGAAGGGCGACCCGCGAAACCCGCTCACGGAGGACGAGATCGAGGGCAAGTTCGACGCGCTGGCCGACGGAGTCCTGTCGAAGGACAAGGCACGGCGCCTGAAGGACGCGGTGTGGCGAGTGGAGGAGCTGGACACGGTGTCCGAGCTCCTCGAACTGTGTGCGACGGACCTCTAGATCCGGCCGAACGGCAGCGGAGGCAACGATGGGCCAGACGATGGTGGAGCGCATCGCTCAAACCCACCTGATGGAGGGGCCGGCCCGCCCCCTGCGGGCCGGGGATGTCGTGTCCCTGCGACCGAGACACGTCCTCACGCACGACAACACCGCGCGCGGTGATGAAGAAGTTCGCGTCGATCGGTGCCACGGGCGTGGCGGACGCCGATCAGCCGGTGTTCGTGCTCGATCACGATATCCAGAACCGGTCCGAGGCGAATCTCGACAAGTACGCGCGAATCGACGAGTTCGCGGCCGAGCAGGGCATCCGGTTCTATCCCGCCGGAACGGGAATCGGGCACCAGATCATGGTGTCGCACGGGTTCGTCGTACCCGGTGCACTCGTCGTGGGATCGGATTCCCACTCCAACATGTATGGGGCCCTCGGGGCGCTCGGCACGCCGGTGGTGCGAACGGACGCCGCGGCGATCTGGGCCACCGGGGAATTCTGGTGGCAGATCCCCCGCGTCGATCAAAGTCAGCCTGGAAGGCTCAGCTTCCAGAGGGCGTTACGGGGAAGGACGTCATCATCACGCTGTGCGGCCTGTACAACCAGGGAGAGGTGCTGAACGCGGCCGTCGAGTTCCACGGATCGGGGGTGGCCGGCCTGACGATGGACGAGCGATTCAGCATCGCGAACATGACGACCGAGTGGGGAGCCCTCGTCGGCTGGTTCCCGGTGGACGACGTCACCGTGACCTACCTGAGACAGCGCCGAGAAGTCCTGGGCCAGGCCGGGGCGTTCGACCGGTTCAGCGAGGCTGAGCTCGAGGAATGGGCGACCGACCCACCGCGCCCCGGTTCCGAGGCCCGTTACGCCGGGTGTCATCGAACTGGATCTTGTCGCGCGTCACGCCGCACGTGTCGGGACCGGACTCGGTGCAGGTGATGCGCTCGGTGGCCGACATCGAAGCCGAACAGGTGGCGATCCAGAAGGCGTACCTCGTGTCCTGCGTGAACAGCCGACTCGAGGACCTCGAGGCGGCCGCGACCGTCCTGAGAGGAGAGCGTGTGGCCGACGGCGTCGAGATGTACGTCGCCGCCGCGAGCCGCGAGGTGCAGGAAGCGGCCGAGACTCTCGGGCGCCTGGGGCACGCTGGTCGAGGCCGGAGCCCAGCCGCTCCCTCCGGGGTGCGGTCCCTGCATCGGCCTGGGAGCGGGCTTGCTCGAGGCCGGCGAAGTGGGGATTTCGGCCACTAATCGCAACTTCAAGGGGCGAATGGGGAGCCGCGACGCACAAGCGTATCTGGCGAGCCCCGCCGTCGTCGCCGCGTCTGCCGTGGCCGGCTACATCAGGGCGCCCGAGGCATCGGCTGACGGCGCCCCGGGCTACGCGTTCCATCTCGCCGAGAACGGGGAACCGGACGTGGCGGCCGTGCAGATCGAACCGGGATTCCCCGCCAGCCACGAAGGTCGGCTGCTGTTCGCGCCGCAGGACAACCTCAACACGGACGGCATCTACGGGAAGGACTTCACCTACCAGGAGGGCATGACGCCCCAGCAGATGGCTGAGGTAGTCATGCGCAACTACGACCCGGACTTCGCGGCAGGCGTCATGCCGGGCGACGTGCTGGTCGGCGGGTACAACTTCGGGACCGGGTCCAGTCGGGAACAGGCCGCCACGGCGCTTCAGGCCGCGGGCATCGCCCTCGTGATCGCGGGGAGCTTCTCGCAGACCTACCTGCGGAACGCGTTCAACAACGGTTTCGTGTGCATCGAGTGCACAGGCCTGGTCGACCGTCTCAAGCAGAAATACGCCGACTCGCAGGGTCCGACGGTGGTGCCGGGTGATAGGCTGGCCGTCGATTTTGCCCGTGGTACCGTAACGCTGGGGCAGGAAGTCTTCATCTTCGTCCCGCTGGGCGCCGTCCCCCAGGCGCTCGTGGTGGCGGGCGGCATCGAGAATCAGGTCCGGGCGCGGCTCGGACTCCAATCCTGAGCAAACAGGAGAGGCAAGCACATGTCTCGTCGAACGGTCGTTTCCATGCCCGGTGACGGAATCGGACAGACGGTCCTACCGGAGGCCATCCGCGTTCTCGACGCCGTGGGATTCGAGGCGGACTACGTCCACGCGGACATCGGCTGGGAGTTCTGGATCCGGGAAGGCAATCCGCTTCCCGAGCGGACGGTCGACCTTCTGGCCGAGCACGGACTCGGGCTGTTCGGGGCCATCACGTCGAAGCCGAAGAACGAGGCGACCTCCGAGCTGAGCCCTGAGCTGCAGGGAAAGGGACTCGTGTACTACAGCCCCATCGTCGGCCTGCGACAGCGCTTCAACCTCGACGTGTCCATCCGGCCTTGCCGTTCGTTCGCCGGCAATCCGCTGAATTTCATCCGGCGAACGGCGGATGGCGGCTGGGAGGAACCGAAGGTGGACGCCGTCATCTTCCGGCAGAATACGGAAGGCCTGTACGGCGGAGTGGAGTGGACGGATCCTCCGCAGCAGGTGCGGGCAGCGTTCGATTCGCACCCCAAGTTCCGCCGTTTCTCGGACACTCCGGGACCCGACCTGGCGATATCGAGCCGAATCTTCACGCGCCGCGCGTGCGCCCGCATCACACGGGCCGCCTTCGAATACGCTGCGCGACATGGCTATCCGTCGGTAACGGTGTGTGAGAAGCCCAACGTCCTGCGCGAAACATCGGGGATGATGGAGGAAGAGGCCCGGAAGGCCCAGCTGGACTATCCGGACATCCAGCTGTGGTCGACCAACATCGACGCCCAGATGATGTGGCTGACCAAGAGCCCCGAGGCCTATTCGGTCGTCGTGGCCGGAAACATGTTCGGTGACATCGTCTCGGATGCATTCGCGGGGCTCGTCGGTGGACTTGGCTTCGCATGCTCAGCGAACATCGGCGACGAGGTCGCGGTGTTCGAGCCGACGCACGGATCGGCCCCGAAGTACGCCGACCTGACACCATCGATCGTAAACCCGATCGCCATGATCCTCACGGCGGCGATGCTCCTGGATCATGTCGGCGACATGGACCGGGCAGAGGCCGTCCGGGATGCCACGGCGGCGGTGGTGGCCGAGGGCAAGGTGCGGGCATACGACATGCTTCGGCTTCCGGGCGGCCCCGACGTCCTGTCGAAGGGCGCGGCGTCCACGACGGAGATTACGGACGCCATCATCGCAAGACTGGCCTGAGGAGGTCCGAGTGTCGGCTGCAGGGAAAGGCGAGGCGGGTCGGGCGGGCGATGACGTCCGTTCCGACCTGCACGTCGCAGTGGAGCTCACCGGGAGCGGGGGCCTCGAGATCGAGCTGATCTCGAGGGTGGCGTCCCTGTACGGAGAGTCGATCCGCGGGACCGTGCGATCGACGCTCTCGGGGATGCAGGTCGAACATGCCCGGGTGCGGGTCGATGACAAGGGGGCTGTCCCGTTCGTCATAGCGGCTCGCGTGGAGGCCGCGGCACTCCGAGCCGGAGCGCCTTCGAAGGGCGACGGCCGTCCGGAGCGCACGGTACCTCAGTGGCCGCATTCGGCGCGGGATCGACTGCGCAGATCGCGCCTCTATCTCCCCGGTGACCAGCCCAAGCTGCAACTCAACGCAGGTCTCCATCGACCGGATGGAGTGATCCTCGACCTCGAGGACAGCGTTCATTCGGATCATAAGGACGCGGCACGCCTGATGGTGAGGAACGCGCTGCGCTGCGTGGACTTTGGTAGCGCGGAACGCATGGTCCGCATCAATCCGCTGCCCCTCGGCCTCCAGGATCTGGATGCCGTCGTTCCGGAAAACCCGGACCTGGTTCTTCTCCCGAAGACCGAGTCGGCCGAGCAGGTTGCCGCCGTCGATGCTCGAATTCGGGAAGTTCTCGGGGTGGCCTCCGACGCCGAGCCTCCGGTCTGGATCATGCCGATCCTCGAGACGGCCCTGGGCATCGAGAGGGCCTTTGAAGTAGCGGTCTGCTCACCCGCCGTGGCCGCCCTCACGATCGGGCTGGAGGACTACACGGCGGACCTCGGCGTCCCCAAGACGCTCGAAGGCGCGGAGTCGTCCTACGCCCGGGGACGCCTGGTCAACGCCGCCGCGGCCGGCGGCGTCCAGGCCATCGATTCGGTGTTCGGAGACGTGGGAGACGAGGAGGGCCTCCGGGCCTGGGCCGGTCGCTCCCGTGCTCTCGGTTTCGAGGGAATGGGTTGCATTCACCCGAGGCAGATCCAGCCGATACACGAGGCTTTCGCGCCGACGAAGGCTGAGATCGAGAGGGCGCTCCAGGTGGTGGCGGCGTTCGAGGAAGCCGAGACGAAGGGCCTTGGGGTGGTCAGCCTCGGCACCCGCATGGTGGACCCGCCGGTGGTGCTGCGGGCGCAGCGACTGGTGGACGTCGCCAGGCGAGCCGGGCTTCTCGAGGAGGCGGGACCGTGAACGCGAATCGGGAGAACGGGGTGGATTTCGTCGTCAATGCCGCGGGACGACGCGTGCCCGTGATCGTCAATGGCAGGCAGGCCATCCCTTATGCCGGGGTGGGAGCCTCAGTCCCCGACGGTACCAAGCATGGCCCGCCCATCCGTTCAGCCGCCGATTTCCCGGCGGACGGAGACAAGCGCGCCCCGACCCTCGAAGCGGCTCTGCAGCGGTGCGGACTGCGCGACGGGATGACGATCTCGACACATCACCACCTCAGGAATGGCGACCAGGTCGCAGTCGCGGCCCTGGAGGCCGCGGCTGAGCTGGGCGTCAAGGACCTGATGTGGTTGCCGAGCGCCTCGTTTCCCTGTCACGAGCCGGTCGTGGACCTGATGCGCAGTGGGGTCGTTCACCACATCGAGGGCTCCATGAATGGTCCGCTGGGGGCGTTCTGCTCGCACGGGCACATGCGGGGCCTCGGAGTGCTCCGGTCGCACGGTGGCCGCTGGCAGGCGATCCAGGACGGAGAGGTGCATATCGACATCGCGGTCATCGCGGCTCCGACCGCGGATCCGTTCGGAAATGCGGACGGCTCGCATGGCCCCTCGGCCTGCGGTTCACTCGGTTTCGCCCTGGCGGACTCGATCTACGCCGATCACGTGATCGTGGTCACCGACCACCTGGTTCCCTTCCCCTGCATCCCGTGGCAGATCCAGGGCAACAACGTGGACTGCGTGGTCGAGGTGGAGTCGATCGGAGATCCGAAGAAGATCGTGTCCGGGACGACCGTGGTCACGAAGAGCCCTGACCGTCTGCTGATCGCCGAGTACGTGGCTCGCTTCGTGAGGGATGCGGGCATCATGAAGGAAGGCTTCTCGTTCCAGGCCGGCGCCGGAGGCATCGCGCTCGCCTTCGTGGGCTATATCCGGCAGATGATGATCGATGCAGGGGTGAAGGCCCGGTTCGTTCGGGGCGGGTCGTCAAGCTACCTCGTCGACCTGCTGAACGAGGGACTGACGGACTACATCCTGGACGGCCAGACGTTCGACCTGGCCGGCGTTCAGTCGATCGGAGAGGATCCGCGACACGTCGCCACCTCGCCCTTCACATCTTACAACTACCACGGAAAGGGGAACTTCGCCTCGATGGTGGACGCGGTGGTGCTGGGAGCGACCGAGGTGGACGTGGGGTTCAACGCCAACGTGGTGACCCATTCCGACGGCATGCTCCTGCACGGCATCGGGGGATGGCAGAACTGCCTGTTCTCCGGGTGCACGATACTCGCGCTCCCGTCCTTCCGGGACCGAATCCCGGTGATCGTCGACGAGGTCACGACCCTGACCGGGCCCGGTGAACTGGTGGACGTGATCGTCACGGAACGCGGCATCGCCGTGAACCCCAGGCGCGCGGACCTCCTGGCTGCGCTCGAGGGATCCGATCTGCCCATCCGCCCGATCGAGGAAATCAAGGCCGAGGTGGAGCGGATGGTGGGAGGACCACCCGCGAAGCCGACGCTGGGCGACGAGCCGGTCGCCGTCATCCAGTGGGTCGATGGCACCGTGCTCGACACGGTGTGGCGGGTGCCGGAAGCGACCGATTCCGCATGATCGAGCGACCGAACTCCAAGGCGATCGACCGGAAGCGAAGGCTCGCCCTCCCCGCGGCGGACCTGCCGGCCCGGGAACCCGGTCGAGCGGGCGGGCGACTTCCAAGAAGCCTATGCCGACTGGGACATGGAAACGGCCCGCTCGGAGGCCGAGCGCTGCATTCAGTGTCCCGCGGCCCCATGCGTGAAGGCCTGCCCGCTGGGAAACGACATCCCGTACGCCCTGTGGCTCCTGGAGCACGGTGAGGTGGCCGGATCGGCGGCGGTCTTCCGGATGACCAACAGCATGCCCGAGATCTGCGGCCGTGTGTGTCCCCAGTCCGAGCTATGCGAAGGAGTGTGCCCCTACACCAAGCAGGGCCGTCCGCCGGTGCCAATCGGCCGACTCGAGGCGTTCGTCACCGACCGTGCACCGCTGGCGGAACCGCCAGTGCCTCGCCGCACCGGACACCAGGCAGCCGTGGTGGGAGCCGGACCCGCCGGCCTCACGGTAGCCGAGTTCCTGGCCCGGCGAGGACATTCCGTCACCGTGTTCGACGCGTGGCCGGCCCCGGGCGGAATCCTCAGATACGGCATCCCTACCTTCAAGCTGTCGCACGAGCGGGTCGACGACCTGGGCGTTCGTCTGGACCACCTGGGCATCCGGTTCGCCACCGGCACGTTCGTGGGCCGCGAGCGGACGGTGGACGACCTCTTCGACGAGGGCTTCGAGACGATATTTCTGGGGACCGGAGCCGGAGTCCATCGAGAAGCAGCCGTCGATGGGGCGGACCTGGCCGGCGTTCACCACGCGACCCCCTTCCTCGTTCAGGCCAACGTGCCCGCCGAGTTGAGGCCGGAGGCGCTTCGGCCGGACGTCTCCGTGGGTCGGCGGGTCGCCGTGATCGGCGGAGGCGACACGGCGATGGATTGCGTCCGCACGGCTCTAAGGCTGGGCGCCGAGGAAGTGACCTGCTGGTATCGGCGGACCGAAGATCGAGATGCCGGGTAACCCGCGCGACCGGCGCCTCGCCGAACAGGAGGGAGCCCGGTTCCGCTGGCTGGCACAGCCTGTCGGCTTCAGGCCGGGGGAGGACGGGCGCCTCGCTTTCATGGATTGTGTGGAAATGCGGTTGGACGAGCCCGACCTCTCGGGACGACGCAGGCCGTTGCCGGTCGACGATTCGCAGTTCGCGGTCGAAGTCGACACCGTGATCCTGGCGCTCGGCTACCTGGGCGACCCGGCCACCATAGGCCGCATCCCCGGACTCGAGGCGGACGCAGGACATCTCGTCGTGATCGATCCACAGACGGGAGCCACGAGCCGGGAGGGCCTGTACGCGGGCGGCGATTCGGTTCTCGGTCCGGCGCTGGTCGTCACGGCCGTGGCGCAAGGACGCAGGGCCGCCGAGGCGATGCATGGGCACATGACCGCGGAACGTCTCGCTACCCATGGCGCGGAGCGCGCGTGATGGGCGGTCGACCATCTCGGGCGTCGGACGCCGGTCACCTGGTCCTGGTGATCAACCCCGGCAGCACATCGACGCGCGTCGCCCTGTACAGGGGTGAAACGACGGTCGCCGATGAGGAGGTCGCACTCACGGGAGGCTCCTCGGCAGACTCCACTGACCTGTGGTCCCAGATCGGCATGCGTGCGGAAGTGGTCGAGCGCTTCCTGGACCGCAACGGGGTCGAGCCGCGCGACCTGGAGGCCGTCGTGGGACGCGGCGGCTTGTTTCGTCCTCTCGACGGAGGCGTGTACGCGGTCAACGAAACCATGCTGCGGGACGCGCGTGAAGGATTGCAGGGGCAGCACCCGTCCAACCTCGGATGTGCGCTGGCGAACTCGGTGGCCGGCCCGGCCGGCGTGCCCGCTCTGGTCGTAGATCCCGTTTCCGTGGACGAGAGCGAGGAACTTGCCGTGTACTCGGGCCTGGCCGAAGTGCGAAGGCGGACGCTCTCGCATGCCCTGAGCATACACGCCTGTGCGCGCCGGCAGGCGGCCGACGAAGGCCGGCCCCTGCGCGAGGTCAATGTGGTCGTCGCCCATTTGGGCGGAGGGATCTCCGTGTGCCCGGTGCGGGGCGGGAAGATCGTTGATGCGAACAACGCGGTCAGCGAGGGCCCGTTTTCGCCTCAGCGCAGTGGCGGACTCCCGGTCCAGGAACTGCTCGACCTGGCGTTTTCGGGAGAACACGATCACGCCAGCCTGGTCGCGCTCACGACACGGCGAGGCGGACTGGTATCCTACCTGGGGACTTCGGACGCGAGGGAAGTCGAGGCGCGCATCGCGGCGGGTGACCGGGAGGCCGAGCGGGTCTACCGGGCCATGGCGTATCAGGTCGCCAAGGAGATCGGCGCGATGGCCACCGTGCTCGAGGGCCGGCTCAACGCGATCCTGCTCACGGGAGGGTTGGCCCGATCGACACTGCTCACCGGTTGGATCGCCGACCGGGTGGCTTTCATGGCCCCGGTCAGGATCCTGCCGATTCACGAGATGGACGCGCTCGCCGCGGGCGCCCTGGCAGTGCTGCGCGGCGACGAGAAGGCCCTCGAGTATTGAGGAGCGATCCCCGATGAACCGGACCCCTGCATGGTGAAGAAGCTGCTGACCGGAAACGAGGCGATTGCGGAAGGTGCGCGCGCGGCCGGGGCGCTGTTCGCTTCCGCCTATCCAGGCACGCCGAGCACGGAGATCCTGGAGACGATCGCCCGAAGAGGTGACGTACGCGTGCAGTGGGCGCCGAACGAGAAGGTCGCGCTCGAAGTCGCGTGCGGCGTTTCGCTGGGGGGCGGCAGGGCCCTGTGCGCCATGAAGCACGTGGGAGTGAACGTGGCGGCCGACCCGTTCTTCAGCGCCTCCTACGCGGGGGTGCACGGGGGACTGATCCTCGTATCCGCAGACGATCCCGCCATGCACTCCTCGCAGAACGAGCAGGACAACCGGCACCTCGCCCGAGCCGCCAAGGTGGCTCTGCTGGAGCCGGCCGACAGCCAGGAGGCGATGGACTTCGTAACCCTGGGCTTCGAGCTGTCCGAGAGGTTCGACACGCCGGTCATGCTTCGAGTCACGACCCGGACGTGTCACTCGATGTCGCCCGTCGAGCTCGATCCGGACGCCGAGTACGAACCGATTCTCCGCGGAAGTTACGAGCGCAATTTCCGAAAGAACGTGCTTCTCCCGGCCAACGCCCGTTTGCGGCACGAGGCCGTGGAGGAGCGGCTCGCGCTTCTGGAGGAGTTCGGAAACGCCGAGCGTGCGTTGAATCGAATCGAGTGGGGCGAGCGAACGGTCGGGGTGATCACGAGCGGAATCGCCTATCAGTACGTGCGAGAGGTTCTGCCCGAAGCATCCATTCTCAAGCTGGGCCTGACCCATCCGCTGCCCCGCCAGCTGATCCGGGACTTCGGGGCGGGTGTCGATGAACTCTACGTCGTCGAGGAGCTGGATCCGTTCATCGAGGAGCAGGTCCGGGCGCTGGGCATGCACCCGGTCGGCAAGGAGATCTTCCCGGTCATGGGCGAACTCGATCCGGATCGGGTTGCCGAAGGCTTCGGGATCGAACGGGAAGGCGAGGTCATCGAACCGGTCGACGTGCCGCTTCCACTCCGGCCTCCCGTGCTTTGTGCCGGGTGCGGCCACCGCGGAGTGTTCTACACGCTGTCCCGAATGGGAGTCGCGGTCACCGGCGATATCGGATGCTACACGCTGGGGGCACTCCCCCCGCTCGAATCCATGGACGCTTGCCTGTGCATGGGAGCCAGCGTGGGTATGGCGCAGGGAATGGAGATCGCCCTGCGCGCTCTGGGGGACCCCCGCCCCGTCGTGGGCGTGATCGGCGACTCGACGTTCGTCCATTCCGGGATCACGGGTCTCGTGAACGCGGTCTACAATGGCGGGGCCGGCACGTTGCTGCTGCTCGACAACGGCACCACGGCCATGACCGGCCACCAGGACCACCCGGGCACCGGTGTTACGGCCGAGGGCGAGCAGACGATTGCGCTGGACTACGTGGCGGTGTGCCGTGCGGTAGGCGTGCGCCGGGTTCGCGAGGTGGACCCCTACGACATGGAGGCCCTGGAAACGGCGATCCGAGAGGAGCTCGCGGCGGACGAGCCCTCGGTGATCGTCTGCCGGGCCGTTTGCCGGCTGGTCGATCGCACCCCGATCGCGCAGCCGGCGGAGCTGGAGATCGAATGCCCCGGATGCGGGACCTGCTTCGAACTCGGTTGTCCGGCGCTCGACGGATCCACAGGGAAGGCCGTCATCGATCCGTCGGTGTGCTGCGGCTGCGCCCTGTGCGTGCAGCTGTGCCCGTTCTGCGGGCTGCGAATCCACGGACATGAACCCGTTTCGCCGGAACTCGTGTCGTGATGCACGGCGTCCGGAGGCCGGGGCGGATACGCCTGGTCTCGACCGTCCACGCAACGTCTTCCTTACCGGCGTCGGAGGACATGGGGTGCTGGCGGTAAGCCGCGTCATCGCGGAAGCGGCGCTGGCGAACGGGTTCGATGTTCGCCGCAGTGAGGTGCATGGGATGTCCCAGCGCGGTGGAAGCGTCGTGAGCCAGGTACGCTATGGACCGCGGGTGCACTCGCCGTTGATCGCACGTGGCACCGCCGACGTGCTCGTCGCCCTCGAACTCCTGGAGGCCCTTCGGCACCTCCAGGCTCTGCGCGCGGACGGAGTGCTGCTCGCAAACGAGCAGCGGATCACTCCGGCTCCGATTGTAGGGCTCAGCGTGGACTACCCGGAAGATCCGCGAGCCATCTGCGAGGAGAGGGTCAGCCGATCGGTCTTCCTTCCCGCCCTGGACATGGCCCGAGAGCTGGGTGACGAGAAGGCGGCGAACATGGTGATGCTGGGCGCCTATTCGGTGCTCGCGCCCGAGATTCCCGCACGTTTGTGGCGAGAGACCATCGCCGCGTCATTCCGGCCGCGGTTTCGGGAACTGAACGTGTCGGCTTTCGAGCGCGGCCGAGAGGAGACGGCTCGCTACGCGGGCCTGGAGGCCAGACTGTGATACGGTCCCTGCCCGAACTGAGAGCCCGCGCGGCAGAGGGCGGATTGCGAACGATCGTCGTCGTCGATGCCACGGGAGAGCCGACCCTTCGAGCGGTCGCGGCTGCGCACCAGAAGGGGATCGCGCGATCCGTCCTCGTCGGCGACGAAACCCGCACCCGGCAGAGACTCGGTGAGTTTGATCTTTCGCCGGACGTTTTCGAATTCGTCAACGCCCCGGCTGACGCGGACATTGCCCGGCTGGCGGTGCGCCTGGTCAGGTCCGGAGCCGCCGATGTCCTGATGAAGGGCTCCGTCAAGACCTCGGCGCTCATGCATGCCGCCCTCGACCGCGCCGCCGGATTGCGAACGGGACGCGTCTTGAGCGACGTGTTCCTGTTCCCCTTTGGTCCGGCCGGGGAGCAGAGGCTCGTGGGGATCACCGATGGAGGCATTACGCCGGAGCCGACCCTCGATCAGAAGGCGCAGATCCTCGTCAACGCGGTGAGGCTGTACCATCGCCTGGGAGTGCCGACCCCGCGCGTCGCGATCCTCTCGGCGGTCGAGACCCCCACGCCAACGTTCCCCGCGAGCGAGGACGCCGCCGAACTCCAGGGGATGTGGGAACGCGGCGAGTTCAAGGACTGCATCGTGGGCGGTCCGCTGGCCATGGACCTGGCTCTGTCCGAGGTAGCGTCGGCCCTCAAGGGAGTGGAGTCACCGGTGGCGGGGGCCGCTGACGTACTTCTCTTTCCGACGCTCGAGGCCGCCAACATCGCCGCCAAGGCCATCGAATACGTGGTTCCGATCGAGCCTGCACACGTGGTGGTCGGTGGATCGGCCCCCGTTCTCATTCCTTCCCGCTCCGAATCGGCTGAGGCCCGCCTGAATGGGATTGCTCTGGGGTGCTGGCTGGTGGGTGAGGATCTCTGAAGATGGTGAGGTCCGGGAGAGCGCTTCCGGGGCACTGACCGGCTTTTTCTCTTTAAGAGTGCTCCCGCGTGCGGCCCGAGTAACGCTGCTCCCGGCCTCGGCCATACCAGGGGTGCAAAGCGGGAGCCAGCTCGCTTTCGCGGCGTGTCGGGACCCGGTGATTCCTCCGATCTCGGGGGCGCGCGAACAGCCGCGCCAGAGCTGATAAGCGCCTCTTTAATAACATGTTACGAGATAGCACACCGCGAGCCGGATCGGGCCCGCGTCCGAGTCCGTTCCGGTGTCTACCGGCCTGGCACAGGGCGTCGGTCGTCTCGACCGGCTCGGGCTTTCTGGTCGACCTGCGGGCATTTCGCCACGAGCATCAGCACTCGCTGATTCGCCCCCCCCCGGTTCGTGGTCATGAGCGAGGGTGAAACCGCCGCTGGACGACTCTCCTTGTGGGCAGCCAGGGACTTCGAGTATCTAGACCGACATGCATTCCCCTACTTCCGCCCGTCTGGATCGAGACATCGTCCGCCTCGCGCTCCCGGCTCTCGGGGCCCTGGCTGCGGATCCCCTGGTGTCCATGGTTGACACCGTATTCGTGGGCCGGCTCGGGATCGTCCCTCTGGCCGCCCTCGGCGTGAATACATCGATCTTCGCCCTGGCGTTCGTGGTGTTCAACTTTCTCGCGTACGGAACTACGCCCCTGGTGGCCCGTGCGGTAGGCCGTGGGGACCGGGTCGGAGCGGGGGACGTCGTCATGCAGGCGTTGGTGCTGGCGGCGGTGGTGGGTGGCGTTGCGACGCTGCTGCTCGAGCTGCTGGCCGTGCCCATCGTCAGTCTCATGGGAGCCGGCCCGGAGCTTCGGGAACCCGCCCTGTCCTACCTTCGGATCCGGGCTCTCGCCGGACCGGCCGTGTTGTTCGTGACGGCCGGTCACGGCGCCTTCCGGGGCTACCAGGACACGCGGACGCCCCTGCTGGTGACCCTGGGGCTCAACCTGGTCAACCTGATCCTCGACCCACTCTTCATCTTCGGATTCGGGTGGGGACTCGAGGGAGCCGCCCTGGCCACCCTGATCGCTCAGTGGGTCGGGGCCGCCTGGTTCCTGCGTCTTCTGCTCGGGAGCCGGCGCCGCGAATTGGGGATCCGCCGGAGACTGCCAGCACTCGTCGGAGCTCAGGCCATTCCTGAGAATCGGAGGCGAACTCGCCCTGCGTACGCTGGCCCTGATCGGGACTCTCACCCTCGCGACCGCGGTCGCCACCCGCGTCGGGACGCTGCAGGTGGCGGCTCACCAGGTCGCCGCCCAGATCTGGCTCCTCCTGGCGATGGTCGTGGACTCGCTCGCGGTCGCGGCCCAGGCAATGGTGGCGGGCTATCGCGGAGCGGGAGACCCGGTCATGGCCCGCCGGGCGTCGAACCGGCTTCTCGGCTGGGGACTGCTGTCAGGCTGCGGGCTCGGCGGCCTGTTCTTCCTGCTCGCCCCGGTCCTGCCCCGACTGTTCACCAACGAGGCGGCCGTGCTCGAAGCGGTCGCCGGGATCTTTCCATTCATCGTGTTCATGCAGCCGCTCAACGCCGTCGTATTCGTGTGGGACGGCGTGTACATGGGCGCAGAGCGATTCCGGTTTCTCGCCGGTCAGATGGCTTTCGCGGCGGCATGCGCGGCGGCCGTCCTGGTGCTCGTGCTTCCGATGGGATGGGGGCTCAGCGGCGTCTGGTGGGGAATCGTGGCCCTCATGGTGGCTCGGGCCGTGACCCTGGCCGCCGGCTACCGCAATCCGAGGTTGCTTTCCGCTCATATGTAAACGAGATTGAGTTTCATTCTAATCTGAGCCTCGAATCGAAGACCGTGCCGACCACGACTGAGACCCCGACGGCGGAGTGCTCCA
The DNA here is from genome assembly GCA_963807645.1 of uncultured Gemmatimonadales bacterium. Lineage (GTDB taxonomy): Bacteria > Gemmatimonadota > Gemmatimonadetes > Palauibacterales > Palauibacteraceae > Benthicola. The sequence goes on from CAWECO010000007.1 coordinate 247,789, forward strand.
TCGTTCTGGTGGGGAACCCGAACGTCGGCAAGAGCTTGTTGTTCCGGAACCTCACCCGGCGCTACGTCACCGTGTCGAACTACCCGGGCACGACGGTGGAGCTCGTACGCGCCCGCGCCTCGTTCAATGGGCTCGAGCAGGAAGTGGTCGATACGCCGGGGCTCAACGACCTTTCTCCCCGCAGCGACGAAGCCCGCGTGACCCGGGGCCTCCTCACCGAGAACCCGGCCGCCACGATCGTGCAGGTGGCAGACGCCAAGAACCTGCGCCGGGCTCTGCTTCTTACGCTGCAGCTTGTCGAGCTCCAGCGACCGATGGTGCTCGTCCTCAACATGTACGACGAGCTCGAGGCCCGGGGTGGAAGCGTCGACGCCGATCGGCTGGGCGAGATCCTCGGCATTCCCGTCGTCGTGACCGTAGCGCCCCGCAACGAGGGAACGGAAGACCTGGTGGCAGCACTGCCCCGGGCCAGAATCCCGGACCCGCAGGTTCTGCACATCGGTCCGCCCACCCAGGTGGAGACGGTGGCGGGCCCGCAGCCACAGTTGAGCGGGGCCCAGGATCGCCTTTCGCGCGTCAACGAGATCATCTCCGACACCTACTCGATCGACCAGCCGAAGGGAGCGCCCTTCGGGGTGCGGATCGGCTTCTGGGCTATGCACCCGGTCAAGGGCATGGCCTTCCTGGCCGCGATCCTCCTCACGGTATTCTGGTTCGTCGGCCTGTTCGGGGCGGGAACCCTGGTCGATGCCATGGAGATCGCCGGGTTCGAGCAGCGCCTCAGCCCTCTGGCCATTCGGGCCACTGATGCGGTGCTTCCGTTCCCGCACGAGCACGCCGTGGAGATCGTGCCGTACACCCTGTCGCTCCCGGTTTCTCCGGCGCACGAACTCGAGGTTACCCGTTTCGACAGGGAGGCGACCCGGCCACTCTACACCATTCCGGTCGATGCCGAGCTTACGGGGTGGCAGTCGTTCCTCAGGCTGGTGCACGACTTCATGGTCGGCCCATTCGGCGTGATCACGATGGCGCTCAGCTACGCCTTTGCCATCGTACTGCCGATCGTGACGATCTTCTTCTTCGTCTTTAGCATACTCGAGGACTCCGGATACTTCGCCCGCATGTCGATCATGCTGAACCGGGCGTTCCGGATCATGGGGTTGAACGGGAAGGCTGTCCTCCCGATGATCCTCGGCCTGGGATGCGTGACCATGGCCACCATGACCACTCGCATCCTGCAGACACGAAAGGAGCGGCTGGTCACGACGATGCTGCTCGCTCTGGCCGTCCCGTGCTCGGCGCAGCTCGGGGTATTGCTCGCCCTCATGGCGGCGCTATCACCGGCCGGGGCCATCGTGTGGTTGGCCCTGATGGCGGGCATTCTCCTGGCCGTCGGCTGGCTATCGGCCCGGGTCTTCCCGGGCGAGACCAGTGACTTCATTCTCGAGATCCCGCCGATGCGAAGACCACAGATCGGCAACGTGCTGGTGAAGACGGGAACCCGGCTCGACTGGTACCTCCGGGAGGTGATCCCGGTGTTCGTCGTGGGAACCGCGGTACTCTTCGTGATGGACCGGGTGAATCTCCTTGCGAGAATATCCATCTGGGCAGAGCCACTCGTCTCAGGCTGGCTCGGGTTGCCGGCGGACATGTCCAACGCGTTCCTCGTCGGCTTCATGCGCCGCGACTTCGGGGCGGTATACGTCCTGGACGCGGTGACCGGCCCGAACCCGCAACTGACCTCGCATCAGATCCTGGTAGCGATGGTGACGATCACGCTGTTCATGCCCTGCTTCGCGACGCTTCTCATCATTGCCAAGGAGCACGGCAAGGCTGTCGCGGCAGGCATGGTCGCCTTCATCTTTCCGTTCGCCCTGTTCGTAGGCGGCGTCGTGAACCATGTGGGACGATGGCTCCAGACTATCTGACGTGCCCGATGTGCGGCTTCGAGTTCGAGAAGACGGACACCCTGTGCGCGCACGGGTGCCCCCTGGGATCGCTGTGCCACCTGGTGCGGTGTCCGGCGTGCGAGTATGAGTTTCCGGAAACGCCCCCGACCGTCTCCTTCGTCAAGCGGCTCTTCCGGCGTCGGCTTCCCACCGTAGCCGGTCTTCCTCCCGGTGTCCGGACGGTCGCGGAACTCCGTCCGGGGCAGCAGGCAACCGTCGTCTGCCTCGGGTCCACGGTCACCGATCGGCACCGGACGCTGACGGTGTACGGACTCGGACCCGACGCCGAGATCACGCTCGTGCAGCATCAGCCCGCGTGCGTCATCCGGATCGGTGAGACGGAACTGGCGATCGACTCCGAAATCGCGCGGGACATCCTCGTCCAGCCGGTCGACGCGCAGCAGGAGCAGCCGGACCCGGCCGTGGCGTCGAGCTAGAGATTCGGGGACGAAGGAACCGAGTGCATGAAACCGTCGTTCCTTCGAGTAGCCGGCGCACGCCGGCGACGAACGGGCGGAGCCCACCGAGAAAGGATGACGAGCGAAGGATGTCCTGGCACTATCTGGCGCTGCAGACCGGACTCGGTGACTCGCTGGCCGCGCAGCCGGCGCTCGCCCTGGCGATTCTGTTCGGGGCCGGTGTGCTGACCAGCCTCACACCATGCATTTATCCCATGATTCCGATCACGGTGGGAGTGATCTCGGGCACGGCGGGTGAGGAGGCTCCTCGCTCGAGAGTCGTCGGACTCACGCTCGCCTACGTTCTGGGACTGGCGCTCCTGTATGCCGTCGCCGGCCTGATAGCCGGACTTTCGGGACAACTGTTCGGAACGATCGCCGCCAGCGTGTGGGCCCGGCTCATGATCGCCGGGCTCCTGGCGGTGTTCGGCCTGGCCATGCTCGACGTGATCCCGGTGGCCGCGCCGCGCCGGCTGATCGACTGGGCCGGCGGCCTCGGCGGAGGATCGTATCCGGCAGTGTTTCTTCTCGGAGCGACATCGGGCCTCGTGGCCGCGCCCTGCGGCGCCCCGGCTTTCGCGGCGGTGCTCACGTGGGTTTCTACCACTGGAAGCGCCTGGCTGGGGTTCCTGTACCTGTTCGTATTCTCGATTGGAATGACGGCGCTGTTGTTCGTGGTCGGCGTGTCCGCCGGGGCCGCGAACCGGCTTCCGAAGGCGGGCGCCTGGACGATGTGGGTAAAGAAGATCGCCGGGGTCCTGATGCTCGGTATGTCCGTTTACTACGTGTACCAGGCCTGGCTGGTCTGGTAAGGAAGATCGATATGTCAGTGATTCAACGAGTCGTCGCCTTTCTGGTCATCGTCCTGGCCGGTACCGTTCACGCGGGACCGATCGCGGCGCAGGATACCCGCATCGGCATCGAGCGGGGCGCGATCCCGGCCGGACCCACCCTGACGGATGTACAGGGTGGTGAAGTCGACCTTTCGGAACGGATCGGCAAGAAACCGGTGCTGCTCGAGTTCTGGGCGACATGGTGCGAGAACTGCGAGGATCTGCATCCCGACATGGTGGAAGCGCATCGCCGCTACGGCGACCGGGTGGACTTCTTCGCGGTCGCCGTGGCCGTGGGTCAGTCGGAGCGGCGTGTTCGAAACCACCTGGCGAAACACCCCGTGCCGTACCCGACGCTGTGGGACGCCCGCGGCGAAGCGGTCCGCGCATTCGAAACACCGGCCACTTCATACATCGTGATCCTCGACGCCGCGGGCAGGGTCGCCTACACCGGCCTCGGACGGGACCAGGACGTGGACGCCGCGATCCGCGGCGTTCTGAATTCCGAGCCGGCGGACTAACTCCCTCCGGAGATTTCCTTGATCGCGGCGGCCAGGTCGTCGTACGCCGTCGGATCGACCTCCCGGAACGGGACGGCCCGCCACGCGATCCGACCCTCCGGATCGATGACGAACACGTTGCGGCTGCGGGCAGCGCCATACTGCTTACCCACCTCGCCGCCCGGGTCACTGGCGAACAGGAAAGGGAAACCCTCGTCGCGGGCCCAGGCCGCCTGCTCTTCCACTTCGTCGCCGTTCACGGCCACGAGAACGACGTCTCCATCCTCTCCAAACAGACGTGCGTACTGATCACGGTACGCTTCCATTTGAATCGTTCAGCCAGGTGTCCGAACCCGGTAGAAGAAGGCGACAACGACCGTCTTGCCCCGGAAGTCGCTCAGGCGCACCGGCTCCGTCAGGACGCCGTCACGCGACGCACCCTCCAGCTCGAACTCGGGCGCCTGGACCCCCACTTCGAGCGGCCCGGAGGCCTGCCCTGCGGCGGCGGCAGGCCAAGCCAGGCCAAGGGCGGCGAGCAGTACCAGCAACTTCGGCATTCGATCTCCTTGCAATGGCGATGAGTTCCAATGATCCGAATCTAGACCGATAAGGACGCCCGCGCACACTGAACCCAACCGCGACGTGAAACCGACCAGGCGCCTCCGACGTAGGTCCCATCGGAAGCGGCCTTGCGATGCGCTCAACCCTTTCGTGGCAACTGGGCGTCTAACGCGTGAGACCGTGGCCATGTGCTGCGCGGCGGGCCAGGCCGGCAGCGAGTTTGTACGACGAAGACAATGGGGGCGGAAGATGGAGAACGGGACACCCTTGATCCGGCTGGAAGGCGTGCAGAAGCTCTTCTTCACAGAGGAAATGGAGACGCATGCGCTGGCGGACATCCACCTGGAGATCCGCGACGGCGAATTCGCCGAGGTGATGGGGCCGTCGGGGTGCGGAAAGTCCACGCTTCTCTCGTTGATCGGTCTGCTCGACACGCCGACCGAGGGTGGGTACTGGCTCGACGGAGAGGATGTCGCCAACCTGACGGCCTCGGAGCGGGCCCGCGTCCGCAACCGGCACATCGGGTTCATCTTCCAGGCTTTCAACCTGATCGGCGACCTCACGGTCTATGAGAACGTCGAGCTCCCGCTGACCTACCGCGGCATGGCCGCCGCGGAGCGAAAGGAGCGGGTGCACCGTTCCCTCGAGCGGGTCGGCATGAGCCACCGCATGGATCACTATCCGTCGCAGCTCTCGGGCGGTCAGCAGCAGCGAGTCGCGGCGGCCCGGGCCGTGGTCGGCGATCCGTTGATCCTCCTGGCCGACGAGCCGACGGGAAATCTCGACTCCACCAACGGCGAGGCGGTCATGGACCTCCTCAAGGAGCTGCACGGCGAAGGGTCCACCATTCTCATGGTCACGCACGACCCCCGCTATTCCGCATACGCCGAACGTACCATCAACCTGTTCGACGGCCGCGTGGTCGGGGAAGAGGACCGAGCCAACCCTATGGCCACTATGAACGTCTCAAGAGGTGAAGCGGCGGTTTGAGTGATTACCCGCCACGACAGTCGGCGGGCGCGGGCGATCGGGTGCGGGGTGTGGATGCGGATCGAGTGGTCGTGACAAGCCCGGCCCGCCGGCCGTGCAGAGAGCGAAAGCCCCAGCCAGCCGGCTGGGGCTTTCGTGCGCCGAGGAGCCGGGACTTGGGAGATCGCCACTTTCCCGTGGACGATGGGTAGGCGAGAGGGAGTCGTTATACACCCGTGGAGTTGGGACCTGAAATGTCAGCACCCGGCGGAGAGGCAGGCACGCAACGGAGACGAGGGCCAGGGCTTTGCCTGGCCTTGATCTCGATCGGGTGGCTCGGGCTCCTCTTTCCAGCTCCCTCCACGGCTCAGCCGGCTGATGAGTCCAGCGTGTCGGAAGCTCTCTCGGCGCTGCACGACCTGGTGAATGCTCGTCGCCAGGACGCCGGCTGCGAGCCGCTGCAATGGCACGAGGCAACCGCGCGAGTCGCCGACGCTCACAGCGCGGACATGTTCCACCGCGACTTCTTCGATCACCTGACCCCCGAGGGAAAGGACCTGTACAGGCGGTTGATCACCGGCGGCGTGAGGTGGCGCGGAGTGATTGCCGAGAACATCGCTTTGACGGTCGGCGGCCCGCAAACCGTCATCGACCTCTGGATGGAGAGCCCTCCGCACCGCGCAAACATCGAAAACTGCACATTCACCCACGAAGGACTCGGCCTTTTCAGGGACCGATGGACACAGGTTCTGGTCGAGAGACCGCGCGACTGAATTCGACCCCGGCAGCGTCGGTGTGGGCCCGATGCAACACCGGCCGCGGCCCCGGCCCGGCTGTCACCGGATCGTCCGGTTTCGCGCTTTTCCACACACCGGCGGTCCGGCGCTCCTCTCCCTCGGCGGCGGCACGTTCCTCCCCCTCGCCTGGAGCGGAGTTGACAACGGCACCCGAAATCCCTACTCTCAAAGCCCTTTTCGGAGTATACCGGGCCAGTCGCTCGGATCTGCAATAGGCGGGGCTATTGGAGGTCGACGATGGCAATGTGGAAAACCTGGCTTCGGGCTACGCCCGGGGCCGGGGAGTCTGAGGCGCGCAAAAGCGCCACATATGGCGGCAGCGCAACGGGTCGGCTGTTGCGCGGGAGCCACGGATCGGGGCTGGTCGAATTCGCCCTTGTCCTGCCACTCATCGCTTCTCTCATCTTCGGGATCTTCGAGTTCGGACGCCTGGGACTCTCCCATCTCACGGCACAGCACGCCGTGGCAGAGGCGACGCGCTACGCCGTGACGGGAAGGACGCTTCACGGATCCGGAGACTGGCGAACCGATCGCGCGGATCGAGTCGATCCGGCAGGTGATTCGGGAAAGCGTCGGGCCGCTCGCCATCGCGGACTCGATCGTGGTCGATCCACCCGATGGCGGCGGACCCGATGAGATCGTGACCGTCAGCGTCTCGTTCACATACCGCTATTTCCTGCCCGGATTGAAGGACGTCCTCCCTCCGGTCGATTTCACCGTTCGAACGGCGATGAAGAATGAACCTTTCCGGCGGTAGGCCCAGGTTGCGCGAATCGAGCGGACAGGCGGTGGCCGAGTTTGCCATGGTGCTTCCGCTCATGCTGTTCCTCTTTCTCGGCATGGTTGAGATCGGGAACGCGCTCGCGGTCTCGCATTCACTGTCGCGGCTCAGCCGGGAGGGGGCGAACATCGCCTCGCGAGGCACCAGCCTCGATACCGTGCTCACGGTCGTGGCGACCAATGGCCGCGACATCAACTTCTTCGAGCGAGGCGGATCGGTGATCTCCCGGATCGGCGTCAGAAGTGACGGACTCGAGATCCTGGAGCAGGTGTCTTCCCCCGGATTCGAGGCACGCAGTCGGCTCGGTGCCGTGGGGAGCGACCCGGTCTCGTTCGCCTCCTATGGAATGGAGGCGGGCAACACGCACTACGTCGTCGAGATCTTCTACCGTTACCGACCGATCACCCCGTTCGCGCGCCTTTTTGAGAGCGCCCTTCCAGACCCCATTTACGAGCGGGCGGTTTTCTAACCGCCCATAGCTCGCAGGTCCGAAAGGAGTCGTCATGCGCGCCCACGTGTCTGCCGTTACCACCGTTCGCCGCCTCTTGCGTCGCCTGGCCATGCAACTGCGCAACGAAACGGGAGCCGTCCTGGTGATCATCGCCGGCGGCATGGTCATCCTGCTCGGCATGGCCGGTCTGGTCCTGGATTCCGGACGGGCTTTCGTCGCCCGGTCCGAGCTGTCCCGCGCCGTGGACGCCGGTGTGCTGGCGGGCGCCCGTGCCCTGAGAGCCGGCGAGTCCTCGGCTCGAAACGAGGCTCTGGCCATGTCCCGCGCCAACGGGGTGCCCCCGGAGGACGCCGGCACGAAGGTCGACGTGGTCTTCGGGACGAACCCGGACGGCGACCACACGGTGACCATGACTGCGACGCGTCCGATGCGCACCTCGCTGATGCGTCTTCTGGGCCGACGCTGGGTCGACGTCGGTTCTACGGCCACCGCCGTGGTGCCTCCCGTCGACCTCATCTTCGTCATCGATCAGTCCGGCTCCCTCGAGACTGCCGGCGCGTGGGATGACTTGCAGGACGCGGCGCGCAGCTTCGTGGACTTCTTCAGCGACGACCTGGACCAGCTCTCGGTCGTTTCCTTCGGCACCCGTGGCGAGACACGCCTGCCGCTCCAGGCGCCGTTCCGGACCGGGGCCAAGAACCAGGTCGACCGGATGGCATCCGTCGGCTGGACCAACACCGCGGAGGGCCTGCAACTCGCGCACGACCAGCTCACCAGCGAGAGGATTAGAGACCGGGCCGTGAAGGTCGTGGTGTTCTTTACCGACGGCCGACCGACGGCCTTCCGCGGGACGATCGGCGGAAGTCGTCGCATCATGACGGTGGCCGCCAATGAAATGAACGTGGTCCGGGGCTACTTCGACAAACCGGATGAGATACCCATGGATCGGTGGCAGTTGCCCGCCGACGACGCGTGCCGCAACGTGGTCAATTGCAAGATCTGGACGGAGGGCGGGCATCCGCCGCACGGCGTCCGCGGCCGGCAGATCGCCAGGGACATGGGCCTCGCCGCCGCAGACCGGATTCGGAACGAGGGCGCTTACATCTACGCGATCGGTCTCGGCAACCCGCTCGCCTCGGAGCTGCAAAGACCCGACACCGATTACCTGTCCCGCTTGGCGAACGCTGGTGGAAGCGTGAATTCGAAACAGCCGGCGGGCAGAATGTACTTTGCCCCTTCGGCGGCGGAGTTGCGGGACGTGTTCCGGCGGGTTGCGGGGGATCTGGTCATCCGTCTGTCGCGCTGACCGATGTCCGCATGTGGCGGGTAGGGTGCGGCGACGCGGGGCGTCGCCCCCGCCCGCCATGTGCCCCGTCTAGTCCGCAGGCGAGCCGGGCCCGTCTGACCCTTCTTCAGCGCCGGCGCGGTACAGCACGACGTGGGCCTTCTCGAGCGTTACCAGGCCGCCTCCAATCATCTCATCCATCAGTGGAAGGACCTCCTGGATCTTCTCATCGGTGTCCACTACCTCAACGATGATCGGCAGATCCATCGAGAGACGAAGAAGGCTCCCGGTGTGAATCCGGGCGCTGGCCCCAAATCCGGCGATCCCCTGCACCACGGACGCGCCGGCGCAGCCATGTTCCCGGAGCATCTGCAGGAGCGCCTGATACAGCGGTCTTCCCTTGTGCGGACCGTTCGTGCACCGGTCTCCTTCTCCGATGAAGATCCGCATCAGAGTGCGATCACCCTCAAAAGCCTTCATGAGGCTCCTCCCGCTCGCGCCAACGTCGTGACCAGCCCCATGCCGACGAGCATGGCGATCAGACCCAGCGCAACGCTCCCGCCGACGTACAGGCCAGCTCGCCACCACTGCCCTTCCTGGAGGAGCGCAACGGTCTCATAGCTGAACGTGCTGAAGGTGGTGAATGCCCCCAGCAAGCCGATCGTCGCGAAGGGACGGACTTCCGGAGCGACCGCCGAGACCTGGAGCCACCGGATCACAAGGCCGAGCGCCAGGCAGCCAACCAGGTTCACGACGAGCGTACCCCAGGGGAAGGTCTCCCCCATACGGTCGTATACCCAGCCGCTGATTCCATAACGGGCCAGAGCCCCCAGGGCTCCACCGAGGGCGACGTACACCAGCGTCACGGTCCGTCGTCCCGGAGGCTCAACTCGCCTTGAGAAGAGCCTTCATGTAGTCGCGATTGAGCATCGCGATCACATCGATCTTGATCTCCTTCGGACAAGCGTTCTCGCACGCGCCGTGGTTCGTGCACGTGCCGAACTGCTCGGCTTCCATCGTCAGGATCATGTCCAGCACCCGGCCGTAGCGCTCCGGCTGTCCCTGCGGAAGCAGATTCAGGTGCGCCGCCTTGGCCGAAGTGAACAGCATCGCGGAGGCGTTCGGGCAGGCCGCGACACACGCCCCGCACCCGATGCAGGAAGCCGCGTCCATGGACTTCTCCGCGTGGAGCTGCTCCACAGCGATCGCGTTCGCGTCCGGGGCGCTTCCCGTTCGGACGGAAATGTAGCCACCCGCCGCGACGATGCGATCGAAGGCCGACCGGTCCACCATCAGGTCCCTCTGGACCGGGAATCCGTCGGCGCGCCACGGCTCGATCCAGATCTCGTCGCCATCGCCGTACTCGCGCATGTGGAGCTGGCACACCGTCGTACGCTTCCAGGGCCCGTGCGGGCGGCCGTTGATCACCATCCCGCACGTACCGCAGATCCCCTCGCGGCAGTCGCTATCGAAGACGATCGGTTCTTCGCCCTTCGACTCGAGATCCTCGTTCACCACGTCGAGCATTTCGAGGAACGACATGTGCTCGCTGGCGTCCGTGTCGTACGTGACAAACCGACCCGGCGCAGCGGGTCCTGCCTGCCGCCATACGTGAAGTTTGAGTTTCATTATTTGTAGCTCCTCTGGGTCGGAGGAACGTTTTCGAATTCCAGTGGCTCCCGGTGCTCCCGCGGGGCACTATCGGATCCGGTGTACTCCCACACCGTCACGTGCGTGAAGTTCTCGTCGTCACGGAGCGCCTCACCTTCCGGCGTCTGGTGCTCTTCGCGGAAGTGGCCGCCGCAGGATTCCTCGCGAACCAGCGCGTCGAGGCACATGACCTCCGCGAGCTCGAGGAAATCGGCGACGCGGCCGGCACGCTCGAGGGTCTGGTTGATCGACTCCCCCTCGCCCACCACCTTCGCATTCTCCCAGAACTCTTCCCGGAGAACCGGGATCTTCTCCAGGGCGTCCTTGAGACCCGTGGCACTTCGTCCCATGCCACAATTGTCCCACACGATGCGGCCCAGTTCCTTGTGGAAGCTGTTGACGGTACGGTCACCGTCGAGGGCCAGCAGACGGTCGGTCCGTGACCGGACGTCTTCCAGAGTCCCGCGCACTTCGGCGTGGTCCTCCGGCACCGGATCCAGCTTTGCCTGCGCCAGGAAGTCGGCGATCGTGTACGGAAGAACGAAGTACCCGTCCGCCACGCCCTGCATGAGGGCGCTGGCACCGAGTCGATTGGCGCCGTGATCGGAGAAATTCGCCTCGCCGATCGCGTACAATCCCGGGACCGTGGTCATGAGATTGTAGTCCACCCACAATCCTCCCATGGTGTAGTGCGGCGCCGGATAGATGCGCATCGGGACCTTGTAGGGATCTTCTCCCGTGATGCGCTCGTACATCTCGAACAGGTTGCCGTAGCGGGCCTCGATCACGTCGGCCCCCAGGCGCTGGATGGCGTCCTCGAAGTCGAGGTACACGCCGAGCTTCGTATCGCCGACGCCCTTGCCCTGATCGCACATGTCCTTGGCCCGCCGGGACGCCAGGTCGCGGGGCACCAGGTTTCCGAACGCCGGATACATGCGCTCCAGGTAGTAGTCGCGCTCATCCTCCGAGATATCTCCGGGAGCCCGGCCGTCATCCACGGTCTTCGACACCCAGATGCGACCGTCGTTGCGCAGTGACTCGCTCATCAGCGTGAGCTTCGACTGATAGTCGCCGGCCACCGGGATGCAGGTCGGATGGATCTGCGTGTAACACGGGTTCGCGAATCCAGCTCCCCGTCGATAGGCCCTCCACGCGGCCGTGACGTTGCAGTACATGGCGTTCGTGGAAAGGTAGAACGCGTTGGAGTAACCGCCCGTGCCCAGGGCCACGGCATCCGCCAGATGCGCCTCGATCTTCCCCGTCACGAGGTGCCTCGTCACGATCCCGCGCGCCTGCCCGTCGACGACGATCACGTCCAGCATCTCGTGCTGGTTGTAGAGCTTCACCTGCCCCCGGTGCACTTCCTTCATGAGCGCCTGGTAGGCCCCCAGCAGCAGTTGCTGCCCCGTTTGCCCGCGCGCGTAGAAGGTCCGCGAGACCTGGGCCCCACCGAAGCTTCGGTTGTCCAACAGGCCGCCGTACTCGCGCGCGAACGGGATCCCCTGAGCCACGCACTGATCGATGATCTCGTTGGAGACCTCGGCCAGCCGGTAGACGTTGGCCTCGCGAGCTCTGAAGTCGCCACCCTTCACCGTATCGTAGAACAGCCGGAAGATGCTGTCGCCGTCTCCCTGGTAGTTCTTCGCCGCGTTGATGCCACCCTGCGCCGCGATGCTGTGTGCCCGCCGCGGGCTGTCGTGGTAGGTGAAACAACTCACGTGATAGCCGAGCTCCGCGAGCGTCGCGGAAGCCGAAGCTCCGGCAAGGCCGGAACCCACCACGATCACGTGGTATTTCCGCTTGTTGGCTGGGTTCACCAGCTTCATATCGAACTTGTGTTTCGTCCACTTCTGGTCGATAGGACCGGAGGGGACCTTCGAGCGCAGCTCCATGTCTCCCTCCCTTCTACTGGAGAAACCCGGTGTAGACGGCCACCGGGAATGATAGGTTCACGAGCACCACGATCAGGGACACCGTCAGGGCCATGGGCATGCGCCACTTCTTGGTGCGCGGCCCATCCAGGCCCATGGTCTGGAAGGCGCTCCAGATCCCGTGGTACAGGTGCAATCCGAGCGCGATCATGGCCAGCGTATAAGCAGCCACGACCGGCACCGAACGGAATCCGGTGACGAAGTTGTGGTACGCATCGCCCGGAACGAAATCCGGGTGAAGTGTTCCCGTGGTCAGGTGCAGGATGTGGTAGACCACGAACAGAAGGAGAGCCACTCCGCCCCACCGCATGGTACGGGACGCGTAGTGAAACACCAGCTTCTCCTGCTTCTTGTACTTCTGCCCCCGCGCGGCCCAGCTTTGCCTGGACGTCTGCCACGCGGCCACCGTGTGGATCAGCAGGAAGGCCACGAGGCCTGCGCGGAAGACCCACAGGAACCATTCGTAACCGAGGAAGGGCTCTCCAAATGCGCGAAGGCCCTCCGCGTAGTGATTGAAGGCCTCCGGTCCGAGATACACTTTCAGGTTGCCGAACATGTGAACGATCACGAACAACACGAAGATCGCACCTGATACAGCCATCGTGTACTTCTTGCCGACCGAGGTGCTGTACAGGGAGTAAACCCGTCTCATAGGCCACTCCTCAATCGAGGATCAGTGAGGCTAACTCCGCATGATATAGGCACGTGAACGCTGTCACAAGACACACGCGTGCCCTCCCGGAGGGGCCGAAATGCGGACCCGTACCACCAGTGTTGTTACCCGTAGACCGAGGGAGTAGACTGTGGCTCGGTTTCGCACCCACCCATGGCGGGAGAACACGATGAAGACTTGGATCGCGGCCGCCAGCCTGGCGCTCGCCACGGCCGGATGTTCCGGCATTTCGACGACATCCGACTGGGATGAGTCCTACGATTTCAGTGCTCTCTCGACGTACGCGTGGACGGAGCAGGGCGCGGAGGGAGGCGTCAGCGAGATCATGCTGCGTCGCATGTACGCGGCCGTCGACGACGACCTTGGAGCGAAGGGGTTCAGCAAGGCGGACCCGTCCACGGCCGATGTCCTGATCGCCTACCACACCGGCACCCAGGACCAGCAGCAGTACGACACCTACGGCTACGGGGCGGGCGGTTGGTGGGGCGGCTATTGGGGCGGGGGCATGACGACGACTACGGTTCGTACCTATACCGAGGGTACGCTGATCCTGGACTTCATCGATCGCCAGAAGAACGAGTTGGTGTGGCGCGGGAGCGCCTCCAAGACGATCGACGAGATGGACTCTCCCGAGCAGCGGGTCCGGACGGTGCAGGAGGCGGTTACGAATCTGCTGAAGGACTTTCCGCCAGGCTGATCCGGAGTGAATCAGGCCCGGCAGGCGATACCGCGCCGGGCCGTGACTTCAGCGCTCCCAGTACCTGGCCTTGTGAGGCAGGATACCGCGGAGACCTCCCGTCGGATCGGCTACGTCACCGAGATGACGCGGAATGACGTGTACGTGCGCGTGGGCTATCGTCTGACCGGCTGCGAGACCGTCGTTGATGCCGACCGTGAACCCGTCGGGCCCGTGTGTGGACTGAAGCTCGTTCCGGACGACCGCCACAAGGTCCCAGAGATCGTCCCACTCTTCCTCCCCCAGATCGAACACGCTCTGGACGTGCCGTCGGGGAAGAACGAGGGTGTGACCATCACTCGCCGGGTACATGTCTGGCGTCGCAATCGTAAGATCGTGGCCGATCCAGATCCGATCGGGGCTAGGCTCGCAGAACGGACACTCGAGATCCACGGCGGGCTCCTCGAAGGGGTACGGCTCCAAAGTACCGCGACGAGGTCCGGGCGGCACGAGCGACAACCACAGCGGGTAGAGACGACATGACGCGGAGTAAGACGGATTGCTGAGGTCCGATTCAGAATACGACGTATCGGTCGCCGTCCGGGCCTGCTGGGAACCGCACGCCCGGGCGCTGCTCGCCTTCGAGGGCGGACAGGCAGACGCACAACTGCTCGTCGTGGATGATCTTGGAGACTCCGACATCCTCCCTGCCCATTGGTTCTTCCGAGGTGTCGATGAGTTGCCGGCCCTCGAGCGCCTGGCCCTCGACCTCTGCGAGGGCCGCGTCCTGGACCTTGGAGCCGGGGCCGGCTGCCACTCTCTCGTCCTGCAGGAGCGCGGATGCCCCGTGTGCGCGGTGGAGATTCTCCCCGAGCTGGTTGATCTGCTCAGGCGCAGGGGGATACACGATGCGCGCGGCGGGAGCGTATTCGAGCCTCCCTCCGGATGTTGGGACACGGTGTTGATGCTGATGAACGGATGGGGACTTCCGGAGACGCTGGCCGGTCTCGATCGATTCCTCGGGGAGGCGGATCGCTTCGTCGCTCCGGGCGGCCGGATCATCGCTGACTCCACCGACATGAGGCGGTTTGCCGCAGGCTGGCGCTCGGATACGGGGACCCGATTGGCCCTGCGAGAGGATGGCCGCTACGTGGGCGAGGTTCAGTTCCAGCTCGAGTTCGCGGGCAGACGCGGTGATCCGTTCAGCCAGTTGTACGTGGACCCCGACACGCTGTCGGCCGTGGCGGGACGGGCGGGTTGGAACGTGGAGATCGCGGCCCGGGGCGAGAACGGGGCTTTTCTGTCCGTCCTTCGCCGCTCTGGAGAGGTCGCGCTGTCTGGCGTACCTTGCGACGCACTGTTAACCGAGGATCACGAACATGACGGACACAGACGGAAGCGACCCCACGAAGGGGCTAGAGGCGCTTCGGATCGAAACGCCGGCCCTGTCGCAGGAGGCGTCGCGCCTGATGTACAAGGCGATGGAGAAGTCGCTCCGCGAGCTGTGGGGCGTAGTGGACGGCCTCGCCGCCGTCATGCCGGCACGCCCCACGTACTATCGGGTGACCGTGTTCGGCTCGTCCCGCATGCACGCGGGTGACGAGCTATACCTGGAAGTGCGGCGGCTGGCGCAGGAGCTGGCCGCCATGGGGTGCGACATCATCACGGGCGGTGGCCCGGGACTGATGCAGGCCGCGAACGAAGGCGAGCTCCTGGGCGACGTGGCCAACCGAACGTATTCCATCGGACTCAACGTCGAGCTCCCGCACGAGCAGGCCCCCAACCCCTTCGTCGAGAAGCTGTACCACCACGGGACGTTCTTCTCGCGCCTGCACCATTTCGTGCAGCTGTCCAGCGCATTCGTCGTCATGCGTGGCGGGATCGGGACGACGCTCGAGGCGTTGATGGTCTGGCAGCTTTGTCAGGTCGGTCATCTGAAGAGGCGGCCGCTGATCATGGTGGGGAGCATGTGGCCGGACCTCGTGGAGTGGGGTCGCAACGCCTGGCTGTCGGAGGAAGGGAACCTCGCCGACCCGGACGATCTCGAGATCCCTCTCTGCGTGGACACGGTGGATGAAGCCGTGGCGCTGATCCGGGACAACCTGGAGGAATGGGCCGCGGACGCTACCTGACGGGCCTCGCGCCGATCACTCCAGTTCGAACTCGGCGCCTCGCTCGGGCACCACCACGTCGGCCGTCCCGGCCGCGCGAAGGTCATCCGCCAGCGCCGCGGCACTGTCGGCTTCACCGTGCACCAGGAAGTAGCGCCTCACCTGGCCGCGTTCGCGCACCGCTTCCGCCCATCCCAGGAGCCCCGTCCGATCGGCGTGGGCGCTGTATGAATCGGCCCGCTCGATACGCGCCCGAACCTGGACCGGAGTTCCATAGACCCGGACCTCAGCGTCTCCCTCCAGCAGCCGGCGTCCGAGAGTGTGTTGCGCCTGATAGCCGACGAACAACACCGTGGTGCTCCGCTTGCCGAGGTGATTGCGCAGGTGATGCAGAATCCTGCCACCTTCGCACATGCCCGACGCGGCGATGATGATCGCCGGACCCTTTCGCGTGTTCAGCGCTTTCGACTCCTCGGCGGAGCGCACGTACCGCAGTCTCCCGAACCCGAGCGGGTCTCCGTCCGAATCGGTGGCCATCGTGTCGAGCATTTCCCGGTCGTAGCACTCCGGGTGATCGCTGTAGACCTCGGTGACGTTGATCGCCAGGGGGCTGTCCACGAATACGTCCATGGCCGGCAATTCACCGTCTTCCCATAGCTGGTTGAGCCGGTATACCACTTCTTGCGTCCGGCCGAGAGCGAACGAGGGGACGAGCAACTTGCCCCCCGAAGCGTAGGTGCTCTCCGCGCATTGTCGCAGGTACTCCCTGGCGCCGGATGGCGGCTCGTGTTCCCGGTCGCCATACGTGCTCTCCATGATCACGTAGTCGGCGTCGGCTGCGATCTGGGGATCGCGAAGGATCGGGAGGCCCTTTCGCCCAATGTCACCCGAGAACAGGAGCCGGCGGGTGCGGCTCCCCTCCGTGAGATCGAGCACGACGGACGCGGAGCCCAGAATGTGACCCGCGTCGATGAAGGTCACGCGGATTCCGGGTGCCGGCTCGAACCCGCGGCCGTAGTGGACCGGCCGGAACCGGGACAGCGCCTTGCGAGCGTCGCCAATCTGGTAGAGGGGTTCGAACGGCTGTTTACCCTGCCGCTTGCGCCTGCGGTTTACGTATCGGACGTCCGACTTCTGGATGTGGGCGGAGTCCACGAGCATGTGCCGGCAGAGATCTCTCGTCGCCGGAGTCGAGTAGATCTTGCCTCGAAAGCCAGCCTTCACGAGGGTCGGCAGGTTGCCGCAGTGATCGATGTGGGCGTGACTGAGAACGACCGCGTCGATGGAAGACGGCTCGAACGGGAAGTTTCGGTTCCGCTCGAACGCGTGCTTTCTGCGTCCCTGGTACAGGCCGCAGTCCAGCAGAATCCGCCGATCTCCCACCTTCAGGAGATGCATCGAGCCAGGAACCTCGCGGGCCGCTCCCCAGAACTGGACGTGCATGCTCTGCCCCGTTTTCGTGGTGATCCCATCCAACTGAACCGACGAACCCTGTAACGATTGCAGCGGGCGGACCTCCCGGCTAGTGTCTGGCCCGTGCCAATCGTCCTGTCTCACGCCCGGGATGGAACCATGAGCGTCCGAACATTCGTCGAGAAACACTACCGGCACTTCAACGCGCGAACGCTGGTCGACGCCACCGATGCCTACCGGCTGCATGTCGAGGGAGGCGGCCGGATGATGGTGACGCTGGCGGGAGCCATGAGCACGGCGGAGCTCGGCCTCTCCCTCGCGGAGATGATCCGCCGCGACCTGGTGCACGCGATAACCTGCACGGGCGCCAACCTGGAGGAGGACCTGTTCAATCTGGTGGCCCACGATCACTACGTGCGGGTACCGGACTGGCGGAACCTGACGTTGCGGAGCGAGCGGGATTTGCTGGACCGGGGGCTGAACCGCGTCACCGACACCTGCATTCCCGAAGAGGAAGCGTTCCGGGTGCTGGAGGGAGAGGTACTCCGGCTGTGGCAGGACGCTGATCAGGCCGGAGAACGCTGGTTCCCGCACGAGTACTTCTACCGCCTGATCCGGGAGGCGAGGCTCGAACACGCCTACCAGATCGACCCCGCGGATTCGTGGCTCGTGGCGGCGGCCAAGAAGGACCTGCCGATCTTCGTTCCGGGTTGGGAGGACTCCACGATGGGCAACATCGTGGTGGGCAGGGCGATCGACGGCCGGCTCTCCGGCACCCACATGGTGCGGAGCGGACTCGAGTACATGGCAGCCCTCGCCGACTGGTACGTCGAAACGACCATGGGGCGGACGGTCGCCGACCTCGCCGAGACGGATGGAGATCCCCTCGTGCCGCCGGGCGACGCCCTCCGGACCGTCGGCTTCTTCCAGATTGGCGGTGGAATCGCGGGTGACTTTCCGATCTGCGTGGTCCCCATGATCCACCAGGACTTGAGGCGTCCGTGCCCGTTCTGGGGGTACTTCTGCCAGATCAGTGATTCCACGACCAGCTACGGATCCTACTCCGGAGCCATTCCGTCGGAGAAGATCACCTGGGGCAAGCTGGACGTCGACACGCCCATGTTCGTGATCGAATCGGACGCGACGATCGTCGCGCCTCTCATTTTTGCGGCGCTTCTCGACTGGTAGCGGCGCGGGCCGCGCCGATTTCCGCCAGGAACCGGTGGATCAGCTTGGCGGCGGTGAACGCGCTGGCGTGTTGCCCCGCGGCGGGCAGAAGCTCCACTACGTCAAAGCCGACCACCCGGCTGGCGCGGGCCACACGCCGGAGAAGACGATTGACGGGATACCAGGCGAGTCCGCCCGGCTCGGGCGTGCCCGTAGCCGGAATCAGTGACGGGTCAAACGCGTCGAGATCGATCGTCACGTAGACATGGGCCGTCAGGAGTTCGACCACGTCGGCCATCCACGAGTCATCGCTCGCCGGTACGATGTCATGGGCCCAGAAGACGCGGGCCGGATCGAGACCGGGCATTTCCGCCGCGTCCACCGCGCGGATTCCCACCTGGATGATCGGACAGCGCTCGCGGGCGCGCGCCATGACGCAAGCGTGATTGTGCGACGAGCCCTCGTATTCCTCCCGTGTGTCGGCGTGCGCGTCGATCTGAAGGACCGTCAGGTCGCCGAATCGGTCCGCCGCGGCGTTCACCGCTCCGATCGTGACGGAGTGCTCGCCGCCGACGACGACCGGCAGCTCACCGCCCTCCAGGATCTCAGCGACCACATCCCGAACCACCGCCGACATGGACTCCGGATCGGGCGGACATTCGAGGGCGGCAAGAGTCCGAATTCCGTTGCGCCAGGGCTCGGTACCCGTCTCAATGTCGTATAGCTCGACGGTCGCTGACGCCTCGATCAGGGCCCGTGGGCCGTCGTCGGCACCCTTGTGCCACGTGCTCGTTCCGTCATACGGAACGGGAACGATGACCGCTCCCGGGATGCCTTGCGTCTCGCCTTCCGGGAGGCCGAGGAACGTGTGGTGCGAGGATTCGCCGCTCATCAGTCGGCCTCCAGGTAGGTGTAGCCGCTGAGTTCGGCCTGATAGAATCGCATCAGCATGCGCGTCTCGGCGAGCGTCATCCGCCCCTCCCGCACGGCCACTTCGCAATCGCGGGCCAGTTGCGGCTGCAAGCGCTCGGCGTCGTACTGCATGTAGCCGAGAACCTCGCGTGCCGTGTCGCCTACGACCGTCTCCTCGATCCACCATCCGCCCTCTTCGTGCAGTCGGACGTGAACGACGTGCGTGTCCCCGAACAGGTTGTGGAGGTCTCCGAGGGCCTCCTGGTAGGCACCGACGAGGAACGCCCCCAGGTAGTAGTCGGAATCCGGCCGGAGCTCGTGGACGTCGATCGTCGCCCGGCCGTCGACATAACGTGCGATCTTTCCGTCCGAGTCGCAGGTCACGTCGGTCAGCACCGCGCGGTGCGTAGGCCGCTCATCCAGTCGGTGGATCGGCATGATCGGAAACACCTGGCCGATCGCCCAGGCGTCGGGGAGGGATTGGAAAACGGAGAAGTTGCAGAAGTAGGTCTCACTCAGGATGTCGTCCAGCAACTCCAGTTCTTCCGGAACTTCATCCAGATCCCTGGCCCGGTCCTGGACCCGGGCGCAGGTCCCCCAGAACAGCTGCTCGGCCAATCCGCGGAGCTCGAGACTCAGGTACCCCAGGTTGAAGAGGTTCAGGGCCTCCTCTCGGGCCCTGGTGGCATCGTGAAAACACTCGACCAGCCGCCCCTCGGTCACGGCCTCGTACGCGAACACCAGGTCCCGGATCGGCTGCGGCACCTCTTCCTCGTACCGACAGGTCGGGCGGAAGCGGAAACGGGTCGGGGTAGGTCGTCCGCGGCCCCGCGGCCCCGAGAACGTTGAACACGAGGACGGTCTGGTACGCCGCGATCGCGCGCCCGGACTCGCTCACGATCGTCGGGTGAGGGACTTCACGATCGTCGCAGACGCTGCCGAGTCGGTACACGACCTCGCGGGCGTACTCCTCGAGCGAGTAGTTCATCGAGGACTCCGTGCTCGTACCGCTGCCGTCGTAGTCCACTCCGAGGCCTCCACCGACATCCACGTACTGGATCGGGGCGCCGAGGCGAACGAGCTCGGCGTAAACGTGCCCCAGCTCTCCAATCGCGTCCTTGAGGCGGTCAATGTCGTGGATCTGGCTTCCTGGGTGGCAGTGCACGAGTTGCAGCGCGTCCAGCATGTCGTGCGCCGACAGTACCTCCACCATGTGGAGGATCTCGCTCACGAACAGCCCGAACTTGGACTTCTCTCCGGCCGAGCCCTTCCAGCGCCCCGCCCCCTGACTGGCCAGCTTCACCCGCACTCCGATGGCCGGGCGGACGTCGTGATTTCGGGCGTGCTTCAGAATGAGATGCAATTCCCCGAGATCCTCGACGATCGGGACGATCTTCCGGCCGAGCTTCGCCGCCAGGATGGCCGCCTCGATGTAGCCGTCATCCTTGAATCCGTTGCACACGATGAGTCGTTCGGAAGCTCCCCCGGTGAGGGCCATCACCGCCAGAAGCTCGGGCTTGGAGCCGACCTCGAGGCCGAAGTCGTACTCGGTGCCGTAGCGAAACACCTCCTCGACCACCGGGCGCTGCTGGTTCACCTTGATCGGGTATGCCGCCACGTAGCTCCCGCGATAATCGTTTTCGGCGATAGCGTCGGCGAAAGCTCCTCGCAGGGTCATGAGTCGGTGTGCCAGGATATCCGAAAACCGGATGAGGAGCGGCGGGGACAGGTCGCGCTCGCCCAGTCCTTCCACGACCTCCAGAAGGTCGATTTCCTCCTCGGCGGTCCCATTCGGACGGACGAGAAGGCGCCCGTCGGGAGACACCACGAAGTACCCTTGCCCCCAGTCATCGACCCTGTACAGGTCAGCGCTGTGTGCGGGGGACCACGATTCGGACGAGCTTTGTGGTTTCATGACTGACGAAGATACAGGGAGGCGCACGAGATAGGGAGGACTCGAGGTCAACCTTTCGCCCTCTTTGAATATCGAAGGAATCAAAGGTCCGGTCAGACCCCGGCGCATCCCAGGTAACCAGGAGGCTGTACGATGTGGCACTCAGGTTCGATTCACCGTATCGCTCGGCTCGTGGCCCCGGCAGCCGCTGCGACTCTCGTGCTGCCGGCGTCGCCGGCATCGGCGCAGGAGCGGTATGAGCTCGCAGGCCAGACGGCCGCCGTTTGGAACCTCGCCGGCGCCGTCACGGTGACCGGGGGCGGTTCGACGCTGTCCGTCGAAGTCAGACGCGGAGGAGCCGATGCCGGCCAGCTGCAGGTCGCCACCGGGAGCATCGATCTCGATCAGGACCGGGTGGGCCGGGTGGATGCCCTGCGCATCCTGTACCCGGGAGACGAAATCGAGTACGAGGGCGGCGGTACGGAGCTTCGCGTCCGGGATGACGGCACGTTCTACCGAGGCCACGAGCGCGGCCGAAAGGTGAAGATCCGACAGGATGGCGGAGGTCTGGACGCCCACGCGGACCTCGATATCAGGGTTCCCGACGGAAGGACGCTGCTTGTCTACCTGGCCGCCGGTGAAGTGGTCGTCACCAACGTGGACGGCGACCTGACGGTCAGCTCCGGTTCGGCGGACATCCGGACCTCAGGCACGTCAGGCCGACTGGTGCTCGATACGGGTTCGGGCGATGTCAACCTCGAGGAAGCCCGGGGCGACGTGAAGGTGGACACCGGGTCCGGGGACGTCGTGGCCCGAAGCGTGTCCGGCGGCGATCTTAAGGTCGATACGGGATCCGGCGATGTGGTCGGCGGCTCGGTCGCGGTCGGCGAGTTCAATGTCGATACCGGCTCGGGCGATGTCGGCTTCGAAGGCGTGGAGGCCACGGTCTTCGCCACCGACACGGGCTCGGGAGACGTGGAGGTGGTATTCCTGGCGAGCCCGGATGAGGTCTCGGTGGACACCGGGTCCGGCGACGTCACACTTACCTTCCCGTCCTCCTGGCAGTCCCGGGTGGAACTGGATACGAGCTCGGGGGACATCCATTCCGACTTCCCGATGTCCGTGAAAGAGATGGACGACGACTACCTGAGGGGTCAGGTCGGGAGCGGCGGCGGATCGCTGGAGATCGACACGGGCTCAGGGGACATTCGTCTGATTCAGGGTTGACGCCCGCCGGGGCGGCCCCGTCGGGGCCGCCCCGCGCTGCACCGCCTGCTGTCAGGTGCCCGGTATCGGTCCGCCTTTCCAGGGCTCGTCTGACAGGCCGCGTTGAGCCGCCCCGATGGCGAGCTGGGCTCGGGCTTCTTTCGTTTCCCGGATCACGACGGTTTCCGCCAGCTTGTCCTGCAGGCACTGTCGATTTCGATCCCACAGGATGCGGAAGAAGCCCTCCATCCCGGTGAACAACGACGCGGCGTATCCGCCAAATCTCTCGAAGGCGATCCAGTAGCTCAGCGCATTGCCGTCCAGGCGGAGTACCCGGATGCCGAACAGCCGCTTCCCAGGTGTCCGGCCCTTGAAGAAAGCCGTGAGAAACGTGAAGTAGAGTCCGGACCAGCCGATTCCAAGCCCCAGTTCATCCAGGAAGCCAACGATCGAAGCGATGATCCCACGGTTCCGTTCGGCCTCGAGTTCCGCTTCTGTCACCTCGAGTTCGGCCGCCAGTCGATCGCCGCGCGCTTGCAGCCGCTCCCGTTCCCTGTCGTTCGCCTCCCACTCGGACCGAGCCAACCGGCGGCCGAGCACAGTGGCCGCATTCGCTTCGGTCGTCGTGTCACCGGCAGCTCGCGCCGAGCGGTAGACATCGACGAGCGAATCCAGACTCACCTCGTCGTACGCCGTGTCGGCCGGCTGATCGCCCGGCCCGATCGCCCGCGCGATGGCACGGGAAACCGGATCATCTCCGTCCTCGTCGAGGCCGTCGAGCGCCGAACGCATCTCGTCACGGGCAACGCCTTCGTCTGCGAGCCGCTGAACCAGCCGCTCCGCCGCCGCCGCCGCTTCGACGGTGTCGCCTGACCCGAAGATCGACATGAAGTCGGTCGCCACTCCCAGTGTGACCGGCACGGCCTCTCCACCATCACCTCCGGCCTCGAACAGCACCGTGTCTTCGTTCAAGAAGAGCGAGCCCCAGATGGCCAGGACAGCCACGAACACCGCCACGGCACCGCCACAGCCGATCGTGGCTCGGGCCATGGTAGAGCGAAGCCCGGCTTTTCGTCCCCGGAACGCGAGCCAGAACAGGAACAGCCCTCCGGCCAGGGCAAACAACACGGCCCTCGCGTTCGCCAGCAGTCCAATCAGGGCAAGGTCGACAAGGATCGCCGCGGCCCGGCGCCACGGATGGGCGAGCGGGAGGCCCAGAAGGCCCGGAGAAACCGAGAAGGCGTCCGGGGTGACGATCTCCCGTGGATCCACTCCGTTCGACATGAGCGGAAGGTAAGGGAGGCCGGCATCCGGCCACAATCGGGGTGGGAGAGTGCGCCGGCTGACGGGTGTCCCGGGGGGCGGCCCGGCGACCGCCCCCCGATTCGCGCGGTTCAAATCGACAGGGCTCGCCGAGCTGGCCGGACGGACTGCAGCGGAACCCGGTTCACGGCTCCGCCGGGCGATCTCAGAACTTCGATGCGGGACAACTCCCGGAGCGGCTCGGCCCACTCGACACGGACATCGTCGTTGTCGAACTGCATGTCGAATTCCTCGGGCCCGAAGAAGAAGCCGTTCATCTCCCCGTCCTCCGACGTCCAGGAATTCTCGGATTCCGGGAGATCCACGGTCACCGTCCGCTCGCTCCGGTCTCGAACGATTCGGATGTCGATAGGTCCCGCTTCCGCGTCCCACACCCTTCGAGAGACATCGCCCGTGCCATCAACGTCCTCGCCGTCCACCGCGACAATGACATCGCCAGCGCTGAGCCCCGCCCTGGCCGCCGGCGAGTCCTCCTTGACCGTCGTGATCAACACGCCGCTTCGCTCGCCCAGTCCAAAGTACTCCGCGAGTTGCGGCTCCAGGCTCTGGATCCCGACTCCCAAGCGGCCACCTCGCATGGACATGAAGGTCATGACGTGCGGCATCTCCCGGATTCTCACATTGAGGTCGCCGAGATGCTCACGAGTCTTCTCGAGCTGCTCGCGGAGGTGTGCGGCGCCCTCCCCGTCCCAGCCGGGGCGCAAGGTGAACACCCCCCCCGGATCTCCCCGGTGACCCAGTTCCACGGCGATCGATGTCTCCGATCCTCCGCGGACCACACCGACGGACGCCGAGCGCCCCGCCGGGGTCTCTCCGAGAATTCGGCGAAGCTGTGCTTCGCTCTCGACTCGATCGCCGTTCCAGCTCACGATCACGTCGTCCTCCTGCAGGCCGGCGTCACGAGCCGGTCCTTCGTCCGCCACCCCGGTAATCCGCACGCCCCGCTCCTCCCGGAGGCCCAGTCTCCCGACATCCTCCGACGTCACGTCGGCGATGAACACGCCCAGATAGCTTCCCTGACCGATAGCCATCACACGCACCCGACTTTCCGGGCCCACGTTCTCCTGTGCGTTCAGCGTCCCCGCCAGGCTCGCGGCTCCCGCGAGCGCCACCGCAGCTGCGAAGCCCAATGCCTTCACTCTCATCTCCCCACGCTCCTCGTCTCACGTTGTCCCGAACCCCGCTCCGGGGCGGAAACCAGACCGGCCAGGGACGGCCGGTGTCTCGAGTGTTCGCAAGCTTGGACAGGCGAGAGGCAACCGAACGTTGCCTGTCAGGGAACGGCCACTCGCAGGGCAGCGGGGAGCACCTGGAACCCGGCGGGACCGGACTGCCAGGTATCTCCGTCGAGGTTGATCCACATGTCATCCTCGGCGTGGATACGCACGTTGGCCCCGCGATACATGGAGATCCCAGCGGTTCCCGCGTGACGGCCCGACAGAACCCGCGGAACCAGGGTGGCGAGCCTCCACGGACTCACGGCATGGACGATCACGAGGTCCAGCATCCCATCGCCGGTCGAGGCTCCTGGCGCGAATCGGATACGGCCGCCCGCGTACTCCCCGTTCGCCAGGACGACCATGAGGGCCCTCGTGTCGATCCCGCGGCCATCGACTTCGAGATGAAGCGCATGGGGGCGAAGGTCCCTCACCTGTCCCAGCGCGGCCAGGGGGTAGGCGATCCGACGGAAACGGCGGCGGAACCCGGCGGTCATGGTGTCTCCGATTCGACCGCCGAAGCCGGCGACCGCCGCGTTGACGAGGAAGCGAGGCTCTTCGCTTCCGGCCAGCCCGGTCGCCTTCACCAGGTCGAGGGTGGCGGCACGACCACCCGTCGCGACCGCGGCGGCATCCTCGATCCCGGAGGGGAGACCGAGGCACCACGCCAGATCGTTCCCGGTGCCCGCCGGGATGATGCCGAGACGGGGCGCCGCGCCGCCGAGGTGCAGCCCGGTCGCCACCTCCCTGACCGTGCCATCACCGCCGACCGCCACGACCGACTCGTAACCGGACCCGGCGGCTTCGGAGGCCAATCCAACCGCCTCTCCAGGCGCCCGCGTGCTGACGAAGTCTCCGTCGATCCAGGGCACGAGGCGGCGGCGCAGGGCATCCGGGTCCCTTCGCCCGCCGGCCGTCGGATTGAGGATTACCAGAGTTCGCATGGCGAGATAACTTGCGGGAAGCGCCACCTCTTCCACCAGTGACCGGAGTGCTCGCGCTCATGGGTGCGGAAGACAAGAGAGACCTGCAGGCCGCTGCCGACATTCTCGCGGGCGCGGCCAGGATCGCGGTTCTCACCGGGGCCGGGATCTCTGCGGAAAGTGGAGTCCCTACGTTTCGCGGGGCCGGTGGGTTCTGGAGGGGTCGCTCCGCCATGGAATTGGCCACCCCCCAGGCCTTCCTTCGCGACCCGGAAGCCGTGTGGGAGTTCTATCGTTTCCGGATCGCCGGCCTGGATGAAGTAGGGCCAAACGCCGGACACCGGGCGCTAGTCGATCTCGAGGACCTGTGCGAACGCTTCTGGCTGATTACGCAGAACGTGGACGGCCTGCACCGCGAAGCCGGCAGCCGGAACGTCATTGAATTGCATGGCTCCCTGGGGGAAGCTCACTGCCAGGCCTGTTCCTACCGATGTTCGTCGCGGGACCTTCCGGGTCAGCCAGTTCCCGTTTGCCCTCATTGCGGAGGGCGGCTGCGTCCCGCCGTCGTGTGGTTTGGTGAGAGTCTTCCCGGCCCGGCTCTGGCGGACTCGGAGGAGGCGATGCAGCAGTGCGACGTCATGATCGTGGTGGGAACATCAGGCGTGGTCGAACCCGCTGCGTCCTTTGCCCGGTGGGCCCGATCTCGAGGCGCCCGTATCGTCGAAATCAACCTCGAAAGCACGCCGATCAGCGAGGTGGCGGATGTCAGCCTGTTCGGGCCGGCCGGCGTCACGCTTCCAAGCCTGGTGCGACGGATCCGGCGCGGGCGGGCCTAGCCGGCGATCTTCCGGAGAGCCTCGAAGAAGGATACCACCTTTCGGCGGTCGAGCGAGTCCCCGCTCCTTACGCCCGTGCACACATCGACCCCGTACGGACGCACGGTCCGCACGGCGTACTCCACGTTGCTGGCATTCAGTCCGCCCGCCAGGAGCGCCGGACAATCGACGGTCTCCACGATCTCCCGGCTTATCTCCCAGTCGTGCGTCTGACCTGCCTGTGATTCCCATCGGAACGGCACTTCCGGGTTGGACGAATCCAGTACCAGAGCGTCCGCCTGCCTCGCAGCGGCGACGGCCGCGTCCACGGCGGAACGACCGAGCACGTGGATCGCCTGGACAATCGACACGCCCGGTAGCGCGGCGCGCAGCAGAGCGTAGTCCGGCGGCTCCAGCAGATCCCACAACTGCAGGGTGTTGACCGCGCAGGCCTGCGCCTTCTCGACCAGGCGGTCTACATCGGTCACGGCGGTCAGCAGGAAGGTACCGGTCGAAGGGGGCAGGCCTGTGGTTATCTCCCGGATGCTCGATTCCGTCAACTCTCCCGGCCCTGCCGGCATTTCCGAAACCAATCCCAGCGCCACGGCACCGAATGAGAGCGCCAGCTGCGCCTCCTCGGCTGACCGTATGCAACAGATCTTGACCTTGACGGGAGAAATGACCATCGGCCCGATCCTTTCGTCTCGTGCTCCGGACGTGCACACAAGATCGTGGAGGCGGGCCTGCAGGAACAGACCGTCACATGAGCCCGTCCAGGTAGAGCAGGAATTGCCAGCGCAACGGACCCGCGCCGTGAACGCCGCGGGCGAGGTCGGCCCGAACGAGACCGTCCAGCATGGAGACCCCGCCGCCCACCGCCACGAACGGGTCGGCCGAGCCCAGTTGAGAATAGTCTCCCGCCGATCCGAAGTCGGCGAAGGCGACGACGCGCACGAGTGGATAGCCCGCACCGACCTCGGTTCGCGCCAGCCAGAACGCCTCACCCGCGATCTGCCCGGGTTCGAACGAGCGAACCGTCTGTGGCCCGGCGAGGTAGTAGAGCCGTTGCGTAGGCACCTCGCCAAACGTGGTACCGGCGGACCACTCCAGACTACCCACCAGCCTCCAGAACAGGGGAAGGGTCGCCGCAGCCCCTATGGCGAGTCGGGCGTACTGCATGTCGCCTACGCCGACCTCCCCCCACACGGTGCCAGTCGTGATCAGCTCGCGGGGATCGACCCCGGCCTGAGTGCGCAGGCGCCCCGAGAGGCCGGCGATCGTGATTTCGTCCGCCCTCATGTTGGGAGGCGGATCGGAACGTCCGAGCAGGTTGGCCAGCGAGAAGTCGGTGTTCTTTTCCTCTGGCCGATGGGACTCCGCGAAGGCCTTGACCTCGTGACGGACCCGGCCTGTCTCGTTCTTCAACCCGATGGCAACGCCGCCCGCCCGGTAGTACTGGCCATAGTCGTAGCCGAAGAGGAGGGCGTTGATCGAGCTCTCGAGGTTAAGAGGATTGCCCCAGTCGTTGGCCGCCTGCAGCCGGTAATACGCCGACGCCTCGACCGAGCCCCCGGGCAGGTCCTCGCGCAGGCCTGCCTCGGCGTTGGGGATCCAGTCGCCGACCCCGATTCGGAGTTCACCCCACCCCGTGAGGCCGGCAACCGGCATCTCCCGTCGCAATCCGACACTCAAGGCCTCGACCCGGTTGTACCGGAAGATCCCGAACCTGGATAGCGCCGGGGGGGCCAGCGCATGGGCCACGGTCAGCTGGTCGAGCTCTTCTTCCACCCGGTCGATCTCCGCCCGGCTGAAACTCAGCGGCTCCCCGGCGAAGAAGTCCTCGGACAGCAAGGGCGAATCCCGCAACGAATCGCGCGGTGGAAGAATGACGATCTCCTGGATCTCCCGGCCGTCATCCAGCTCGCGCTCTCTCGTGGTCCTTATCCATCCGGGTGGGAGATCCTCCTCCGCCACATCGAGCGTATTGACCTCGTTGAGCGCGTAGTCCGCCACCGAGATCTCGATGGCCACCGGCACGCGCAGCAGTGTCCCGGCCCGGCCCTCACCCTCGAAACGGATTCGCCACGGAAGCCACCAGCGGAGTTCCTGGAGCGCGTAGTCCACGATCATGTGGTCGACGCGCGCCGTGATCGGCTTGACGAATCCGGGCACCTCCTCCGCATCTTCGGGCTCGTCGATCTCGAGGTTGAAGTCGCGCGCAGGCCGGAAAGCGCCTCGCACGAGCGCCGCAGATTCACGGTCGAACCAGACCGCCCCCGCCAGGAGTCCGAACTCTGCCCGGCGCGGCTCGATTCGTATCTGCACCAGGGTGATCTCGCGGCCACTGGACGGCAAGACGATGCGGATCGTATCGCCCGAAGCGAAGCGGTAGTGGAATCCAGCGGTATCGGCGAGGGGGTGCAGAAAGCCCTCCCCGCCCATCATCAGCCGGTCGGCGCCCGGGTCGAGAGGGATCAGGTCGTCCGGGTCCTCACCGTATTCGCCGCGCTCGACTTTGCGCTCCTCGTCGTCGGCCAGGTCTCCGATGATCGGCACTTCCTGCCTGCTTCCCAGCCACCGGTAGGTCTCCACGCCCGCCGAGTCCCAACGAACCCTGGCAATCTGCTCACTCAGGAAGAGTCCCCGTTCGCGCCGAAACCGGGAGGCCGACAGGCCTACGTAGACCCGCTCGGTGATCGTGGCTTCGTAACTGGCGAGACCGTCCGCCTCCGTCCCTCGGACCTGCCGCGCGCGCTGGATCATGTACCGGGCGCCCTCGTCGGCATACGTGTCCGAGGGAATCGTATCGCGGCGCGCCGGGGGCGAACGACGGTCAGCGGGTAAGCCGGGTTCCTGACCCGAGGCAAGCGAAGGCGCAACCAGCCCTCCGCACGCCAGGAGGGCGCAGGCCAGGAACGGAGCGTGTGGGAGCGATCTTACCCGGATCACGGGCTCTCCAGCTGTTTCGCGGTTATCTTCCGAGGTCCCTACGGCACCCCGCCGCTGACGGTTTCATTGCGCCAGGACCAGAACCGACGATGTCCATGAAGAGCGTGAACCCCGCAACGGGGCAAGTGTCGCAAGAGTACGCCACGCAGGATCAAGCCGACCTCGATCACCGGCTGGGCCGCGCGGTCGCGACCCAACCAGGGTTCGCGAACCTTCCCGTCGGTCAACGAGCCGAGTGGCTCTCGGCGGCCGGTGACCGGCTGCGAGCGCGCCGGGACGAGCTCGGTCGTCTGATGACCGCGGAAATGGGAAAGACCTTCGTGTCGGCGCTGGCCGAAGTCGACAAGTGCGAATGGGTTTGCCGCTATTATGCAGAGAACGGAGCCGACTTCCTCGCCGACGAGTTCGTGGCGTCCGGAGCCCGGGAGAGCCGGATTCGATTTGAGCCGCTCGGTGTGGTCCTCGCCATCATGCCCTGGAACTTCCCGCTGTGGCAGGTCTTTCGATTCGCCGCTCCTGCCCTGATCGCCGGAAACGCGGGTTTGCTCAAGCATGCTTCCAACGTGCCCGGGTGCGCTCTCGCTATCGAGTCGGTGTTCGCAGAGGCCGGGTTCCCGCAGGGGGCGTTTCAGTCGCTTCTCATTCCTGCGGCGCGCGCCGAGGCGCTCGTAGCCGATCCGAGGATCGCTGCCGTCACACTCACCGGGAGCGAGCCTGCCGGCCGGGCCGTGGCTGCTGTCGCGGGCCAGCACCTGAAGAAGTCCGTACTCGAACTCGGGGGAAGCGACCCGTTCATCGTCCTCGGGGACGCCGACCTGGAGCGGGCCGCCGCCACGGGCGTTCGGGCGCGGATCATGAACAATGGACAGTCCTGTATCGCGGCTAAGCGCTTCGTGCTCAGCGAGGATATCGCCGAGGAATTCGAGGCGCGGTTCATCCGACTCATGGAGGGGCTGAACGTCGGCGATCCCATGAGGCCCGATACAGACCTTGGACCGCTCGCCACGGAGGGTATTCGAAGTGAGCTGCACGAGCAGGTCGTGCGTTCCGTGGCAGCCGGTGCACGACTCCGCACAGGGGGGACGATGCCGACCGGAAACGGCTATTATTACCCTCCGACGGTC
Organism: uncultured Gemmatimonadales bacterium; assembly: GCA_963807645.1. GTDB lineage: Bacteria > Gemmatimonadota > Gemmatimonadetes > Palauibacterales > Palauibacteraceae > Benthicola. Next base: position 278,357 of record CAWECO010000007.1, read on the forward strand.
CTGACGGACGTCCCGCCTGATTGTCCGGCGGCCGTCGAGGAGCTCTTTGGTCCCGTCGCTCCCGTCTTCCGCGTGCGATCCGCCGCCGAAGCTCTCGACCTGGCCAACGCCACGGAGTTCGGCCTCGGCGCGGCGGTGTGGACCCGTGACGAGGCGGTCATCACCCGGTTCGTCGAGGGTTTGAGGGCCGGATCCGTGTTCGTCAATGGAATGGTCGCCTCCGATCCTCGCCTTCCGTTCGGCGGCATCAAGCGCTCAGGCTACGGACGGGAACTCGGCATTTACGGCCTGAGGGAATTTCTGAACGTGAAGACCGTGTGGATCGGTGACTGACCGGCCAGAGGATGCGGTCCCGGTTGCCGCCCCGGCAGGAAGCGGACAGGTTATTGCCGGGTGGGCCGCCGGCACCGCCAGGCGGTGAGATCAACCCTTCGACACATGGTACGAACGATGACCAGCGAGAAGCTCCAGGAAGCCATCAACGAGCAGATCAAGTACGAGCTCTATTCCGCCTACATGTACCTGGCGATGTCCGCCGATTGTTCGGAAAGGAACCTTAGCGGATTCGCGACCTGGATGCGGATGCAGGCTCAGGAGGAAGTCGAGCATGCCATGCGATTCTACGATTTCCTCATCGAGCGGGGCGGACGCGTCGAACTGCACGGAATCGACAAGCCGCCGTTCGAGTTCGGATCGCCACTCGAGATCATGGAACAGTCGCTCGAACACGAACGTTTCGTCACCTCGCGGATCAACGGGCTCTACGACCTCGCTGTGGAAGAACAGGACCGGCCGGCCCAGATCATGCTGCAGTGGTTCATCACCGAGCAGGTCGAGGAAGAGGCGAGCATCGACGAGATCATACAGCGGATGAAGATGTTCGGAGCCGATGGCGCGGCACTCTTCATGCTCGATCGGGATCTCGGTGCCCGTGGACCCGAGGAAGATGGAGAGTAGGATGGGATACTCGCCGGACTGTCGATTCTCGCGTTGCGCCCTCGCGCGGACTGCGTCCTTGTTCGCCCTGATCCTCATCGCGGGCTGCGACGTCCGAGACATGGGTCGAACGGAACGGCCGTCTGAAGACGGAGCCACTCGCGGGGAATCGACGGTGCCGGCGGACTTTGCCGAGTCCCTGGGCATCGATCTCGTCGCCATGCAGCAAACACCGTCCGGCCTCTACATGGAGGATCTGGTCGAGGGACGCGGGCTCGCCGCGCGATCCGGACATGTGGTGGTCGTGCACTATACCGGGTGGCTTCCCAACGGAGAGCAGTTCGACAGCACGCGCGAAGGGGGAGAAGCGCGCAGCTTTCAGCTGGGCGCCAGGCGGGACGTGATCACGGGCTGGGAGGAAGGCGTCGCCGGCATGCGAATCGGAGGCAAGCGGCGCCTCGTCGTACCGCCGCATCTCGGATACGGTGCGAGGGGCGTGCCGGGGGCAATTCCGCCGAACGCTACTCTGGTTTACGAATTCGAGTTGCTGGACATCAAGATGTAGAGGAATCGGGACCGGATTCAGTCTCCTCGTGCCGTGCGTACAGGACCCCACCAGCGAGACCGCCCCCGTACACCACGACGGCCGGGACCCATTGCCCCCAGGTGAGGGCGAGCAGGGGCGCTCCGGCGATCGTAGCCGGGAACAGTACGGACGCCGCTACCATACCCCAGACACCGGCGACATCTGCGGCCATTCGCATCCCCAGTTCGAGACCCGTGAGCCCCGCGGCGGCCAGCCCGAGGCATGCAAGCACCCGAATGGCCAGCTGGCGTTTCTGTGTCATGACTTCTCCCTGGCAGGGAACGGTACGGGCCAAAATGTCCCGTCCATCGGTCCCCTGCCTGAGGGATCATGTAACGCAGGTTCATGGCCCGGAGAGCCATCAACCTCGTAATACCTTGTGAATCAAGACAATAGGACGACTTGCAGGCGACCCCGGATCCCCCTGCTGTCGGATACACGTTGCATGAAACGAAGAGATTTGTCGCGTTTGGTTCCCGGGGCCCTCAGAGGGTTTCTTCGATCTCAGCTTCCCACTCGACGGTCACGGCTCCGCGGAGGCTGGCCGCCGACGGACACTTGGACGCATGCCGTTCCAGGGCTCGATCCACCTTATCCCGCATGGTAGAGGGGGCGCGCAGGCGATAGCGGACGATGATCCGGGTCAGGACGGGCAGCCCGTCCACCAGCTCGTTGATTCCCTCCACGTCCGCGGTGATGTCCTCGGGAGCCAGCAATACCCCGCGCACCTCCAGTGCGCCATTGAGAGTTCCCAGCATTCAGCCGCCGGTCGCGGCCACTATGTAGTCTACGGGTAGAGGAAGGTTCTTCCCTTCCAGCCGATAGTGCTCCTTGATCACGCCGTGAACACCCATTTCGAAACGAACGCCGGCCGCGATCTCGGCTTCGCGGTGCACGCCTTCGATTTTCCGCACGGTCGCCCGGGCCTTGTAGATCGGACTGCTCATTAGAGGTGCTCTCCCGTTCAGTGGCACGTCTGGACGCGGGCCCCTTCCCTCGGGCCGCGCCGCCTCCTAAGGTAGCCCGAGACCGGCTGCGACCGCAGGGCCGTTCGGGACGGCGCGCCCGATCACAATCTTTCAAGGAGCCGTTTCGATGTCACCGGATGTATACAAGCTCGTGCATGTCGCTGGAATCCTCATGGTCTTCCTCTCGCTCGGCGGACTCGCCGTGCATGGCATCAACGGCGGCACCCGGGACTCCAACGGGGCGCGCCGGCTGATCACCGCGACGTATGGAATCGGACTGCTACTCATCCTGCTCGGTGGGTTCGGGTGGCTGGGAGCTACCGGGATGATGGGCGCCGGTATGCCCGGGTGGACGTGGGCCAAGCTGGGTATCTGGATGGCCATCGGCGCGCTGCTGGCCTTGCCGACGGTGAAGCCCGAACTCAGCCGCGTGGTTTGGTTCGTGGCACCGATACTGGGTGTGCTGGGCGCCTGGCTCGCCCGCACGAAGCCGTTCTGATCGAGATGAAGGTGACGGGGCTCTTCGTATATCCACTGAAATCGGCCCGGGGACTGGGGCTGCAGGAAGCTCATCTCGACGAATTCGGCGTTCGGGGGGACCGGAGGTGGTGCCTCGTCGACGACGACGGACGAGTGATCACCCAGCGAGAATCACCCGTTCTGGCCACTCTCGACGTGGCTCCCGGTCCCCGCGGACTGGAGCTGCGAGCCGCGCGCCGCCCGGTACTGCGAGTCCTCACCCCCGGACTCGACCAGCCCGTCTACCCCGTGAAGGTGCGGGCGGATCACACCGAAGGACGGGCCGCGGGAGCGGAAGCCGACTCATGGCTTTCGGAGCTGCTCGGACGTTCCTGCCGCCTGCTCCATATGCCGGCGAGCACCCGCCGCCCGGTCAGTCCGACCCATGGCCGCCCTGGTGACCGGGTGAGCTTCGCCGACGGCTACCCTCTCTTGCTCACGACCGAGGCTTCCCTCGCGGCGCTCAACGAACGCCTGTCGGCGGCCGTGCCGATGGATCGTTTTCGGCCCAATCTCGTGCTCGACGGAGATGAGCCGTTCGGGGAAGACAGCTGGACTCGGATTCGGGCGGGAGAGACGGAATTCCGGGTCGTGAAACCCTGCGCTCGCTGCATCGTGACCACGACGGACCAGCAGACCGGGGAGAGGGAGAAGGAACCGCTGCACACCCTCGCCACGTTCCGGAACGTGGGCGGGAAAGTGCTGTTCGGAGAGAACCTGATACACGACGGCCGCGGGCCGATACGGCTCGGAGACAAGGTCGAGGTCGTCGAGACTCGATGACCTCGACGGCCCATCCCCCTGCTTCAGTTCAGGTGCAGGGGTGCTCCGGAAGTTCGACGGGACGCAGGGTGTAGTTCCGGCTCTCGATCAGGGCGCCCGTGGCCTCGAAATACCTCCGCCAGAAGTCCTTCACTCGCTGACTCTGGGGCGTGTCCACCCGAGCTCCGATCACGTACACGCACAGACCCGTGAGGTCCGGAAGGGTTCCGTTCGCCTGCTGGCTGTCGATCCAGCCTGACGGGGGCATCTTCCGCAGGCCTTCCATGTCGATGCTCCGGTTCGACTGCAGCATGTCGGAGAAGATGTACAGAGTGGCCTCGCGCCCTCGCGCGGCCTGCAGATCGGCACTGACATCGTGCAGGGTCGAGAGGATATCCGTCCCATCGATGTTGCCCCGACCGGTCGTATCGGTGAATACGACGAGGTAGTCCTGCGCATCCCTCAGAAACCGGGCCCGTGTAACCGAGTCCCGCGTCATGGCCTGCTCGGTGAACTGGCGCTGCGGGACGGTCTCCGACCAGCGGTGCGGCGGCTCCTCGAGAGACAGCTGGAGGAGTTGATGGGCCGAGATGCGATCCCCGTGATCCAGTTTCCGAATGCGATCGTTCGTGAGCTGGCGGGCCAGCTCCAGCTGGTGGTGAGAGATGCTGGTCGAGCGATCGTAGACGAACACGACCAGCTCCGGGGTCGACCGCTTGACGACTCCGCCTTCCCCCTCGCCACCCGCGGCGTTGCCCTCCTGGGTTCCGCACCCTGCCAACGTCAGCGCCCCCAGAAAGGCCACCAGCGTCCGAGTCTTCCTCATTACCATGCCGTCGCCTCTTCGGTGAACCGAGCCCGGGTCTTCTCGAAGCTGCCCTGCAGGTCACGGCGTTCCGCCTCGTAGTCATCCGGATCGCGCATCAGCAGATTGCGCGTATCCCGTTCGTCTACGGCGAGCTTGAGCTCGACGGGCTCCGCGAACGCCAGGATCTCCCTGGTGTCCAGGCCCCGGAGTCGACCGTTCTCCGCCCGATAGGCCACGACCGTCGCTTCGAGCTGGCTCGCCAGCGCGGGCGCCTCCCGCAGGGGTGTTTCGGAAAGTAAGCTCGCGAGGTCGCGAATGGTACGCACCGCCTCTCCCATGGCATCGACCACTCGCTGCTGCGTCGCGTCTCCGACATTCACCAGTTCCCGTCGCTGTCGTTCGAACGGGGTGTCGTTGAACCGATCCCGACGCCGGTCCCGCATATGGAAGTAAGCCGCTGATATCGCTACGAGAATCAGGGTGGTATTGAGAAGCAGGATCGGGAAGCTCAGGCCACTCATGGAGGCCGCGTACTCCCGCTGCTCCTTGGCAAGAGCTTCCAGGTCATCGGCCCGATTGGCCTGCTCGTTCGCCGCCACCAGGTTGCCGTCCACCCGCAACCAGCTGGCATTCCGGCGAAGCTCTTCGATCTTGGCGCTATCCTGGGCAAAGCGATCGATCGCTACCTCCCCCAGCGTCACCCGCGCCTCGAACAGGACGCCAAGTACCAGAGTCAACCCGATGCCCGACAAGACCATCGGTACGATGAACTCACCGGCCGACCGCTTGCCCAGGGTCTCACCCGTGCGCCGGGACGACTGGTGCATCATCAGCGATCGGAGCGAATGGCCGAAGAAGTGGGCCAGTACGCAAAGGAACGTGACCACACCGGCCGCCAGGAGCGCGGCATCTGGCCTGAGAATGAACTGCGACGCAACGCGCAATCCGCCGGCCATCCAACCCTCGCTGGTCTCGGCCACATACCGCAGTTGCTGCTCGGTCAGCGGGTCGCGTGGAAGCAGAGCCCCGAAGACGGGAGCATTCGCGAGGAATTCGACGACTCCGAGAAAGCCGATGGCCAGGGCGTACCAATGCGTCTTGAACTGGCGCGTTGCCGGCTGCTCCTCTTCCTCGCCCGTCTCTTCCTCCAGCGTGCTCTCCACGACCGTTCGATTCATGTCCCAGCGCTTCTTGAGACGGAAGAGCTCGCTCGTGACCCTCTCGAACCGGTCGTTGTCGAGTGAAATACCGGCCAGCGTGCGTGTGATGCGACCTTCCAGCTCGGCGACCACCGAGTTCAAACGCGATCGTTCTCGCGCCTGCCAGTTCCTGAACAGGGCGACGGCTCGGTCACGGAGTTCCTCCTCGGACTCGGCGCGGCCCTTTGCCTTGGCGTCGGGAAGATTGACCTCGGCGTCCCTGGCCGCCATCTCCACCGCGGCTCTTCGGAGGCGGCGGACGCTGAGCCCGACGTTTTCCTCGAGGGCGGCTTCAGCGGTCTCCGGGATCGCTCCGGGATCGGGCGCTGCCGGCTCTTGCGCAGGGACCTCGACTTCGGCCGCGGCCGGTGGAGCCGGTTCGACGGTGTCGGTCGCGTCCCAGACGGAGTCTGACGTGCCCACCGGCTCTGGATCCCAGGCCGGCTGATCGGGCTCCGGCGCGGCGGCATCTCTCACCCGGTCCAGCCAGGTGGGATGCCCCTCGTTGGCGGCAGCCGTGGACTCTTCTCCGTCGGTCAGCGGCGCCGTGTCCGGCTGGAAGGCGGCAGCTTTCGCCTCACGGTTTCGTGCGCTCATCTTCCCCTTCTCGTCCATTGCGTCTCCGCCTTCCGCGAGTCAGCGCCCCAGAGATCGGACCCACCGGCGACGTCGTTCTCCCTGCCGCTCGATCGCGGTACTCAGCGAACCGTCCATATCGGCAAGAACTCGGCCACCGGACAAACCTCGTCTACAATCTCTGTAATTAGCTGCGCGTGCTTCACATACAGTGTGTATGCGCCCGGTCTGACCACGCAACACCATGCAACAATTTGCGCGCTTCGCGAATCGATTCCCGGGAGGGAGGAGACCGACCCCCTCGGGAATATCGATAACATGAGAGAGTGGCGCGAGCAACGAGATTCCTAGTACATCCTCTCTCGCTGGATTTCCCGCGCCATGGCTCGAGCCGCTTCCGCCAGCGTCTTCTCGACCTCCAGCAGGGCATGCTCGAGAACCGCGTCGACCTCGTCCTCCGAGGTCAGCGTCATCGCGGCGTGTTCGGCGTAATCCACGATGTCATCCACGCGGTTGCGAACGTCGTTCTTCATCGCGTGGAGCAGAGCCTCGGTCGTCGCGCTGTAGTGCATGGCTTCCGCTCCTTCCATGAGTTCTCCCACAGCGGTTAGGGCAAGGCGGTTGCCAACGAAGGGGCGGAGGGGCGGAGCGACGCCCTATCTTCCTTAATCACAACACTTGCTGCGACATTGCGGGGCGCTGGACGGTCGGAAAGCAGGGTGTGGGGCCGGGGTCGGAAGTCGCAAAAAGCAAAGACGATACGCAAAAGGTGACTTCTGCCCGGTGTTGATCCTCATTTGACGCGTTGCCACCATCGTGGTCGGGCGTCCAGATCGTGGGGGGAAGTGGAGCGGACACGTGGCTGACCAGCCCGCGCGGCCTGCGAGGCGCCAGACGAAGGTCTCTCCCGGGGGCCAGGGCGGGTTCATACTGGTGGCGGTGCTCGTACTCCTCGCGGCGCTATACGTGGGGTCGACCGGGATCTTCCTGGCCGCACGCGCCGAGTTGCGGATCGGGATCAACCACACGGCATCGAGCCAGGCGTTCTACCTGGCGGAATCCGGCCTGGCCACCTGGATCGCCTCCCCCGTCCAGCCTTCGACGGCGCAGTACTCGATCGGCGGCGAGACCGTACTCGTGCGCGCCACGAAACTCCTCACGATCGATTCGGTCGCCGCTCTGTACCGGATCACCTCGAAGTCGACGGTTGGGGGTGGATACGCCGCGAATCCGGGCGTCGCCGTTCGGGAGACGAGCGTGTTGGGCCTGCGACTCGGAACCGGTCGTGTGGGCGTCGTCCGCCGTACCTGGAGAGAGGTGCTCTAGAAGCGGAAGGACCGGGTCAGCGGGGCAGATACTGCGCAAGAAGATCGAGAACGGCGTCGGGATTCTCCATGTTGATCCAGTGGCCGCCCGGGATCTCGATCAGTCGAACGCATTCGCCGTCCGCTTCCAGCCGACCGATGCGAGCCGCGGCGACATCGTCGAGAATGGAACCCCGTGTCGCCCGCACGAAGAACAGCTCCCGACCGGGAACTGACGGATCGACCACCGACCACAGGTCTTCCCGGTAGAAGTCCTGCAGGAGAAGCTCGAGAGCGGCCAGATCGAATCTCCAGCGATAGCCGTCCGGGTCGCGCACCAGATTCGTGGCGGTCCACTCGGCAATATGGACGTTGAAACCAGCCGCCTGCACCGCTGAGACGACGGCACTCCGGCTATCGAACCGTGGGGGAAGTGTGGTCAGGAGAGCGAGGAGACGATCCGCACCGGCCTCCGTCCGGCCGGCGGAGGGCGTGCTGTCCATCACCCACACCTGTCTCAGAGTGGCGCCGCCCGCGCGCGCCGCGGCCAGGGCGACCTTGCCTCCGAACGAGTGGCCGACGATCACCGTCTCCCTGCCCTGAAGGTGCAGGATCAGCGAGTTCACATCGGCAGCACTGGCGGCGACCGTGTGAGGGGGAGCCAGGCCCTGGCTTTCTCCATGCAGCCGGAGGTCCACGAGAACGACTCCCCAGTCAGGGCGCAATTCCACAACACCGCGGCCAATGGATGCCCAGTTCCTGCCCGCCCCGAGAAATCCGTGCAGAAAGACGACCCAGCGGTCGGGGAACGTCCCGGGGGCGTGGATTCTCCTGTGGGCCAACGGTGTCGGCCGTTCGCCGGTGTACCGGCTCTCGGGCAAATGGGCCTTCATGGCGTGTCCGGGCCCTCCCGTGTCGGCCCTCGCCTCGCGGGGCGGTTGGACCGAAGGGCGGCCGCGTACGTCTCCTCGGTGCGATCCAGCATCCGCTGCACCGAAAAGCACCGGGATACGTGACGGCGGGCCGCCTCCCCCATCTGAACCCGTAGAACCGGATCCGCCAGCAGCGCGAGAATCCCGCCCGCAAGCGCCTCGTGCTCGCCAGGCGGTACCACGAACCCGGTCTGTTCGTGCAGCACGGCCTCGGGGATTCCCCCCACTTCCGTGGTGACCACGGGAAGAGCCGCGGCGCCGGCCTGCAGAACCGACTGCGGTACGCCCTCGTTCCGCACGGACGGCTGGCAGACCAGATCGAACGCCGCCAGCACCTCCGGGACGTCCTCCCGCAGACCCGTGAACCGGACCGACGCCTGGATCCCGAGTCGCGCCGCGAGGCTTTCGAGGGACCTGAGCTCTGGACCCTCACCGACGACAACCAGGATGCAGGTAGGGTGCACGTCGAGAACCGTCCTCATCGCCCGCAACAAGACGGCGTGGCCTTTGTCCGACCTCAGGTAGGCGACGACGCCGACTACCGGTCCATCCGTGGCGACGCCGAGGACTCCGCGAGCCTCGGCGCAGCGCTCCGGATGCGGACTGAATCGGGCGAGGTCGACGCCCGTGGGGATCGAAGTGGAGCGGTCCAGGGGTACGAGGCCCGATTGCGCGAAGTCCCGCCGCACAGACTCGCCGGTCGTGATGACCCAGTCAGCCTCTCCGTATAGAAGCCTGTGAAGCGGTCCTGGCTTGACGGGCGCCGAGATATGCCGGCTGCGCACCAGGGCCCGCGGACGCGCTCCCAGGAGGAGCGCCAGGGCCGCCGTCCAGCTGTCCGCCGAACTGTGCGAATTCACCACGTCCGGCTGCAGGCGGTTCACGATCGAAGCCAGGGCCCTGGCGTTCGCCGGTAATAGGGATCGTCGAAACGACTGCGGGATGACCTCAAGGCCCGCTGCCGCGGCGCGGCCAGCCAGGACCCCACGCGGAGGCGTGACGATCCACACGTCATGCCCCCTCTCTCGCATGCCGAGGCTCTCGGCCAGCACGCGACGTTCCTGGCCGCCCATGACCGTCGACGATTCTGTGTGTACGATGCGCACGGCCGATCCGTTCGATTCGGGAAACGCAACGTTGACATCCGACGTTGCGACGCACAATACGAAAGCTGCGACCGCGCGATGGGTCACATGCCGTCCACACGATGGATTAAGCAAGGAAGCGAATCATGCGGGACGAATCGACGATGACACCGCGCACCGCGACCGTGCGCTGCGCCTTCTGCCTCAGGCTCAACCGCGTGGCCCTCGACCGGGCGACCGACCGCCCTGTTTGCGGGGACTGTGCCCGCCCATTTCTTCTCGACCGGCCCGTGAAGATCAGCGGTGAAGACCTGGACCGCGTGGTCAGGGAAACCGAAGTTCCGGTCCTGGTGGATTTCTACGCCGACTGGTGCGGCCCCTGTAAGATCATGGCGCCCGTGCTGGACGAATTGGCCGCGGACCACGTGGGAGAACTCCTGGTCGTGAAACTGGACACGGACGCCTACCCGCAGGTCTCGGCCTCCCTCGGAATCCGCGGGATCCCTACTCTGATCCTGTACCGTAGCGGAGTCGAGGCGGCGCGTCAGACTGGGGCCGTTCCCCGCAGTGCGCTGGACCAGATGCTGGCTACCCCCTGAGCGTACCCTCCGCTTGTCACGACCCGCCGAAGTCGACTATTCTGGCATCGTGGATACGCTTTTCCTCGACCCCCGGACCCGGAGGGTGCCTTGACCTGGTTTCTGATTCTCTTGGCGATCGTCGCCGTCGTTGGCGTCACGATCTACAACTCGCTCGTCAAGCTGCGGACCCAATCGCACGGCGCGTGGGCTGACATCGACGTTCAACTCAAGCGGCGCTGGGACTTGATCCCGAACCTCGTCGAAACGGTTCAGGGCTACGCCGGCCACGAAAAGGACACGTTGGAGGCCGTGATTAACGCGCGAAACCGCGCCATGTCCGCGTCCGGTCCGGCGGAAAAGGCCCAGGCCGAGAATATGCTGAGCGGGACCCTCAAGTCCTTGTTCGCCCTGTCCGAGGCCTATCCTCAGCTCCGGGCCGTCGAGAGCTTCACGAGTCTTCAGAACACGCTGGGCGAGATCGAAGACGCCGTGCAGAGCTCGAGGCGTTACTACAATGCAGTGGTGCGCGACTACAACATCAAGGTGGAGCAGTTCCCCTCCGTGCTGGTAGCCAACGCGTTCCGGTTCCAGAAGGAAGAGTTCTTCGAGTTGGACGAGGAGGAACAGCGGGACGCTCCGAAGGTCAGCTTCGGCGATGGTGCGAGCTGATACGGGGGGATGCAGCGGTGAGAAGAGCACTCTCGGGCCGTTGGCGCCGGCTGGCGTTCACGGGCACATGCGCGGCGCTTGTGTCCATGCCCGCCGGACTGCCGGCGGCCGACGCCGCCGACGCGTCAGATGCGGCAGCGACTGTCCGGTCCTGGTACGTCGAGGATTTTCACGCTGAAGTCCGCATCGGGCGCGATGGAGACGTGGAAGTCATCGAGACTCTCAAGGTGCGATTCCAGGGATCCTACAACGGGATCTTTCGCACGATCCCGATTCAGTACCGGACGCGGGCCAACCTGAACTACACGCTCGGTCTCGAGGTGCAGGGCGTAGACGACGGGGCTGGCCAGGACCTCCGGTACGAGACGAGCCGCGAGCGCCACTACCGGAAGATCAAGGTCTGGGTACCCGGGGCATCGGACGCCGTTCGGACCGTCGTCATCCGGTACCGGGTCGACAACGCGATTCGGTTCTTCCAGGAAGACGACCAGGCCTGGGATGAGTTGTACTGGAACGTCACGGGAGATGAGTGGCCGGTCCCGATCGAACGAGCCAGCGTCCGGGTCCGGCTCCCTGCCATGGTCACCGGGATTCGCGCTCGCGGTTTCACGGGTCGCTACGGCTCCACCGAGGAATCGGTCGAGGTGGCCGTTTCCGAGTTCCAGGTAGACGTGCGATCGTCCCGCGAGCTCGGAATTCATGAGGGACTCACGGTCGCGATCGCATGGGACTCGTTCATCACCCGGGCGCCGGCTGGTGGAGCCGCGGGGCAGGATCTCCAGCCAGGCGATGCCGGGTCGGGAGAATACCTGATTCGCCGACCGACCCGGTGGGACCGGCTCCTGAGCTTCTTCCGAAGCAATTGGCCGCTGCTGATTCCCCTCCTGGCCTTCTTCGTCATGCGGAACCTCTGGATGCGGCACGGACGAGACCCGAAGCGGAGGCCCATCGCGCCGATGTACGAGCCGCCGGCGGGACTCACCCCATCTGAGGTGGGTACGCTCGTCGACAATCGGACCGATCTCAGGGACGTGACGGCCATTCTGGTCGATCTCGCGGTCCGTGGATACCTCGTGATCGAGGAGACGGAACAGGACAAGTTCCTCGGACTGATCAAAGAGCAGGACTACGTCCTGGAACTGCAGAAGGCCGGGCCGGACCTGGACGGGTTGAAGAGCCACGAATCAAAGCTTCTGCGGGCCGTGTTCGGCTCCCCGACAGTCGGCGATCGAGTCCACATGTCAGACCTCGAGAACGAGTTCTACAAGGACTTGCCAGGCATCAAGGAACGCATCTTCGACGAACTTATGAAACTCAAGTACTATCGAAGCAGGCCCGATCGTGTTCTCGCCGTTTGGATCGGCATCGCGATCGCCACGGGTGTGCTCGTCGCTCTTGGAGGCTCGGCGCTCTCGATTCGATTTGGCATGGCTCCCCTCACGACCGTCATCGCCGGCGTGCTGACTGGCCTCACCGTCATGGCCTTCGGGATCTTCATGCCCGCTCGCACGGTGGCTGGCACGCGGGCCCTGGAAGCGGCGCTCGGCTTCGAGGAGTTCTTGCAGCGGGTCGATTCTGACCGGTTCAAGAAGATGATCACCGGTCCGGAGATGTTCGAGCGCTATCTGCCCTATGCCATGGCGCTCGCCGTCGAGAAGAAATGGGCGGCAGCCTTCGCGGACATCTACCGGGAGCCCCCTGACTGGTACCGGGGCACGGGACATCGCGGCTTTCACCCGACGATCTTCGTCGGGGACCTCTCCGGTATGACCCAACATGCAGCCACGGCCATGACCTCGGCGCCCCGCAGTTCCGGCGGATCGGGCTTCTCGGGTGGCGGAGGCGGAGGGTTCTCTGGCGGCGGATTCGGAGGCGGTGGAGGCGGCGCGTTCTGAGCCGGTCCCTCACTGAAGCGCGGAGGCGCCGGGCCATGTACTTTGGCGGCGTCGGCGGCAGAGCCCGAAGCGGGGGCCTGCCGGATCAAGGTTCACGTCGAAGGCATGGATACGGAGGAAGTGATGTCATTTTCGTTTGGCCATAGACTCGCGGTGCGGGGAGCGCTGGTCGCCGGACTCGCCCTGTTGAATGCTTCGGCTGCGTCGGCCCAGACTGACGGGTCGGAGAGGATCTCCAGCGGGATCGACGCGGCGGCTGAGCGATATTCCGCGGATGTCAGCTGGCTCGCGGATGATGCTCGCCAGGGCCGTGGACTCGGGTCCGAGGGTCTCGCCAAGGCAGGACTCTGGATGGAAGCGCAGTTCAAGAGCATCGGCCTCGAGCCGGCGGGCGACGACGGCGGCTACCGGCACGTCTTCGGGGTGCCCATCGCGGACCCCGCGAATCCGCACGCCCAGAAGGGCTTCGTATACGCTTTCAACGTCATCGGGCGTATACGGGGAAACGGCGAACTCGAGGGCGCGGTGCTCATCGGCGCCCACTACGATCACCTCGGTTTTGGGGGTGAGGGCTCCCTCGAGCCGGACTCGAGAGCCATCCATAACGGGGCGGATGACAACGCTTCGGGCACAGCCGCTCTTCTTGAAGCGGCTCGGCAGCTTCAGCAGCGTCGCGGCCAGCTCAAGCGCGACGTCATATTCATGGCGTTCTCGGCAGAAGAACGGGGCCTGGTGGGGGCGAGCAATATCGTTCGGAGACCGCCCGAGGAACTCGGCATGGCAAACGCCATCGCCATGCTGAACATGGATATGGTCGGACGACTTCGTGACGAGAAGCTGTCGGTGCTCGGCGGAGATTCAGCCGAAGAGTGGGACGACCTGGTAGCTCCTCTTTGCGATCGCTACGGCTTCCAGTGCGCGATCGGCGGTGATGGCTTCGGTTCTTCTGACCAGGCGGCTTTCTTCGCCGCGGACATCCCGGTCCTGCACTTCTTCACGGGTACCCATGCCGAGTACCACAAGCCGTCGGATGATGCCGATCTGATCAACGCCGAAGGAGGGGCTCGCGTCGCGTGGCTGGTCTCCGATGTGGCCGGAACGATCGCGAACCGTGACGGCGTGCTGACCCTGGTCAAGACCTCGGACGGCCCGCAGCGGCGCATGGCGCTGAAGGCCAGGCTCGGGACGATCCCGGATTATGCGGGACCGGCAGATGGCTCTCCCGGTCTGTTGCTGTCGGACGTTCGGCCGGACAGCCCGGCCGAGGCGGCCGGACTGCAGCGCGGGGACGTCGTGGTTCAGATCGGAGACCTGGAGATTGCCAGCGTGCAGGATTACATGGTCGTGTTGTCCGAGGCCAATCCGGGCGACACCGCCCCGGTGATCGTCATTCGCGACGGCGAGCGCGTCGAGCTCGAAGTCACATTCGGCGCCCCTCGATAGCGCGAGGATTCCGGTGACACCGACGCTGTCCGTGAAGACCGTCCTGCTACCGACCGACTTTTCGCGGTTGGCAGACGCCGCCCTCGACTACGCGCTGGCACTTGCCCAGCAGCATGGGGCGGTCCTTCACATGTTGCACGCGGTGGTCCTGCATGCCGACGACCCCAACGATCCGGCGCATCATTTCCCGGACGCCGACGAGATCCGGGCCCGTCTCGAACGGACTGCCGATGGTCGCATGGCGAGCCAGATCGAGGAGCGTGGCATCGGCGAAGTCGAAGTGGTGCGCGCACAGCGGAGGGGCATGTCGACGGCTCCCGTCATTCTGGAGTACGCCCAGGAGATCGACGCAGACGTGATCGTCATGAGCACTCACGGCAGGCGAGGCCTCGGTCACGCGCTCTTGGGCAGCGTGACGGAAGAGGTGGTACGGCTGGCTGGCCGTCCCGTTCTCACGATTCGTGGACGGGGCCGAGACGCCGCCTCTTCCTACCCTCAGCACGTGCTGGTCCCCGTCGACTTTTCGCGGTACTCCGAAGACGCCGTCGGATACGCGCTCGAGTTCTGCCGGGTCTATGGCGCGCGCATGCACCTTCTGCATGTGTTCGAGCAGCCGGTTACCCCCGAAGTGTACGGGCGAGGGCGGCCGGCGGCCGTATCCGACTTCTCAGTGCTCGGTGGCAGCCTCCGGGAGGCGCTTCTCGGCGTGGCCTCGAGAGCGGGGGCCGACGTCAATGTAGAGATCCATGTTCGCGAGGGGCGGGCGGTGGGGAGCATCCTGGAAGCCGCTGAGGAGATCCCGGCGGACCTGATCGTCATCGCGACGCACGGTCTCGGGGGCCTCACTCACGTCATGCTCGGCAGCGTGACGGACAAGATCGTGCGCCGCGCCGAGTGCCCGGTCTTGACGGTCAAGGCGTTCGGAAAGTCGTTGCTTGAATGAACGATTCCGCGCCGAACAACACGCCGGGCGAGGAGCTCCAGGGCAGTCGGGGACTCGGAACACTGGATGCCCTATACGAATGCACACGGGCGTTGGGTCTGCACGATTCGCTCGAGGAGCTCCTGTCGGAGGTTCTCGACCGGGCCCGTGAGCTGATCGGCTTTGAGAACGCAGCGCTCATGCTGCTGGACGAGGATACGGGCCGTCTCACGGTCGAACAGCTCACCGGCTATGGCGAGCAGGCTGCAGAGATGCGGAAAGCCTCGCTCGTTCTCGGCCAGGGACTCACCGGATGGGCCGCAGCCAACCGCGAATCGGTTCGAGTCGGTGACGTTTCCCAGGACCCGCGCTATCTCCCTGGGCTGGCTGAGGCGAGGTCAAATCTGGCCGTTCCCCTGATCGTCGGAAACCGGGTTGCCGGGGTGATCAACGTGGAATCGGAGCGTCTGTACGCGTTCACATCGGAACACGAGAAGCTGCTCACAGTGCTGGGAACCCAGGCCGCCCTTGGTATTCTCGCTTTCCAGGCCCAGGCCGAGCTCCGCCAGCGAATCGACCAGCTGAGCGCCCTGTACCGAATCTCGAACCTTGCCAGTGAGGCCGGTGCCTTAGGGGCGACGCTGCACTCGATGCTGGAGATCGCGGGCGAGGTCATCCCCCAGGGACAGTCCGCCGTTCTGCTTCTCGACGCTGACAGAAAGCACTTGAGAGTCGCGGCCGGCCAGGGGTACCAGGCCGCCGTCCGGTTCCTCGAGATACCGGTCGGACACGGCGTCACCGGGCGTTGCGCTGAAACCGGTATGACCCAGGTCGTTCACGACATCGAGAGCCTGGACGACGAATCGTACATTCCCGGGGTGCCGGGCGCGCGAAGTGAAGTCGCCGTGCCGTTGATTGCGGATGGCTTGATCATAGGCGTCTTCAATGCCGAATCGGTAGAGCCTCACGCCTTCAGCGACGAACACGTTCAGACGCTCACGGTGATAGCCCGGCAGGCGGCCGAAGTGATCCGAAGTGCCCAGCTGCTGGAAGAGACCCGCCGCCTGGCGATCACCGATTCCCTGACCGGCCTGTTCAACCGGCGGCACTTCAACCAGCAGCTCGAGGAGAACGTCAGCCGAGCCACTCGGTATGATGAGCCCCTCGCACTGGTCTTCCTTGACGTCGATCATTTCAAGTCCGTCAATGACAAGTTTGGCCACCAGGCGGGAGACCGCTGCCTGCAGGCCCTCGCGAGGACTCTGCGAGAGAGTGTTCGAGACAGCGACCAGATCGCCCGAATCGGGGGAGAGGAGTTCGCGATCCTCTTGATCCGCGCCGACCGGGAACTGGCTCTCAGCATCGCCGAGCGACTCCGGATGCGGATCGACGACCTGGTCCTTGAAGAGGACCCTCCGCTTCCCGTGGACCTCACGGCATCCCTCGGTATCGCTTTCTTCCGGGAAGATGGGGACGACCCGAAGTCTCTGTTACGGGCGGCGGATCGGGCGCTATACACGGCCAAGCGACTCGGGCGAAATCGGGTCGTGCTCGCTTCGGAAGCCACGGAGTCGCAAGATGACTGAAGTCCTGGATTCCTGTTTCTACGAGGAGGGCCCATGAGCGACACGCTTTCGGCAAAACACTGTGTGCCGTGCCGGGGCGGAGTGCCTCCGCTGGCTGGCGAGGAGCTGCAGTCCCTTCAGGAGCAGTTGGGGGGCGGCTGGCAGGTCGTCGAAGAGCATCACCTGCACAAGGTATTTTCCTTCCCCGATTTCGTGACCGCGCTCGCCTTCACCAATCGTGTCGGAGAACTCGCGGAGTCCGAGGGACACCATCCCGACATACGCCTCTCCTGGGGTCGAGTCGAGATCGAGATCTTCACGCATAAGATCGACGGGCTCACCGAAAGCGATTTCATCCTGGCGGCTCGAGTCGATCGGCTCTAGCGGCACCTCGTGGGAAACTTCGAACCCCTGAACATCCTCTTTCTCGACTCCTGGTTCGCGGATCGAGTTCGCGGCAGCGGTTCGGCCGTCGCGATCACGGGGCTGGCAAGTGGGCTGCGCGCTCTCGGGCACCGGGTGACGATCCTCCGGCCTCGGTTAGCGCTCGGCCTCTCGGACCTCACCCGGATCTCGGCGAATATCGGGTATCGCTTCCGGGTGCGCCGGTTTGACCCGGATCTCATCGTCGGGTTCGACTTTGACGGGTTATGGATCGACCAGCCGGGAGCCCGATATGTGGTGTCTCTCAAGGGAGTTATGGCTGACGAGCTCGAGTATGAGAGCGGCTGGAATCGAGTCCGTTTCCACCTGTTGTCGCGACTGGAGCGGCGGAACGCCCGGAGAGCGGACCGGGTGGTTCTCACCAGCCAGCACAGCTGCAGAATTGCCACCCAGCGATACGGCCTGGACCCGGCATGCACTCGGATCGTCCCGGAAGGTATCAACGTCGCGGCCTGGTCAGAGCCGATTGCCGGCGATCACCGGGCAGGAATGCCACCGACGATCCTTAGCGTGGGGCGGCAGTACAGGCGAAAGAACACGGAGAGCCTCCTGCGGTCGATGGCGGCGGTCCGCGCACAGGTCCCGAACGCGCGACTCCGGGTGGTGGGAGGCGGGCCGGAGGTCGGACGTCTGACGAGGCTGGCGCGATCGCTGGGAATCCAGGATACCGTAACGTTCGTGGGATCGGTCGATGGTGTGGACGGGGTTCGCGACGAGATGTCGCGAGCCGATGTGTTCTGCCTCCCCTCACGTCAGGAGGGGTTCGGGATCGTGTTCCTGGAGGCGATGGCGGCCGGCTTGCCGATCGTGGCGGCAGACTGCGCGGCGGTCCCTGAGACCGCACCGCACGGTGAGGTAGCTCTCCTCGTCGATCCGGATGACGTGCAGGGACTGGCCGCGGCGATCGTGCGCCTGCTCAAGGAACCGGACCTGAGGACTCGCTTCATCGCAGCCGGGGCCCTCCGATGGCGACGGTATGACTGGGTGGCAATAGCCGGTCAGTTCCTTGCAGCCGTCGGATCCGGCTGAACTTGCTCACCGGGCGCCGTCGCGACGATATTGTCCGCTTCGATCGTCCAGCACTGGCGGGCCGAGTCTGACCCGTCACCACTCTATATCGGACGGACCAGGAGGCAATTGAGCTGATGAGCGATAGCACAGGTTCGGCTCCTCAAGCAGCGTCGCCCGTTATTCCGGGCGATACTGCTTTCTTTGGACATCCTCGTGGCCTGGCCACCTTGTTCTTCACTGAAATGTGGGAGCGCTTCAGCTTCTACGGCGGGCGGGGCATCCTCATCCTGTTCATGACCGCTGCAGTCGCCACGGGCGGCCTCGGGATGACCGCGGCGCACGGCAGCGGCCATTTACGGCCTCTACACAGCCAGCGTCTACCTGTTCGCCCTTCCCGGAGGTTGGGTGGCAGACCGACTGCTCGGACAGCGGAGCTCGGTGTTCTGGGGCGGTCTTCTGATCGCAGCGGGCAACTTCGGCGTCGCGCTGCACGGTGTGGGAGGGATGGCGGCCTTCTACGGAGGTCTCATCCTGATCGTACTGGGAACCGGACTTCTAAAGCCCAACGTCAGCACGATCGTCGGCGAACTATACCCAGAGGGCGGCGCGCGCCGAGATGCCGGTTTCTCGATCTTCTACATGGGGATCAACATCGGCGCCTTCGTCGCCCCGCTGATCTGCGGCTACCTGGGCGAGAACATCGACTGGCACCTGGGCTTTGCGGCCGCCGGCGTCGGGATGGTACTCGGCCTGATCCAGTACCGCCTCGGCTGGAGTTTCCTGGGTAGTGCCGGGAAGTTCCGTGAGGAAGCTCGAGCCAGCAAACCGCAGGCGTTGCGTCAGCTCATGCTTGGGATCGCGCTCGTCGGTGTCATCGCAATCGTGCTTTACTTCCTCGGGTCGCGGGGCACGATCAACATCACGCTGGAGGGCGCCGCGCAGGCCACCGGCGTGATTATCCTGGCTATCGCGGTCCTGTTCTTCACGTCGGTCCTCGGTTTCGGCGGACTGGATTCGGTGGAGAAGAAGAGGGTCGTCGTGATCTTCCTGCTGTTCCTCGGCGCCTCCATCTTCTGGGCCGGGTTCGAGCAGGCCGCGTCCTCGCTCAATCTGTTCGCCGAGCGTCTCACCGACCGTAACGTCCTTGGTTGGGAAGCTCCGGCCAGCTGGCTGCAGTCGATCAATCCGCTGTTCATCATCACGCTGGCACCGGTATTCGGGTGGCTGTGGTTGTGGCTCGACAGGCGGAAGAAGGAGCCCTCCCTACCCCTGAAGTTCGGTTTTGGCCTGCTTCTCCTTGGGGTCGGATTCCTCGTGATCGCGTGGGGCGCCACATACACGGTCGAGGGGCAGCTCGTGAGTCCGGGCTGGCTGATCTGCGACCTACTTCCTGCACACGTGCGGTGAGTTGTTCCTGAGCCCGGTAGGACTGAGCAGCATTACGAAGCTCTCGCCGCCCAAGTTCGTGGGCCAGATGATGGGCACCTGGTTCATGGGCGCTGCGCTCGGCAACCTCATCGCCGGCCTGGTGGCCGGGCAGTTCGAGACATTGCCGCTGCCGGAGCTGTTCCTGACGGTGTCGATCAGCGTCGGCGTGGCAGGCGTGGTGTTCCTCGTCTGTCGGCCCGGCCTATCCGGAGGATGATGGGCGGCGTTCACTAGTGTCGCGGCTCTGCCGGCGGGCACAAAGACCGCCGGCCATGCAACTCGCACCGAGGGCCGGTCTCCATTGCGGAGGCCGGCCCTTGTCAAAGGCAGCCCCACCGGTGACAATTCCCGTGGCGGCAGGTTGCGCAGCGAACTCTTGGACAGGTGGCGCGCGTTGATCATTTCCAGTGGCGTAGGACCGTTCGACGAACGCGTGGGTGGACTCAGGGCCGGGGGGCTGTATCTGTTCGCTGGCGCCCCGGGAGCGGGCAAACTGACGTTCCTGCTGCAGTTTCTGGCCGCGGGCCTGGACGCGGACGAGAAGCTCGCGTTCCTGGGCGGATACTCGCCGGACGAGCTCTTCGAACAGGCTCGGCACTGGGGATTCGACGGCCTGGAGAATGCGTGGCGAAATGGTCGGCTCACGGTACTGGGCTACCGGGGCGAATACCCGCGGAGGATTCTGCAGGCTTCCGAACCCGAGGAAGCCTTCGCCGAGCTTACGGAATCCATGGGTGGAGCCGTGAGTCGCCTCGCCGTAGACCCCGGCACGCTGCTGTGGGAAACACGGGCCGGCACGGCCATGGCCAATGCGTTCCTGCAGTGGCAGGAGTCCTCCGGCGCGACCGTTGCCGCCACGGCCGTCACCGACCTGGGCGACTACCTGCCCCCTTCTACGGACTGGGTCGTGCAGCGTGCCACAGGCGTGTTTCACCTGGGCCGTCTCAGCACCGGGCTGCGGGAACTCACCGTACACCGGCTCCGGCCCCCGATCGAAGACCCGGGCGTGATCACGCTCGATGCGCGTAGCGGCGTAGGGCTCGCCGAACCCGCCGGACTTCCGGGCCGACGAACCGGCGACGTGCCGGCCGCCGATCGGCGGCGTCTGGTGCTTCTGCGGATGACGGAGGCGATCACGGACGACGTCGAGGGATGGCTGGGGAGGGAGTACGAGCTTCACGAGACGCGGAAGCCCGGGGAGTTGATCTCCCTCTTACAAGCCGGGGGCTGGGGAGGCGTCTGCATCGCGGTGGAGAGAGCGGGGATCGATGAGGCCATCGAGGTTTGCCGCACCGTCCGGCCCATGACGGCCGGAGCGGTCGTCCTTCTCTCGCGGGGACAACTCCGATCCTCGGATCGGGCGCGGGCGATGGAGGCAGGGGCGGACGACATCCTCAGGCAGGACGTCATCCTGAGAGAGCTCAAGTCGCGGTTCCGCCGTGCGGCGGCATGCGTGGTGGGCGAGCGTGAGGCTTGGGGGGACCCGGACAGACCCAGACCGATCCGTGCGCTGGTCGAGCGGTCCGCGTTCACGAGCGAAGTGGGACAGCGTCTGAAATCACCCGCCCTCGGCTACCTGACCCTGCTCCTGGTCCCTGAATCCGTCGGACCCGACGTGTTGAGGGCACTCAGGGAAAGTGTGCGGGTCGAGGCCGGCGACTTCGTCGGACGATTGGCCGGAGGCTACGGTGTCGTGCTGCAGGACGCACGCGGAAGACACGCGCGGATCTACATGGAGAGAGCTTTGCGTTCGCTCGACCCGTCCGCGGGCGCACCGGAGGTGAGAATCCTCACGAGCCCCGAAGAGGCGGACGAAATCCGAGCGGCTCTGGACGCCTGAGGCTCGACTTCCCGGGAGATGGCATGAATCTCGTCGACCTGCTCATCACAGTCATCGTGGTCGCGGTCCTTCTGGCCATAGCCCTGGGTGTGGTCACGTACCTCGTGTTCAAACTGCGAAGGGCCCACCGGCCCCCTACCCCCGACCCTCCAGCCGATGGGTCCTGGTATTTCGTCCGCTACTCGCCGGACGGCCGATCCAACGAAGTCTGACACACGTTTCGCCGCGGATCTCCAACGACCCGGTGCTCCATACTTGTCATGGCGGAAGGCGGACGCGACCTTAGTCGCTCGCGCCGTCCGGGCCGCCAGGGGCCCGGTCCCGTCGGAGCGGAGGTTGCGTTGGGCGAAAAGGACATCCGGATAGAGCTGGACAGTTCCGAGCTCAGGGTCTTCACCCAGGCTTTGCTGCGCGACGTGCGGGCGCTCGACCAACTTCTGCACGGTGACCGCATCGAGTCCGGGGTCAGGCGCATCGGACTGGAGCAGGAGCTCTTCCTGGTGGACGACATGTGGCGTCCCGCTCCCGTCGCGGTGGAGGTTCTGGAGCGGATCGATGACCCGCGCGTCACGAGCGAGATCGGCCGTTTCAACCTCGAGTTCAACCTTGACCCACTCCTGTTCGGCGGTAACTGCCTGCGGCTGATGGAGAACCGCCTGAACGAGCTCCTGGACAAGGTCCGTCATACGGTCCGCGATCTGGGCGCCGAGGTGGTCCTTGCGGGCATTCTGCCCACGCTCCGCAAATCGGACCTGTCCCTGGACAACATGGTCCCGGCCGATCGCTACTATGCCCTGAACGACGCCCTGACTCGACTGCGCGGCGGTGCCTACGATCTGCGCATCAAGGGCACGGACGAGCTGCGGGTCACCCATGACTCGGTGATGCTCGAGGCCGCGAACGCCAGCTTCCAGGTGCATTTTCAGGTTGGGCCCGAGGAATTCGCGCGGCTGTACAACATCGCCATGGCGGTAACGGGTCCGGTACTCGCAGCCGCCGTCAACTCCCCGCTGATGCTGGGTCGACGCTTGTGGGCAGAGACCCGCATTGCGGTGTTCCAGCAGTCGGTGGACACGCGGAATCCCATCCCGGAGATCCGGGACGTCC
This sequence comes from uncultured Gemmatimonadales bacterium, assembly GCA_963807645.1. GTDB lineage: Bacteria > Gemmatimonadota > Gemmatimonadetes > Palauibacterales > Palauibacteraceae > Benthicola. The sequence continues at coordinate 300,937 of CAWECO010000007.1, forward strand.
CCGCACGCGTCAGCTTTGGACGGGAGTGGGTCAACGAGTCCGTCATCGAGATCTTCAAGTCGGACGTGTCCCGTTTCCGCGTGCTCCTGGGAAGGGAGATCGACGAGGATCCGTTCGAGATGATGGCTGCGGGACGCGTGCCGAGCCTGAAGGCACTCCAGCTATTCAACAGCACCGTATATCGTTGGAACCGGGCGTGTTATGGAGTGGCCAACGACATCGCGCACCTGCGGATCGAGAATCGAGTGCTCCCCAGCGGGCCATCCGTCCGCGATGAGGTCGCGAACGCCGCGTTCTGGTTCGGCATGCTCAGCGGCCTGGCCGAGGAAGTGGACGACGTGCGCGAGATGATGGCCTTCGACTCGGTATACACCAATTTCCTTTCGGCGGCGCGCCACGGTCTCGAAGCGCATCTCACCTGGTTCGACGACGAACCGGTGACGGCACAGGAGCTCATCTGCAACACCCTGCTGCCGCTGGCTCGCCGGGGGTTGCAGGCTCGAGGAATCGATGCCGCCGACATCGAACGGTACCTCGACACCGTTGAGGCCCGAGTGGACTCGCGGCGCACCGGCGCCCGCTGGCAGCTCGGCTCGCTGGCGGACATGGGCGAAAAAGGTACGCTGGAAGAGCGCATGTCGGCCCTGGTCGCTGCCACCGTGGAGCGGCAGCGGCATGGCCGGCCCGTTCACGAGTGGGCCCGCGCCGAATTGGACGAAGCCGGCAGCTGGAAGCCCAGCTACCTGCGGGTCGAGCAATACATGTCCACCGATCTTCTGACGGTGAACGAGGAGGAAGCCATCGACCTGGTCGCGAACCTGATGGACTGGCACCGAATCCATCACGTTCCGGTGGAGGACAACGAGCATCGCCTCGTCGGCCTCGTCTCGCACCGTCCGCTGCTGCGCTTTCTCGCCAGCGATGAGGGCCGGCGGCCTGAAGGCCCCATTCCGGTGAGCCAGGTAATGATCACCGACCTTATCACCCTCGGGCCGGAGGCCACGACCCTCGAGGCCATCGAGGTGATGAGGAAGAACCGCATCTCCTGTCTCCCGATCGTCAAGGATGACCGGCTCATCGGCATCGTCACCGAGCACGACTTCATGCGCATCGCGGGTACGCTCCTCGAGGAAATGCTGCGCGAGTGAGCCGGGCCGTCAGCGCACCGGCGACACCCGGTCCGGAGGAGCATGGCCACCAGGACGAGCCGTCGTCCGGCCGATCGGGTCTCGAAAGCGACCGAATCATCGGCCGGTACGGATCGCTCCCAGGACCCCGCCTCATCTGCCTCGGGGGACTTCATGGCAACGAACCCGCGGGGGTCCTGGCCCTGCGGCGGGTGCTCGCCACACTGCGTGAGACGAAGCCCCGCTTCCACGGCCAGATGGTGGCGATTGCGGGCAACCTCAGGGCTTTGAAGGCGGGCCGAAGGTTCCTGCAGAGGGACCTGAATCGGGGCTGGAGCCCTCGTGGCATGCGGCGGGTGGAGACGTCACCGGGAGCGCCGGCCGAAGACGGCGAGCAGGCGGAACTGATCACCGTCCTTCGGAAAGAGCTGGAGGGGGAGCGCTCGGAGATCCGGGTGATCGACCTCCACACAACTTCATCCGAGGGCCCTCCGTTTCTCACGTTCGCGGATACGATCCGCAACCGGGACTTTGCCCAACGCATAGGCCTGCCGCTGGTACTGGGCATCGAGGAGCAGATCGATGGAGCGCTGCTCGAGGTCATTACGGCGGCGGGACCGATCACGCTCGGCATCGAGGCCGGACAACACGACGACCCCGCGTCGGTGGATCACCACGAGCGTGCCGTTTGGATGGCATTGATCGCAGGCGGTCACATTGCAGAGGCCGCCGCGCCGGACCTTGACTCGATGCGAGAAGCCCTGAGGACGGCCCGTGGCGACCTACCCATGGTCTTCGAGGTGCGGTACCGGAGGCCGGTCAGCGAGAACGACGGGTTCTCCATGCGTCCCGGCTACCTGAACTTCGAGAGAATATCGGCGGGCGAGGAAGTGGGTCGCGATCGGAACGGACCGGTCACGGCGCCCGAGGACGGCCGCATATTCCTGCCGCTTTACCAGGAGCAGGGAGACGATGGCTTCTTCGTGGTGCGCGATGTGCACCCGGGGTGGCTGCACCTGTCCGCGGCGCTGCGCCGGCTGCGCATTTCGTCGCTCGTCCGGTGGTTACCCGGCATTCACGCCGCACGGCGTCGTAAGGATGTACTGATCGTAAACCGGCGGGTCGCCCGATGGCTCGCCGTGGACGTCTTCCACCTGCTGGGCTACCGGAAGTCGCATGTCAGCCGCGGGTGGTACGTGTTCAGGCGCCGGTCCCATGACCGGAAGGTGCGATCCTGACCAGGGTCACCGCCGCAGCGTGGCTCGAATAGCCTCCAACAGGGCGTGGAGGTCTTCCTCTCCATTGTAGAGGTGCGGAGCGACCCGAACCGCGCTTCCCCGCAGGGACACGGAGACCGACCGTGCATCCAGCTCAGGGCCAAGGCGGGCGGGATCGACGCCTGCCGGGAGCCGCAGGCCAAACAGATGGCTTCCCCGCCAGTCCTCGTCCTCGACCTCCACACCCAGCGACAGAGCTTCGGTCAGCGCCTCCCGGGAGATCGAACGGCAGTACTCCTGTATGGCGTCCGGACTCCAGTCCAGGATTCTCCGAAGCGCCGCCAGCTGCATCGGAACGAGGATGAAATTCGAACGCTCGCCAACGTCATATCGGGCCGCTCCCGGACGGTAGTCGTTCCTGTAGTTCCCGACGTGGCGGAAATCATGACTGTCCGGTCGCGAGGTCCAGGTTTCCTCGAGCGGGACTCCCTCATCGAACCGGCTCCCGTACCACGCAAGTCCCAGACTGTAGGGTCCGAGAAGCCACTTGTAGCCGGCGCACACGAGCGCGTCTGGCTGCACGCCCGCAAGATCGAACGGGGCCGCGCCTACCGATTGCGTGCCGTCGATGACGAGAGCCGCATCCAGTTCCCGCGCGCGCCTCCCCACCTCCACGAGGTCGAAGCGAGTTCCATCCATCCAGTGGTAGTGGGGCACGGCCACGACCGAAGTGGTCGAGTCCATCGCGGTGAGGAGCGCCTCGTTCCAGGCCGCACCCCGTGAGCCGGCGTTGCAGGGGGGCTCGACCGTCCGGATCACGAGATCGCGCTCACCGGCGAGCCGACGCCACGGATACACATTGCTGGGAAACTGACCCGCGAGAACGACCACACTGGACCCGCGTGGTGGATCGAGATTTCGGGCCGCCGCGGTGATCCCGTACGATACGGAGGGTACGATGGCCACGCGCCCCGGATCCGGGGCGCCGATGAGAGAGGCGAAGGCGTCGCGCAGTCGATCACTGTCCTCGAAGAAGTCCTGTGGACCGATCTGGAATGGAGTGCGCTTGCGCCGGATTCCTTCGATCCCCGCCTCTTCCACCTCCCGGAGAAGCGGCGACATGTAGGCGCAGTTGAGGTAGTGCACGCCGTCCGGGATACGGAATCCGTCCCTCTGCCGGGGAAGGACCTCGGGCCCGGTCATGGGTCCGTCACCCGCGGCACCTCACAGACCGACCTCGCGTCCCTCCCGGGCTGACAGATAACACGCCTCGAGAACCTCGATCAGATGGACCTGTTCTTCCTGGGGCCCGAGCGGCTTCTCGCCCCTCACGTGCCTGAGGAACTCACCCCACTCCTGTCGATAGGAGTCCGTGTACAGCTCCGTCGGCGGCCGGTCGATGGGCGGCGTGACGTCCATCACGCCCGACTCGGTCTCGGTGAGCAGCTGAAGGGGATAGGAATAGGCCGACCCCCGATCCCCCAGCACTACCACCGAGTGGCGGTCCCGCTCGTCGATCAGTTCCCATGTGACTTCGACGCTGGCGGACGTTCCACCGGCGAGCGCCAGATGGACCACGGCCGAGGTCTCTACGTCACCGTCGCCGTGCAGCCTCGCGCACAGTCGCTCCACCACCGGGTAGTCCAGGATCCAGAGGAGAACGTCGAGGGCCTGGGCGCCCAGGTCCATCAGCGCACCCCCTCCGGCACGCGACGGATCACGCCGCCAGCCGCGTCTCGGCCTCCGCGAGCGCCGGTTCAACCAGTTCGAACGGATGTGGTGAACGTTCCCCGCTTCGCCGTTCGCGACGAAGTGCTTGATGGCGCGGAGGTCGAACCGGTAGCGCAGATTGTTCGCCACCATGAGCTCCCGGCCGGCCTCGGCGGCCGCATCGATCAGACGACGAGCCGATGCCGAGTCTCCCACCAGCGGCCGCTCGCACATCACGTGCGCGCCGTGCGCCAGGGCCGAGAGAACTCCCGATTCGTGCTCGCTGGTCGGAGAGCAGATGAGCACCGCATCGAACGGCGCCCTGTCCGCCAGCTCATCCAGCGTAGACGCCACGAAACCGATCTCGAAGCGTTCCGAGATCGTCCGGGCCTTGGAAACATTGGTGTCCACGAGGCCGGCGATATTCACGTTCCCGAGTCGCTTCAGGATCGGGAGGTGGACGACCTGGGCCGCTCCTCCTGCCCCCACCACGGCGACGTTCACGGTGCGTAGCACGGCCACCTTTCCTCTCCTTCCATCAATCGTCAGAACCTGTATGCGATGCCTGCATAGATCGCCACGTTGCTGGCTGAGGTGACCAGCGTTCCCCGTGCGTCCAAGTACAGTCGCAGATGCCGGCCTTGATCGAATTGGAGGCCGGCGACACCCGACAGCCCGGCCGTCACCACCGCGTCGTCGAGGAACGTGCCCTTGATGGCCTGCCCGGAGTCGTCGAGGATGTACAGATCGGCTCCAATCCCCAGATACGGGGCAACCACGGGGTTCGACAGCACCCACTGCAGGTCGAAGCCGACGATCCAGAAGTTCCGCCGCAGATCTCCGAGCTCGATCGTGCAGCCAGGCGGAGTGCAGAGCTCCTCCAGGTTGGCCTCGAACTTGGCGACGGCCTTCTCCTCGATGTCCGCCTTCCAGAAGGCAAACCGCGGAACCACACGTACTTGCGGTCCCAGGGGACTCAGATCGGCCCGGATGCCGAAGCCCACGGAACCCTTGGCATTCTTTGGCGTTGACCCAGACCAGATCCACGCCGATCGCCTGCAGGCGCAGGTTCTCGTAATCGTATTCCTCGAGGTTCTGGGCTTCGGCGCTGCTTGCGCCAAGCAAAGCCCCGACGAATAGCGTGGATAAGGCCGCCGCAGCACGGCGCCGTCGCAACGAGGACGGCTCGCATCGTCCTCGAGCCCAGATTCGCCTCATCCGTCGTCTCCTCGGTACGCTTTCACCAGGACCGCTCCAGGATAGTAGGTTTTCAGGATCTGCTCATAGTCCTGACCCGCGCGCGCACGGCCGATCGCACCCCATTGGCACATGCCAGCTCCGTGACCATAGCCGCGCCCATTCAGCTCCACCAGACCGTCCTCTCGCTCCGTGACCGAGAAATCCGTTGAGTTCAAGATCTGCTGATCGTGAGGAAGAGCGCGCCGGATGTCGAGGCGGCTCAGGACGAGGTCCAGGCCCGGGCCCCGGAAGGCGAGTTCCTCCACTCGTCCACTGCTGGTTCGCCCGACCACGGACACGCCCTCGACCGCGCCAAGGTCGCCTGGCGACACGCCAAACTGGGCGGCGAGGCCTATCCGAGCGGCCGAATCGAGTTCTTCCGGTGACCATCGGACCGTCCATGTGTACCGAGGTGACGCCGAGCAGTAGTCGACCCCGTCAGGGCCCCGGTCGGACACCGAACGCAGGTAGGGCGCCGGAGGACGATCCATGACCTCTTCTACGGGGGCGGTTCGTCCTCCACACGTGGAATGATAGTACGCTCGGATCGGGCGACCTTCGAAGAGGAGGATCTTCCCGGCGGTCCGTCGGACGGCCCGCGTGGACTCGTCGCGCTCGGCTGCCATGCCACCGTACGCCTGGTCGTCCACGCTGCCGAACAGGTCGAACCCTTCCTCGACCTGCCCACCGAGCTGGGCGACGGCATAGGTGCGCGCCGCCACCGCCTGCGCCTCCACGGCCGCCAGCTCCTCCGGGCCCCTGGGCCCTATCTCCAGCGGCACGACCCCGAGCAGGTAGTCTTCCAGCGGCAGGACGTTGATCGCGTTGACCCGGTCCTCGCCCGCGACCCGCAGCTCCACCGACCCACGATAGGGGCGGCCGGCCACCGTAATGGCCGACCCTTCCTCGGCCGGGTACACACGAACGGATGGAACCCCGGCGGGAACGGTCGGGAGATCTCCCTCCAGCAAGAGCACGGATCCGTCTGCGCTCGCGATCAGGCTCCCGCCCGGCGGCACCTGGCCCGCGGGCTGGGCGGTCAGACCGTCTTCGAGCCTCAGGCCCCGCTGCGATGACAGGGTGACGTTCTCCCGGTTCAAGGCGACTCCGACGCGGACCAAAGGCCCACCGCGGCGGAGAGAGGCGTCACCACCCCCCTGAGCCGCGGCGAGCGGAAGACACAACAGGAGACCGAGCACGGCCCGCACCGGTCGCGCTCCTCTGGCGCCACGCACGGGCGTCACCGGCCCCAGACGGCTTCGAGCCCGAGCGGAAGCACCGGAAGTCTCCGATGGGCCCGATTCGGCTCCGGCGCGGACGCTCCGGGCGCGGCCCGGAGGATCCTTCGGACGGTACCCCTGAGATCGTAGTCGTCCGCGTCCACGATCTCCGCTTCTATGATCGCCCCGACCTCGAGATCCACATCACTCTCGAGCAGCGTCACGCCATCCACATCGTCGGCCTGCCCCCACGTACGAGCCACCGGAGCCTCGCCGCCATCATCGACCAGCGCCTCGACTCGCCGCCCGATGAATCCTGCCAGACGATCGGCGCTGATGCCGCGCTGCAACTCGAGGAGCTCCTCGAGCCTCTCGACACCGACGCCTTCGGGCAGGAAGTCCCGCTCCAGCTCCATGGCCCGCGTGCCCTCCTGGGGTGAGAAGGCGAAGGCCCCCAGTCGATCGAACTCCACGTCTTCCATGAAATCGAGAAGGTCACGGAACTCCGCCTCAGTCTCGCCCGGAAAACCGACGAGGAGAGTGGTCCGGAGGGTCAGGTCGGGAATCGAGCTCCGCAGCCACTCGATTCTCTCACGAAGCCGGCCCTGGCGCTCCGGCCTGCGCATGCGCTGGAGCACCGCATTGTTCGCGTGCTGGATCGGCATATCGATGTAGGGGACTAATCTTCTCTCGGTCGCCATCAGGTCCACGAGAGGCTCGCGAAGGCCTGCCGAGTAGATGTACAGCAGTCGAAACCAGGGGATGTCGGTCTCGTCGAGCAAACGCCTGAGGAGTGAGGCGATATCGGTGCCGTCCCGCAGGTCACGACCGTAGTGGGCCAGATCCTGGGCCACCAGGTTGACCTCGACCGCTCCCTGCGCCTCGAGGCGCTGCGCCTCGGCCACCAGCCGATCGCCCTCGAACGACCGGTGCTTGCCTCTCCAGAGGGGGATCGCGCAGAACGCGCATCCGTGGTCGCAACCCTCGCTGATCTTGAGATACCGTACGTGGCGGCGTTCCGTGAGCGGAATCCGCTCGCCGGGGTGCGGCGCCCGGCCCGGGTCTAGCAAGCCGAGCCGCTCCAGCTCGGGGACCAGCCGATCGATATCCCGAAGACCCACGAACAGGTCCACCTCCGGCATCGCCGGCTCCAACTCGTCACGGTACTGCTCGACCAGGCATCCGACGGCGACCACGGCCTGGCATCGCCCGCCGCTCTTCAGCCGCCCCATCTGCAAGAGAGTCTCGATCGACTCTTCCTTGGCCGCGTCGATGAAGCCGCACGTGTTGACGACGATGACTTCCGCTTCCGTCAGGTCGGCGGTGTGGACGGCTCCCTGATCGGCCAGGACGGACAGCATGCGCTCGGAGTCGACGGTGTTCTTGTCGCAGCCCAGGCTGACCAGACCGAGCTTCATGGGCGGCCCGTTCAGCCTTCGAACACGTCGGAGCCCTCGGGCGGCACGAATTCGAACACGGAATCCGCGATCGATTCGTTCGGCCGGAGCTCATCGAGGATGACGGTGCGCACGGTCTCGTTTTCCTCGAGAATCTCGAATCGACGCACGAGAAACGACTCCTGGTCCACCCAAACCCGAACCCTTCGATACGGCGATTCACCGGTAGGTGTGAGAGCGATCCGCCAGGTCGCGTGCCCCTTCACGTCCTCGGCATCCTCCAGAATGGCCGCGTACGCGGAATCGGCCTCGTCGAAGATGCGGCCCTGGAGATCGACCATTCCGGCACCGGTCACGTTCGCGTCTATCGCCGACCGAATGACCTGATCGGGATGTGTACTCGGGTAGTACAGCCAGAGATGCCGGCCGTCAGCGACTATTACGTCTCCCTCGGGGTCCGCGAAGTCCATCTTGAAGCGCCCCGGCCCCTTCTGGTACCACGTCCCGCTTCCGTCCCTGCGCCGGCCCAGGAGGGGGATCTCGATCGTCTGCTCGAAGAGCGCTTGCATGGACGACAGGCCGTCGTACACTTCCTCGGCGCGATCCAGGAGGACCTGAACGTCGGGCCCATCGGCTTCGGCTTTCTGCGCCACCGCCTGCCCGGGCAGCAACGGCAGGGCCAACAGGACAAGCGCCGTGCCCAAGCGGCCGACCGACGCTCTCTCCATGAACTTCAGTTGATCCTGCTCCACGTTTCCTCCCAGGTACAGACTCCGTGACGAGTCGCTTGGCCCGTATCTACCCGTCCGCGTCCGAAGCCGTTCCGAGGTTCCGTTGTTCCCCTGGCGTTCCCGACGCCTCCCCACTTGCCGCTCTCGCCGCCTCGGCGAGGAGATCGTCCCCCCGGAGCACGGAGTCCAGTTGGACCAGAGAGACCAGGACCTCGCGCGGCCGCGATCCGTCCGGCGGCCCGAGCACGCCGACTTCATGGAGCTGGTCGATGATGCGTGCCGCCCGGCCGTACCCGATCTTGAGCCGACGTTGCAGGAGGCTGGTGGAGCCCGCTCCGTTATGCACGACGATCTCGGCCGCCTTGCGGAAGTGCGGGTCCCAGTCCGCCATCACCTCGTCGCTGACGTCGATCTGGCTCTCCTCCAACTCCAGCTCCCGGACCTCTTCGAGGATGTCCATTTCCCCGGATTCCAGCTCCGACTCCTGCTCGGCCTTCGCCGCGGCTCGTGCTCTATACCAGGCGATCAGGCGCTCCGTCTCCTGTGTATCGAGATAGGCCCCCTGGATGCGGTGCGGATCGGACTCGGCAGGCTCCAGGAACAGCATGTCGCCGTTCCCCAGCAGACTCTCCGCCCCGTTCTGGTCGATGATCGTGCGGCTATCGGTCTTGGAGGCGACACGGAAGGCGATCCGGCAGGCGAAGTTGGCCTTGATGAGCCCGGTGATCACGTTCACCGACGGGCGCTGCGTGGCCACCACCAGGTGTATCCCGACCGCCCGGGCCTTCTGGGCGATGATCGCCAGTGGCGTCTCGACCTCACCCTGCACCGTCATCATGAGGTCGGCCAGCTCATCGATCACGAGCACGATGTAGGGCAGCGTACCCTCGTCGTATACTCCCTTCCCCCAGCCAGCCGGCCGCTGAATTTCATCTCCCGCGCGTATGCGGCGGTTGATCTCGACCAGGTTTCGGCACGCGTTGGCGGACAGGAGCTTGTACCGCCGCCCCATCTCGTGGACGGTCCACCTGAGCACGGCAGCCGCATCGTTGTTGTCGGTTACCACCGGGTGCCGGAGGTGAGGAAGATCGTTGTAGACGATCAGCTCGACCATCTTCGGGTCGACCATGAGCAGCCGCAGGTCGCGCGGCGAGTACCGGTACACGAGACTCGTGATGATGGTGTTGATGCACACCGACTTCCCCGACCCCGTGGCACCGGCGATCAACAGGTGTGGCATCTTTGCCAGATCGGCCGTGTATGGATTCCCATCCAGGTCGCGGCCCAGGCCCAGGGGCAGCGCACCGGCGTGCTTCTGCCAGCCCGGGGACTCGAGGATCTCCCTCAGTTTTACGATCTCGGGCTCGGGATTCGGGATCTCTACTCCGACGGCGCCCTTGCCCGGAATGGGAGCGACGATACGGACGGACGGAGCTTTCAGAGCCAGGGCGAGATCGTCCGAGAGCGCGGCGATCTGGCCGACCTTGACTCCTTCCGCCGGAATGACCTCGAACTGCGTGACCACCGGTCCTGTCGTCCAGCCCCCGATCGTTCCTTCGACTCGGAACGTGGCCAGCTTGTCCACCAGGATCTGCCCCAGGCGCTCGAGCTGACCGCTGGCCAGGCCCGGTCCCGTGCGCTTCGGCAGCTTCAAGAGGTCCAGGGGAGGCAGTTCGTCATCGGACGGATCGCCGTACTCTGGAAGTTGAGGAACCGGATCCTCGGCAGCTGCGTCTTCCTCCGGCAGGTCCATTTGCGGTTCCGCATCGGCGTCTGCCACCGCTTCCGGCTCCGGATCGGCAGAAGGACGTTCCCAGAGCGACGGATCCGGTCCGGCGGATACCTCTCGTTCGCGCCAACCCGCCCACCAGCCAGCGGCGATCGAGCCGGTGGCCCGCACGCCCTTCCACGTCCACCGGGTGCCCCACCGCACGGCCTGGCCGGTCAACTCGGCGGCGCGGCTTGGCGACACACCGAGAGTGAGAACCACCAGGGCCACGATGAAGGCAGCGACGATGAGCTGGGCCCCGACGGTCCCGAACGCGGTCGATAATGCGCCGGCCGTCGCGCCACCCAACCACCCTGCCCCGGCGCCGGTACCACCCAGACTGCCGCTGAGGAACCACCAGCCGGCCGGGAAGAACAGCATCGCTCCGACCGCCAGGACGGACCACCGGATCGCCGACTGTTGATCCACGATCCCGAAACACCAGAGGGCCCAGATGAATGCCGGGGCGGACACCAGCACCGATGCTACACCGAACACGGTGTTCAGGCTGACACTGAGGAGCTCGCCGGCGGGTCCGATCAGGTTCCCCGAATCGGCCCGTCCGGGCAACAACTGAGGGACGAGGGCCAGAGCCACCAGCACACCGAGAGCGACGAGCCCTACGCCGAGCGCCTCCCGACGCTGCCGCTCGTTCACGGTCGCCGGCCTTTCGGCGCGGACCGTCCGACCTTTTTCACCCGGCCTCCCGCCAGCGCTCCAGGAAGTGAGTGTCGACGTCTCCGGCGACGAAATCGGGGTGCCTGAGCACCTCCCGCAAGAACGGAATGGTGGTCTTCACCCCCTCGATGATGAATTCCTCGAGCGCCTGATAGGCCCGACCCAAGGCCTCTTCACGGGTGCTTCCGTGCGCGATCAGCTTACCCAGGAGCGAGTCGTAGTATTGGGGAACCGAGTACCCGGCGTATACGTGCGAATCGATCCGGATTCCGGGGCCTCCGGGTGCGTGAAACGCCGTGATCCGCCCGGGCGAAGGTCGGAAGTCATGCGCCGGATCCTCCGCGTTGATCCGGCACTCGATCGCGTGCCCCGAGAGAGTGGGAGCCCCGCCAATTCGCTCGCCGGCGGCCGATCGGATCTGCTCCTTCACGAGGTCCACGCCGGTGACCATCTCGGTGACCGGGTGCTCGACCTGGATGCGGGTGTTCATCTCCATGAAGTAGAACTCGCCGGTCTCGGCAAGCAGGAATTCCACCGTTCCAGCGTTGGAGTAGTCGATCGCTCGCCCGGCGAGAATGGCCGCGTCCCCCATGGCCTGGCGCGTTTCGGGCGTGATCGCCGGGCTGGGTGATTCCTCGATGAGCTTCTGGTGACGTCGTTGAATCGAGCAGTCCCGCTCACCGAGATGGATCAGGTTCCCGTGCCTGTCTCCCATGACCTGGATTTCAACATGTCGCGGACGCTGAACGAACCGCTCGATGTAGACGCGGCCATCGTTGAAAGCCGCCGCCGCCTCGTTCCTGGCCGTGGTGAACGTGTTCTCGATGACATCCGCCGATTCGGCCACGCGCATACCCTTGCCGCCGCCGCCAGCCGCCGCCTTGACAATCACCGGATAACCGATTCGATCGGCTTCGGCCCGGGCCTCCGCGACGTCCTTCACCGCACCCTGCGACCCCGGAACGACGGGTACGCCGGCCTCGATCATGGAACGGCGAGCCTCCGCCTTGTCTCCCATTCGACGGATCTGGTCGGCCGTCGGTCCGACGAACACGATGCCGCTCCGATCACAGATCTCCGCAAACTCCGCGTTCTCGGCGAGGAACCCGTACCCGGGATGAATGGCCTCCGCGCCGGTGATCTCCGCAGCGGCGACAATCCTCGGTATGTTGAGGTAGCTCTCGCGGCTGGCGGGCGGGCCAATGCAGATGTCCTCGTCGGAGAATCGGACGTGCAGCGAGTCGCGATCGGCCTCCGAGTAGACCGCTACGGTACCGATGCCCAACTCTCGGCACGCACGGATCACGCGCAACGCAATTTCGCCCCGGTTGGCGATCAGGATCTTCTTGAACACGCTTCAGACAGTCTCAGGCAGGGTCGATTCGGAACAGGACCTGACCGAATTCGACGGGATCTGCGTTGTCCACGCAGATCTCGCGGATCGTGCCTGACACCTCTGCCTCGAGCTCATTCATGAGCTTCATGGCCTCGAGAATGCAGAGCGTCTGTCCCTTCTCCACGCGGTCGCCGTTCTCCACGTACGCTGGTGCGTCGGGTGCCGGCGCCCGATAGAACGTTCCGACCATCGGCGAGCTGACCTCGGCCAGACCGGATTCGGATTCGGGCTCGTCGGCCACCGCCGGGGCCTCCGGCGGCGGCGCAGCCGGAGTCGTGGAGGCCGCCGTCGTCGTGGGCGCGGGGGCCGCGCCGGCGGCGGCTGAGGTCACCGTCACCGGCGGTGATTTCGCGATCCTGACACGCGTGCCGAACCGGGAGATCTCCAGCGAATCGATCCCCGACCCGTCCACCATGTCGATCAGACGTCGAATCCAGTCGAGGTCGATCATCGGGTCACCCGTTCGAGGTATTTGTCCGTGATTCGGTCGACTTTGATCACGTCGCCCTCATTCACGAACAGAGGTACTTGCACGACCGCTCCAGGTCCGAGTCGGGCGGGCTTGGTGGCGCCCTGCGCCGTATCGCCTTTGACGCCGGGCTCCGTTTCGACGACCGCGAGTTCCACGAACTGCGGCAACTCGATCGCCAGGACGTTGCCGTCCCGCGTGAGCCCCTCGCACTCCATGTTCTCCTCGAGGTACGGTAGCTGATCCTCTCCCACCATATCGGCAGAGAGAGGAGTCATCTCGAAGGTCTCCATGTCCATGAAGTAATACAGGCTACCATCCGTATACGAATACTGTATGGGTCTTCGGAGGAGACGGACCTCCGTCACTTTCTCGCCGGCCCTGAACGTCTTGTCCACCACGCCCCCGGTCAGGACGGACTTGATCTTCGTGCGAACGAAGGCCCCCCCTTTCCCCGGCTTGACGTGTTGGAAATAGGTGATCTGGTAGAGCGTTCCGTCCAGCTCGATCACCATTCCGTTTCTGAAACTCGATGTATCCGCCATACAATATCCAATTTACAGTGTTGCCTCCGGCGCCGGTCGGGCCGTCCACCGGGACCGAATTGCGTCAGAGTTCTCTCAGGTCGAGAGGAAACCGCGTCAGGACCGTCCGACCACCCTCCTGCGCTACCACGACTTCCTCGAGCCTCACACCGCCTCGGCCCGGAAGATACACCGCGGGCTCGATCGTGACCACGTTACCCGCCTCCAGCGTGTCGCGGGAACGTGCATTCACACTCGGTCGCTCGTGAACCTCCAGTCCCACCCCATGGCCGGTTCCATGCCCGAATCGGTCGCCAAAACCAGCCTCGACGATAACGTCTCGGGCGGCCTTGTCGACATCGCGCGCGGGTATGCCGGCTTCGGTGGCCGAAACCGCACTCTCTACGGCCTGCGAGACGACCTCATGGAGCTGTACCTGCCAGGGAGCCGGAGCGCCGAGAACGAACATGCGTGTCATGTCCGAGCAGTAGCCCGCCACCCTCGCCCCGAAATCGACGAGCAGGAGGTCTCCCTCGGCCAGCGTCCGCCCACCGGGGCGCGCGTGCGGGAGCGCGCTGCGCGGTCCCGATGCGACGATCGGATCGAAAGGCATCGATTCCGAGCCAGCCAGCCGCAGGCGGTAGACGAGCTCGGCGGCCAGGTCTCTTTCCGATGCGCCTTCGCATACCGTTCCCAGAAAGTCCCCGAGCGCTCCCTCGGCGACCTCGACCGCTCGCGAGATCGACTCGATTTCGCCGGAGTCCTTGGTCGCGCGAAGCTCGTCTACCATCGGACCCGAAGCCTCCCACATTACCGCGTCGCAGGACTCGCCAAGCGCGCGCCGGTCTCTCACGCTAAGGCTGTGGTCCTCAAAGCCGACCCTGGGACCGCACGCACCCTCCTCCAAACGCCGCGCCAGCTCTGCGAAGAGGTCCGAGTCCGTGATGCTGATGGAGACTCCATCTCCCGATTCCTCAGACGCCTGCGTGCGATAGCGGAAGTCCGTGATCAGGGTCGCAGATCCCGGCTCGACGAGAAGAAACGCGGACGAGCCGGTGAAGCCCGTGAGCCAGCGTATACTGGGGAGATGGCTGACCAGCAGTGCGTCCAGCCTGGCCTCGTGCAGGCGATCCCGGACACGGCGCAACCGCAGGCTGCGTGCGTCCCAGATTTCCCCGGAACTCACGTGCCGGCGCGGAGGTGCGATGCGAGGGCTCTCATGCCCAGCAAGTAACTGTCAGAGCCGAATCCGCTGACCACTCCCACCGCGATGTCTGACAGAAGTGAATGGTGTCGAAACGGCTCCCTCGCCCAGATGTTGGTCAGATGCACTTCGACGAAAGGAACGCCCGCGGCGAGGAGCGCGTCCCGGAGCGCCACACTGGTGTGCGTGTAGGCCGCCGCATTGACGAGCATGCCGTCCTGTCGCGCTCCGACGTCGCGTATCCAGTCGGCCAGTTCGCCCTCGTGGTTGGATTGAACCGCCGTGATCCGGATGTCCAGCTCGTGCCCCAGCCCGTCGAGCGCGGTCAGTATGCCGTCCAGCCCGGCCTCACCGTAGAGTCGCGTCTCTCGCGAGCCGAGGAGGTCCAGGTTGGGGCCGTTCAGGACGCCAACCGCCAGCGTGTCGGATGTCATCCCTCGGTTTCCAGCCCCTGGATCCACTCGCGGGCGAAGGGACTCGGTTCGACGTGACCCGGATCCGCGCTTAACGACTCGTCTTCCCCCCCAACCGACGGATCACCCGGCGGGGTGTCGAGCGTCTCCGGCTCGGGCAATTGACCCGCCCGTTCCTCCCCCGAGCGCAGCAACCTGCGCAATTCGTCGATCCAGGGAGGCCCGACCGCGCGGCCTATCGTCACGGGCTCACCCGCACTCTCGACCTCCTCGCCGGCATCCTGCGCCTCGAGATCGTGGCCGGCAGGCTGGACGGCGGGCGGGTCCGCCCCCTGCTCGTTCAGGGACTCCAGGCGGGCCACGAGTTCAGGGTCCCCGGGAGAGTCCTTGAGCAACTCCCGGTAGATCTCGGCAGCTTCGCGGTGTAGTCCCTGTTCGGCGTAGAGGTCGGCCATCGTGCGCGTGAGGAGGTCCGCATCCCTGGAGGGCTCCGGCTCCTCCGCGTCAGTGTCTTCCTCGTACCACCAGGTGTCCTCAGCTCGCACCGCCGGCGACACGTCTCCGTTCAGGATGGCCTCCACCACGTCCTCGGGACGAACGTCATCCTCCCGGTCATCAGCGACCGCCGCGTCCGAAGTCTCATCCCAGCCCGCGTCCCCGCTCGCTGTGTCGGCTGCCAGCGTAACCGCCGAATCGTCCCACCACGTATGCGGTCCCTCCGAGTCGGCGTCCATGTCTGTCGGCGCGCCGGCCGTGTCCTCGACCTCGGCGGACTCGACGTCCTGCGACTCGACGTCCACCGACTCCAACTCTCTCAGCCGCTGGCGCACCTCGAGATTCGAAGGATCGACGTGTGCCAGGCGCTCGTACCAGTGGCGCGCTTCCCGGATGTCCCCTCTCTCATCGGCCAGCCCGGCCAGCTCACGGATCGCAACCAGGTTTGCCCCGTCCAACTCGAGGACCCGCCGAAACGACTCCAGGGCGTCGTCCACACGTCCGAGGTCGCGCAGGGCACGCGCACTCACGATGTGACCGCTCGGATAGTCGGGGTGGCGCATCAGGCCCTCGTCAAGCACCTCCAGCGCATGCTCCGGCTGTCCAGCCTTTCGGTAGGCATCGGCGAGGCGGGCGAAGACCAGACTCTCCGGCTGGCTTCGATACTGCTCTTCGAAGCGCCGAATTTCTTCGCTGGCAGCAGAATCGGGGCCCATTGTGCCTTCCGCGTTCGTTGGGTCGAATCGGGAAACCGTGGTCTGGCCCGAGAACGCGAGGAAGTTACCGGCCCGCGTTCTCCAGTGTCAACGCGCACCGACCCGCTTCGTGTTGCCTGCCTCGATAAGTCAGAATAGGTTTCGCCGCTTCTATTCATGCCGGAAATGCAGGTGATCGGGGCCTTCGCGGCCCCCCTTGACGATAACGTCGGATCGCGTTCCTGGATTCAGGACTCAGAAGGAGTCGGTAGTCGTATGATGATGCGCTCGATTCGGGCGAACACCAAGTGGATCATGGTATTCCTGGCCGTGGCGTTTGCGGCCTGGCTGGTGCTTGATTGGGTCAACAGCCGGGACACGCAGGCGGCTTCCGGGGCCAACCCGGTGATCGCCGTCATAAACGGGCAGGAGATCAGATACGTTCGCTGGAGCAACACTCTGGAGGTGGCCCTTAACAACGCCCGGGCCGCCAGTGGCGGCGCCGTGATGACCGACGAGGAGACCCGGCAGATCGAACTCGTGGCGTGGGACCAGCTGATCCAGGATGTGCTCATCCAGCAGGAGATCGACCGGCTCGAGATCGAGGTCACGGACGCCGAGGTGCAGCAGGCATTCCGGCTCTCACCACCCCCTGATCTGATGCGCTATCCGGCGTTCATGACCGACGGGGTGTTCGACTACGCCAAGTACCAGCAGTTCTTTTCGGATCCCAGCGTCGACGAGCAGATCCTTCTCCAGATAGAATCCTATTATCGGCAGACTCTGCCGCGAGCCCGGCTGAGCCAGAATGCTGCAGCAGGGCGGAGCGGTCAGCGACGCCGAGTTGTGGCAGGAATTCAGGGATCGCAACGAGGCAGCTACGGTGACCTTTGCGACGGTTCCGGCGAGTCCGGATCTGGAGGTCGAGGTACCGGAGGCCGACCTGCGGGCCTATTACCGGGACCACCCCGAGGACTTCGAGCGACCGGCGACGGCGACGATCGGCATCGTGAGTTTCGCGACGACCCCTGGGGAGAGGGACACGCTCTACGTGCGGGCGTTGGCCGACTCGATCCGGACATCGGTGCTGGACGGCTCCACGACGTTCGAAGAAGCCGCCGCGCAGTCCTCCGCCAATGCCACCACACGGGCTTCGGGAGGGCAGCTGGGCCGGTTCGGTCCCGGACAGCTGCTTCCGGCGTTCGAGGAGGCCGTCGCGGACCTCGCACCAGGCGAGGTCGCGGATCCCGTCATGTCTCCGCAGGGCTTGCACCTCTTACAGGTGACGGACCGCTCTGGCGACACAGTGGCCGTGTCACACATTCTCCTCCCGGTCGAACTCTCACCGGACGGTGAGGACGAGATGTTCGACCTGATGGACGAGTTCGAGGGCGTCGCGCTGATCGATGGCCTCGCCAAGGCCGCCGACTCGGTGGGCGTGCCGTCCGGGACCAACGTCACCGTCACGGAGGGCTTCGACTTCGTTCCGGGAGCGGGAGCGCTGGGCGTGGCAGTCGACTGGGCGCTGGATCCTCTCACTCCGCTCGACGAGGTCAGCGAGTTCTTCCAGAATGCCAGTGGTTATCACATGGTCGAGGTCGCGGGACGCGTCCCGGGGGGCAACTTCAGCTTTGAGGAAGTGCGGGACCAGATCCGGGAGACCCTGGCCCGCGAGAGGCGGCATGAAGCGGCCCTCGAAGCGGCCCGCACCCGTTGGTCCTCCGTGGCGCCCGGGACGCCGCTGGAAGAGGCCGCGGCTGGATTGGGCTGGACCATCGGCACCGCAGGGCCGTTTACGCGACGACAGTTCGCGGCCGGTCTGGGGCGGAACACCGAAGCCGTGGGCGCCGCGTTTGCGGCTCCCCTGGGAGAGAGCGCGGGACCGCTCGATGCCGGCGATGCCGTGGTATTCATGCGAGTCGACGATCGAACCCAGGCGAACCCCGAGTTGTTCGTCGCCGTTCGGGAACAGCTCAGATCGCAGCTGCAGATGCAGGCGGCACAGACCAACGTGAGTCTCTGGATCGCGGGACTCCGGGAGACGGCGACGATCGTGGATCGGCGAGACCGATTGAATCAGCGAGCGGCGGCGGCGGGCTTGTAGAGAGCTGGCACGCGAAGGCGGACCAATGGGTTAGCCTTCGATGACCGCGATTCGAGAGGCGGGGCCGGAATGCTCCGCCTCTCGTTGAGCTCAGGCCCTCGGTTCGGCCTCTTTCTGCTTCTCTTCCTGCTCTACGCTACCGTTCGAGGCGTCCGACCCCCCGAGTTCCTTCAGTTCGCCCTCGACCTCTTTCAACGACCCCTTGAACTCGCGGATGCCCTTCCCCAGCGAGCCACCGATCTCCGGCAAACGGCGAGCGCCAAACAGAAGCATCACGATGAAGAGGATGATGAGCATTTCCCACATACCGAAATTGCCAAACATGGCTCTTCCTTCCGATGTCAGTGGCCTACAGCAGTGATTTCGCGAACCACGCGAGCAGTAGTATGCCTACCACGCTGAGAATGTTCATCCGGATGACCAGCGGACCCACCGTCATCGCAACGACGAGAAGGTCGATGGTGAGCGGCCCGAGAGACGCTGCGACGGTCGTGACGAAGAACTCGCGAGCGGCGCTGGCCGGCAGGGCCAGGGCCATGAGCTCGGTGAGCAACGCCCCCAGCATCATTCCGCCGGCGACGATCAGCGAAACCCTCTTCGCCGACGGCCGGCGCCTTCCACCAAAGTCCAAGGTCATTTGGTACGTCCCACGACGAAGTCCACGGCATGATCCAGGATTCGAACGGCCGGTTCATCGGGCAGCGAGGCGAGGCGACCCTTGGCCGCCGCGGCGTAATCACGGGCTTTCCGCTGCGCGTACTCCAGTCCACCCGCGCTCCTGACGAGTTCCACCACCCTATCGATCTTCTCCGCCGACGGATGTGGATCTGCGAACACGTCGTCGACAGCGGCACGACCCGCCGCGTCGAGTCTTCGAAGCGCCGAGATCAGTGGCAGCGTGACTTTGTGCTCCCGAAGGTCGAGGCCATTCGGCTTCCCGGTCACATCCGCCGTCTGGTTGTAATCGAGCAGGTCGTCCGTGATCTGAAAGGTCATTCCCAGGTCGCGCCCGTATTCCGAAAGCGTCTTCCGGTACGCCGGCTCACCGTACATCGCCCCCAACTCGCAGGCCGCGCTGATCAGAGAGGCGGTCTTTCGGTCGCAAAGGAGGTAGTAGTCGTCTTCGCTGGCACCCAGCGCATCGTGCGCCGCCAGCTGTCGCATCTCGCCGATCGACATTCGATTGGAGGCATCCGCCAGCAGATGGACGGCGTCGATGCTGCCGAAACCGGTGATCTCTACGAGAGCCCTTGAATACAGGTAGTCGCCCATGATGACCGCGACCTGGTGACTCCAGCGGGAGTTCACCGTGGGCATTCCTCGTCGCTCCGGCGAATGATCCACGGCATCGTCATGTACGAGGGTCGCGACGTGCATGAGTTCGACGACCGCGGCGAGCCTTACGGCCTCAGAGGTCGCCTTCCCTCCCACGGCATTGCAGAGGAGAACGAGGGTCGGGCGCAGCATCTTGCCACGCGCTGACAGCAGGTAGTCGCTGACCTCGTTCACGGCTCCGAAGTCCGCTTCGACCATGGCTTCGAGGTCGCCCTGCACTTCGGCAAGCCTCGACGCGATGGGTTCCTGCAAACCTTCGAGAGTCGGTATGACGGCGTCGAGCATCGGCCTCCCCGGTCGTTCCAAGCCACGTCCATCCTCCGAACGCAGAATCGACCGGATTATACCGTCACGCGGGAAGTGTGGACAACAGGTGCTCGGCATCGGCCCGCGACGGATCGAGTTCGAGCACTTGTTCGAGGCACGCTCGCGCCGCGGTGCGGTCGCCCGACCTGAGGTGAGCGACCCCTAGCTGGAAGATCACTCCCGCCTTCTCGGCGCCAGGCCCCGGGTGCGTGACCGCGACGCTGAGGGTCCGCCGGGCCTCGTCGTAGCGCCGAAGGGCCAGGAGGCATTCACCGAGGCGCTCGTAGGCAGGAAGCGGCGCTGTCAAACCCTCGGCGGCCAGCTTGAACTCGCGCGCGGCTTCATCCCACAACTCCATCTGGCGGAAGGCGATCCCGAGTTCGTAGTGAGATTCGTAGTCCGGCGCCGTCTCGTCCTCCGCTTCCTCTCCGTCCACCTTGAGGTCCCGAAACATCTCGTCGATCGCGTCCGGTGGCTGCACCACCTCGATATTCGTCGCGCTCCCGGTGTGGGACACGGTTGGTTCCGCCGTCTTCGCCGTGGGCTGCCGCTGCCTCCGACGCTCACGGGCCAGTTCGTCCGCATCGACCGCGGCGATCCCGGCCCGGGCTTCGGCGTTCCCTGAATCGAGATCAAGGATGCGCCCATAGACCGTCCGCGCGCTTCGAAAACCGTTCTGCCTTCGAAGGCATGCCGCCAGGTCCAGGTAGGACGAAATGAGCAGCTCACGATCGTTCATCATGATCGCGAACTCGTTCTTCTGGTGGTGCAGGACCACGTCGTCCGGGCGCAGGCCGAGGAGACGATCCACGGCCCGGATAGCGTTGATCGCATCTCTCTTCTTCTCGTACAGCTCGAGAGCCCGGTAATAATGGGATTCCGCTTCGTCCATCCGGCCCGCCGCGCGGAGGCCTTCGGCTTCACCGAACAGGGATCCGGCATCGTCGCCGGACGCTGAGGTTTCGGGGCCAGGGCCCACGCCGGAAGACCCGACGACGGATGGTTCAGCGAGCGGCTGCTCCAGTGAGGACAGGTCCAATTCGTCTCCCGCGAGATCGTTCAATTCGTCGAGGATGTCGCCGAGCTCGGCGAGCGCTTCCTTTGCCGGATGGGAGCGGACGGCCGATCCCTCCCCGCTCATCGCGGCCGGTTCCTCCTCGGGCAGCAAGGCGAGGACAGCTTGCCGGTCAGCCTCGCGAATACCCGGCCGGTCCACGAACTTGCGGCCGGCCGCGATGGCCAGGTCAGCGCTGCCCTGTTCCATCAGTGTGGCATGCGCCTCGACAAGTGCTGACGCCTCGATCGCCTCGGAACAGACGACCCGCTCGAGCAATTCCAGGGCCTCGGTCTTGATGGCGAGCGGGCCACCGACGGCGGCCACGAGGTCATGCACGGCCTCCGTGATCAGGCCCATGCGCTCGTAGGTCCGTCCGAGAGACAGGTGAGCCGCGTGGTCCGCTCGGCCCTCTTCCAGCGCGGCGCGAGCCTGGTGCTGGGCGAGGCGTGCCTGGAAGAGCATGTCGGCCAGCTCCTCCTCGTCAGCGGACGCGGATGTGGGGGCGCTCTCTGCCTCCTCGGCCACCGGTGGCTGAGCCCCATCCAACGTCTCCGCCTCGGAGCCAACACCCAGGTCCAGGGATTGGCCCAGCATGAAGTCGTCCGCCGCGGCCAGAGGAAGAACGGGCTCCTCCTGCACCGGCAGATCGTCCTCGATCGCATCGTGATGCCCGGGCTCTCCGCGCTCCCGGATGCACTGACCGAGCAGGGCGTGCGCGGATTCCATGAGTGCCGGGCTCTGCATGGCCAGTCGGAACTCACCGATCGCGTCGTCGAAAAACTCCATTCCCATGTAGGCGATTCCCAGGTCATAATGCACAGCGTGGTCCGTCTCCTCCACGATGTCCCGGACCTGGGTTCGGAAGCGCGTGAACACCGACTCGATGCTCAGATCGCTCTCGGTCTGAGCATCGGGCCCGTCGAGAGAGATCTCGTCGAAAGCGGCTTCCCGCTCCGGCTCTGCAGCGTGGACGGCGGCGGGAGCCCGATCAGCGGGCGGCGGCTCTACGCCCGCCGGCCGAGGATCATCGACCACGAGCGGCGCCGGACCGCCGGACCCGAAACCGGGGAGCGAACCTTCCGAGACCACGGGGTCTGGGGTCGGAGTCGCTCGCGGGGGAGGAGGCGCCGTGCTCCCTGCTGGATCCGCGTCCGGGTCCAGCGCGACGATCTTCTCGCGAATATCCTGGGCGTTGCGACCCTGGGCC
The DNA here is from genome assembly GCA_963807645.1 of uncultured Gemmatimonadales bacterium. Lineage (GTDB taxonomy): Bacteria > Gemmatimonadota > Gemmatimonadetes > Palauibacterales > Palauibacteraceae > Benthicola. The sequence goes on from CAWECO010000007.1 coordinate 323,229, forward strand.
ACGCGAGCCTGGTACACGAGTCTCAGCTGGGCCACCGCCTGGGCCTCGAGCCCAGCGCCCGCTAGCTGCTCGGCGAAGGCCGTCCGCAGTTCTTCATCGCCGGTAAGGGTGACGATGTCCTGCACGGCCTCCAGAGCGTCGCTCAACCGGTCCGTTTCCCGCATCCGGTCAGCGAATCGCAGGAACGCGCTTCGAGCCTCTGCGAGCAGCCCGGTGGAAGCATGCAGGCGTGCGAGACGACCGTATACTTCGTCCCGGTCAGGAGCGATTCGCAAAATCTTGTTGCAGAGCGCTATAGCGGACGTGTGAAGCCCGTTGGCGGCGTATCGGTCGGCGGCCTGCTCGTAGTACTCGACCGCGGCGGGAGTATCACCCTGTCTAAGGTAGAGATCACCGACCCTGTTGTAGACACCGACGTCAGCTCCCGCACCACGCTCATCCTCGAGACGGATCGCGCTCTTATACAGCTCGATGGCTCGAGCCCAATCGGACCGTTGTTCGGCCCTGCGCGCTTCGTTCTTGAACTGGTCGTGCCTGCTCATCCGCGTCTGTCTCTCTCCGCTCACGGTGGCCACCCGAGCCGTACGGAAGCCCTTCCGCCTTGCCCGAACCAATGGTTGCTGCCAGGGAACCGCAGAGTTTTCCACACGGCGCGTGTGAAGCCGCCGCCCGACCGTTGATGCGGAATCCCGGTAAATTCAGTTCAAGAATCCGGCCACCGCGCCAGGAGCGTCCTCAGTTGGTCTTCTGCTGGTAGTCGCCCTTGAGCTCTGGAGCATCGGTGAGGCTTACGCCGACCGAGAAGATGACGTTCCCGTTGGGTGAGCGGGCGAACTGGAACGAGGCTCGCCACCGGTGCAGATCGCGATCCAGGGTGATCAGCTGCTGCCCGAAGTCGCCCGACGTGAAATTGTACTGCGTGCTCCAGCGAACGGCCCAGCCCGGAGTCGGCTGGAAGGAGAGGGTCCCGTCCACGGTCTGGCTCTCGAAGCCACCTTCGGTTTGAGGGCGGATCAGCGAGTAGCGCAGACTGAGATTCCAGGGTCCGCCGCGGGATCCCTCGGCAAACGGATCTGTGCGATCCACGTCGTAGAACCCTCGCAGACCGTCACGGGCATCGGTCTCGCGTACGTCGGAATCGTCTCGCATCCGGTCTCGCGGGGAAACGGCATCTCCTCTTCCGACTCCTACCAGGTCGCCGAGGCTGGTACCGGACCGCAGACTGAAACTCAGGGCGATCTGCTGCAAAGACGGACTGAACCGGCGGTCCGCCCCCGTACCGTCGAACAGTCGATGGGTCATGTTGATGGTCAGACCCCGGAGCAAATCGGAACTGATGTTGTTCGACACCGTCGGCGAGATCAGGGCGGGCTCTCCCAGCTTCGCACGCTCGAAATCGAAGACCAGGGCCGAACTGTTGATCGCGAGAAGCGTCACGACCTCGTCGCGTGGCGGCACACGGGGCGGACCGGTCAGGTCGGAGGCCGAGAGTGGCTCCACCGTCGCCGTATCCGTGGACAGCATCGCCACGGCGTCCGGCGGCGGCGCCATTGAATCGGGCGACAGGACCGTCGCCGCCGAGTCTCCCGGAAGAGATGCGGGGAGGGGGCGCCCCGCGGGGGCACCCACGGGCGCGTCGGCGGGCCCCGCATCGTCGCGCCTTCGCACCTTGGCCTCGAACGTCTGCCTCAGGGTAATCGACAGCGTATTGCGCCCCCGGATCGAATCCGCCGGGAACCCCGGGATGGAAGCCCTCACCGAGTCGACGTTGACGGCGGGTGCGTAAGCCCAGGAGAACCCTGGGGAAAACTTGTGACGAACCCTGCTGAACGCTGCGAATCCCGGGTAGAAGCCGAAGACATCGGTGCTCAGCGTGACCCCGAAGGCCATCTGCGTCGGAACGGGGACGAAGTCGCCGGCCGTGTCCGGCGATCGGAAGTAGCCACCCTTCCAGCTGATATTGGGTCGAAGGGTCGTGGACCCGATAAGGTTGACCTGGTAGTCGAGGCCCGCGCTCCAGTCCATCTGGCGGACCGCGACCGTGGGGAACTCGATCCCGGTCGAGTCTTCTTCCGTGGTGCGGACCTCGTTGTACCGGGCACTTCCCGAGAGATTCAGCTGCTTGAGCCTGAGACCGCCCGACAACGAACCGTTCGTCGTGGCGCGGTCTGTCGCAAACTGCTGGCTGGTGCTCTGTCGTCCGAATCGCCCGGTACCGCTCAGCGTCATGTTGTTGAAGAAGCCCTCGCTCGCCCGTGGTGCGGCGAACAGGGTTACCGGCGAAAAGCTCAAGCTCACCTGGGGCAGCGTGAGTTCCGTCTTCTCGCTCGTGAGGAATTGCCGCCGGCGCGCCGAGACCGAGACGTTCGCGAACGAGAACCGGTGATTGAGGCCCGCATCCGAATCGATCGACTGCGTCTGGAGGCGGGGGTCGTAGGTCTGGTCCTGGAACGTGCGAGTATCCTGGATGTAGCGTCCCGAGACTCTGAACGTCGTCGCCAGACCCAATTCCTGGTCGTGGTTCCACCCCAGGGTCAAGTTTCGACCTGTCTCGCTGAACGTTTCACCATACGCCACGCTGCCCCGGATGAACTTCTTCAGCCACCGGTATCGAAAGACGCTGTTAAGACGAGTGTAGTTTCCGCTGAACCAATCGACGGACGCCTGCACATCGGTGAAATCGCTGATCGCCCAGTAATATCCGAAATCCGTGACATTGCGGCTCGAGCTGCCCGACGTCTGGACCACATCGTTGAAACCGAACCGGGGCGGCAGAATTCCGCTTCTGCGGCCGGGACGGATGTCCTGTGCGAAGAACGGAAGCCAGAAGACGGGCACGTTGCTCACGTAGAGCACCACCGGCCACGCCACGATGACGTCCTGGTTCACGAGCTTGATCTCTCCCGCCTGGAATCGGTAGTGCGGCGCCTCCACATCGCACGAAGTAAAGGCGCCCTGTGAGGCGTATACCGTGTCCTGCGACTTCGGGATCACGTCGCCCACGACTCTCCACGTGGTGCCACGCTGCATGAACTGAGTCTCGGCGTCGAATACGGTTCCTTTGAGGTTGGCGAGGTCATAGTAGAGCACCGAGTCGCTCTTCACGTCCTTCTGATCCATGCCCACCAACTGGATGTTCCCGCGGGCCGACATGAACTTCACGTTTCCGCGATACGTGATCGTGTCGGCCGTCAGGACGTCCTTCCCACGATTGACCTGAGCATCGCCGAGCAGGCCTATCCGCTGCTCCGCCACGCCGAGCCTGACTTCCTCGCCGCGGTATTCGAACACCATGAAGCCGGGAAGGTCCTTGAGCTGGCGAAAGATGTCGTCGCGCTTCGGGAAGGCCTCACCCTCGAGCGCCTGGCGTCTCTCTTCAATGTCGATGCGGGGAGTGGTGTCACTGGGAAGGCCGAGAGTGTCGATCGGGACACCGAGGGTGTCCAGGGGCAGCCGTTCCTGCCTTGCCCGTTCGAGATCCTCCCGGCCGCCCAGTCTCCTGGTTGGATCCTGCGCAGACGCCGCTGCGGGCAGTCCAAGAAGCACGATGCCGAGCAGAGCCAGGCGAGCGGCTCGCATCAGCGTCAGGACTCCGGGGCCGGCTCCTCGGCCCTTGGACGATCGCGGCCGCCACCCACAAGGCGCACCAGCCAGATCGACAGCTCGTACAGGAGGACCATGGGTACGAAAAGCATGAACATCGTGCCCACGTCCGCGGGCGTCAGCATTGCCGAGGTGATGGCCAGGATCACGAGCGAATGCCGCTGGTATTTCCGCAGTCCCCGCGGCGTCACGATCCCCATGAAGCTCAGGAGCACGAGGATTACCGGCATCTCGAAGATGATACCGAACGCAAGGATGAGGCGAGTCGCAAACCGCAGGTATTCGTCCACCGTGATGATGGGCGTGAGCGTCTCGGCCTGGAAGCCGATCAGGAATCGCAAGCCAAGCGGCAAAACCAGGAAGTATGCCATCGCGATGCCGGCCAGAAAGAGTACGAAACCCACCGAAATCGCGGGGATGATGTACTTCTTCTCGTGAGCGTAGAGAGCCGGAGAGAAGAAGGCCCATGTGTGATAGGCGATGACCGGGAGTGCCAGGATCCCTCCCACGACGAACGCCAGTTTGAAAGTGACGACTACTGGAGTCGTGGGACTCGTGTAACGAAGTCCCTCGTCCGGGAGAACCTGGTTGAACGGGCGCTCGAGGATTTCGAGCACTCCGAACTCGGTGACCAGGAAGAAGCCGACGATGGATAGCGCAACGAGCGCGACCAGGCTCCAGATCACGCGCCCACGCAGTTCCTCGAGGTGATCCAGGAAGGGCATCTCGCCCAGGTCGCCCGCCATTCGGCTACTCGCTCGCCTCGTCCGATGCCTCAAAGAGCTCCTGCTGCCCGCGGGCCCGGTAGCGGGCTCGCGATACCAGCTCGCGCACTTCCTCCATGAACTCCGTCGTATCCTGGAAGTTCCTGTACACCGAGGCGAAACGAACGTAGGCGACGTGGTCCGTCCCCTGAAGGTGGCGCATCACGAGTTCCCCAACTTCCTGGCTGCTGATTTCTCGAGCATCCGACGCATCGAGCGTTTCCTCCACCGCATCGACCATGTCCTCGATCTCGGTGAGAGACACGGGACGCTTGGCGCACGCGATCCTGATGCTGCGCAGGAGTTTGTGACGATCGTACGGCTCGATGGCACCCGAGGATTTGCGAACGGTCAGGGGCTCCCGCTCAATCAGTTCGTAGGTGGTGAATCGTTGACCGCACTCGATGCACTCGCGGCGGCGGCGGATGGCGCGGCCCCCGCGGCTGAGCCTCGAATCTACGACACGATCTTCGATGTGGTCACAGGTGGGGCAGCGCACGCGTCCTCCTCGTCCGGGTTCGGCAACCCGCGATGGGACGCAAACCCCGGGCCGGCAGGCTCAGTTCCGGAGTCTGGAAAGCTCCCGCTCCGCGAGGTCGATCTCGTCGCTGTCAGGATAGCCCTGAACGACCCGCTGGAAGTAGGTGCGAGCATCGTCCACGTTACCCTGCTGAAGCTCGATAAGACCGCTCTTGTACAGCGCGGTCGGGGCGCGTCGGGAATTGGGGTACAACTCCAGGACCCGGGCGTACTCCCCTAACGCTCGGTCGAGCTCACCGGCTTCCGCGAATGTCTCCGCCCGAAAATACTGGGCGTCGGGTGCCAGCTCATGACTCGGGTACTGCTCCAGGAACTGATCGAACCCGGCCCTCGCCGTTTCGTATGAACCCCGCCGGAACTGTCTTAAGGCCGCCTCGTAGAGGGCCCCAGGCTGTCCGCCGGGTGAGGTCGCGGGAGAGTCGGCCCCGTCCACGAGAGCCGCCCCGGCGGCACCCGCCGCCGCAGCCCCCGCCAGGCCGGACTCCGATTCCTGAAGCATCGCCAGCTGACGCTGTGTCTCTCCCGTGAGAGCCGTCAACTGCGTAACCGCGATGGCCAGGTCCTCGATCTGACGTCCAAGATCCACCCTGCCAGAAATGTCACGGCGCTGCTGGACGTTGAGACTGTCCAGCAGCACCGATCGCAGCTGCCTGATCTCCGTCATCAGGCTGTCTCTCTGGGTACGTTCCGCCTGCATCTGCGCCTGCAACGTGGATTCGAGATCCGCCACGTCGCTCTTCAGGGCGCACCCGGGTGCGCCCAGGAGCGTCAACAAGCTTGCAGCAAATAGAACTCTACGGATCAAAGAGCGTCCATGTTCTCGATGACGAACTCAGAACGGCGGTTCATCTGCCAGGCATCTTCGTCCGAGCCCTGTGCGACAGGCCGTTCCTTGCCGTAGCTCACGGCATTGAACATGTCCTCGGATAGACCCAGGCTGACGAGGTACCGAACCGTGCTATCGGCGCGGCGCTGCCCCAGGGCCAGGTTGTACTCGATGGAACCACGCTCGTCGCAGTGCCCTTCGATCGTCAGCTTTACGCCCGAGAACTGCATCAGGACCTCGGCCTTGGTCGCGAGGACCGCCGCCGCATCATCCCGGATGTTGTACTTGTCGAAGTCGAAGTGCACCCGCTCCCGAATCACCATGATCGCGTCGATCAGGGCGACATGGCCGCCGGCCATGTTCGCGCACTCGGTGCCCGAGTAGTCGCTCATCGCCTGCTCGTACAGCATGCGAGCACGATCATAGTTGCCGGCCGCCATCGCGGACGCGGCCTCACTGCACAGTCGTGCGGCCGCCGCTTCCCGCTCCGCTGCCCGAACCGCTGCCAGGCTGTCGGCATCGGGCTGCGGCACGGTCTCGGCCACCACCGGAGGCGGTGCGGGTGCCGGGTTTCCGCCGCAGGCGGCAACTCCCACGGCGAGGAGAACCAGGAGAGCTGCGATCCTACCATTGAGACGCATCATTACGCTCCTTTTCAGTGAGTCGCGAACTCCCGGAACGGGATGTCGGATCTCGTGCTGTCGTGACGATTGAGCTGGTTCCATCGGAACCGCTGTATTCTATACTGCCCGCGCGCGCTTGCCAAGCCGTGCGCGCGCCTCATTTACGGGTCATGAGCCCGGCGATACCGGCCCCGACCAGTGCGGTAGCTGATCGACCTGGTTCACGGCCACCGATCGAAGTCTGCCGCTCACCGTATCCAGCACCCAGAGCGCGTAGTAGCCGCGCAGCGTGCCGGCGAAAACGAGGTGTCTGCCGTCAGGGGCCCAGCTCGGATCTTCGTTGCTCCCCCGTGAGGTCAAGACCCGGCGATCCGTTCCGTTCGGATTCACCGTGACGATCTGAAACCAGCTGTCCACCCAGGTATGATAGGCGATCCGATCGCCACGCGGTGACCAGTGCGGCGACGTGGCGTATCCGCGCTCGCCGAATACGTAGCGGCTCACGATCGACGGATCGCCTCCCCGCTGCAGGTCCAGCACGTAGATCTGGGGATTGCCGAGGGGTGTGGACGTAATCGCCAGAGATCGCCCATCCGGTGAATAGGCTCCGCCCAGCGTCTCGCCGGTGGAGGTGTACGTCACCCTTCGCGTGCAACACAGCGGGTCCCGTTGAATCTCGAACAGCTCCGTGTGGTCGTCCTGCGTCCGCCCAAACAGGATGCGGCGGCCATCCGGAGAGTAGACCGGCGTGATGTTGATGCGCCCGATGTCCGAGATCACCTTCTCGGCTCCGGTCACCAGGTCCATCTCGTAGATCACGGGCTTGCCGCTACGATACGACACGTACACGACGAAGCGCCCGTTCGGCGACAGTTCCGGAGACATGACGATCGCGCTGTCGTTGGTCGCAGCCTCGTTCGTCAGCCTGCGCAGACCGAACCCGTCGCTGTCGACCATGAAGAGGTCGGATGCCGTGGGAGTCACCATACGCCTGAATACGATGCGCGATGCCGCGATGCCGGGCTCGCCCGTCGCCCACGTCACCACCTCGTCCGACACCCGATGCACCGCCATCCGAAAGCCGGAATCCGTGGGGCGCGGCAAGGAGAAGGCCTTCACCTCCTTGAGTTCCGAGAACACGACGTCGTGAAGGCTAACCCTGAGAACGGGCTGCGCCGCCGTTCCCGTGACCTCCGACACCACCAGCCACACCGCGCCCAGCTGATTCCACAGGCCGTAGTTCACGGGGCCGTCTATCGGCAGGTCGTCGGGGACCGGAATGATCTGAAAACGATCCGCGTAGTCGAGGTCGCGCCGGAGGATGCTGTCCACCTGCGTCGCGTAGTCACCCAGCGCCCCGGCTGACTCGACCGGCGTCATCACGAGACCCGGAAGGTATCCCGGCGTGTATGTGATCCCGACGCGGACGTCGCCCGGGTCCTGCGCCCGGGCCGAGCCCGCCATAACCAACGTGCACGTCAGCGCTGCCAGTCCGGCACTCGCTAGCTTCCGTCCCATCATCACTGGATATACCTCACAAAGAAGCTGGATCGAAGAAGAAGGACACTCTCAGTTGATCTCGGGTCCAGGCAGCCGGCAGGGGTCCGAACGCCTTTGCCCGGCCCGCGGCCTCCACCGCCCCGTGCGCCTCCAGGTCGAACGCGAGATCGCCCGAGCGCTGGACCCACTCGATGTCGCTCGCGGAGCCGTCGCTCTCGATGGTGAACACCACTTCGGCGCGCAGATTCCGGTTTCCGGTGGGCGGCCTCCAGTAGCGGTGCACCTGCAGGATGATGTTCTCGAGGTACTTCGGATCGACGAACGCGGCGCCCTCGAGGTGGACGTTGATCGGGTCGTCGCCCTCTTCGGGGCCGCGCGCCGGTTCCTTGGACGGCTCCACCGGAGGCGGCTGCTCGACCACGGTGGGTACTTCGGTGCGCGGCTTGGGGTCGGGTGTCGGCTGAGGCGGAGGTGGCCGGTTCTCCTCCACGTCTACCTTCGCCGGCTCGGGCTTCAGACGCATGGGCGCCGTGGGGTCCGATGCCGCCACCAGGTGGACCCGGAAAGTCTGTGCCGGGAGCGAACGTGGAGCCAGATACGCTCCGGCAGCGGCCATGCCGATTCCGACCACGGCGTGCAGGATGGTCGACGCGATCAGCGCCCCTGGCGGCATTCTGTGACGCCTGCGCCCTCCCCTCACGCGTCCTCCGCTCCGGGCGTCACAGGCTCAGCGATCCGTGTCCGGCTCGGCGATCAGGCTGACGGCGTCGATCTCCGATTCCTTCAGCATCCCGATGACCCACAGCACCGACCCATACGGCACGTCGCGGTCGCCCCTCACGTAGACCGTCGGCCCGCCCTTACGCTCTACCATCTGCACGATCGTGGCGGCGAATTCGTCGCGGGTGAAGGCGTCGTCGTCCACGTAGATCTGCCCATCCCGGTCCACCGTGATCACCAGGCCCTCGGCAACCTGCAACGGAGCGGAGGGGGCCTTCGGTATCGCCACCTCGACGCCCCCCTGGAGGATCGGCGCCGTGATCATGAAGATAACCAGCAGCGTGAAAGCCACGTCGACCAGGCTCGTCACATTGATCTCGGCCCGCACGGGAAGTCCGGTTTCGGGCCCGCCGCCGAGGCGCCCTCCGATCATACGCGCCCCTCCCTGGCCAGCGTCCCGACGAACTCGCTGGCGAAGCCCTCCAGCTCGCCCGTGAACAGGCCAAGCTTCGCCGCATAGTGGTTGTAGGCGATGACCGCGGGGATCGCCACGGCAAGCCCCACCACCGTCGTGACGAGGGCTTCCGCGATTCCCGGCGCCACCGCCGCGATGTTGGCCGATCCCTGGGACGTGATTCCGATGAAGGAGTTCATGACGCCGACGACCGTGCCCATCAGTCCCAGGAGCGGACTGACCGATCCGATGATCGCCAGCCACGGAAGGCCGTGCGCCATATCGTCGCGTTCCTCGGCCAACTCTTTCCCGAGCACGAGCATGAGTGTGTCCAGCTGTGCGGAAGACAGGCCCGGCGCATTTACTCCGTCATCGCGGAGGGCCGTCGGGCGAAGCTCGGTGAAGAAGTTGACGCCGCGGCGAAACACCCTCGTGTACGGCGACTCTTCGAGCCGCGTGAGTATCTGGTACACGTCACTCAGACCCGTGGCCGCCTCCATCCCCGCGACGAACGTGTCCCCCGACTGCCGCATCTTACGGAACTCGGTCCATTTCCAGAAGATCATGACCCAGGAAAACAGTGAGAACGCGGCGAGAACCAGAAGGATGACCTTCGTAACGGGGGTCGCACCGAGGACCAGGTCCCAGGGGCTGGAGGCAATCGTGTCGGCCTGCTGCACGATGGGTAGAAGCGCGGGGACCAGACTCATCGGCCCTCCCCGGCGATCCAGGCATACGTCACGCTCAGCGCATCCTCGAGACTGCCCGCGCGGCGCCATCCCCGATCCTCGAGCTTCGACGCGTCGAGGCAACTACGGAGCAGCTCACCCGGACGCTCCGGAGCGACCACTACTTCGACCTGGCGGCCCGCGACTCTCATTACGGCGCTCGCAAGTTCGTTCACGCTGGTTTCCAAACTCGTCCCCACATTGAAAGCCACGTCATCCATCGTTCTCGCGCCGGAGACATCCAGTCCGGCAGCCAGGACGTTGGCCTGCGCCACGTCTCCCACATACACGTAATCGCGTGTCTGTTCCCCAGCGCCGAAGACCGTGATGGGACGGCCCTCCATCACGCTGCGCCCGAAAATGGCCACCACACCCGCCTCTCCATGCGGGTCCTGGCGGGGGCCGAACACGTTCGAGTACCTGAGCGACAAGCTCTCGAGGCCGCGTATCTGGCGGTAGAAGTGAAGGTAGTGCTCGCCGGCCAGCTTGCTCACCCCGTAGGGAGAGAGCGGCTGCTTCGGGGCGGTCTCGGACACCGGGAGGTCGTCCGGCTCGCCGTACACGACCCCACCCGATGACACGTAAAGGAACCGTCGCACCCCCCCCTCCACCGCGGCCTCGAGCAGATTGAGCAGTCCCATGATATTGATCGACGCGTCGTGATCCGGACGGTCCACGGAGACTCGAACGTCGATCTGCGCGGCATGGTGGCTGATCACCTCGAAGCCGCCGTCACGAACCAGTCCCGCGGCCTCCGGAGACCGGATGTCGGCGACGACCAGTGCGATATCGGTCGAGAGGTTCTCCTCCCTGCCCGAACTCAGGTCATCCAGGGCCGTGACGGCCCAGCCGTCGGCCGCGAAGGCATCGCACACGTGCGACCCGATGAACCCGGCCCCACCGGTAACGAGGACCTTCCGTCCTTGTTTCGACATCAGCTCTCTTTCCTGGATGTACACGGTCGCGCGCCGGTCCCCCGCTCTCACGCGGGTGGACGCCGCCAAGCTATTTGCCACCGCCATGTGCCGAAAGACACCCGGCATACGATGTGCAGAAGCGCCCCGTCACGCGGCGGGACGCTTCTGCGGATTCCACGAGAACCAGCTGGCTTCCTTAGAGTGGCATTCGCTCGACGCGCCGCACGGGCGTCCCCGGACGCATTCCGGCGTCGCGCACCTGCGTGACACGTGCCGTCGAGGTTTCACCCGACGTGCGGACCACGCGCACGGTCGATAGTCGATCTTCGATCAGCGCTGTCTCGGCGGTGGCTACCGCCGAGAAGATCGCGAAGACGTCTCCGACCTGGACCCCATCAACGGCCCCGATGTCCAGAAACAGGGTTTCGCCCGTGCCGAGCAGCGTCTGGTCCTCGGTGAATCCGAGCACCGTGCCCACCAGCCCACCCTCTTCAGGCTCGCTTTGCATCCCCGGGAGGATCGGGTATTCCTCTGCCATGAGCATCAGGTCCCCGACTCGATAGTCTCCAAACACCCGGGCGACCACCGCACGCACGCTGTCGCGAGAAGGGTACGTGCGCGTCACTCGTACCGCGCCCACGGTACGGAGGACATAACCGGCCGCGCCCATAGACCGCCCCCATTGAACGGCGGTCAGGAAATCACCTTCGGCGACGTCGACACCGGTGAGGTGCAGGACGACCTGGTCATTGAGTCTGGCCGCGCGCGGCAGCTTGATGGAGGGATGCGCCTCGGCTACCACTCGAGCGGTCACGCCCGCGGAGGCGAACGCACGCTTGTCGGCGAGCACGGCCGCTCCGTAGAAGTCGCTCACCGAAACCACGGCACTCGGCTCGGTCTGCTCGATCGACAGCTCACCGTATGATGGCGCACTGGGATCCGCCCGGAACACCGAGCCTTCCGGGAATTGTCCCGCCTCTCCAAACGATCGCCGGGCGTCCCCAGGCGACTCCTGGCCTCCAGGCGACGTCCTCGCCTCCGCACCGGCGTCGACCGCTCCGCGGTCGACCGATCGGTCAGCGGGCCGCCCGGCGGGCTGACGACTGCCGGGCAGACGGATGCTCTCGCCCGGGAAGATCCAATGCGGATCCTCGACTACATTCGTGTTGAGCTCGTACAGCTCCGGCCAGCGGAAAGGGTCTGCGAGATACGTAGCCGCCAGTTCCCACAGGGTATCTCCCGCTCGGACGCTATGCGTTCGGTCGGTGTCCTGCGCCCCGGCGGCCGGAGCGATCGCCAGGATCGCCGAAGCTGCCAGAAGTGCCCGGGTAGCCCGCTTCATGATCTGACTCCTCAGAAGGGCAGGTCGTCCTCGCCGGCGAGGGCGTCGTCCGTAAAGTCCTTCACGCTGGATGCGGCCGGCCGCTGTTCGGACGGACCGGACGTCGATTCCGGTCGGTCCCCGCGTCCACCCAACATGATCATCTCCCGAGCCCTGATGTCCGTGAAGTAGCGCACCTGGCCGTCCTGTTCACTCTGACGGTACTCGACGCTGCCTTCGATGTAGACCCGGTCGCCTTTCGACAGGTACCGCTCGCAAACCTCCGCCAGCTTGTCCCAGCAGGACACCTTGTGCCACTCCGTCTTCTCCTGGCGCTGGCCGCTGCGGTCCGTCCATTCGCGGCTCGTGGCGACGGACAGTGAAGCAACCCGCGTGCCGGAGCCGGTGACACGGATTTCGGGGTCGCGTCCAAGGTTTCCGATCAACTGGATCTTATTGAGAGAGCGTGCCATTCTATCCTCTTATGCGATAACGACATACAGGAAAAACACCACATCGGGAGGCCGATGTGCCCGCCACACACCGAAACTAGACGACCGTTCGTCAGCGTGTCAACGCACCCCATCCTGCAGTGCCAGTTTCATCACGATCGCATCTTCAACGGGTTCCGTGTAGTACTGTTTGCGCACTCCGACCACGGCGAACCCGAATGCCACGTACAATCCACGCGCGACGGCGTTCGACTCCCGGACTTCCAGGTACAGCGCACGCGTCCCCCTGCTGACCGCCACCGCTATGCTCTCGCGAAGCAGCAGTCGGCCAACGCCGGTCCCCCGTCGCTCGGGCGTCACGGCGATATCCCCCAATTCACCTTCGTCGGCGGCGAACCACATGACCGAGTAGCCGGCCAAATCTTCGCCGAACTCCGCGACCAGGAGCGCCGCGCTCGGTCTGCGCATCAGACCCCGGAACGTGGACTCTTCCCACGGAGCCGTAAACGAACGCCGTTCGATGAGCATGACCTGATCCAGGTCCGCAGGGCGCATCGCGCGCACCGTCACCGGCGCCATGTCCTCTGCCGTGGCCACGGTCAGCCGTCCTGCTCTCGCTGCGCGGCCGGAAGCCGGACGTACTCGGGCTCCCAATGAGCGGGCTCTGCCACCCGACCCCGGTCGGGATCGACCGACGCGAGCCACAGCAAGCAGCCGGCACGCGGCACCCAAACGTCTGGATCGAGGACTCGCCCACCGGCCAGGCGGATGGACTCCTCCCCCGCCCCGGCCCCGTCGCCGGCAAAACACCAGCCCGCGGGGTCGAGGTCCGAGAGCACCTGCTCGAGCGAACCCGCTCTCGGGGGGAACAACTCTTCCAGTCGCGTCCCCATGCGGTAGCCCGCCGCGTAAACCTGGCCCCGGCGGGCATCGAACATCGCGCAAACCGGCTCCGTGCATCCGGCGCCAGCCGCCACGGCCGCGAGACTCGAGAAAGAGAACAGATCGAGGCCCCGAGCGTGGCACAGTCCCTTCGCCAGCGACGCCGCGATCCGAACTCCCGTGAATGATCCCGGCCCGCCGCCGACGACCACTCCCTGAAGATCGAAAGCCGTGAGACCACAAAGGGTCAGCAAACGATCGATCTCGGGCAGAACCGCCTCCGAGTGCGTCGCCCGCACCGTGAGGAGCGATTCGGCCAGGACCTCGTCGCCGCGCCCGACGGCCACGCTTCCGACGGGCGTGCTCGTATCCAGCGCCAACCTGATCACGACTGCCCCTCCGCATCCGGCGGAGGGGGCGCGGATCCTCGCGCGACGATTCCGACCCGGCGCCTCGATGGGCTGTCGACGAAGTCGAACCGAATGTCCCAGCGGTCGACCGGGAGATGTCCGGTTGCCCGGTCCGCCCATTCCACGAAAACGGCTCCTTCCGACTGCACCAATGCCTCCCATCCCATGTCGAGGAGGCCTTCGACCGTGTCGAGGCGGTAGAGGTCCGCGTGCTGCACGGTAGTGCCCCCTTCGACCTCGTATTGGTTCACCAGCGTGAAGGTCGGACTGGGGACCGGCCCGGTGACCCCGGCTCCGCGGCATGCGGCCCGGGCCAGGGTAGACTTCCCCGCCCCGAGCTCGCCGTACAGGCAGACGAAGACCCCCTCGTCGAGCGCCATGCGGCCTACCCGCCGACCGAACCGCTCCAGCTCGACCTCAGTCATATCGAACAAGGCATCGCCGCGAGGGTTCACCGTGAGCGCCTCCTCGTCGACTTCCTGGATCCCGTTTCCATCGCCGCCCGCACCTCGAACAGCTCGTCGCGCAGGCGAGCCGCCCGTTCGAAGTCGAGGGCCTGGGCGGCTTCCTTCATCTCGTTCTCCAGCTGATGCGCGAGTTCCGCCGGATCCACGCCACCATATCGATCACCCGGATGTGCCGATTCGGCAACTCTCGCATCCGCCACCGACGTCGTGAAGCGGATCTGCTCGACCGACTTTACGATCGAGCGAGGCACGATGCCGTGCTCCTGGTTGTACACCGCCTGGACCTCGCGGCGCCGGTCGGTCTCCTGGATGGCCCGCTCCATGGAACCCGTGATCCGATCAGCGTACATCACGGCCTTTCCTTCCGCGTTGCGCGCCGCCCGCCCGATGGTCTGAATCAGCGAGGTGTCGGACCGCAGGAAACCCTCCTTGTCGGCGTCCAGGATCGCCACCAGGGACACCTCGGGGAGATCCAGCCCTTCGCGCAGGAGGTTGATGCCGACGAGCACGTCGAACACCCCCAGGCGCAGTTCGCGCAGGATCTCCACCCGTTCGATGGTGTGGATGTCGCTGTGCAGGTAGCGCACCCGGACGCCCCGCGCCGCCAGGTACTCGGACAGGTCCTCTGCCATCCGCTTGGTCAGCGTGGTCACGAGGATCCTCTCCGAGCGCGCCGTCCGAATCCGTATCTCCTCCAGGAGGTCGTCTACCTGTCCCGATACCGGCCGGATCTCGACGTCCGGATCCAGGAGTCCCGTCGGCCGGATGAGCTGCTCGACCACTACGCCCTCCGAGCGCCCCAACTCGTAGTCTCCCGGTGTCGCGCTGGTGAATATGACGGACGGTACGATGGCCTCCCACTCCTGGAACTCGAGCGGTCGGTTGTCGAGGGCGGACGGAAGTCGGAAACCGTACTCGACGAGGGTCGTCTTGCGGCTGCGGTCTCCCTTGTACATCGCTCCAATCTGCGGGATGCTGACATGCGATTCGTCGACGATTACGAGGAAGTCCTTCGGGAAGTAGTCGAGCAGGCAGTACGGCCTTTCGCCCGGCTCGCGGCCATCGAAGTAGCGCGAGTAGTTCTCGATCCCCTGGCACACTCCGATCTCACGCAGCATCTCGACGTCGAACCGCGTCCTCTGCTCCAGCCGCTGGGCCTCCAGCAACCGGCCGTCGGTCCGCAGGTCCATCAGGCGGATCTCGAGCTCGGTCAGGATTCCGTCGATCGCCCTCTCCAGGCGAGCCGGATCGACCGCGTAGTGGGTGGCCGGGAAGACGGCCGTGCGCTGGAGCGAGGCGATCGCCTTGCCGGTCAGGGGGTCGATCTTCGTGATGCGCTCCACCTCGTCGCCGAACAGCTCAATGCGGACGGCCTGCTCCTCGTACGCCGGCAGTACCTCGATCACATCTCCTCGAACCCGGAACGTGCCGCGCCGGAAATCAATGTCGTTCCGCCCGTACTGGATCTGGACCAGTCCCGCGAGAATGTCCCGGCGCTCGATCTGCTGGCCAACCTCGAGGGTGAGCATTTGAGAACGATAGGAGCGGGGGTCGCCCAGGCCGTAGATCGCGGACACGGAGGCCACGACGATCACGTCGCTCCGCTCCATCAGCGAGGACGTCGCTCGAAGGCGAAGCCGATCGATGTCCTCGTTGATCGACGCGTCCTTTTCGATATACGTATCCGTCGTCGGGACGTACGCTTCCGGTTGATAGTAGTCGTAGTAGGAGATGAAGTATTCGACGGCGTTTCGCGGGAAGAACTGCTTCAGCTCCCCGTAGAGCTGAGCGGCGAGGGTCTTGTTGTGGCTCATCACCAGGGTCGGGAGCCCCGTGTCTTGGATCACGCCGGCCATCGTGACCGTCTTCCCGCTCCCGGTCACTCCGAGAAGCGTCTGCCAGCGCTCGCCCTGACGCACGCCCGCGGCCAGCTCCCGAATGGCAGCTGGCTGGTCACCGGTTGGCTCGAACGGAAGTTCGAGATCGAATCGATCTGACGTCACGACATCTCCTGTGCGGGACCCCGAGCCCCGTTCCCGAAAGACCGGCCGCGTCCGCTTGACGGGACACGGCGCGCCGGTCACGTTGCGGCCTCACTACCGCTCGTACAAGGGGCTGCACCAGAGGGCGCCATGACTCGAACCATACGACATCCCACAGCGCTGGCCCTGCTCCTCATCGCGGCTGCGTGCTCGGCCTCGGGATCGAAGCAGGAAGAGCAGCTGGCTGAACTCCGCAGCCAGAGACGAACGCTGATCATGCAGTTCTCCTCCGCCCAGAACGTGATCCGGCAGACCCAGATGCAGGCGCTGGAGGAGCCCGGAGTGCGCGCTGCGCAGGATTCGTTCAACGCTGAGCTGCGGGCGGCGGTGGTGCGTGACGACCCCGAGGCCGTCGAGCTTCTCGACCGGGCGCGTGAGGTGGGGCACGACCTCCAGGACCTCGCCACGCCGATCTTGCTCCAGCAAGGCCAGGATGATCCCCGCCGCGTGTCGGATGAGGAGCGGCGTCAGTTGGCTGCCGATCTGGCGGAGGTGGAGCGCAGCCTCAGGCCGGTCGTGGACCGGGCCTTTCAGGATCCGGCGGTCGTGCAGGCGTTCGAGTCGCTGCGTGACAGCGTGGTGGCGGCGATGCTGCGCATCGACCCGGGAGCGCAGCGATCGATGGATTTGATGGCCGAGCTGGAAGCCGAGGTCGCCGAAATCGACGTTGAGATCGCGCGCCTGTCAGAATGACGGTGGGAGGAGACGCTAGACCTCGAGCGTGAGGTCGCTGTCGCCGAAGCTTTCTTTCCGCTCCACGCTGATGACCCCCTTAACGCGCCTGATCTGACGCATCACCTTCTTGAGGTGCGCGAGGTTCTCGACCTCCACCACGAACTGCCCGGTCATCCCCCCTTCGGTGGACTTGATGTCCGCCGACTGGATGTTGGTGCCGGTGTCGCTGATCGAGCGGGCGATGTCGGCGAAGAGGCCGTGACGGTCCGTTCCCTCCATGACGATGCGAACGAGGAACCGCTGAGCCCCTTCGTCGTCCCAATCGATCATGATCCGCCGCTCCGGCAGATCCGGAAGGTTCAGCACGTTCGGGCAGTCACGGCGATGGATCGAGATGCCGCGGCCGATGGTGATGTATCCGATGACCTCATCGCCAGGAACTGGTTGGCAGCACTGGGAATAGCGGACCATCAGGTTGTCCATACCCTGGATCCGCACACCCTTCGGTTCGCGCCATACCTTCTTCACGAACTTCGAGAGCGGATGGTCCTCCTTCTCGCGCTCCGGCAAGTCCTCCGGGAACACGGCCCGCATGACCTTCGTCATGCCGAAATCCCCGCGCCCGACCGCGGCGAACAGTCCGTCCGTACCGTCCGTCAAACCTAGCGCCCTGGCTGCCCTGTCGAGTTCCTCGTCCGTCGGCTTGAGGCGCTTCTTGCGCCATTCCCTGGCCAGGATCTCCCGTCCCAGACGCACCGACGTGTCGTATTCCTCCCGGCGTATCCACTGCCGGACGCGATGGCGGGCCCGGCTCGTCTGCACGAACCCCAGCCAGTCCCGTGACGGCTTCTGCGTATCCGACGTCAGGATCTCGACCGTGTCCCCGTTGCGCAGGGCACGCGACAGCGGAGCGATTCGGCCGTTCACCTTGGCTCCCGAGCACCGCTGGCCCACTTCCGTGTGCACCGCGTAGGCGAAGTCGATCGGCGTGGCGCCCTTGGGCAACTGCTTCACATCTCCGGCCGGAGTGAACACGAAGATCTCGTCCTGGAACAGGTCGATCTTCAGGAACTCGAGAAACTCCTCCGGTTCGCGCGTCTCCTGCTGCCACTCGAGAACCTGGCGGAACCACGTGAGCTTCTCATCGACCTCGTCGCCGTCCCGGTTCTCCTTGTACCTCCAGTGTGCGGCGATACCGAGCTCCGCCGTACGGTGCATTTCCTCCGTGCGCAGCTGGATCTCGTAGAGCCGTCCGCCCGGTCCGAAGATCGTGGTGTGCAGGCTCTGGTACAGGTTCGATTTGGGGGTCGCGATGTAGTCATGGAAGCGTTCCGTGAGCGGCGTCCACTTGTTGTGGATCACGCCCAGGGCGTGGTAGCAGTCACGCACCGACGGGAGGACCACGCGAACCGCGAGGACGTCGTAGATCTCCTCGTAGGGACGCTCGCGCTTGGCCATCTTCCGGTGGATGGACCACAGGTGTTTGGCCCGGCCTTCGACCTCGCAATCCAGGCCGGCCGCCCGGAGCTCCTCCCGCAGCGGCGCGACCATCTGCGCGATCAGGCTCTCCCGCTCACTCCGCTTGTCCGATACGGTGGTGGCGACCGCGCGGTACTCGTCGGCCTCGAGAAACTTGAACGCGAGGTCCTCCAGCTCCCAGCGCACGCGGGCCATCCCGAGCCGGTGCGCCAGGGGAGCGTAGATGTCACGAGTCTCGAGGGCGATCCTCCGCTGACTCGCCGGATCCAGGTGCTCCAGCGTGCGCATGTTGTGGAGCCGATCGGCCAGCTTGACGATGATCACGCGCGCGTCACGCGCCATCGAGAGGAGAAGCTTGCGGTAGGTCTCCACCTGCCGCTCGGCGAGGGACCGGATCTCGACCCGGGAGATCTTCGTCAGCCCGTCCACGATCGTGGCGATCTCGCTGCCGAACTCGCGCTCGATCTCCTCCACCGTCGTGCGGCTGTCCTCGACCACGTCGTGCAGAAGCGAGGCCGCGATGCTCACCGTGTCCCGGTGGATCTCGCCCAGGATGGTGGCGACCTGGACGCAGTGGGTGATGTAGTCCTCGCCCGAGCTGCGCTTCTGGCCCTCGTGCTTGTCGCTTGGCGTACTGGAACGCCAGGGCCAGGAGTTCGAGGTCGAGGCGATCCTCGCTGCCGGCGATCGCCTCCATGAACTCCGGCGGCAGGATGGACGTCGCCGAGTCCCCTTCGGGGCTGGAGCCGTCCTTCGGCTTGACCTCGGTCGACTTCGTCGCCACGGCGTCCCTTCGAGAAACGAGTGTCCCTCACGCATACCCGCGCCGGGCAGCGAGTTGCCCCGATCGCCTTCCGGCGGAGCACGCGGTGCATATCAAACATAGAGAGCAACTCGCGTGCCATGCAAAGCGCCGAGGTCTCAGGATGTGGCGCGGTTGCGGCTCCGAAGCGCCACCTCCGGACCCGCACCGGGCACCAGCCCCCGCTCCAGGAGGCTGATGTACCTCCCGTCCCCGATGACGATGTGATCGCGGACCGGGATGCCCGAGCAGCCGGCCGCTCTCGACGAGCTGCCACGTCACTTCCAGGTCCTCCGGCGACGGATCCGGGTCGCCGCTCGGGTGGTTGTGGGCCAGCACGACGCTGGCCGCCGCGTGCGCGATCGCCGGGGCGAACACCTCGCGCGGGTGAACGAGCGAGGAGTTGAGAAGGCCCACCGTGACGCAGCGCTCGCGAGATCACCCGGTTCTGCGTGTCCAGGTAGACGGCCCAGAACTCCTCCTGCTTCCGGTCCCGAAGGGCGGGACCGAGCCGCCGGTACACGTCGCCCGGACCCTGGATGCGGGAGTCCCGTCGGGCCGGCTCGGCGGTCGCGCGACGGCCCAGCTCGAACGCCGCCACGAGGGCGCAGGCGCGCGCCGGACCGATTCCGGGCGCCGTGGCCAGCTCCCCGGGCTCGGCGGCCCCCAGGCGGCGGAGAGAGCCCCCATAGCGGACCAGGACTTCCGAGGCGAGGTCCAGCGCCGTGCGCCCCGCCCCACCGGAGCCCAGGAGAACGGCGAGCAACTCACGTGCCGACAGGGCACTCGGTGGCTGCGCCGCTAGGCGCTCGCGTGGCCTGTCCGTCGGGCGGCCACTCCCGGATCGTGGGGGGCATGGGGGGAGGGTACGGCGGGGGATCAAATCGAGGTCAACTGCGGAGGCGCTGCCGCTAAGAAGTGCGGCCACCCAGGCAGTTGGAGTGCCGACCGTCACCGCGCCGAGCGCAACGTCTCCAGAGCCGCGTCTCCGAGCTACCGCGCGGTTGGCTGGTTTCTGCGAAGGCGGGCTTCAGCGGAGCGCCTGAGGAGACCCCGCAGACGCATCAGCGTCGAGGAGGCTCCGGCGAGCGCGAGCGACCCGCCCGGAGCAGATGCTAGCCAACCGCCCCATGGCACTTCTTGTACTTCTTCCCACTCCCGCACGGACACGGGTCGTTCCGGCCCACCTCTTCCCCGCCTTGCAGCGGTGCCTCCGGGACGCAGGACCTGTTGGGTCGGCTTGCGCTTCCGGCCGCCTCAGCGCCGTAGCGGCCACACCCGTCGCCGCCAGCTCCGGGGTACTCTCGGCCGAGCGGCCCACGCGGCGGTCCGGAGGCCGAGACGGGGGCCCGCCGAGGGCCGCGGCTCCACTCCCCGTGCCCGCCAGCTCGCTCGGTCCGCTCATCGAGCTGACCTGCTGCGGGCGAAGCGCGGGACGCATCTCCACCTGCGCTCGGAACACCATGTTCGAAAGGCTCTTCCTGAGGTCCTGCATCAGGTCCACGAAGGCTGCGTAGGCTTCCCTCTTGTACTCGACCAGCGGATCGCGCTGTCCGTATGCCCGGTACCGGATCGACTCGCGAAGGTGATCCAGGTCGTAGAGGTGCCCCTTCCACTTATCGTCGATCACCGACAGCACGATGAAGCTGAGGATCCGCTCCCAGTTCTCGCCGAAACTCTCGATCTTCTCGTGGTACGCCTCATGGACGAAGTCGAGCACGCCGTCCATCAGCTCATCGGTGTCCTTCCACTCGATCTCGGCCGGGTTCAGAGCATCGGTCGGCAGGAACGAAGCCACGAGGAAGTAGTCCAGGAGCAGGCGCTGTCGCAGGCCCGCTAGGTCCCACTCGTCGGCGTGCGAGCCGGGTTCGATCACCGTCTCGACGTTCTCGATGACCGATCGCTCGATCATTTCCCACGCCTCGCCCTTCAGGTCCTCACCGCCCTCGAGACCGAACAGGCGCAGATCGTAGATGACCTCGCGCTGCTGGTTCATCACGTCGTCATACTCGAGCAGACGCTTGCGGGCCTCGAAGTTCTGCAGCTCCACCCGGCGCTGGGCCCGCTCGATGGACTTGGTCATCCAGGGGTGGGTGATGACCTCGCCCTCCTCGGCGCCCAGTCGGTCCATCACCTTGGCCACCCGCTCCGTGCCGAACAGGCGCATCAGGTCGTCTTCGAGGGACAGGAAGAACCGGCTCGATCCCGGGTCTCCCTGCCGGCCCGCCCGTCCCCTGAGCTGGCGGTCGATGCGCCTCGACTCGTGCCGCTCGGTACCCAGGATCTGCAGGCCGCACGGGGGGTCCACATAACAGCTGAGAGCCTTTACCTGGTCCTGGCTGAGATCCTCCTGCTCCGCCAGCTGCCCGAACGCCGGCTCGGCAGACCGCAGCCCGCACACCTGGCACTTCACCAGTGCCGCTCCGAGCTTAATGTCCGTACCGCGGCCCGCCATGTTGGTGGCGATCGTGATCGCGCCCGGCTGCCCCGCCTGCGAGACGATCTCAGCCTCGCGCTCGTGCTGCTTGGCGTTCAGGACCTCGTGGGCCAAGCCGCGACGCTTGAGCATCCGGGAGACCTTCTCGGACACGTCCACACTCGTCGTGCCCACGAGCATCGGCAGGCCGCGCCGGTGAAGCCTCTCGATTTCATCGAGCAGGGCCGCGAACTTCTCCCTCTTCGTCCGATAGAGAAGGTCCTCGTCGTCCATGCGGCGCACCGGCCGGTTCGTCGGAATAACGACAACCTCGAGCCCGTAGATCTCGTGGAACTCGCCTTCCTCCGTCTCCGCCGTCCCGGTCATCCCGGCCAGCTTGGAGTACATGCGGAAGTAGTTCTGGATCGTGATGGTAGCCAGCGTCTGGGTCTCGCCGCGGACGCTGACGTTTTCCTTGGCTTCGACGGCCTGGTGCAGTCCGTCGCTCCAGCGCCGGCCCGTCATCTTACGACCCGTGAACTCGTCGACGATCACGACTTCGCCGTTCTCGACGACGTACTCCACGTCCTTTTCGTACAGCGAATGCGCCTTGACCAGCTGGTGGATGATGTGGAGGCGCTCGGACTTTTCGGCGTAGTCCCTCTCCAGCCCCTGGATCTTGTCCCGCTTCTCGTCCGGACCGAGCTTCGCGTCGTCTTCGACCTTCTTCACGTCTTCGGAGATATCGGGTATCACGAAGGCGTCGGGATCGCCGGGGCTCAGGATGTCCTGTCCCCGATCGCTGATCAGGATCGTGTGGCCCTTCTCGTCCGTCGTGAACAGCAGCATCTCGTCGATCTCGGCCATGGCCTTCTCGCGCATGACCCCGGCCTCGGTGCGCTGAACGATCTGCTTCACGCCGGTCTCGCTGAGCAGCTTCATGAGGCGGCGATTCTTCGGCGCGCCGCGCTGGGCGGCGAGCAGGAGCTTGCCGGTGTGGAACTCGCTCGCGTCCTCCGCTTCCTCGTCCTCGAGCTTCGCGAGCTCGACTTCCCCCTGGGCCACGAGCTCGCTGACGATCGCGGTCTGCTTTCGAACCAGGCTCGCCACCTGCGCGTTGTACTTCTTGTAGGCTTGCTGATCCTGCGCCTGCCCGACTGGACCGCTGATGATCAGCGGTGTCCGGGCCTCGTCGATGAGGACGGAGTCGACTTCGTCGATGATCGCGTAGTTGTGCGCCCGCTGAACCCGGTCTTCCTGTCGGACGACCATGTTGTCGCGCAGGTAGTCGAAGCCGAACTCGTTGTTGGTGCCGTAGGTGATGTCGCAGCCGTACATCCCGCGGCGCACTTCGCTGCCCGGCTGCGTGTCGTCGATGCAGCCGACCGTGAGTCCGAGGTAGCTGAAGACCGTTCCCATCCACTGGGAGTCGCGCCGGGCCAGGTAGTTGTTCACCGTGACCAGGTGAGCGCCCTTGCCGGACAACGCGTTCAGGTACATGGGCATGGTCGCGACCAGGGTCTTTCCCTCACCCGTCGCCATCTCCGCGATCTTGCCCTGGTGCAGGACGATCCCGCCGATGAGCTGCACGTCGTACGGGACCATGTCCCAGGTCATCTTGTGACCGGTGACCTCGATCTCGCTGCCCAGGAGGCGGCGAGTCGCCTCCCGCACCGTGGCGAACGCCTCGGGCAGGAGTTCGTCCAGGACCGCGTTGGTCGCCTCGGTGAGCTCGGACTCCGCCTGGCTCAGGCGTTCCGAGAGGTCCGCCCGCTTCGAACTGTCCTCGGTGTGCCGTCGATCCTCTTTGATGTTCTGGATCTCGTCCTCGAGCTTCCGAGTCCTCTCCCGGATCCTCTCCCGAAACCTCTCGGTCTGGGCCTTGAGGTCTTCCTCGGAGACCTCGGCGAGACGCTCCTCGTGACGGAGGATCTCGTCGACGATGGGCTGGAGCTGCTTCATCTCACGTTGGAAGCGGGTGCCCACGACCTTCTGTACCATTCCCTTCAACATGTGCTGCGATCTTCCTTTTTTCGGCCGCGCCGGTCAGGCTCGCGACTGAGTACTGTGCGCCGACCACGCTCGCTCGACCTGCGGTCGAATGCGCTCCGGCACCATGTATCGAATCGAGCGTCCCTCTTCCAGCCGCCCTCGGATCTGCGTGCTGGAGAGGTCGACCCGCGTGACCTCAATGATCTCGTGGGGAACGTCGCTCCCCAGCAGTTCTTCTCCCGGGCGCGTCATCACGGCGAGCCTCGCCAGGCGCAGAATGCGCTCCGGCTCGCGCCACCCGGCGAAGGACCGAAGCTGATCGGCCCCCACGATGAGGAACAGGGCATCCGGGCTGCAGCTCGCGGCGCGCCCACTCGAGCGTATCCACGGTCCACGACGGCCCTTCCCGACGCAGCTCCACGTCACTGACGTGGATGCGGTCGTCGCCCTCGAACGCGTGGCGCACGAGTTCCAGCCGGGTGTCAGGGTCCAGGACCGCCTCCCGATGAGGCGGTCGAGCTGCCGGGACCACAACCAGGCGATCGAGCTCGAGGTGTTCGAGCACGTCCTGGGCCACTACCAGATGACCGACGTGCGGCGGATCGAACGTGCCACCGAAGATCCCGATGCCTCCTGGCACGTCAGTCCTCGTCTCCGTCGGTCGCGAGAAGCTCCTGAGCCTGCGGCGAATCGGGATAGAGTTCCAGGAGGCGTTGTCGCACCAGGTCCGCCTCCGCCCGAAAGCCCACCCGGTAGTAGCTCTCGTGCAGGACGAGCAGTGTTTCGGGTATCACGTCGGCTTCCGGGTACGTCTGCAGGATGTTCTCGAAGTAGATGATCGCCGACTCGAAGAACGTCCGGTCGTAGTAGTACCTGCCGACCCGAAGTTCCTTGGCCGCCATCTTCTGCCTGGCCTGGGCCACGAGGTCGCGCGCCTCTCCCACGAGCGGGCTCCTCGGAAAGAACTCCATGAGCCGGGTGCATTCCTCGATCGCCTTCCCGGTGAATTCCTGATCGCGGGGAAGATCGGGAGATACGGCCCAGAAGGACTTGCATACCCCGAGCTGCGCGTCATCGGCCAAAGGGCTGTTCGGGCGCGAGGTCGCGAGCTGCCGGAACTCGTTGGCCGCCAGCAGCTCCTGGTCGGTCGCCAGGTACGACTCGGCGAGGAGGAGACGGCTGCTGTCCGCTGTGGGGTGCAGCGGCTCGCGGAGCAGGTGATCCCTGAATCCGCGGATCGCGTCGTTGTACTTGCCGCTCTCGTAGCGTTCCACCGACCAGTCGAATCGACCGCGCGGCGTGGCGGCCTCGGGCGGCATGGCCGGCGCGCAGCCCGCCAGCAAGCCGATAGCCGTCCACGCGATCCCGGAAAGGCGCCTGCCCCTTCCGATCGCCTTGTGCCCTTGTCCCCGCTGTCGTCCCATTATCTCAGATATCCGTACCGTATCTCGCGTATTCTCTCTTCGGCCATCGCCACCAGCGGGCCACTGCGCGCCGGGTTGAGCTCGAGCACGGCCAGATAGTCGGACTCGGCTTCCTGGTATTCGCCCCGTGCGAGGCGCAACTCACCGCGCTCGAAATGCGCCCTGTCCAGCAGCGTCCGAGGGACGCCCTGCGCGATCAACGCGTCGAGGTGCGACTCCGCCGACCGATTGCGACCCTGCCGCTGCTCCTCGTCCGCCACCACGAACAGGCAGTTGCCGTACTGCCAACGGACGCCAGACCGATCCGTACCCGCCTCGCGTCCCCGCCCGAGATAGCTCTCGAAGTATCCCAGCGCCTCGCGGCAACCGCCGAGCTCCTGGAAGGTGCGCGCCGTCTCCAGCTCGACATCAGCCGGGATCGACTCACCTTCTGCGGCTCCCAGATACAGCGGCAGCGCCCGGCCATAGTCCGACAGACCGGAGTAGTGGCGGGCCAGCGAGAGCCGCAGGTCCGGCGGTATGAGCCCGACTCCCATCCGTTCCACGGGTCCCAGGGCCCTGGCCATGTTGTCGGGCGCACCGCGCTCGAGGGCGACGCGAGCCGCTTCCGATAGAACGGCCGCCGCCTGGTAGCGGTACGTCGAGTCTTCCGCGAGCAAACGACGGATATACCGCAGTGCCGCCTCGACCTCTCCCTTTTCGCCGTATGCGGCGCCCAGGCGCAGCAACAGCTCGGGCTCATCGCCTCGCTGTCGCAGCGCCAGACGGTATTCGGCGATCGCGGCGTCGATCTGTCCCGCGCCGTACAACCGATCCCCGCGCTCGACCGCGTCGTCCGGAGACCCCCCGCAAGCCGCGGCAACGAGGACCAGCGCGACGAGCGCGGCCAGACCTCGCAAGCGGTCGGACGAGCTGGAGTTGCGGCGACACGGGTGTTCTCACGGCGCGGATGAAGACGCCGGAATCCGTCGGGGTGCCGTCGCCCGGCGAATGACTCCGTATTTCGCGATACAGTGCAGCGCCCGGAACCCGTCCTTCCAGTTGATCTTCTTCCCTTCCGCGTAGGTGCGGCCACTGTAGGACACGCCGACTTCGTACACGCGCCACCCGCCACGCGCTATCTTCGCAGTAATCTCGGGCTCCACGCCGAAGCCGCGTTCCTCGATCTCCAAGCCCTCGAGCACTTCCTTCCGGAAGCACTTATAGCACGTCTCCATATCCGTCAGGTTCAGGTTCGTCACCATGTTGGACATCAGAGTCAGGAAACGGTTCCCGACGTAGTGCCAGAAGTAGAGCACCCGGTGCGGCTCGCCGCCCAGAAACCGGGATCCAAACACCACGTCCGCCCGGTCGTCCAGGATCGGCTCGAGCAGCTTCCTGTACTCGTCGGGGTCATACTCGAGATCGGCGTCCTGAATGATCACCACGCTCCCACTCGCGGCCGCGAAACCGGTGGCCAGCGCTCTTCCCTTGCCCTGGTTCTTCTCGTGAAGGATGACCCGGTCAACGAGTCCCTCCTGCTCGAGCTGCGCCAGGATCTCCCTCGAACGGTCGGTCGAGCCGTCGTCCACGCACAGCAGCTCGATCTTGAGGGGTACCGCGCGCACCCGCCGCACGATGGCCTCCAGGGTCTCCTGCTCGTTGTACACCGGCATGACGACCGACAGAACCTGTCCGCTGGACGGGGTCACGTCACTCCTCCCCTTCCGTGATCACCGGTGGCGGCCTCAGCGGCTGGGTCTCGTGCAGCGCCCGGAAGTAGTCGATGGTCTTCGCGAGACCCTCAGCCAGTCCCACGGCGGGCTCCCACCCGAGAATCCGCCGGGCGCGGTCAATGTCCGGCTTCCGCACTTTCGGGTCGTCCGTCGGGAGCGGCAGGTACGTCACCTCGACGTCAGGGTCGACCGCGGCCTGAATCCGCTCGGCGAGCTGACCGATGGTGTACTCGTCCGGGTTGCCGATGTTCACGGGCTCGTGCCCCTCCGCGTGGAACAGCCGGAAGATGCCCTCCACCTCGTCCGAGACATAGCAGAAGCTGCGCGATTGCGACCCGTCGCCGTACACGGTCAGCCCCCGACCCAGGAGCGCCTGGACGATGAAGTTGGACACGACCCGACCATCGCCCGGTCGCATGCGCGGCCCGTACGTGTTGAAGATCCGGACGGTGCGCGTGTCGACGCCGTGGAACCGTTGATACGCCGCCGTCATCGCTTCCGCGAAGCGCTTCGCCTCGTCGTAGACGCCGCGCGGACCGATCGGGTTGACGTTGCCCCAGTAGCTCTCGGGCTGCGGGTGCACGAGCGGGTCGCCGTAGACCTCCGACGTCGATGCCAGGAGGAAGCGTGCTCCCTTGGCGAGTGACAGGCCAAGGGCATTGTGCGTACCGAGACTGCCCACCTTGAGAGTCTGAATCGGAAGTTCCAGGTAGTCGACCGGACTCGCCGGCGAGGCGAAGTGCAGCACGCCGTCCAGATCTCCCTCGACGTCGATGAACTGGGTGACGTCGTGCCGGACGAATTCGAACCGCGGCTCGTTCTCCAGATGCGCGATGTTGTCCAGGCTACCCGTGATCAGGTTGTCCATCCCGATCACGTGGTATCCGTCGGCCAGGAACCTGTCGGTCAGGTGTGAACCGAGGAAACCCGCCGCACCGGTGATCAGGATCCTCATCGCACCTGTTCCCTCCCGATCGAATAGTACTCGAAGCCGTGCCGCCTCATGCGGGCCGGATCGTACAGGTTCCTGCCGTCGAAGACGACCGGCGCAACGAGCGCTTGCTTGACGCGCTCCCAGTTCGGGCGCCGGTATTGCAGCCACTCGGTGACCACTACGAGCGCGTCGGCACCGGAGAGCGCCGCGTATTCGTCCGGTGCGTAATCGATCCGGTCGCCGAGATACCATTCGCGGGCGACCTCTTCCGCCACCGGATCGTGCGCGGAGACGGTGGCGCCGCCCGCGAGCAGCTCCTCGATCAGGCTGACGGAGGCGGCTTCCCGCATGTCGTCGGTCTCGGGTTTGAACGCCAGGCCCCAGACCGCGAACTTCAGTCCCGACAGATCGTCCCCGAAGCGACCCCGAACCTTCGCCCCAAGAACCCTCTTCTGACGCTCGTTCGTCTCATGGACTTCCTTCAGGATCGACAGATCGACATTCATCTCCTCGGCCGTCTGGATCAGGGCCCGCACGTCCTTCGGGAAGCAGCTGCCGCCGTACCCCGCCCCGGCGTAGAGGAAGGACGCCCCGATCCGCGGGATCCGAACCGGCTCCCCGGCGAATCATGGTCACGTCCGCTCCGGTGGCCTCACACAGCGCCGCAATCTGGTTCATGAAGCTGATGCGCGTTGCCAGCATCGCGTTGGCCGCATACTTGGTCAGCTCTGCCGAAGCGATATCCATGAAGATCAGCGGGTTGCCGCTTCGCACGAACGGCTCGTACAGTTCCTCGAGGACGGGGCGAGCCTGCATCCGACTCGATCCCGCATACCACGCGATCGGGACGCATGAAGTCGTCGATCGCCGCCCCCTCCTTGAGAAACTCGGGATTGGAGCACACGTGGAACTTGCCGTCGGTGTACTTCTCGATCTCTGCCCGCACCTTGGACGCGGTGCCCACCGGTACGGTGCTCTTCGTGATCACGATCTTCTCATCGACGAGATTCTCTCCGACGACGCGCGCGACGGCGAGCACGTGCTGCAGATCGGCGGAGCCGTCCTCGTCGGGTGGCGTGCCGACCGCTATGAACACGACGCGGCCGCTTCGCACCGCTTCCGCGACGTCCGTCGTGAAGCGAATTCGCCCTTCGGCGAGATTCCGCTGAAGCAGACGATCCAACCCCGGCTCGTAGATCGGGCTCTCGCCGTCTTTGAGCAGCCCGATCTTTCTCTCGTCGATGTCGGCGCACACCACCTGGTTGCCCGTCTCGGCCAGGCACGCCCCCACCACCAGACCCACGTATCCGCTACCTACGACGGTGACGTTCATATCTTCCTCGCTCAGACCACTGTGCTTGCGGGTTCGGTTCTCTCGAACCGGTCTCTGATCCACCGGTACGTCTCACGAACCGATGCCTCCACGTCGTGCGTCGGCATCCAGCCCGTATCCTCGCGAATGCGTGTGTTATCGCCAGCCACTATGGCCAGTTCCTCTCGCCGCACCCGGTGCGGGACCACCTCAATCTCTACCTCCGTGCCCGCCTCGTCTACAATCCAGTCGAGAATCGTCCCGATCCGGATCGTGCGGCCGGAAGCCAGGTTGTACGCTGCCCCTGGCGCGTCCAGATCCATCAGGAGTCTGAGGGCGCGGACCCCGTCCCGCACATCCGTGAAATCCCGCTCCACATCCAGGTTTCCGACCCTGACGGGCGATTCGCTTTCGCGCAGCTCGATCCCGGCGACCTGCACGGCGAACTCGGGCACCACGAAGGGCGGCTCCTGGCCCGGCCCTACCAGGTTGAAGCCCCGGACCACCAGCACACGAAGTCCCTGCGCGCGCCGATACGTGTGGGCCGCCAGCTCCTGGCCCGCTTTCGACAGGCCGTAGGCCGACACCGGACGGAGCGACATCTCTTCGGACAGGGGCACGCCGTCACGCGCCGCGTCGCCGTATGCATCGCACGACCCCATGACCAGGATCCGTGGATCGAAACCGGGTTCCAGTTCTCGGACCGAGACGACCGCCTCGCACAGGTTCACGGTGCCGCCGACGTTCACGTGCACCGCGTCAGAAGCGAAGTCGCGGGCCAGTGCACCGGACGCGAAACCCGCCAGGTGGTAGATCCGGTCCGGCATGGCGGCGGCCACGAGCCGCACGAGAGCGTCCCGATCCCTGACGTCCGCCGCTTTCCAATCCACGGACGCGGTCTGTTCAGGAGTGAGGGTCGAACGATTAGGAGGCAGATCCAGGGCGGAAGCAGCCACGCTGAAGCCGTGATCCAGCAGCTCAGCGATCAGGTGTTGCCCGACGAAACCGTCGGCTCCGGTGACCAGTGCTTTCATCCGCGCCACGCTCCGGTCTTGCGGCGTCGGCCGTGATTCAACCCCCGGAGTTCTTCCGGACGCTGCCCCGTGGGCCGGGGATCCGACACGACAAGAAGGCCCCACCGTCTGGCGGAGCCTTCTCGGGTCGTCTCAGCTCGACGCGATGGAAGGGAAGTCGACTCGCGCCGACGCCTCAGGGTGCCTTGCGGATCTTGCCCGCCTTCAGACACCGGGTGCAGACCCGAACGCGAACCGCCCGCCCGTCTTCCAGGACGCGCACGCGCTGCAGATTCGGCATGAAACGCCGCTTCCGCTTGTTGTTCGCGTTGCTCACGCGGTTGCCGGTAGCCGGCCCCTTATTACATACGTAACAGAAGTTTGCCATCTAAACACACATCAGTTGAACGAGAGCGAGTCCGCCATGATGAAGCTCGGGCTCATCGGGATCGCGCTCGCATTTTCCTGGTCAACGGCTCCCTGTTCCACCCACACCGATCGAATCGAATCGTTGAGCGTGAACACATGGCCGTAAAGAGTCACCCTGTCACCACCGTACACCTGCTCATCCATCTGAATCAGGTCGGACGAAAGCAGCACGGGATAGGTCGACGCGCTGTCCAACTGCAGGGCGAACGCCCCGCGGCCCAACCGCTGTGCTACCGCGACCGACCGGAGGTAACCGGTCTCCCCGACCGCGGACGCGGGTTCGGACGCGAGCACGGCCGTGTTGAGTTCCACGGGCGTCTCGACCACTTCCTCGAGTACCGGCGCCACCTCGTTGTCCAGTGAGCCCGCCTTCCGGTCCAGCCACCACATGAAACCGACGACGGCCAGCACTGCGACGACCATCAGTATCGTCGAAGCCCCGCGAAGCATCGGTGCCTGCCTTTCCCGACCTGAGGTCGGCTCTAGTTCTCCAGCTCGGTCAGCTCGATGATCGCCATTTCGGCGCCATCACCCTTACGAGCTCCGAGCTTCACGATCCGGGTGTATCCGCCCGGTCGTTCCCGGAAGCGGGGCCCCACCTCGTCAAACAACTTGTGCAGCGCCTCCCGGTCCGCGATATGCCGACGCGCGCGGCGTCGGCTGTGTACATCGTCCGTGCCACCGAGCGTGATCAGCTTCTCGACAAACGGACGGAGTTCCCGCGCTTTCGCCTCGGTGGTACGAATACGCTCATGCTGGATCAGGCTCGTGGCCATGTTCCTGAGCGTCGCCGTCCGATGGCTCGATGTGCGGCTTAGCGCCCGCCCCTTGTTCCTATGCCTCATCTCCGACCTCGCCCCCAGCGCCCGAAAGCTCCGTCTCCTCGACCATCCAGAGGTCACCCACGTCGTCACGCTCGATGGCCATTCCAAACCGAAGACCATTGAGTGCCAGGACTTCGGCGATCTCTTCCAGCGACTTCTCGCCGAAGGAAGGCACGGCGAGTATGTCATCCCGCGACCGGACCACAATGTCAAGCAGCGTGTGAATGTCCGCCTTGTCCAGGTTGTTCCGCGATCGGATCGATATTCCGTCGAAAGCCTCCAGCGGCGATTCGAGCAGCGCGGTCATCCCCGCATCGACCGGATCCGCGACCGGCCTGGCCGCCGATCTCCGGCGCCGAGGTTCCGTTCCCGGATCCGAAGCCCGTCAGGTACTGCAGATGCAGCCGGGCGATCTCCGCCGCGTAGGCGATCGCGTCCCCGGGATTCAGCGATCCGTTCGTCTCGACCTGGACCGTCAGACGGTCAAAGTCGGTCCGTTGGCCGACGCGTGTCTCCCGGACCAGGAAGTTCGCCCGAATGACCGGATTGTAGACCGAGTCGATACGGATCAGGTCTACCGGCGCGTCCTCGGGCCGCTCGTGCTGCTCCGCCACCACGAAACCACGACCCCGGTTGACCCAGAAGTCCAGGTTGAGCGGACGGCCATCCGGCAGATCGTCCTGGAGACGTAAACAGCGTCTCGTCGTCGTTCACGACGGTGACGCCCGACACGCTGCCGATCATGGCGGCCGTGACCGGCCCCGCCTTCGTGACGGAAAGCTCCAGCCTGGCCTCATCGACGCCCGGGGTCGAGCACGACCACGAGCTTCTTCAGCTTCTGGATCACCTGGTGGATGTCCTCCACCACGCCCGGAATCGTCTGGTGCTCGTGCTGCACTCCGTCCGCCCGGAACGCCCAGATGGCGCACCCTGGAAGCGACGATAGCAGTACCCGACGGATCGAATTTCCGACCGTGTGGCCGAATCCCCGCTCCAGCGGCTGCAGTACGTATTCCGCCCGCCGACCGTCCTCGGAACGGCTCTGCTCCTCGACGGTGCTCGGCAGTACGAGTCCTGTAAGATCTAGCCCTGCTGACATGTGCGTTTCGCCTCTATTACTTGCTGTACAGCTCGACGATCAACTGCTCCTGAACGGCGAGCGGGATGTCTGCTCGGCTCGGCTGTTCGAGCACGCGGCCCGTGTAGTTGTCGTAGTCGACCCCCAGCCAGGTGAGCTGATCCTTGCCCTTCCGATCCTCCATGGCCTCTCGCACCACCGGCATGTCGTGCGCGGCCGGAGCGATCGAGATCTCCTGTCCCGGAGACACCTGGAAGCTCGGGATGTCTACCGCGGCACCATCCACGCGAACGTGCCGGTGCCGGACGAGCTGCCGCGCCGCCTTGCGGGACGGGGCGAACCCGAGTCGGTAGACGATGTTGTCGAGGCGAGCCTCGAGGGAGATCAACAGGTTCTCACCCGTGATTCCCTTCACACGGGCCGCCTTCGTGAACAGCGTTCGGAACTGCTTCTCGCCGACGCCATAGATTCGCTTGACCTTCTGCTTCTCGCGCAACTGAGTGGCATACTCGGACGAGCGCCTGCGCCGCCGGCCGGTGCCGTGCTGGCCCGGCGGGTACGCCTTACGCTCGAGCGCACACTTCTCGGTGAAGCAGCGCTTGCCCTTAAGAAACAGCTTCTCGTTTTCCCTCCGGCAGAGCCTGCACACCGGACCCGTATAACGTGCCATCTGGCTTCCTTAACCTGTCCCCTTCGTGTTCCTGACTGCCCGCCTCAGACCCGACGCTTCTTGGGCGGACGGCATCCGTTGTGCGGAATCGGCGTAACGTCCCGGATCGACCGGATCGTCAGACCCGCGCCTTGCAGAGCCTGAATCGCAGACTCGCGACCCGACCCCGGACCCTGGACACGAACATGCAGCCTCTTCATACCCATCGAGGCGGCTTCGCGTCCAACGGTCTCGGCGGCGATCGTCGCTGCGAACGGGGTGGACTTCTTCGAGCCCTTGAACCCGGCCTTTCCTGCGCTGGCCCAGGCCACGGTCTCACCGTTCAGCTCCGTGATCGTGATGATGGTGTTGTTGAACGTCGCCTTGATGTGCGCGACGCCCTCAGCGTCCACCTGCCGCTTACGTCTTGTGCTTCTGGGCTTGGCCATGCGTCGTCCCTATTTCTTGGAAGGCGGCTTCTTCTTGCCGGCTACTGCTCGCCGCGGACCCTTGCGGGTGCGCGCGTTCGTGTGCGTTCGCTGCCCTCTGACCGGAAGACCGCGGCGGTGCCGCACCCCCCGATAGCAGCCGATGTCCATGAGACGCTTGATGTTCATGGACGTTTCCGTGCGAAGCGCACCCTCCACCTTGTAGCGGGCCTCGATGACCCGTCGGAGCTTGTTGACGTCCTCATCCGAGAGGTCACGCACCCGGGTATCGGGATCCATGGCCGTCTCGGCCAGGATCGCCTGCGATGTCGAACGACCGATCCCGTAGATGTACGTCAGGGCGATCTCGACCCGCTTTTCCCGGGGGAGGTCAACGCCGGCTATTCTTGCCATTTACCACCCGTTCAGATTGTCGATCCGCAGAGCCCTCCGGCCCCGCCAGATCGAACGCCTTCTATCCTTGCCGCTGCTTATGCTTCGGATCGCGGCTGCAGATCACCCGGACCACACCACGGCGCCGAACAATCTTGCAGTGCTCACAGATCCGCTTAACGCTCGACCGCACCTTCATGACGAATCCGTCCTTTTCAACCGTTCACGAGACAGCTGTTAAAGATAACGGCTGTGTGCCCGTGAATCAACGACACTACTTGAACCGGTAGGTGATCCGCCCCTTCGTCAAATCGTAGGGCGACATCTCCACCGTGACCTTGTCTCCCGGCAGGATCCGGATGTAGTTCATGCGGATCTTGCCGGAGACGTGGCACGTGATCTCGTGCTCATTCTCGAGCTTGACTCGAAACATGGCGTTGGGCAGGGCTTCAATCACCTCGCCGGCCATCACGATCGGTTCTTCTTTCGCCAAACTTCTCCTCCTTCGAGCTTCAGGCGCCGGGACACTGGGTGAGGATCCTCGGACCCTCCTGCGTCACGGCCACCGTGTGCTCAAAATGCGCCGACAGACTTCCGTCAGCGGTTACGACCGTCCACCCGTCCGGCAGCGTCCGAATGAAACGGCGGCCCACGTTCACCATCGGCTCGATGGCGATGACGAGGCCTTGTTCGAGTGTCGCTCCCTGTCCCCTGCGTCCGAAGTTGGGCACATGAGGCTCTTCATGCGGTGCGAACCCGACGCCGTGACCCACCAGTTCCCGGATCACGCTATAACCCGCGTCCTCCACGACGGCCTGGATCGCAGCGCTCACGTCACCGATCGTCGCTCCCGCCGAGGCCTGCTGAACTCCGACGTCCAGCGAGGCCCTTGTGACGTCCAGCAGTCGCCGCGCCTCCTCGGACGGCTGCCCCACCGGGACGGTCACCGCCGCATCGGCATACATGTCGTCCAGCACCACCCCGACATCTACCCCGAGCAGGTCGCCTTCCTGGAGGAGCCGCTCTCCCGACGGAATGCCGTGCACCACCTCTTCGTTGAGACTCGTGCACAGCGTCGCCGGGAACCCGTACAATCCCTTGAACGCCGGTGCCGCGCCGTCATGATCGCGAATGAAGGCCTCCGCGGCCTCATCCAGCTCCTTCGTGCTCACACCGGGCTCGGCTCGCCCGCCGACCATCGCCAGCACCCCGGCCACGATCTCTCCAGCCCGACCGATGGCCTCGATCTCCGCGGCTGATTTCAAACGCATCACAGCGCTAGCTGCTCCAGGATATGCGCCTGTATGTCGTCGATGTCTCCGACCCCCAGCACAGACACTACGCGCACGCCCGATTTCGCGTACCAGTCCAGGAGCGGCTTCTGCTTCGCCTCATAAACCTGGAGTCTGCGCCGGATCGTCTCCTGCAAGTCATCCTTGCGCCCCCGGGTCGAGAGGCGCTTCATGATCTCGGCATCGGGAACCGACAGGTCCACGATCGCGTCGAGTTTCTGGCCCATTTCGGCAAGCAGGACGTTCATTCCTTCAGCCTGCGCGACCGTCCGCGGAAACCCATCGAGAAGGAAGCCTTCCTCCGACTCCTGGTGCGCCAATGCTTCCGCGATGATCCCGAGGATCACGCCGTCCGGGACCAATTCGCCCTCGTGCATGTAACGCTTCGCCTCGAGACCCATCGGAGTTCCATCCCGAAGGGCCTGCCTGAGGATGTCACCCGTCGAGTAACGGGGTATCCCCAGCCGTCTCGCCAACAGTTCCCCCTGGGTGCCTTTGCCGGCCCCCGGGGGACCCATCATGATGAGCCTCACGTCCGGGACTCCTCGGTCCGGTCCGTCACATGTATTTCTGGCGGCCTCTGTACTTGACTCGCCCCTTCTTCATGAATCCTTCGTACTGTCGGAGCAGCAGGTGCTGCTGCATTTGCTGAACGGTGTCCAGCGCCACGCCGACCACGATCAGCAACGACGTACCGCCGAAGAAGAACGTCTGGATGTCGAAGGCCGCGAAGATCCAGAACGGCAGAATCGCGATCACCGCCAGGTAGATCGACCCCGGCAGGGTGACCCGCGTCAGGACCCGGTCGATGTACTCGGCCGTCTGCGCACCGGGCTTCACGCCCGGAATGAACCCGCCCTGCTTCTTCAGGTTCTCCGCCAGGTCCACCGGGTTGAAGATGATCGCCGTGTACACGTAGGTAAACACGATGATCAGCGCCGCGTACGTGACGTAGTACCAAGTCGAACCCGGTTGGAAGATCTGGCTGAGATCGTATAGAAATCCCGAGGCGCCCTGCCCTCCCGTGAAGGAATACAGGGTGCCCGGAACGATGATGATTGCCTGGGCGAAGATGATCGGCATCACGCCGGCGCTGTTGATCCGAATCGGGATGAACGACTTCTGTCCCTCTCGTACTCTGCCCCGCCCCACGACTTTGCGTGGGATCTGAACCGGGATCCTGCGCGCCGCCATGGTGAGCGCCACCACCGCCGCCGTGATCAATACGAGCACGACCAGGAGGGCAATCAACTTGAAGAGGCTGATGCCGCCGGCCCTGAGAAGCTCGAGCGTATTGAATACGGCCGCCGGGAAGCCCTGAATGATCGAGAAGAAGATCAGGAGCGACATCCCGTTGCCGATCCCGCGCTCCGTGATCTGCTCGCCGAGCCACATCACGAAGACACCACCGGCCGTGAGCAGCAGAACGGTCTCGAGGCGGAAGCCCCAACCGGGATCGACCACGACGCCGGGCTGTGACTCGAGGAAGATCGAGTAGCCGTAAGCCTGCATGACGCACAGGAACACGGTTGAATACCGCGTCCACTGCGTCAGCTTGCGGCGGCCGTCCTCGCCTTCCTTCTGCAGCTTCTCGATCGTCGGAAACGTCGAACCGAGCACCTGGAAGATGATGCTGGCCGAGATGTACGGCATGATCCCGAGGGCAAACACCGTGGCGCGCTGAAGCGCCCCGCCCGTGAACAGGTCGTAGATCCCGAACAGGGTCCCCTGGAACTGTCCGGCCATCTGCTGGAGGGCCAGGATGTTGACGCCCGCGGTCGGGATGTGCGAGCCCAAACGATAGACGGCCAGGCACAGGAGCGTGAAGAGAATCTTGCTCTTCAGCTCCGGGATCTTGAAGATGTTCTGGGCAGCCTGAAG
Organism: uncultured Gemmatimonadales bacterium; assembly: GCA_963807645.1. GTDB lineage: Bacteria > Gemmatimonadota > Gemmatimonadetes > Palauibacterales > Palauibacteraceae > Benthicola. The sequence goes on from CAWECO010000007.1 coordinate 360,214, forward strand.
CGCTTGTGTGCGTTCGTTCGCCATGTCAGCTGATCAGTTCCGCGGTTCCGCCGTCTGCTTCGATCTTCTCTCGGGCCGCTGCACTGAACGCGTGCGCACGGACTGTCACCGCGCGCCCGGCCGATCCCACTCCGAGAATCTTGACGGGCTTCGTGAGGGACGCGATGAGGCCATGCGCCTTGAGCTCTTCAGGACCGAACACCGGACCCTCGAGGCCGGCGATCAGGCCCACATTGACGACCTGGTACTCACGCCGGTTGATGGGCTTGAAGCCGCGCTTCGGCACGCGCCGATAGAGCGGCATCTGGCCGCCTTCGAACCACGCCGGAATCGAGGCCCCCGAACGGGACTTCTGCCCCTTGTGGCCCCTGCCCGACGTCTTTCCGCTACCCGAACCGTGGCCCCTGCCGACCCGCTTCCGCTTTCCGCGGGAACCCGGGGTCGGGCTGAGGTTGTCCAGGCCGATTCGCTTGCTGTCTGCCATGGGTCTAGTCGACCTCCTCGACTTCTACCAGGTGCGCGACGACCCGAATCATGCCACGAATGGCCGGGTTGTCTTCTTTCACGACTTCCGCCTGGTGATGACGGAGGCCCAGCGCCTCGAGCGTAGCGCGTTGCTTCCGTATCGCGTTGCTCCCGCTGCGCACCTGCTTGATTCGGATGTTCTTAGCCACGCATCGCCTCCCGAATCACCTCGACGTCCACGCCGCGCTCGCGAGCCACGGCCTCGGGAGTCATCAGACTCTGAAGACCGTTCATCGTGGCAGCGACCACGTTCAGCGGATTGTTCGAACCGAGGCTCTTGGTCAGGATATCCTGCACGCCGGCGCAGTCGAGCACGGCCCTCACCGGTCCGCCCGCGATCACGCCCGTACCGGGCGACGCCGGCTTCAGGAGCACCTTGCCCGCACCGTGCCGGCCCACCAGCTCGTGCGGAATCGTACCGCCAATGATGGGGATCTCGACCATCGCCTTCCGGGCCTGCTCCAGCCCTTTGCGAATGGCCTCGGCCACCTCATTGGCCTTGCCGAGCGATGTACCCACCTTGCCCTGGCCGTCGCCGACGGCCACCAGTGCGGTGAAGGAGAACCGGCGGCCACCCTTGACCACCTTCGAGACCCGGTTGATATGGATCACGTTCTCCTTGAGGTTGTCCCCCTCGTCCCGCCGATCCCGTCTGCGACCTTGCTTCTTCGCCATTCCCTCAGCTTCTCCGAATCCTGCGGCGCCCTCCCGCGTCTCTCGCGTGAGGTCAGCCGTCAAGTGATTTCGTTTAGAACTTCAGCCCGCCGGCCCTCGCCCCATCGGCGAACGCCTTCACACGACCCTGATAGCGGTAGCCTCCGCGGTCGAACACGATCGTCTCGATCCCGGCGGCCTTCGCCTTCTCGGCCAGCGTCTTCCCCGCCAAGTAACTGGCGGCCACCTTGCCCGAGCGGTCCTCCACCTCGACCGCTGTGTCGATCGCCAGCGTGGAGACGCCCGCCAGGGTCGCTCCGCGGTCATCGTCGACCAGCTGACCTTCGATGTTCTTCAAGCTGCGGAAGACCACCAGGCGCGGCCGCTCGGCCGTGCCTCGCATCTTCTTGAGGACTCTCTTGTGCCTCGTGGCGCGACGCCGACGCCGCTCCGCCGATTTGCTGAATGCCATCTCCTGCTCCTCCGGCCGGATGCCTGTAAACGGGCGTCCGGCGTACGGGATCTCGATTTATCAGACGCCTACGGCCGCAGCCTTACCGGCCTTGCGCCGAACGTGCTCACCGCTGTAGCGGATACCCTTGCCCTTGTAGGGCTCCGGGGGCCGAATCCTTCGGATCCGGGCCGCCACTTCGCCTACGGCCTGCTTGTCGATGCCGCGAACATGCAGCAACGTCGGCTTCTCGACGGTCAGCTCCACGCCCGCCGGTGCCTCGAACAGGACCGGGTTGCTGTATCCGACGGAGAGTTCCACGGCCGAGCCCTTCTGGACGGCCCGGTACCCGACGCCATGGATCTCGAGCGACCGCTCGAAGCCCCCGTGCACCCCCTGGACCATGTTGGCCACGAGGCTTCGGGTCAGCCCGTGAAGCGCCCGGTGCCTCGGCTGATCCGTGGGACGGGCGACCGTGATCTCGCCGTCCGTCATCTCGATCTTCATATCCGCATCGAATCGCCCGCTGAGCTCGCCCTTGGGACCCTTGACGCTGACAAAGGACCCCTCGATGGACACGTCCACGCCCTGGGGGACGACGATCGGCTGTCTTCCGACTCTCGACATCTGTATCGCGCTCTACTGTCTGGCGCCCCGCCAGGCGGGACGACTGTTCCTTGCGCCCGGTCCTAGTAGACCGTGGCGATGACCTCTCCGCCGACGCGCTGCTGCCGGGCCTGTCGGTCCGTCATCAAACCCTTCGACGTTGACAGAATGGCCATGCCCATGCCCGAGCGAACCTTGGGCATTCCCTGGGCGCCGACGTACCGCCGCAGTCCAGGCCTGGAAATCCGCCTGAGCGACCGAATCACCGGCTTTTCATCATCGGTGTACTTGAGATAGACCCGCAGTACCCCGTGCGCCCCGTCATCCAGGACCTTGTACCCGTGAACGAAGTGGTTCTCGGTCAGGATACGCGCGATCTCTACCTTCAGCTTCGCAACCGGCATGTCGACTCGACGGTGTCCCGCCCGATTCGCATTGCGAATCCTCGTCAGCATGTCAGCAATGGGATCGTTCATGCTCATGTTTTACCAACTCGCCTTTCGAACGCCCGGGATCTCTCCCCTGAGCGCCATCTGCCGGAAGCAGATCCGGCACAGGCCAAACTTCCGCATGTAGGCGCGCGACCGCCCACAACGCTGACACCGCCGGATCGTCCGTGCGCTGTACTTCGGCTTGCGCTTCGCCTTCGCTATCAGGGACTTCTTAGCCATTACTCTCTCCGACCTGCGTTAAACCACAACCGGGGTCTCGCCGCGGAAGGGCATGCCCATCTCCCGCAGCAGCACCAGCGCCTCGTCGTCACGATCCGTCGAGGTCACGAACGTGATGTCCATCCCGTGGACGCGGACGATCTCATCGTAGTCGACCTCCGGGAACACCATCTGCTCCTGGATCCCGACCGTGTAATTGCCGCGACCATCGAAGGCGCGACTGTTGAACCCACGGAAGTCTCGAATCCGGGGAACGGCCGTGCTGATGAACCGGTCCAGGAACTCGTACATGCGCGAACCGCGCAGCGTGACCTTCACGCCTACGGGCATTCCCTCCCGCAGATTGAAATTCGAGATCGAGTTCCGGGCGCGGGTGACCACCGGCTTCTGACCGCTGATCCGCGCCAGCTCCGCCACCACCGAGTCGAGGAGCTTCGCGTTGTCCTTCGCGTCTCCGAGACCACAGTTGATCACGATCTTGTCGAGGTGCGGGACTTCCATCGCGTTATCGAACCCGAAGGACTCCCGGAGCCTCGAGACCACCTGCTTCTCGTAATGCTGTCTCAGCCTGGGCTGCTGCTTCATGCCACCGTCACTCACATCCTGGGTCCCGGGACCTTACGGCCTCGGAATCGGGTTTCCGCTCTTGGTCGAGATCCGCTCCTTCGTTCCGTCCGCGTCGATCCGGTTCCGATATCGGGTCGGGTCGTCGCTCGACGGGTCGATGAGCATGACGTTCGAGACGTGAATCGGTGCCTCGAACGTGATGATCCCGCCCTCCGGATTCGCCTGCGTCGGGGCCTGGTGGCGCTTGCGCATGTTCACACCCTCCACCACGACCTGGTGTTTCGAGGGAATCGCGCGAAGCACCTGCCCTCGCGCTCCCTTGTAGTTTCCCGCGATCACCGCGACCTGATCGCCCCGGCGCACGTGCAGTTTGTTCCTGTTGCTCATGTCGGGCTCCTCAGATCACTTCGGGGGCGAGCGAGACGATCTTCATGAACTTCTTCTCTCTCAGCTCCCTGGCCACCGGGCCAAAGATCCGTGTGGCTCGCGGCTCGCCGGCCTCGTTGATGATCACGGCGGCGTTCTCGTCGAACCGGATGTACGATCCATCCTTGCGTCGACTCTCCTTCGCCACGCGGACCACCACGGCCCGGGCGACTTCGCCCTTCTTCACGGTCCCACCTGGAATCGCATCCTTGATCGTGACGACCACGACGTCCCCGAGCCCGGCGTACCTGCGCCCCGAGCCGCCGAGGACTCGAATGCACCTGGCGCGACGTGCGCCAGAATTGTCCGCTATGCGGAGATCAGTCTCCTGCTGGATCATGGCCTCAGCCCTCCTGCACCGGACGCTCGACGAGCTTCACGACGCGCCAGCGCTTGCGCTTGGACAGCGGCCGGGTCTCTTCGATGACCACGAGGTCGCCCGAGCGAAACTCGTTTCTCTCGTCATGCGCATGGTACTTCTTCCGCTTCGTCACCCGCTTCCCGTACAGCGGATGCGCGAACTGGCGCTCCACGGAAACCACGACGGTCTTGTCCATCGCGTCGCTCACCACCCGGCCCTGCCGAACCTTGCGGCTGTGCACGGCCTGCGTCGATTCCTCAAGCATCGTTTTCTCCTGCGGCCCGCAGCTCCCGCTCGTGCCGGATCGTCTTCATCCTCGCGACATCCCGGCGCAGCTCCTTGAGGAGGCCCGGGTTTTCGAGCTCTTCGTAGGCGGCGCGAAAGCGGAGCTTGAACAGCTCGTCGCGCGCGCGTTCGATCTCGATATCGATTTCGTCCTGGGTCAATTCCCGAATATCCTTGGCATCCATCTCGCTTACTCCTCCCGCACCACGAACCGGGTCTTCACCGGCAGCTTCGCGGCGGCCAGGTCCATGGCTCGCCGGGCGATGCTCTCTTCGCACACCCTCCAGCTCGAACATCATGCGACCCGGCTTGACGAGAGCCACCCAGCCTTCGGGATTGCCCTTGCCCTTGCCCATGCGGGTCTCGGCCGGCTTGGACGTGATCGGCTTGTCGGGGAAGATCCGAATCCAGACCTTCCCGCCACGCTTGATATGCCGGGTCATGGCCACACGAGCGGCCTCGATCTGGCGGTTCGTGATCCACCCGGCATCCAGCGTCTGCAGCCCGTAGTCTCCGAAGGCCACCGTGTTACCACGCGTGGCATTGCCACGGATCTTGCCCTTCTGCTGCTTCCGGTACTTCACGCGTTTTGGTTGAAGCATCGTCCTGTATCTCCAGCCGTCTCAATAGCTGCCGTGGCGTTATTTGGCGCCGCCGGCCGTGTAGGTCTGTCCACGCCGGTCGTCTTTGACCTCGCCGCGGTAGATCCAGACCTTCACGCCGATGGCGCCGTAGGTCGTCTTTGCCATGCACTCTGCGTAGTCGATGTCCGCGCGCATCGTGTGCAGCGGCACGCGGCCCTCGTGGTATCCTTCCGTGCGAGCGATCTCGGCGCCTCCCAGCCGTCCAGCACACTGGACCTTGACGCCTTCCGCTCCCGCCCGGTAGCCGCCTGCATGGCCCGCTTCATGGCCCGCCGGAAGCCGATACGCTGCTTCAGCTGGTGGGCGATGCTGTTCGCGACCAGTTGGGCGCTGACCTCCGGACGCTTGATCTCCTCGACGTTGATCGAGACCTCGGAGTCGGTGAGCAGCGCGAGCTCGTCACGCAGCTTGTCCACTTCAGCGCCCCGCTTCCCGATCACGACGCCGGGGCGACCGGTGTGAATCGTGACGACGATCTTCGTCGGCTTGCGCTCGATCTCGATATCGGCCACCGCCGCGTGATCCAGCCGCGCGTGCAGGTACTTCCGCAGCTTTTCATCCTCGGCGAGCAGAGCCGGGAAATCGCGCCCGTTCGCATACCACCGCGACTTCCAGGGCTTAACGAACCCGAGTCGGAAGCCGTACGGATGTGTCTTCTGGCCCACGTTTACTCCTTTTTGTCCACGACGACGGTGACGTGACTCATGCGCTTGCGAATCGGTGAGGCGCGACCCATGGCGGCAGCCCGGTAACGACGAAGCGTCGGCCCCTCGTTCACGTAGGCCTCCTTGACGTAGAGGTCGTCCACATCGAGCACCTCGCCTTGCTGGTCGGCCTTGTCGACCGCGTTCGCGACGGCGGACCGCAGCGCCTTGTCGATCGGCTCTGCCGCGCCCTTCTTCGAAAACTGGAGAATCGAATAGGCGTCATTCACGTCGGCGTTGCGGATCTGGTCGATCACCAGACGCATCTTCCTGGCCGACATCCGGATTCTCTTCGAGACTGCTCGCGCTTCCATTCTCGCTATCCCCTGGCTTCCGTTACCCGGCCCTACAGACGAACCCGCTTGTCGGCGAGCTTGCCGCCGTGACCCCGGAACATGCGCGTGGGCGAGAACTCACCGAGCTTGTGCCCCACCATGTTCTCGGTGATGTAGACCGGGATGAACTTGTTGCCGTTGTGCACGGCGACCGTGTGTCCGACGAACTCCGGACTGATCGTGGAAGCCCGGGCCCACGTCTTGGTGACGCGCTTGTCGCCCGACCGGTTCATCGCCTCGATCCGTCCGAGCAGACGCTCGTCGATATACGGTCCCTTCTTGACACTTCGAGCCATTCTCTTCTCCCCAGGTCCGCGTTACTTCGTGGCTTTGCCGCGCTTGCGACCGCGGACGATGTACTGGTTGCTCGCCTTCTTCCTCTTCCGGGTCTTCCGTCCCTCGGCCTTGCCCCATGGCGAAACCGGCGGACGCCCACCCGATGCCCGACCCTCACCACCACCCAGCGGATGATCGTGCGGGTTCATCGCGACGCCGCGAACCTTCGGCCGCTTCCCGAGCCACCGTGAACGACCGGCCTTGCCCGAACGGATCAGCTCGTGGTCCACGTTTCCGACCTGGCCGATCGTGGCGAAGCACTCGCCGCGAACCATGCGGACCTCGGTGCTGGGCAGCCGGAGGGTGACCATGTCGCCCTCTTTCGCGATCAGCTGCACGCGAAGCTCCAGCCGAACGAGCCAGCTGAGCTCCCTTGCCGGGCTTGATCTCGACGGCATGAATCATCGTGCCAAGCGGGATCTCGATCAGCGGGAGACAATTGCCGAGGCTCGGATCCGACCCGGGACCCGAGACGATCGTGTCGCCCTGCTGCATGCCCCGCGGGTGCAGGATGTAACGCTTCTCCCCGTCCACGTAGTGGATCAGCGCGATCCGAGCCGACCGGTTCGGATCGTACTCGATCTCGGCGATCCGCCCGGGAATCCCGTGCTTGTCGCGACGGAAGTCGATCTTGCGGTAGAGGCGCTTGTGCCCTCCACCCCGTGCGCCGCATCGTGATCCGCCCGTGATGGTTGCGACCGGCCTTCTTGGTCAGCCCCTCCGTCAGCGACTTCTCCGGCTCCGATCGTGTCACCTCGTCGAACGTGGAGACGGATCGGAACCGGGAGCTCGCCGTGACGGGCCGGAATTTCTTCAGCGCCATGCTAGACTCCCTCGAACACGTCGATCACTTCGCCTTCGGCGAGCGTGACGATGGCCTTCTTCCAGTCGGAGCGCTTACCCACCGACCGACCGACGCGGCGATCCTTGCCCATGACGTTCATGGTGTTCACCGCGCTCACGTGCACCTCGAACATCTTCTCCACCGCGTGCTTGATCTCGATCTTCGTCGCGTCGCGCGAGACCTGGAATGCGAACTGGGGCTGAATTTCGCCCTCTTTGTCCTGGTGTCGCTTACGGATGCGGCCCGGGTTGAACTGGAGTCGGGACGTCTCCTCCGTGATCACCGGCCGAATCAGGATCTCGCGTGGCAAGCGGCTCATGACGCCTCCTCATCTTCCGCGGCTCCCGCGTCTTCGCTGAAGGCGGTCTCTTCGACGATCACGATGTCGGACCACAGGACGTCGTAGGCCGAAGCCTCGCCCCAGGGTCTCACCTCGACGCCCGGCAGATTCCGCGCGGAAAGGTAGACGTCGTTCTGCAAACCATTCGTCAGGATCAGCACGTTGCCGGCGTCCAGTTCCAGCGCCTCGAATAGCGCCACCAGGGCCCGCGTGCTCGGGGCCTTGAGCGCGAACGGCTCCACTACGATCAGCTCGCCACCCTCGGCCCGGGCGTTCAGGGCCGACCGGATCGCCAGCCGACGAACCTGCTTGGGAACGCGGACCCGGTAGCTCCGGGGCTGCGGCCCGAACACGATGGAGCCGCCCCGCCACAGGGCGGACCGGATCGAGCCGGCCCGGGCGCGGCCGGTTCCCTTCTGCCGCCAGGGCTTCCTCCCACCGCCCGCGCACCGTATGCCGCGTCTTGGTGGAGTGCGTGCCCTGGCGCTGATTCGCCCGATAGGCCTTGATGACCTGGTGCAGGACGCTTTCGTTCACCGTGCCGTCAAACACGGAATCGGGCAGCTCGAAGTCTGCCGCGCGCGCCTTGCCCGTCGTCGAATATGCTTTCGCCTTCATGCTCTCTCTCTTCGACTTCTCAGCGGAGATCAGTCGCTCAGGCGGAGCGAATGAGAACCACGTTGTGACGAGATCCGGGGACCGAGCCGCGGACCAGCATCAGGTTCTTCTCCGGATCGATCATCTCGATACGCCGGTTCATGGCGGTGCGTAGGGTGCCACCCATCTGGCCGGACATCTTGCGACCCTTGATCACGCGCGACGGATCGGTGCCAGGGCCGATCGAACCCGGCTTCCGCAGCGTCGCACTGCCACCGTGCGAGGCGCGGGAACCGCCGAAATTGTGACGCTTCACGGTGCCCTGGAATCCACGGCCCTTGGTCGCTCCCGTGATCTTCACCCGCTGGCCGACCTCGAACAGGTCCACCGTCAGGCTCTGGCCCGCTTCGTATTCCTGGCCCTCTTCCGGCGCGAACTCGGCCAGCACTCGGGGCGCGTGGTCGAGCCCCGCACGAGCGGCGTGCCCGGCTTCGGGCTTCGCCACGCGGCGCTCCTTCTGCGCGCCGAATCCGAGCTGGACCGCGTCGTATCCATCGGTCTTCTCGGTCTTGATCTGAACGACGGGGCACGGCCCGACCTCGAGCACGGTGCAACCGACGGCCCTGCCGTCTTCCGTGAAGATCTGGGTCATCCCCAGCTTCTTACCGATCAATCCAGGCATGTCACTGAACCTTGATTTCGACGTCCACACCGGCCGCCAGATCGAGCTTCGTCAGCGCGTCGACCGTCTGCGGGCGGGTGTCGTAGATGTCGATCAGCCGCTTGTGCGTCTTCAGCTCGAACTGTTCCCGCGACTTCTTGTCCTTGTGCGGACTCCGCAGGACCGTGTACAGCTGGCGCTTCGTCGGAAGCGGGATCGGCCCCTTCACGGACGCGCCACGTCTTCTGGGCCGTGCGCACGATGTCCGCCGCCGTCTGGTCGATGACCGCCGCGTCGAACGCTCGCAGCCGAATCCGAATCTTCTCCGCCATGATCTTCTCGTCTCTTCCTGTCTGTAGTGCGCGCCCGCGGCGCGCGACCGGCTGGGCCGGTTACTCGATGATCTCGGTGACGACGCCGGCGCCGACGGTGCGGCCGCCCTCACGAATCGCGAACCGCAGCTCCTTGTCCATCGCGATCGGAGCGATCAGCTCGACGTCCATGTTCACGTTGTCACCCGGCATCACCATCTCCACTCCCTCGGGAAGGTGCGCCGTGCCCGTCACGTCCGTCGTCCGGAAGTAGAACTGCGGCCGATATCCGTTGAAGAACGGCGTGTGTCGTCCGCCCTCGTCCTTCGTCAGCACGTACACCTCCGCCTTGAACTTCGTGTGCGGCGTGATCGCGCCCGGCTTCGATACCACCATCCCGCGCTCTACCTCTTCCTTCCCGACCCCACGAAGCAGCAGACCCACGTTGTCGCCCGCCTGCCCCTCGTCCAGGATCTTCCGGAACATCTCCACTCCCGTCACCACCGTCTTCTTCTCCGACCCCAGACCCCACGATCTGCACTTCCTCGCCCGTCTTCACCTGCCCACGCTCCACACGACCCGTCACCACCGTCCCACGGCCCGTGATCGTGAACACGTCCTCCACCGGCATCAGGAACGGCTTGTCGATCTCTCGCTCCGGTACCGGAATGTACGTGTCCAGCGCTTCCAGCAGCTCGTCGATCGACTTCGTCGTCCTCAGTGCCCGGCTTCCCGTCCTCCAGCGCCTTCAACGCCGAACCACGGATCATCGGAATGTCGTCGCCCGGAAAATCGTACTTCGACAGCAGCTCCCGAACCTCCAGCTCCACCAGGTCCAGCAGCTCCTCGTCGTCCACCTGGTCCACCTTGTTCATGTAGACCACGATGTAGGGCACGTTCACCTGACGGGCGAGAAGAATGTGCTCCCGCGTCTGAGGCATCGGGCCATCGGCCGCCGACACCACCACGATCGCGCCGTCCATCTGCGCCGCGCCCGTGATCATGTTCTTCACGTAGTCCGCGTGCCCCGGACAGTCCACGTGCGCGTAGTGGCGCGTCTCCGTCTGGTACTCCACGTGCGCCGTCGCAATCGTGATCCCACGCTCCCGCTCTTCCGGGGCCTTGTCGATCGCGTCAAACGGTACGAAGTCCGCCAGACCCCTCGCCGCCTGCACCTCCGTGATCGCCGCCGTCAGCGTCGTCTTCCCGTGGTCCACGTGCCCGATCGTTCCCACGTTTACGTGCGGCTTCGTCCGCTCGAACTTCTGCTTCGCCATCCTGCTGTTCTCCTGATCCGTGTCGCTCTGTCGGGTGGGAGGGCCGTCGGCCGTCCCGCCATCTTCGATTGAGGTCCGTCAGCTCCGGCCGGCCGCGATCTCCTCGGCCTTGCTCTGCGGCACCTTCGCGTAGTGCGAAAACTGCATCGTGTAGACGGCCCGTCCCTGGCTCAGCGAACGCAGCGTCGTCGAGTACCCGAACATCTCGGACAGCGGCACCGAAGCCCCGACCACCTGGGCCTGGGCCCGCTGCAGCATCCCGCCGATCTTCCCGCGACGGCTGGACAGGTCACCCATGACATCGCCGAGGTACTCCTCGGGCGTCACGACCTCCACGTCCATGATCGGCTCGAGAATCGCCGGGTCCGCCCGCTTCACGCCGTCCTTGAGCGCCATCGAACCGGCGATCTTGAAGGCCATCTCGCTCGAGTCCACGTCGTGGGTCGAGCCGTCGACCAGCGTGGCCTTGATGTCGATCAGCGGGTATCCGGCGAGAACGCCGGAGTCCATGGCTTCCCGGATGCCCTGCTGTACCGGCCGGATGAACTCGCGGGGGATCTTCCCGCCGACGATCTCGTCCTCGAACACGAACCCGGCGCCCGGCTCGGTCGGCTCGATATGAATCACGACGTGACCGAACTGACCCCGTCCACCGGTCTGCTCGATGAACCTGGCCTCGACGTTCTGAACGGCCTTTCGGATCGTCTCCCGATAGGCCACCTGCGGTCGTCCCACGTTCGCGTTGACCTTGAACTCGCGCTGCAGCCGGTCGACGATGATCTCGAGGTGGAGCTCGCCCATGCCGCTGATGATCGTCTGACCCGTCTCTTCGTCCGTGTAGACGCGGAACGTCGGGTCCTCTTCCATCAGCTTGGCCAGCGCCTGCGAGAGCTTGTCCTGATCGGCCTTGGTCTTGGGCTCGATCGCTACACGGATCACCGGCTCCGGGAAGCTCATTGCCTCGAGGATCACGGGATCAGTCCGGATCCGAGAGCGTGTCACCCGTGCGGGCCACCTTCATGCCGATGGCCGCTCCGATGTCGCCCGCGTAGAACTCCTCTACCTCTTCGCGCTTGTTGGCGTGCATCTGAAGCAGGCGCCCGATGCGCTCCTTCTTGCCCTGCGTGGCGTTCAGAATGTGCGACCCGGCTTCCAGCGTGCCCGAATAGACCCTGAAGTACGCGAGGCGCCCGACGAACGGATCCGTCATGATCTTGAACACGAGGGCCGAAAACGGAGCGTCATCCGTGGGACTGCGCTCCACGAAGTGCTCATCGTGGTTCGGCAGATGCCCCTCACCGGCGGCTTCTCCGTCGGCGCACGGCAGATAGTCGATGATCGCGTCGAGCAGCTTCTGAACGCCCTTGTTCTTGAACGATGCCCCGCACAACACCGGCGTGATGGCCCCCGCGAGCGTGGCCTTGCGCACCGCGCGACGCACTTCGTCGTCCTCGAGTTCACGACCCTCGAGGTAAGGCTCCAGGAGCTCCTCGTCGTGCTCGACCGCCGCCTCGACCAGCTCGTGCCGGAGCTGCTTGGCCTTCTCGAGAAGGGCGTCCGGTACCGGACCCTCGTCCCATTTGACGCCCAGCGAATCCTCGTCGTACACCACCTCGACCATGCGGACGAGGTCGATGTGACCCGTGTACAGTTCTCCCTCGCCGAGAGGATACTGGATCGGGTAGGCCTTGGCCCCGAGACGATCCTTCATCATCTGGACCACGTTCTCGAAGTCGGCGCCGACCCGGTCCATCTTGTTGACGAACGCGATGCGGGGGACGCCGTACTTGTCGGCCTGCCGCCATACCGTCTCGGACTGCGGCTCCACGCCACCGACCGCACAGAACAGCGCCACGGCCCCGTCGAGCACGCGCAGGCTGCGCTCCACTTCGACCGTGAAGTCCACGTGCCCCGGCGTGTCGATGATGTTGATCTGATACTGTTCTTTGTTGCGGTTCCAGAACGTCGTTGTGGCGGCGGAGGTGATCGTGATCCCGCGCTCCTGCTCCTGCTCCATCCAGTCCATCGTGGCGTCGCCATGATGGACCTCGCCCATCCGATGCACCCGACCCGTGTAATACAGGATGCGTTCGGTGGTCGTGGTCTTACCGGCATCGATGTGCGCCATGATGCCGATGTTCCGAAGCTTCTCCAGTTCCGTGCTACGCGCCATCTATTTCGAAACCTTCCCTGGTTCTCATCAACGACTCGGCACCACGCCGGCCGATTCCCCGCGGACCGCGGTTACCAGCGGTAGTGCGCAAAGGCCTTGTTGGCCTCCGCCATGCGATGTACGTCGTCCTTCTTCCGAACGGCGCCGCCATCTCCCCGGGCCGCGTCCAGCAACTCGGCGGCCAGTCGATCGGACATCGTCTTTCCGGAGCGGCCGCGGGCGAAGGAGACCAGCCATCGACGCGCCAGCGAATCGCGGCGACTCGGACGGACCTCTATCGGCACCTGGTAGGTCGCACCGCCGACACGACGGCTGCGTACTTCCAGGACCGGCTTCGCGTTGGTCAGGGCCTGCCGGAATATGTTCAGGCCCGGCTGCCCGGTCTTCTCCTCGATCTTCTGCATCGCTTCATAGAAGATCTGCTCCGCCGTCGACTTCTTCCCGTCCAGCATGAGGACGTTGACGAACCGAGTGACCTCCTGGCTTTCGTACTTAGCGTCGGGGGGTGTCTCTCTCGGAACCGCCTTCTGCCTGCGTGACATGTAACTCTTCCCTTGAAACGGAAACCCGGCCGAGACGTGAAGGCCGGGTCGATCCCAGTGCTTCTCTCGAGTGCCGTACAATCGGGGCCTGTGCGCCCATTCGGCGCATGGTTCCCCTTACTGTGTCAACGCTTGGAGCCGTACTTCGACCGGCCCTGTCGCCTGTCGGACACGCCGGATGCGTCCAGAGTCCCCCGGATGATGTGGTATCGCACACCGGGAAGATCCTTCACCCGTCCCCCGCGGATCAGCACAATGCTGTGCTCCTGCAGGTTGTGTCCTTCGCCCGGGATGTAGGCCGTGACCTCGAATCCGTTGGTCAGCCGCACGCGGGCGACCTTTCGAAGCGCCGAATTCGGCTTCTTCGGAGTCGTGGTGTACACGCGCGTGCAGACGCCCCGCTTCTGCGGATTCGCCTCCAGAGCGGGAGCTTTCCGCTTCTTTTCCTGGTCCCGGCGCCCTTTGCGCACCAGCTGATTGATCGTGGGCATACCCCAGCCGCACTCCCTGTAACTCGGTAGCGACAGAAACCGCTCCCCCGGTGCCGTGCAACGCGACACTCGAAGCAGCGGTTCAAAGTGCGCGGAGACGACTCTCGCCTCCGCCGAAAACACACCGACCCATTGGTCGATAGACTGAGAAAGGTAGGTGTGATGATTGGTGTTGTCAAGGTCGGTTCCGGGGCCGCGAAGGGCCCCGGAACCGGCTTTCCGGAGGGTTGCGAAGGGCTCGCCGGTGGGCCGTCAGGCCTCCGGCTGCAGCTCCGGCTCGCTGGGCTCCATTTCACCCCGCAACTCGGCGAACAGTCCACCCGCCGCCACGGGCTCTTCAGGCTCGGGCTGCGTACGCCGCATGGCATCGAGTTCAGCCTGCAGCGGCTCGCCGACCAGGAACTCCACGTTCTGGTACCGGTGAATGCCCGTCCCCGCGGGCACCAGGTGCCCGATGATGATGTTCTCCTTCAGCCCGCGAAGTTCGTCCATGGCCCCGCGAACGGCTGCGTCCGTGAGAACGCGGGTGGTCTCCTGGAAGGAGGCCGCGCTGATGAACGACTCGGTCGTCAGGCTGGACTTCGTGATGCCCAGCAGAACAGGCTCGGAGCGAGGCGGCTTGCCGCCACTGCCGATGACCTCACGGGTCCGCTCGCGGAACTCCATTCGGTCGACGTGTTCGCCCTCGAGGTACTCCGTGTCACCCGGCTCCGTGATCTTCACCTTCTGGAGCATCTGCCGCACGATCACGCCAATGTGCTTGTCGTTGATCCGCACTCCCTGGAGGCGGTAGACCTCCTGGATCTCGTTCAGCAGGTATTCCTGCACGGCCCTCGGGCCCTTCACCCTGAGAATGTCGTGCGGATTCACGGGACCTTCGGAGAGCCGGTCTCCCGCTCTCACCTGGTCACCCTCGTGAACGCGAAGGTGCTTACCCACGGCGACCTGGTAGACCTGCTCTTCGTCGTTCTCCATGGTGACGATGATCTCGCGCTTGCCGCGCTTGATGCCGCCGAAGGAGACGCGCCCGTCCACCTCGGTGATCGTCGCCGGGTCCTTCGGACGCCGGGCCTCGAAGAGCTCGGCCACCCGCGGGAGGCCGCCGGTGATATCGCGGGTCTTGTATGCCTCCCGACTGATCTTGGCGATCGTGTCTCCGGGCTGGACCTTCTCCTTGTCATGCACGAGGAGCTGCGCACCCACCGGGACGATGAACTCACGGAGCTTCTTGCCCTTCGGATCCACGATCTCGATTCGCGGGTGGAGTTTCTTGTCGCGGTCGTCGATGATGACCAGCTGACGCCGACCCGTCGCTTCGTCGAGTTCCTCGCGGAACGTCTCCTCCGGCACGATGTCGTTGTACTGGATCTTACCGACGTGGTCCGCGACGATCGGCTCGGAATACGGATCCCAGCCGAACAGCACATCGCCGGGATTCACTTCCTGGCCGTCGTTCACGTGGAGCTGCGCGCCGTACGGAACGGCCAGGCGGGATCGAATCCGCTCCTCTCCCGTCCGCATGAGCAACTGGCCCTCGCGACTCGTCACCACGATGCTACCGTCCGGGCTCTCGACCGTGGTCACACGCTCGAATCCGACCGTTCCCCGCAGCTTCGACTTTCGCTGCGTCTGCGCCGCGATCCGTGCCGCGGTGCCGCCGATGTGGAAGGTCCGAAGCGTGAGCTGCGTACCCGGCTCCCCGATCGACTGGGCCGCCAGGATCCCCACGGCCTCCCCGACGTCCACCATATTCATGGTGGCCAGGTTCCGGCCGTAGCACGCCTGGCAGAGTCCCCGCCGCGCCTCACAGGTCAGGACGGAGCGAATCGTCACCGACTGCAGGCCGGCTTCCTCGACCGCCTCGGCCGCCTCGTCTCCAATGATCTCGCCCGCCTTGACGATGACCTCATCGCTGATCGGGTCCACCACGTCCTGGCGAGCGACGTTTCCGACGACGCGATCCCCGAGCGGCTCGATGATGTCCTCGCCCTCCTTCAGGGCCGAGATCTCGAGTCCGAGAACCGTACCGCAGTCGTCCTCGTTCACGACGACGTCCTGGGCCACATCGACCAGGCGTCGTGTCAGATATCCGGCATCGGCCGTCTTCAGCGCCGTATCGGCGAGACCCTTACGCGCTCCGTGCGTCGAGATGAAGTACTCGAGCACGCTGAGTCCCTCGCGGAAGTTGGCGCGAATCGGACTCTCGATGATCTCGCCGATCCCACCGGTCAGCTTCTTCTGGGGCTTGGCCATCAGGCCACGCATCCCCGCGAGCTGCCGGATCTGGTCCCGAGAACCTCGCGATCCGGACTCGAACATCATGTAGATCGGATTGTAGCCAGCCCGCGACGAGGACATGCCCTTCACCATCGCATCGGCCACATCGTTGTTCGCATGGGTCCAGGCGTCGATGACCTTGTTGTAGCGCTCGCCGAACGAGATCACGCCCTTGTGGTACGCCCGGGTGAACCGATCGACGTCGTCCTGCGCCGCGGAGAGGATAACGGCCTTCTCCTCGGGGATGACCATGTCCTCCATTCCGACCGACACGCCGCCCTTCGTGGCATGACCGAACCCGAAGTTCTTCAGATTGTCCAGGAACTCCGTGGTGCGCGACATCCCGGCGGCCCGGAATACCTCGAACACCAGGTCGCTCAGCATCCCCTTGTTCATGACCGTGTTCTGGTACGGCATTTCGGCCGGGATGATGTCGTTGAACATGATCCGACCGACCGTGGTCACGACCCACTCAGCGCCATCCAGGTACAGCGCCGGGCGATGGTAGTCCGGCGTGCCCCGTTCCGTCTGCAGATAACCGTTCGCCAGGGCCAGTTCGATTTCCGCCGCCCCGTTGAACCGCCACAGATCGTCTTCCGCCGTCAACTCGGCAAAGCCCTCGGGCGCCTTGGTAACGAAGTAGCACCCGAGCACCATGTCCTGGCTCGGCGCCGCGATCGGGCGTCCGTTCGACGGCTTCAGCACGTTGTTGCTCGACAGCATCAGGATGCGCGCCTCGAGCTGTGCTTCGAACGAGAGCGGCACGTGTACCGCCATCTGGTCGCCGTCGAAGTCCGCGTTGAACGCCGCGCACACCAGCGGGTGAATCCGGATCGCCTTCCCCTCCACGAGCACCGGCTCGAAAGCCTGGATGCCCAGGCGATGCAGCGTGGGCGCCCGGTTCAGGAGAACCGGATGGTCCTTGATGATGTCCTCGAGCACTTCGTAGACCTTCGGGTCATATCTCTCGACGAGCTTCTTGGCGCGCTTGACGGTCTCTGCGTCACCGCGCCGCTCGAGCTCATGGATGATGAACGGCTTGAACAGCTCGACCGCCATCACCTTCGGAAGCCCGCACTGGTGCAACTGGAGCTCGGGACCGACCACGATCACGGACCGGCCCGAATAGTCCACGCGCTTTCCGAGCAGGTTCTGCCGGAACCTGCCCTGCTTGCCCTTCAGCATGTCGGACAGAGACTTCAAGGGACGCTTGCCGCGCCCGCGAATCGCCTTTCCGCGACGTCCGTTGTCGAACAGGGCGTCCACGGCTTCCTGCAGCATCCGCTTTTCGTTGCGCAGGATGACTTCAGGCGCCCGCATCTCGAGCAGCTTCTTCAACCGGTTGTTCCGGTTGATCACCCGCCGGTAGAGATCGTTGAGGTCAGACGTGGCGAAGCGGCCTCCGTCCAGCGGAACCAGCGGACGAAGATCCGGCGGAATCACCGGGATCACGTCCATCACCATGTGCTCCGGGTTGTTGCGCTTCGCCGGGTCAGCGTCGCTGTTCCGGATGGCGTCGATGACCTTGAGTCTCTTGAGCTTCTTCTTCTTTCGCTGCTTGGACGTCTCGGTGGCGACCTCGACCCGGAGCCGCTCCGCCTCGGTGTCGACGTCGAGCTGGTGCATCAGCGTCCGGACAGCCTCTGCCCCGATCTCGGCGCGGAACTCGGTGTCGCCCGCCTCACGCGCCAGGTCCGTGTACTCCCAGTACTCGTCCTCCGTGAGCACCTGCCGGACCTCGGCCTCGAGGCCTACCCGGATTCGTGATCACGTAGGCGGCGTAGTAGATGACGCTCTCGAGATCCCGCAGCTTCATGCCGAGCAGGTATCCCATCTGCGACGGCAGGGTCTTGAAGAACCAGATATGCGCTACGGGAACGGCGAGCTCGATGTGCCCCATGCGCTCCCGACGCACCTTCGACAGCGTGACCTCGACGCCGCACTTGTCGCACACGTGTCCGCGGTACCGGATGCGCTTGAACTTGCCGCAGTGGCACTCCCAGTCCTTGACCGGGCCGAAGATCCGCTCACAGAACAGACCATCCCGTTCCGGCTTGAACGACCGGTAGTTGATCGTCTCGGGCTTGGTGACCTCACCATAGCTCCACGACCGGATCTCGTCCGGCGAGGCGATCTTGATCTGCATCCAGTCGAAGTCCGAGGTGCCGGCTCCGCGATGCCGGGGGAAATCGATCATCCTGTCTGACCCCTCTGTCGCTTGAGAATCTTCATCCGTCGAAGATTGTATCGTCGTCGTTGCTGCCCAGCGTAACGCTGAGTCCGAGGGCCTGGAGCTCCTTCACCAGCACGTTGAAGCTCTCCGGCACACCGGGCTTGGGCAGGTTCTCGCCCTTCACGATCGCCTCGTACGCCCGGCTGCGGCCGGTGACGTCATCGGACTTGACCGTGAGCATTTCCTGCAGCGTGTGCGCCGCGCCGTACGCCTCGAGCGCCCACACTTCCATCTCACCAAAACGCTGGCCGCCGAATTGCGCCTTACCGGCGAGCGGCTGCTGCGTGACCAGGCTGTACGGGCCGATCGAACGCGCGTGAATCTTGTCGTCCACGAGGTGCGAGAGCTTCATCATGTAGATCTCGCCCACGGTCACATCGGCATCGAACAACTCACCGGTACGACCGTCCCGCAGCGTCATCTTGCCACCCGGCGTGATGCCGGCCTTGAGCATCAGCTCGACGACCGCGGCATCCAGTCCCGCGGTGATCGCCTTCTTGCCCACCAGAGCGGCCGCCGCCGGCCAACCCGCTTCTTTCAGCTTGGCGGCCGTGGAGCTACCCGAAGCGGCACGCGCCACGTCGAGAACGTGGTCGCCGAAGACTCTCAAGAACGCCTTCGCGGTCTTGTCGGCGCTGGCCGTCAGATACGCGTCGAGACTGCGGCCGAGTCCGGCCGGGTGGCCGTTCTTCTTGGGCTGGAAGTCGCCCCCGAAAGACTGGACGGATCGCGCGAACTTCTGAACCGTCGCCGCGTCGATCGATGGGAGTTCCACGTCGCGCGCCAGGAACTGGCCGGCCCACGCCGCGCCGCCCAGCTTGAGCAGGGCACCGATTTCGTGTTCCGTAGCACCCTGAAACACCGGGGTCTGAGCGCGGAAGCCAAGCTGCGCCGCCGCCCACCCGAGGTGAGTCTCCAGGATCTGACCGACGTTCATCCGGCTGGGGACGCCGAGCGGGTTCAACACGATCTCGACGGGCGTCCCGTTCGGCAGCACCGGCATGTCCTCCTCCGGCACGACCCGCGCGATAATCCCCTTGTTTCCGTGACGTCCGGCCATCTTGTCGCCCACGGAGATCTTGCGCTTCTCGGCGAGGTAGACCTTCACGAGCTGCACCACTCCAGGCGACAGTTCGTCGGCCTGGAAGACGCGATCGATCGATTCCTCGGTACGCTCGCGGATGCGCTCGATACGGCGCTTGGCCTCATCGATCACCCGGCGCACTCGTCGGTTCGCCACATCGTTCTTGATCTTGAGCGTGCTGAGATCGACGTCATCGAACTGCAGAGCGCCGAGAGCCTTCTTGCCCAGCTTCGCGCCCTCCTTGAGCAGCGGCTCGATCGTTCCGCGGCGGAGCAGCAACGCCACGGTCTGCCCCTCGAGCAGATCATGGAGCTCCTCGTTGCGAGCTTCCGTGATGCGCGTGATTTCTTCCCGCTCGGTTTCCCGCAGGCGGGCGATACGCTCGCCGTGCTCGCGCTCCAGCAAGCCGTCGTCGATCCGTCGCGAGAAGATCTTGACGTCGATGACCGTGCCTTCCACACCCGGCGGCACGCGCAGCGAGCTGTCCTTCACATCCTTCGCCTTCTCGCCGAAGATCGCCGTGAGAAGCTTCTCCTCGGGCGACAGCTCCGTCTCGCCCTTGGGAGTGATCTTGCCGACGAGAATATCGCCGGTCTTGACGCTCGCTCCGATCCGGACGATACCCCGTTCGTCCAGGTCCACGAGCGCCTCTTCCGCGACGTTCGGGATCTCGACCGTGATCTCTTCGGTACCGCGCTTCGTGTCGCGCACGTGAAGCTCGAGCTCCTGAATGTGCACGGACGTGAAGGCGTCGTTCTTCACCAGACCTTCGCTGATGACGATCGCGTCCTCGAAGTTGTGCCCGTACCAGGGCATGAACGCCACGGTGACGTTCCGACCCAACGCCAGGGCTCCGTGGTCCGTGGCCGCTCCGTCAGCGATCACGTCTCCGGTCTTCACGCTCTGCCCGGTCCGAACGATCGGCCGCTGGTTGATGGCCGTGTCCTGGTTGGTGCGCCAGAACTTCTTGAGACGATAGCGGTCGTACTGCGACAGGCGGGCCAGCGGCTCGTCCTGCTTCGCACCCTTGCGGGCCCCGGTGTCGATCACGATCTCGTCGGCGGTGACGCGAGTGACCTTGCCCCCGCGCCGGGCCGTGATCACGGCCGCCGAATCGGACGCCACCTTCTCTTCGAGCCCCGTGCCGGCCAGTGGTGCGTCCGGGAACAGAAGCGGAACTGCCTGCCTCTGCATGTTCGAGCCCATCAGGGCCCGGTTGGCGTCGTCGTGCTCGAGGAACGGGATCAGCGACGGCGAAACCGCCACCAGCTGATCGGGCGCGACGTCCATGAAGTCGATCTCGTCGGGCGGCAGCAGCGGATAGTCGTCCCGGCGCCGGCACAACACGAGGTCCTTGACGAAGCTGCCGTTCGGGTTGAGGGCCGCGTTCGCCTGGGCGACGGAGTAATCCTCTTCCTCGGAGGCCGACAGCCATTCGATGTCGTCGGTGACGATCCCGTCCACCACCTTACGGTACGGGGTCTCGAGGAACCCGAGCTCGTTGAGTCGGGAGAACGTCGTCATCGAAGTGATGAGTCCGATGTTCGGCCCTTCCGGGGTCTCGATCGGGCACATCCGGCCGTAGTGCGAATAGTGCACGTCTCGGACTTCGAATCCGGCCCGCTCGCGACTCAGGCCGCCCGGCCCGAGGGCGCTCAGGCGTCGCTTGTGCGTCAGCTCGGCCAGCGGATTGGTCTGGTCCATGAACTGGCTGAGCTGCGAGCTCCCGAAGAACGCCTGAATCACGGCGCTCACCGTGCGGGCGTTCACCAGGTCGTCGATGCTCATCTTGTCCGGATCGCTGTTGATCGACATGCGCTCGCGGACCAGTCTGGCCATGCGGGACAGTCCGACCGAGAACTGATTCGCGATCAGCTCGCCGATCGATCGCACCCGCCGGTTTCCGAGGTGGTCGATGTCGTCCGTGTATCCCCGACCCTCGCTGAGCTCGATCAGGTAGCGGACGATCGCCACGAAGTCGGACGGCGCCAGCACCGTCGTGTCCGCCGTTGGGACCGTGATGTCGAGGAGCCGGTACACATCGCGAAGGCGGTGATTGATCTTGTGCCGCCCGACACGTCCGAGGTCGTAGCGCTTCGGGTTGAAGAACAGGCGGTCCAGGGCCGTGCGGGCCGTCTCGATGTTCGGTGCCTCACCGGGGCGAACGAGCGAGTAGATATTGCGCAGCGCTTCCGCTTCGCCGCTCGTCGGGTCCTTGGCCAACGTGTTCCGGATGAGCGGAGACTCTCCTCTGGGCCCGCCCGTGAACACCAGGGCCTCGCGCACGCGCTTCTCACGCAGACTCGTGAACAGCTTCAACGTGAACTCCGAGCCCCGCTTCGCCAGCACCTTCCCGCTCTTATGATCGACGACGTCCGCGGCCAGAGTCGGCTGGACGCTCCAGTCACGCCTCATCGTCAGGTCCTCGAACGAGCCGCGCAGAGGAATGAACGCGGCGCTGGAGAACACCTCGATCCGTTCGACACCGGCCCTGAGGAGCCGGTCGTACAGGTCGTCCGTCAGCTCTTCACCGCGGCGTGCCACGAAAGCCGTGGGCTCGTCGAACACCGGCGCCTCTTCGACACCGACCTCCTTGAACCGGCGAGCCAGGGTATCGTCCAGCCGCTCGCCCATCCTGGCCAGTACCTCGCCGCCGGCCGCTACATCGTCCGCCAACCACATCGGCTCGGCCTTCGCCGGATCGAACGCACCCAGAGCCTGGATGCGCGGATCACCTTCGTACTCGGCGTCCAGGATCGACTCCACCAGCGGCGTGCCGATCACCTCGCGGCGAATCGTGCGATCCTCGGAGATCTCCCCGAGCAGCACTTCCCGATGCTCGTAGAACAGCTCCAGGATGTCGGGATCCGTCCCATGGCCGAGGGCCCGCAGGAGCGCCGTCGCCGGGAACTTCTTCCGCTTGTCGATGTGCACGTGGATCACGTCGTGAATGTCGAGCGTGAACTCGACCCACGACCCGCGGAACGGGATGATCCGCGCCGAAAACAGGCGTGTTCCGTTGGGGTGCACGTTCTCCTCGAACACGACCCCGGGCGACCGGTGCAGCTGGCTGACGATGACGCGCTCGGCGCCATTCACCACGAAGGTCCCGTGCTCGGTGAGGAGCGGCAGGTCCCCGAGATACACTTCCTTCTCGAGGATGTCCGCCGGACGGCGTTCGCCATCACCGAGATCCTCCCACAACACGAGGCGCAGCGTCGCCTTCAGGGGCGCCGCGTACGTCATGTCGCGCTCCATGCACTCGTCTACCGAGTACTTGGGCTCACCCAGCGAGTAGGACTGGAACTCCAGCGAGTAGTTCCCGTTCACATCGTCGATCGGGAAGATCTCGTTGAAGATCCGCTCGAGTCCCACGTCCCGCCGGTCGCCCTCGATGTCCGGCTGCAGGAGTCTTTCGAAGGCCTGGATCTGGACGTCCAGGAAATGCGGGGTCTCCATCGGAGAGTCCAGCTTCGCGAAAGAGACTACCGATTTGTTGTTCTTCGGTTCAGCCAACTTGGTCACCCCTGGTGGTGGACCGGCCCGTAGGCCAGTTCAGGTACTGCGATATGAAGGCACAGAACGCCCTGACCCCCGGAGACCCGTTAACGGGGTCGCCGGGGCGTTGAGGGCGCCGTGCGAGCGCGAACTACCTTCTTGTCTGAAGAGCTTCGCATCTAGAGCCAACGCTCGAGTTGTCGTGGCGAGGCCCCCCTAGTTGGGACCTCGATTCAACCACTACTTCAACTCGACGGTGGCTCCCTGCTCTTCCAGCTTCGCTTTGATAGCCTCGGCCTCCTCCTTGGAGACGCCTTCCTTGACCGGCTTCGGAGAGTTGTCGACCAGATCCTTGGCCTCCTTCAGACCGAGCGAGGTGACCTCGCGCACGGCCTTGATGACCTGGATCTTCTTGTCGCCGATCCCGGCCAGGATCACGTCGAACTCGGTCTGCTCTTCAGCCGCCGCCGGAGCAGCGCCCGGCCGCCGCCACCGCTACCGGAGCGGCAGCCGTGACACCAAACTTGTCCTCCATCATCTCTTTCAGCTCGGCGGCCTCAAGGACCGTCAGCGAGCCGATTGCGTCGAGAAGCTCTTCAACCTTGCTCATGTTTTCGTGCACTCCCTGCCACTGTGTTCACCAAGTTAGGGGCCGGTCCCGATGGCTTCGGACCGTGCTCTCCCCGTGGGGATTCGGGACCCGTCCCTATTGCTCCCCCTGCTTCGCCACTTCCTCGACCATGGTAGCGATGTCGCGGATGAGCGAATTGAGCGCTCCCGCGATGCCGCCGACGCCGGCCGTCAAACCACCAGCGATCGCCGCCAGCAGATGCTCCATCGGCGGCAGATTCCGCCAGCCGGTTCACTTCTTCCTGCGATACCACCCGGCGCTCGACGACGCCGATCTTCACGACCGGACGCTCATCGTTTCCCTTCGCGAAATCCCGAACCACCTTCGCCGGCGCTACGGGGTCGGAACCGCCGAGCACCAGGGCCGTCGGCCCCTGCAGGTGCTCCGTCAGATCCGGCATGTCCGTGCCCTCGAGGGCCCGAAGGGTCAGCGTGTTCTTCACCACACGGTACTCGGCTCCGGCCTCGCGGAGCTGCCTCCGCAGAACGCCGATCGCCTCGACGGTCAGACCGGTGAAGTCCGTGAGATAGACGACATCCGACGAACTCAACTGCCCCTGCAGCTCCTCGGCGATCGTCTGCTTCTGATCCAGTTTCATTGCCATAGTACTATCCCGACTTGGACCCGCGTCATTTCGCGGATCGCACGCTTACCGATACGGGTTCGGGTCGATGCCGACCCCGGGACCCATCGTGCTGGAAACCGTCACACTTCGAATGTAGGTGCCCTTCGCGGCGGACGGCTTGTTGCGCTGAATCGCATCCATCAGCGACTCGAAGTTCTGGACGAGCGCGTCGAGGCCGAAGCTGACCTTGCCGATGGGGGCGTGGATGATACCCGTCTTGTCCACCCGGAACTCGATCCTTCCGGCCTTCGACTCCTGCACGACACGGGCGACATCCATGGTGACGGTGCCCGCCTTGGGTGTCGGCATCAGGCCTCGCGGCCCGAGCACGCGCCCGAGCTTCCCCACGTCCTTCATCATGTCGGGGGTCGCTATGGCCACGTCGAATTCGAGCCATCCACCCTGGATCTTGTCGACGATATTCGGTGCCCACGAAATCGGCGCCGGCCTCCTCGGCCTCTCTCGCCTTGTCGCCCTGCGCGATGACCAGAACCCGCACATCGCGACCCGTGCCGGCCGGAAGCACCACCGTCCCGCGGACGATCTGGTCGGCGTGACGTGGATCGACCCCGAGCCGGACGGCGACGTCCACCGTCTCGTCGAACTTGGCGTACGCGTTTTCCTTGACCGTCTCGAGAGCCTCGCGCATGTCGCGAAGCTCCTCGAGGTCGACCGTCGCCGCAGCCGCCTGGTATCCCTTGCCGCGCTTCGCCATCAGTCCGCCACCTCGATTCCCATGGAACGGGCCGTGCCGGCGATCATCCGGGCACCCGCCTCATCGTCGTTCGCATTCAGGTCTTCCATCTTGATCCGAGCGATCTTCACGAGTTGCTCGTGCGTGACCGTGGCCACCTTCTCCCTGTTGGGCTCGGCCGATCCGGAGTCCAGGCCAAGCTCTTTCTTGAGGAGCACGGCCGCCGGCGGAGTCTTCGTGATGAAGGTGAAGCTCCGGTCCGCGTAGATCGTGATCACGACCGGGATGATCATTCCCGGCTGGTTCGACGTCTTGGCGTTGAACTGCTTGCAGAAATCCATGATGTTCGCGCCGTGCTGACCGAGCGCCGGACCCACTGGGGGCGCGGGCGTGGCCTGGCCGGCAGGAATCTGCAGCTTCACGAGCGCCATGATCTTTTTCTTCGGTGCCGCCATGATATACCTGCTCAGAATCCCTTAAGCTGCGTGTAGTCCAGCTCCACGCTGGTCGGTCGGCCAAACAGGCTCACCTGGACGCGAACCTTGCCCTTGTCCGGGATCACCTCTTCCACCGTGCCACTGAAGTCGCTGAAAGGTCCTTCCATCACCTCCACGACCTGACCGGGGTGGAACGGGATCTCCTCCTTCGGTCCCTCTTCCTCGACCGCCTCTGCGACGCCGAGAATCTTGTTGATCTCTTCCGGATGCAGCGGCTGAGGCTGCGTCCCTCCACCGAGGAACTTGATCACGCTCTGCACGCTGTTGACGAGGAACATGGTGTCCTGGTTCAACACCATGTTCACCAGGACGTATCCGGGGTACAGGCGCTTCGTGGACCGGATCTTCTTGCCACCCTTGATCTCGACCACTTCCCGCGTCGGCACGATGACCTCGCGAATGAGCTTCTCCTCGCCTTCGCCCGGAAGGTCGGCGATCTTTCGCTCCAGCAGCGTCTTGACCTTGTTCTCGTGCCCCGAGTAGGTCTGAATCGCGTACCAGCGCGAAGCCTGGCCGGTTTCTGCTACCTCTTCAGCCACTGAGCACCCCTACGAACGTGCGGACGAACCATGAAAACGTCGTGTCCATCAACCCGATGATGATCGCGATGATGACGCAGAAGACGAGGATCACGGCAGTCGCGTTCCGCAACTGCTCGCGGTCGGGCCACGTGACCCGCTTCATCTCCGTCTGAACGTCCTCGACGAATTGTTGTAAGTCCTTCATCCGGGACATATCGAAACGATCGCTCTCGTTGTTCGTGCCATTTGCAAAGACGACCGAAACGCCGGTCCCTCCCGTTCGACACGGGGAGTCGGCTGCCAGGACGCTCCGCTGGAACGCCTGAAACCGGGACCGGCGTGGCTACGCCGCCGCGCGCGTCAGCGCGTTTCTTTGTGTGTCCGGTGCGCGTTACAGCGCGGGCAGTACTTCTTGAACTCCACGCGCTGCGGGTGCAGTCTCTTGTTCTTCGTGCTCGAGTAGTTGCGCTCTTTGCACTCCGTACACTCGAGCGTAATCTGGTCCCTCATTGTTCCTGCCTCAAATCCTGGTTACTCGATGATATCGGTGACGACGCCGGCGCCGACGGTGCGGCCGCCCTCACGAATCGCGAACCGGAGTTCCTTGTCCATCGCGATCGGAGCAATCAACTCGACGTCCATGTTCACGTTGTCACCCGGCATCACCATCTCCACTCCCTCGGGAAGGTGCGCCGTGCCCGTCACGTCCGTCGTCCGGAAGTAGAACTGCGGCCGATATCCGTTGAAGAACGGCGTATGTCGTCCGCCCTCGTCCTTCGTCAGCACGTACACTTCCGCCTTGAACTTCGTGTGCGGCGTGATCGCGCCCGGCTTCGATACCACCATCCCGCGCTCTACCTCTTCCTTCCCGACCCCACGAAGCAGCAGACCCACGTTGTCGCCCGCCTGCCCCTCGTCCAGGATCTTCCGGAACATCTCCACTCCCGTCACCACCGTCTTCTTCTCCGACCCCAGACCCGACGATCTGCACTTCCTCGCCCGTCTTCACCTGCCCACGCTCCACACGACCCGTCACCACCGTCCCACGGCCCGTGATCGTGAACACGTCCTCCACCGGCATCAGGAACGGCTTGTCGATCTCTCGCTCCGGTACCGGAATGTACGTGTCCAGCGCTTCCAGAAGCTCGTCGATCGACTTCGTCGCCTCAGTGCCCGGCTTCCCGTCCTCCAGCGCCTTCAGCGCCGAACCACGGATCATCGGAATGTCGTCGCCCGGAAAATCGTACTCCGACAGAAGCTCCCGAACCTCCAGCTCCACCAGGTCCAGCAACTCCTCGTCGTCCACCTGGTCCACCTTGTTCATGTAGACCACGATGTAGGGCACGTTTACCTGACGCGCGAGAAGAATGTGCTCCCGCGTCTGAGGCATCGGGCCATCGGCCGCCGACACCACCACGATCGCGCCGTCCATCTGCGCCGCGCCCGTGATCATGTTCTTCACGTAGTCCGCGTGCCCCGGACAGTCCACGTGTGCGTAATGGCGCGCCTCCGTCTGGTACTCCACGTGCGCCGTCGCAATCGTGATCCCGCGCTCACGCTCTTCCGGGGCCTTGTCGATCGCGTCAAACGGTACGAAGTCCGCCAGGCCCCTCGCCGCCTGTACCTCCGTGATCGCCGCCGTCAGCGTCGTCTTCCCGTGGTCCACGTGCCCGATCGTTCCCACGTTTACGTGCGGCTTCGTCCGCTCGAACTTCTGCTTCGCCATCCTGCTGTTCTCCTGTTATGCGCGGCTGGCCGCCGTGCCGTTCAGTGCTTCTGTATTGATCGCTGTTCGTCTGTTCGGGTGCCTCAGGAGCCACCTATGGTGGGGGGAGGATTCGAACCTCCGTAGGCATTCGCCGGCAGATTTACAGTCTGCTCCGTTTGGCCGCTTCGGTACCCCACCCCAATCATACGGCCCCCGCCGGTAACACCCGACTCAAGGGCCGATTGGGAATGACTTCGTGTCTCCGGTCGGGCCTGCCTGGGGCGACCCCGGCGAACGCGTCACTGAGCTGACGGTGGGACTCGAACCCACAACCTCCGGATTACAAATCCGGTGCTCTTCCAGTTGAGCTACGTCAGCAAAATCAGACCGCCAACATATGGGGTAACGGGAAATCCGTCAACTGAGAGAAAGCCGCCCTGCGCGCGGATCTTCAGTCGGCTTGTCGACAGCAGCTTCCAGCGGGTCCCCGAGGGACCGTCCTCGAGCGCGACGCCCCGGTCCAGGAGCTCGTCCCGGATGGCGTCCGCCAAGGGCAAAATCACGGTTGGCGCGGGCGGCCGCTCGCGCCGCGATCCGCTCTTCGATCCACTCCGCGAGATCCGCGACACCGGAAGCCTCTTCCCTCTCCCGGAGGGACAGGACTCCGAATACGGCGTCGAAGTCCTCCAGCGCCGCGCGCAGCGCCGGGACGCCGGCCGAGGAATCCAGCCCGGCCTGGTCGAGCGCGAGATTAGCCTCCCGCACCAGGGTGAACGTGGCCCCCAGCGCATCCGAGACGTTGAGATCGTCATCCAGCGCGTCCACGAACGCCACGCGCCAGCGGTCGGCCAACCGCGCGAGATCCGGGCGAATCCGTCGCCGGAATCGGCCCGCGTCGTCGTTTCACTCAAGCGGCGCCTGAACTCGTACAACCGTCCGACTGCGCGGTCGGCGTCCTTCAACCCATCCAGCGTGAAATTGAGCTGGGTGCGATAGTGGGCGCTGAGCAGCAGATATCGGATGGCCGACGGGCGGTGCCCCCGCTCCAGCAGGGACTGGAGCGTGTAGAAGTTGCCCAGAGACTTCGACATCTTCTCGCCCTCGGAGAGCAGGTGCTCCGCGTGCATCCACCACCGCGCGAAGGGCTTTCCGGTGGCACCCTCCGATTGCGCGATCTCGTTCACGTGGTGGGGGAAGATGTTGTCCACGCCGCCCGTGTGAATGTCGAGCGTCTCTCCGAGGTACTCCATGGCCATGGCCGAGCATTCGAGGTGCCACCCGGGACGGCCCGGACCCCATGGCGAGTCCCACACCGCGACATCGCCCTCGTGACCGCGCGCGCCTCCCTTCCAGAGCACGAAGTCGCGCGGATTCTCCTTGGAGTAGTTCTCGTCACCCTCGACGCGGCCCCCGACCCGCAGGGCATCCGGGTCGACGTTGGCCAGTCTGCCGTACCCCGGGAATCGCTCGATCGCGAAATAGACCGAGCCATCCTTTTCGTACGTGAACCCGCGTTCCTCGAGTCGGCGCACGAGATCGATCATCTGCGGGCACGTGCTCGGTGGCCCGCGGATTACGCTCCACCCGCTCGAGCCCGAGGGTTTCCCAATCCTCGAAGAACGCCTCGGTCACGGGGGCGGTCACCTCCTCGAGGCTGATCTCCCGATCCACCGCCGCCTGAATGGTCCGGTCGTCCACGTCGGTGATGTTCATGACCTGCGTCACGCGGTATCCCCGCCACTCGAGGTAGCGCCGGAGCAGGTCCTCCCAGGTGAACGCGCGGAAATTTCCGATGTGGGCCCGGTCGTACACGGTCGGACCGCACGTGTACATCCGAACGTGGCCCTGCTTCGGCGGGTTCGAAGTCCTCGAGGGTGCGCGTCAGGGTGTTGTGGAAGCGTAGCGTCATCAGGGCGCCTCGAGCGGCTACTACCGAGTCCGCCGGAATTTCGGAATCCGGCATCCCCTCCTCGCGTACGGTCTCTTCCGCTTCCTCGCCGGGCAGGGGGAATTTCTCCCGCCGCCACGCGTCGTAGGCGGCCACCCGTTCCGGGTTTTCCTCCACCCAGATGCCGGCGCAGGCGCCTACCTGCGGGTCGTTACGCCTCGCGAGCAGGGGACGAAGCAGTCCGGCGCGGCGTGCGAACACCAGCTCGTCCAGGGGAGCGAACTCCGGACCACCAAACAGCGTCCGCGACAGGATCCAGCCGTCGATGAACGAGCCGACGACCTTCTCTTCGAGGGCGAGCAGGGAGTCGCACGACACATCCGGATCGGCTCCGCGGACCACCCGCATGCGCTGAACGGCGTAGTTGTAGTAGGCCCGATCCGCCTCACGGAGGTTCGCGGGAAGGTCCATTACATCGATGACGGAGTCATCGACGACACGGACCGCGTTCCAGGGGTAACTCGCCGCGGGTGCATCCGCGGACACGGGCTCCCTCTCCACCCGATTGATCCCCGGAGTCCTGTACCGGACGCGGAGATCCTCGTCGAGATCCGCCCAGAGGGCCTTCGCCGTGTCGAGCATCGTCCGGAGGGCTGCGGACTCGAACTGCACGGTGTCCCCGTTCTGCGCCCTGATCGTGTACTGCGCCACCACCGTTTCGGGCATGAGCGCGCAGGTGCCGGCCAGCAAGATCGCGGCAGTGCGGATGCGGGTCAGTGTCCGGGCGAGGCCCGTGACCGGTTCGTTGAGTGACCTGGGGGTTACCGCCAACACCGCGAGCTCTCCATTCATCCAGCGTCATCGACCTGCGTCGCGCGCCAACGTAAGAAGGGGCGGACGCGGGCGATACCCCGCTGGCGTCTACTCGACGGTCACGCTCTTGGCCAGGTTCCGCGGCTGGTCAACGTCACATCCCCGGAGTACCGCGATGTGGTAGGCGAGCAACTGCAGGGGGATCACGGTCAGGATGGGTTGGAGCATTCCGATCGTGGCGGGCACCCTCACGACGTGGTCCACGCGGGAGGCCAGATCGTCGTTCCCGTCGGTCACGATGGCGATCACCTTGCCTCCCCGTGCTTTCACTTCCTCGATGTTGCTGACCACCTTGTGGTACACCGAGTCCGAGGGGGCGATGAACACGACCGGCATGTTGTCGTCGATGAGGGCGATCGGGCCGTGCTTCATCTCGGCGGCCGGATACCCTTCGGCGTGGATGTAGCTGATTTCCTTGAGCTTCAGCGCTCCCTCGAGCGCCACGGGAAAGTTGAAGCCGCGCCCGAGGTACAGGAAGTTCGACTTGTCGGCGTATGCCCGCGCGATGCACTCGATGGCGGCTGACTCGTCCAGCGACCGCTGTACGAGTTCCGGCAGCTGGCGCAACGCGTCCACGATCTCGCGTCCCTCGTGCAGGGACATTCCCCGGCGCCTCGCCAGATACAGCGTGAACAGCGCGAGGACCGTGAGCTGGCCGGTAAACGCCTTCGTGGAAGCGACCCCGATCTCGGGTCCCGAGTGGATGTACACGCCGCCGTCGGTCTCGCGCGCGATCGATGAGCCGACCACGTTCACGATCCCCATGATGGGAGCACCGCGCGATTTGGCTTCCCGCATGGCCGCCAGCGTGTCGGCGGTCTCTCCGGACTGGGAGATCGCGATCACCAGGGTGCCGTCCTTCACGATCGGGCTGCGATACCGGAACTCCGAGGCGTACTCGACCTCGACCGGAATGCGGGCGAATTCCTCGATCATGTACTCGCCGACCAGCGCCGCATGCCAACTCGTGCCGCAGGCCGTAATGACGATCCGCTCGACATTGTCGAGAACGTCCTCGAGTTGCAGCAACCCTCCGAGCTTGGCCGTCCCTTCCTCTTCGAGCAGACGACCGCGCATGGCATCTCGCACCGTGTCCGGCTGTTCGAAGATCTCCTTCAGCATGAAGTGTTCGTAGCCGCCCCGCTCGATCGTGCCGAGATCCCAGTCGACTCGACTGGCGTCACGGATGACCCGGCGAGGGGCCTCTCCATTGCCTGACTCCGAGATGTCGAGCAGTGAGTATCCGTCCTGCGTCAGGACCGCCATCTCGCCGTCATTCAGGTAGACCACCTGGCGCGTATGCTCCACGATGGCCGCGACATCGGAGGCGGCAAACATCTCCCGATGGCCGTTCTCACCGATCCCGATGAGCAGCGGAGAGCCCATGCGAGCCACCACGATCTTGTCGGGGTCGTCCAGGTGGATGACGGCGATTCCGTAGGCTCCCTCCACGCGCGACAGGGCCGCGGCCACCGCGTCCTCGAGGTTCCCGTCGAAGATCTCCTCGATCAGGTGACAGAGGACTTCGGTATCGGTTTCGGAGCGAAACTCGTGTCCCAGCTCCTCGAGTTTGATGCGAAGAACATCGTGGTTCTCGATGATGCCGTTGTGGACGAGGGCGACCCGCCCGGTATCATCGGTGTGCGGATGTGCGTTGATCTTTGTCGGTGCGCCGTGGGTGGCCCAGCGGGTGTGGCCGATTCCCTGCGATCCCATGAGAGGCCGCTCCTCGAGAGACCTCTCCAGGGCCGCGATCTTTCCGGCTTCCTTGCGGACGTCGAGGGTGCCGTCGTCGATCGAGGCGATGCCCGCCGAGTCATACCCGCGGTATTCGAGACGCCTCAGGCCCTCGAGGATGAGGGGCTGAGCCTGGCGTGTCCCGATATAGCCCACAATTCCGCACATATCGTCAGTTCGCCTCTGCGTTCACGGACTCGCCGGCCGACGCCGCGAGTTCCTCCGCGCGCTCCAGGCTCGGAGCCTCCGCGATGAGGCGGAGGATCGGCTCCGTGCCGGAAGGTCTGACGTGCAACCACTCGCGGGCATCGGGCCACGAAAGTCGCAACCCGTCTTCCGCATTCTCGATCGCTCCGCCGGGGAGACCTGCGCGGACGCGGCCGTACACGCCTTCCGGATCCAGGTCTCCGCGGTCGACTTTCTTCTTCACCATGCGGTAGCGCGTACGCCCCTCGAGGACCTCTGCCAGCGTCTCTCCCCTGGCAGCCAGGAGATTCAGCACGAGAGCGGCGGCGACTGCCGCGTCGCGCGTGAGATTGAGGTCGGGAAGCATCACTCCGCCGTTTCCCTCTCCCCCCACGACGGCATCGACCGCGACCATCTTCAGGGCAACCCGGGCCTCACCCACGGGGGCCCGGTAGAAAGGCACCCCGGCCCGTTCCGCCACCTCTTGTATGGACTGACTGGACGAGAGATTCGTCACAACGGGGCCCGACCGGCGTCCGAGCACGTACTCGGTGGCGAGCGCCAGGGTCCAATCCTCGCCCACCGGATCGCCCGACCCATCGACCAGGGCGAGTCGGTCTCCATCCGGATCCACGGCCATGCCGATCTCGGCCCCGGTCGAACGCACGAGCCGCGAGAGCTCGCCGAGGTTGGCCGGGATCGGTTCGGGATCGCGCGGAAAGAGCCCGTCCGTCGCGAGGCCCACTCCCTCGACCCGGCAGCCGAGCCTCCGAAGAAGCTCGGGCAACACGACTCCGCCCGCCCCGTGCACGCAATCGAGGGCCACGATCGGCGCGCGGCGCCGGATTTCCTCTACGTCCAACAGCGGCAACGAGAGGACCCGGTCGATATGGTGCTCCGCCACACCTTCAAGCGTTCCGCCACTACCGAGGCCGCTCCAGTCCGCCAGTGCCGGGCCCTGCTCGAACAGCTGCTGGACGGCCGCTCCGGCGTCCGGGCTGACGAACATGCCCGACCCCGACGCCAGCTTCAGTCCATTCCACTCCACCGGATTGTGAGAGGCCGTGATCACCAGGCCGCCGACGGCCCTGTCATCGTCGCGCACGGCCAGGAGCAGGGTCGGCGTGGGTGCGATACCGGCGTCCCGGACGGACACGCCCGCAGCTCTCAGACCTGCGGAAACCGCGGCGGAAAGAAGGTCTCCGGAGGTTCTCGAGTCGCGGCCCACGATCACGTAGGCCTCCGGATCGTCGGTCGCGCCGACGGTCTTCAGGTGCCCTCCAAACGCGGCTCCGTAACGCACGGCGACCTCCGGGGTCATCGTGGAGCCGACAACCCCGCGTATCCCGGAGGCCGATACGATGAATGGACCTGTCCCTGTCAAATCGGTTCCTTCGACTGCCTGTATTCAGGAGTGCTCGCCGCACGTCGGCTCGCGCCGACCGACGAACGGTGCAAAGGGTGGGCCGCAGCGGTTTGTTATCGAAGACTATCCGAAGGGGTGGAGAGCGTCAACGCCGCGTGGAGGAGGCGTGGCCGGAATCTTCGACCGTCCCGAGCGCGGTCGCTGCCGCGGGGCGGGCTCGGCGGGCAGCGGCCCATCCGCCAGCCGATGGACCCGACGGCGGACCGCGCGCACGTCGCTGCCCGACACGGATGCGGCGGCGTACCCGCGGCCCCAGCGAACCGTGTGGCCCGCGGACTGGAGGGCGGCTTCCGTTCCGCTCTTCACGGTGGACACCAGGCCGGCCGGGGAATGCCCGGGCTTCAGCCTCAGGAGCAGGTGCACCCGATCCGCGAACGCCCGTACGCATACCGGTTCGGAGTCGAGCCGGCGGCACAGCGTGATCACGTGGCGCTCGACCAGGGAGGCCGCGGCGGCGGACAGCAGGGGGACTCTGCCCAGGGTCGGCCACACGAAGTGACAGTAGAGGCGGTGCGCCGCCCGACCGGGAACGTCGTCGATCATGTCCATGTTCGGTATGTGGGTCCGCCGCTCATCGGTCGCTCATCCCGGGTTCGCCGCGTGCCATGCAGCCCAGTATCTTCCCTGCTTCCCAGATTCCCGGCATACGACGGAGGCCGTGCATGACACGTGAAGGAGACGGATTCGCTACCCGGGCGGTTCACGCGGGCCAGGCGCCCGACCGGGACACGGGCGCCATCATGACCCCGCTGTTCCTGACCTCGACGTACGTGCAGGACGGCGTCGCAATGCCGCGCCAGGGTCACGAATACGCTCGCGTCACGAATCCGACGCGAACGGCACTCGAGGGCAATCTCGCCTCTCTGGAGGGCGGTGAGCACGGGCTCGCCTTCGCATCCGGACTCGCCGCGATCGAAGCGATTCTCAAGGCCAACCTGTCGGCGGGCGATCACGTGGTATGCGGAGACAACCTGTACGGAGGCAGCGAGCGGCTCTTCCGGTTCTGGGAACGGTACGGCCTGAAGTTCGACTACGTGGACACTTCCGACCTCGAGAAGCTGCGGGCGGCGGTGAGGCCAACGACCCGCATGGTGTACCTCGAGACCCCGACGAATCCGCTCATGCGGCTCACGGATCTTGCCGCGAGTGCCGAAATCGCCCGGGAAGCCGGCGCGCTCCTGGTGGTGGACAACACGTTTGCCACCCCGGCCCTGCAACGTCCTCTCGAGCTGGGGGCGGACGTGGTGGTCCACTCGACGACCAAGTACCTGAACGGGCACAGCGACGTGGTCGGCGGCGCCGTCATCGTCCGATCCGACGATCAGAACGAACGACTCCGGTACCAGCAGATGGCGACCGGCGGAGTGCCCGGCCCGCTCGACTGCTGGCTGGTCCTGCGGGCCACGAAGACGCTGCATCTTCGAATGCGGGCGCACTGCGAGAACGCCCGGACGATCGCGGCGTACCTCGACGGGCACGAGGCCGTGAGTCGGGTGCTTTACCCCGGCTTGCCAGCGCACCCTCAATACGAACTCGCCGCCCGGCAGATGAGTGACTTCGGCGGCATGATCACGGTCGACATGGTCTCGGCCGAGCGGGCGGAGGCGATGGCCCGTTCGACGCGGCTCTTCGCGTTGGCGGAGAGTCTCGGCGGGGTCGAGAGCCTGATCTCCGTGCCGTCTCGGATGACGCACGCATCCGTGCCGGCAGAGCGCAGACAGGCGATGGGACTCACCGATGGCCTCGTGCGCCTTTCGGTCGGCGTGGAAGACGTCGCCGACCTCGTCGAGGATCTCGATCGGGCGCTTGCGGTCGTGCCGTGACACCGGCGCCGGCCGGAGCTCTCGGACAGGACATGAAACCGCAATGGGCCGGATCGCGTAACGGAGACTGTAGATCGAACTGAACCCGACGCGCATGGAGTGATATCATGGACGAGAACGGCAATCAGAACGACGAAGGCCGAGACGAGGGCGGCGACCTCACTTCCTCGGGAGCGGGTGGGTTTCAGCGCCGAATCCTGACGGAGATCAGCCCCCAGGCCTGGGAGCACCCGGCGGATCGCGCCGCGCTGAACGCTCTGCGCAAGATCCCGGGATTCGACCTGGCCCTGCGCAAGATCTTCGGCATGTTCGGAGAGCGGGCCATTCGGCTGGCGTTCAAGGCCAACGCGGTGCGCGTGTCCGAGAAGCAGTATCCGTGGATCCACGAGCGGACGCTGCGAGTTTGCGAGATCATGGACCTGAAGGAGATTCCCGAGGTCTACGTCTCGCAGACCCCGCTCGTGAACGCGGGCGCCGTCGGCATGAGCGACCCGTTCATCGTCCTCAACTCGTCCATGCTCGAAGTGCTGAACCACGACGAGGTGGAGTCAGTGCTTGCGCACGAGGTCGGCCACATCCTGAGCGGACACGTCCTGTACCGGACACTTCTGCTCCTGATCATGCAGCTCGCCATGTTCCGCTATCCGATCGCGGGGCTCGCGCTGCTGCCCATCCTGTGGGCCCTTCTCGAGTGGTACAGGAAGTCCGAGTTGTCCTGTGACCGCGCCGCCCTGCTTGCCGTGCAGGACAAGGAAATCGTGATGAGCAGCTTGATGAAACTGGCGGGCGGCACGCGCGGAGAGACCCTGGATCTGCAGGAGTTCATCGCGCAGTCGGAGGAGTATCGCGAGGGCGGTGACCTGCTCGATTCGGTGTACAAGGTCCTGAACGTGATCGGGGCCACGCACCCGTTCTCCGTGGTCCGGGTAGCGGAGCTGCGCGACTGGATCGACACCGGCGCGTACGAGAAGATCATGACCGGCGACTACGTCCGACGATCGGACGAAGACCTGAAGCCCTACCGCGAGGACCTGGCCGAGGCGGCGAAAGGCTACACCGACGCGGCGCAGGAGATCTTCGACGAGGTCGACGCCGCGGTGGACAAGCTGAAGACCCGTTTCACGGACGCCTGGCGCCGCGGCAAGGGCGACTGATCGCGCCGTCCCCAGGGACTCGGCGAGTCGTCAGCCGGGTGCGGACAGACGTTAGAGGGGCGTGGCCGGTGGCCGCGCCCCTTCTGACATCTGGCGGCCCGTGACACCCGGTGTCATCCTGTGCCCATGAACATACTGATCGTCGGAGGTGGGGGCCGGGAGCACGCGATAGCCGCCAAGCTGAGGCGTGACGATCCGGGCGCCTCCATCTACGTGGCGCCCGGAAACCCAGGTACGGATGGGCCTGGGCAAAACGTCTCCCTGTCGGCGTCGGATCTCGGCGGGCTCGCCGATTTCGCCTCGGAGCACGCGATCGACGTGACCGTGGTCGGGCCCGAGCAGCCTCTCGCGGACGGGATCGCAGAGGTGTTCGAGGCCCGGGGTCTTCCACTGTTCGGGCCATCGCGGCGGGCGGCCCGGCTGGAAGCGTCGAAGGTCTTCTCCAAGCAGCTCATGCGTGATTGCGGCGTGCCCACGGCAGGGTTCGAGATCTTCACGGAGTACGACCGCGCGGCGGACTACGTCACGGGCATCGAACCGCCGATCGTCGTGAAGGCGTCCGGGCTGGCGGCCGGCAAGGGCGCCGTGGTGGCCGAATCGGTCGACGAAGCGCTCGCCGCCCTGCGCGAGATGCTCGTGGAAGACCGGTTCGGTGAAGCCGGCCGCGAAGTGGTGATCGAGGAGTTCATGCCGGGCGAGGAACTGTCCGTCTTCTTCCTCTCGGACGGAGAGAATGCCATACCTCTCGCTCCCTCGCGCGATCACAAGCGGAGGTTCGACGGAGACCGGGGACCCAACACCGGTGGCATGGGGGCCTATGCCCCCGTGGCTGACGGAACGGACGAAGTGGTGGAACGGGCGCGCCTCGAGGTTGCCGACCCGATCCTGCAGGGCATGGCCGAGAGAGGCTACCCGTATCGTGGCTTCCTGTATGCGGGTCTGATGCTCACACCCGACGGGGCGAAGGTAGTGGAGTTCAACTGCCGCCTGGGAGATCCCGAGGCCCAGGTGGTCCTTCCCCTCTCCGGGGCGGGCCTGGCCGAGCCCATGGCGGCGGTCGCGCGTGGCGAGAGCATCTCCGGCTGGACCGCAGGCGCAACGCGGGGAGCGGCGCTGGTCACCGTCGTGGTGAGCGGCGGGTATCCCGGCTCCTATCCCAAGGGCGTGCCGATGGAGATCCCCGCCGACCTCGAGTCGGACCACGTGCACATCTACCACGCCGGCACCGCGATCGAGGACGGTCGGCTGGTCACGGCTGGCGGCAGGGTGGTCGGAGTGACGGGACTGGGAGACGACCTGGCCGAAGCCGCGGCACGAAGCCGGGAAGCGGCGGCGCGCGTGCGGTTCGAGGGCGCCGCCTGGCGGTCCGACATCGGGCACTCCGAGATCGACCCGTCCGCGGGCTGAGCGACTGATCCCGTGACTGTGCGCTAGACGGTGCCGGAACTTCCGGAAGTCGAGACCATCCGCCGCGACCTGGAGCCGGAGCTCACCGGCCGCGTCATCACGGAAGTCGAGGTCCACAAGGCCGACATCGTGCTCCCCCCGCACGACCCCGAGTCGTTTCGAGGCGGCGGCTCACCGGCCGCAGGGTCGTCAGCGTCGGCCGCCGGGCCAAGTACCTGCTCTTCCACCTCGACGACGGTTCCGTCCTGCAGGTCCAGCTTCGCATGAGCGGCCGGTTCGCCCTCGGGCGCGAGGTCCCGGACCCGGCGGAGTTCCGGCACATTGCGGCCCGGCTCCACCTCGACGACGGACGAACGCTGTTCTACGACGACATGCGACGACTGGGTGGGCTTCGTCTCTGGATCGCGGCGACTGGAAGCTCGAAGCGGCCCGCCTCGGCCCCGAACCGCTCGAGCCGGGATACCGGGCCGCCGACCTGGGCCGAGGTGCTCGCCGCGACCCGGTCGCCCGGTGAAGAACGCCCTGATGGACCAGCGACGGGTGGCGGGCGTCGGCAACATCTACGCGTCCGAGGCCCTGTTCCGGGCGCGCGTCGACCCGCGCCGTCCGGGACGCGATGCTCGGACCGGACGAGGTGAAGCGGCTGCACCGGACGGTGCGGAGCGTGCTGCGGGAAGCCCTCGAACAGGCCGGGACCTCGTTCCAGAACTACCGGGCCGTGAACGGAAGGTCGGGCGAGTTTCAGTTCAGCCTGGACGTATACGGGCGAGAAGGAGATCCGTGCCGAACCTGCGGCGAGACCATCGAGCGGATCGTGCAGGCGGGCCGCAGCACCTTCTACTGCCCTTCCTGCCAGGCCTGAACCCGGCCGGGCCCGTGCGCCCGGAAGGAACCGTCAGTCGGGGCGTGACTCCAGGTCGACGTGCCGCACCGAGGGCACTCCCCCCGTCACCTCCAGGATCGCCACGCTCGGAGGATGACCCTTCTGTGCCTTCCCGGCGGCTCCCGGGTTCACGATCAGGACGTCACCCACGGCGTCGCACCGGGGCACATGCGTGTGGCCGTGTACGATGACCTTCGCATCGGGAAAGCGGGCCAGCAGGAGACGGTAGTCGGGGTGCACCTGGTGACCGTGAATCACGGCGACGCGCACGCCCGCTACGTCCACCACGGCCTCCTCCGGCGCGATCGCGCGAACGTCGATCCGGTCCACGTTGCCCGACACGGCCGTGACTGGCGCGATGGCTTCGAGATCGATCAGGTGGTCCGCGTCCTCCACGTCACCGGCGTGGATCACCCGCTCCACTCCCGCGAGAGCCCGGAAGACCTCCGCGCGCAGGTGTCCATGCGTGTCGCTGATCAGTCCCACCCGCGCCCCGGCGCGCTCAGCCATTCCGCGACTCCTCCTCGCCCGTCCACCGGTACCCGACGGCATGATCGATGTCCATGTGATCCAGGACGCGCGCGACCACGAAGTCGACGAGGTCGCCGATCTGACCTGGGTCGTGGTAGAAACCCGGTGAAGCAGGCATGATCACCGCCCCGAGGCGCGCCAGGCGGAGCATGTTCTCCAGGTGAATCGCCGAGAGCGGCGTCTCGCGCACCACCGCCACGAGTTTCCGGCGCTCCTTCAGCGTGACATCCGCCGCCCGCTCGACAAGGCTCCGCGAGCTGCCGTGCGCGATCGCCGAGAGGGAGCCCATCGAACACGGACAGATCACCAGGCCGGCGTAGGGCGCCGATCCGGACGCCGGGCGGGCTCCCCGGTCGCCGTTATCGTAGAAGTCCAGCGACCCGCGTCCCCCGGTGGCGGCCACCAGCTCAGCTTCGGACCCGATCCCCGTCTCATGCGCGAAGAGACGCCATCCGTGGGCCGATACGATCACATCCGCCGCGACATTCGAGCTCGACGAGCGCGGAAAGAAGCCGAAGCGGCGTACGGCGCTCCGGACGCCCCCGTTACCGCCACGATCCATCGTTTGTCGCTCATGGGCCTCGATCTTCCCTCACAGTTGTTCTTCTCCGCTCACAGGACGCGGTCCAGGAACACCAGGAGCGCGAAAGCGGACGCGATCCACACGTTGATCGTGAAGAAGGCCCGGTGAATCGACTCCGGCGAAGCGGGATCCACCAGC
Organism: uncultured Gemmatimonadales bacterium; assembly: GCA_963807645.1. Classification (GTDB taxonomy): domain Bacteria; phylum Gemmatimonadota; class Gemmatimonadetes; order Palauibacterales; family Palauibacteraceae; genus Benthicola. Next base: position 400,412 of record CAWECO010000007.1, read on the forward strand.
CCATGCTCAACGCCGATCAGGGCCGTCGTGACCAGAAGCGCCGCCATGTACCCGGCACCCAGCTCCGGCACCATGATCGGCACCGCCAGCAGACAGATCACGGTTCCGACGTGAAACGCGGCCGCGGTCCATCGGGCCCAGCGAATCCCGTAACGGGCCGGTATCGAATGGAGTCCCAGTCGCCGGTCCGCCTCGATGTCCTGCAGCGAGTAGAGGATGTCGAACCCGGCGATCCACAGCCCCACGGCCAGCGTCAGGACCGGCAGCAGCATCCACGGGTCGCTCCACCGCCCGGCGATCGCCAGGTAGCCCGCCGAGGGCGCAATGCCGTCGGCCAGCCCGAGGATGATATGGGTCGCCGCCGTGTACCGCTTGGCGTAGCTGTACCCGAGTACGGCAGCCAGCGCGATCGGAGACAGGACCAGGCACAGCGGGTTCAGCATCGCGGCCGCTATCACGAACACCGTCGAGGCCACGACGACGGCCAGCTTCCCCTCCCGCAGCGAGATCGCTCCGCTCGGAATCTCGCGCCCCGCCGTTCGCGGGTTGCGGGCGTCGAACTCGCGATCGACGACCCGATTGAAGGCCATGGCGGCGAATCGGGCCGCGGTGAACGCCACCACGATCCACAGTACGTGCCACGACGGTGACCGGGTAGCGGTACGACGCCAGGATCGCTCCGACGAGGGCGAACGGAAGCGCGAATCCGGTGTGCTCGAGCTTGACGAAGCGGGCGTATCGAACCGCCCGGGACCAGACTGCGATCTCAAGGAAGCTCGATCCCCAGTCTCGGACCACATCGCGTCCACCGCCTCACGAGTGGCCGAATCCATCTCGATCACCTCGGGCCAGTTCCGATCGAAGCCTTCCTCCGGCCACTTCTTCGTCCCGTCGATCCCCATCTTCGAACCGAAGGTGAAGCGCCGCGAGGCGTGGTCCAGCACGTCGATCGGCCCGCGCGTGAACATCACGTCGCGCTCCGGATCGATGTTGTTGAGGGCGACCCACCAGGCCTCGGGCACGTTCCGCACGTCCACCCAGTCGTCGACCACGACGATCACCTTGGCCAGCGACATCAGCCCCTGGCCCCACAGGCCCTGCATCACCTTGTAGGCCTGACCCGGATAGTCCTTGCGGATCGACACGAAGACCAGGTTGTGGAAGATGCCCTCGGGCGGCATGTGGTAGTCCACGACCTCGGACGACGTCATCTGGAGCAACGGAAGGAAGATCCTCTCGGTCGCGTATCCGAGCCAGAAGTCCTCCATCGGAGGCCGGCCCACGATGGTGGCCGGGTACACGGGCTTCTCCCGCATCGTGATGGCCTCGACGTGAACCATCGGGTACAGGTCCGCCTCCGAGTAGAAGCCGGTGTGATCGCCGAACGGACCCTCCATCACCAGGTCCTCCGACGGGTCGATGTAGCCCTCGATCACGATGTCGGCGTCGGCCGGCACCTCGAGATCGCAGGTCACCGCCTCGGCCAGTGCCACCGGGTCCTTCCGAAGGAAGCCGGTGAACAGGTACTCGTCGATGTTCGGGGGAAGCGGTGCGCTGCCCGAGTAGACGCAGGCCGGATCGCCGCCAAGAGCGATGCACGACCGGCATGCGCTCGCCGCGCGCCGCCATCTCCCGCCAGTGCGCGGCGCCGCTCTTGTGCCGCTGCCAGTGCATGGCCAGCCGGTCCGCTCCAGCACCTGGATCCGGTACATGCCCACGTTGCGACGCCCGGTGTCGGGATCCCTCGAGATGACCTGCGGCAAGCGTGATGTAGCGGCCGCCGTCATCCGGCCAGCACAGGAGGTGCGGCAGCTTCTCGAGGTCGACCTCGTCGCCGCGCAAGCACCGGTCGCCTGGCAGGCCGGCGTCCCCCGGGCCCGTCTGGGCGGAAACTTGGCGAACTCCGCCAGCTGCGGGATCAGCAGCAGCTTTTCCTTGAGACCGGTCGGGCGGCTTCATCTCGAGCATGCCCTGGATACGGTCGGAGATGTCCTCCAGCCGCTCCACGCCCAGCGCCATCGCCATGCGCCGCTCGCTGCCGAACATGTTGATCAGGAGGGGCACCGACGACTCGGCGCCGCCCGGCAGACACGGGGCGCTCGAACAGCAGCGCCGGTCCCCCGCCTTCGCTCTTCATGCACCGGTCGGCGATCTCGGTGATCTCCAGCTCGACGCTCACGGGCCGCGCGACGCGAACCAGTTCGCCCTCGCTCTCGAGGGCCGATACGAACTCGGATAGATCTCTGAAGGACATTCGTCGTCTCATGAACGGGTCGGGCCGGCGGGCCAACCGTTGTCCGGTCAGACCGCCGGACTCTAGCTTGCGCCCACGTTATGACGGGCCAAACGGATCAGCAACGTAGGGGCGCCAGAATCTTCGTGACCACGCCGTGAACTACAAGGAGCACAGCGACCAGGACCTGGTCCGCCTGTGCCTCAAGCAAGACGAGCGAGCGGCTCGCGAACTCGTCGAGAGATTCGAGCGCCCCGTGTTCTCGCTCGTCTACCGCATGGTGCGCGACCGCGAGCTTTCCGAAGACCTGACACAGGAAGTGTTCGTCCGCACGTTCAACAACCTCCACAGCTACGACCGCTCGTACAAGTTCTCGTCGTGGCTGTTCAAGATCGCCTACAACCTCACCGTCGATCACCTGCGAAAGAAGCAGGTGAAGACCATTTCCATGCATGGATCGCCCGACGCGGTCACCCCGGAGCGCCAGGAAGCGACGTCGCTGTCGCTGGAATCAGACGAGGAAAGTCCGGACGCGATGGTCGAAGCGCGGGAGCTGGCGGGCTACCTGGAGGACGCGATCGCGACCCTCCGGCCGGAGTACCGGACCGCCATCCTGCTGCGCCACGTGGAGGGCCGGCCATACGAGGAAATATCGGACATCATGGGTGTGCCTCTCGGCACGGTGAAGACCTACATCTTCCGCGCCCGCCGCGAGCTCCGGGATCTCCTCGAGGACCGGTGGGACGACGGAGACGAAGAGTGAAACTCCCCCACGACACATCCCGTACGGCAAGAGGACTGAAGGAGTCAAAACCAGTATGAACGAGAACAATCAGGTACGGACGGGGCACCTGCAGGCAGAGGAGCTGGAAACGCTGGCAATTCCCGGCGACCACAGGCTCCCGGCCCGCAGCTCTGCGCACGCGGCGGAATGCGAACGCTGCCGACGCGAGGTCGAAGAGCTGCAGACCCTGCATGCCGTGCTCCAGGCGCTGGCGCCACTGCAGCCCGCAGTCGGGTTCACCGATCGCGTGATGCAGCGCGTCCGGCTGCCCCTTCCCTGGCGGGTCCGGGTGCTCCAGGCGGTACGGAGGCACCAGGTCGCCACGGTAGCGGCATTCGCGGGCGCGGCGGCGGCCGTTGGCGTGGGCCTGACGTGGATCGTTCGGTATCCCGAACTGACTCCCATGACGATTGCGGCTTTCCTCGTCCAGCGCTCCACGGCGCTTCTGTGGAGCGGCGTGATGGAGGTCGGTCGCTTTGTGTACGGATCCGGAGTATTGGAGACGGCCCAGGGTGTTGCCGGACAGGTCACACCGGTCTCGGCATTCGTGGCCGTGGCAACCGTGACGCTCATCGGGTTGGCCTCATTCCGGATCCTGCTTTCACTGATGGACATTGACCCCGCACTCGTGACGAGCCATTGGCGGCTGAGGCGGAGGGTGCGGGGATGAACAGCAACGCACGGACCAGGAGTTCGAGAACGATGCGACACGGGTGGATGGTAGCGGTGGCGGTGGCTTTCCTGTGGCCTGCCGGGGCCGGGTTGATGGCCCAGGAACAGGGCGTGACGGGCAGCACGGTTTCGCTGGCGGCCGGGGCCGCGAGCCTGGAACTGGCGCTGGCGGATGGGGGAGCACGCGTCATTTCGCTGCGTGAGGGAGAAGTCCTCATCGACGGAGAGGTCCAGGGCAGTTACGAGCCCGGCGGGACCCTCGACAGTTCGTGGCGGTCGCTGTTGACCAACCCGGCGCTCTTCGAGGGCGCGGGACTGGCCGATCGACTGGCCGAATGGGTGCCGGATGCCAGCGGCGATGCGGAGGCATCCTCGGGCAACGCCCTCGAGGCTCTGTTCGACCGACTGGCGGAGAACTCGAACCGGACGGTCGTGGCCGCGCTTCCGCAGACGGCGACGATCGATCTCTGCCGGCGGCGGCCAGGTGCCCATCGCCCCGGGTAGAATCACATCGCTCGGCAGAGCTGACGCGCGGCGTCGAGCTGCTGGGCCGCCAGCTGGAAGTCCTGAGCGGCCAGGTGGCCGGACTGGAGGACGACCTCGCACTGCTCGTGCACGACGACTACACCGTGGGCTCCAATCAGCTCGTCGAGGGCAACCTCGCCCTCCTGTCCGGGTGACCTGGATCTGGAAGGCACGGTGGACGGTGACGTCCTCGTGCTCGACGGCACGCTCACGCTTTCTTCATCGGCGAACGTCAGGGGCGACATTCTGCAGGTCGGCGGCGAGGTGATCGACGCCGGCGGCACGGTCTCCGGCGAGATCGTGTCGCTCGTGGCCGGCGACGTCGGCAGCCTGGTTTCAGGCGACATTCGAGGTCGACCTGGCGGACGAGAATCGACATTCCGGTGCGCGTAAACGTGCGCTCCGGCGAACGCGGCTTCTTCGGGTCGATCGGCCACAACATCGGGCATGCGATCAGTGGAATCATGGCATCGATCGTGTGGCTACTGGCGCTTGCGGTCCTCGGATTCGTGGTGGTGTACTTCTTCCGCTCGCGCCTGGAGGTAGCGGCGGAGGTGGTCCGCCTGGACACCGTGCGGTCGTTCGGCGTCGGACTGGCGGGTCAGCTCCTGGTGCTGCCGGTCCTGCTTCTTCTCGTGGTCGGGATCGTGACGTGGCTGGTGATCCCGGTTTACGCCCTGGCCGTGGCCCTTGCGATACCCGCCGGCTACCTGGCCGTGGCTCATGCGGTTGGAGAGACGTGTCCAGGAACAGCGTTTCTCCTGGATGGAACGGTTCAACAATCTCAAGGGCTCGAGCTGCCTATCACTACGTGTTCAAAGGGCTCGTCTTTCTGCTGGCGCCGTTCGCGATCGGGTCGGCGCTGTACCTGCTCGGCGGGATGCTCGGATTCGTGCGCGGCCTGATGTTCTTCGCGGCCGGCGTATTGACCTGGGCCGCGGTGACCACCGGGTTCGGCGCGATCATCATCACCCGCGGAGGCGGCCGGAGGGGTCGTGCGGCACAGGCCGAGTTCGACGACCTGTTCTCCGCGCCCGACTCGTTCGAGTCCGAGGGTGAAGCCAGTGCTTAAGTCGATTGTGGCTGCCGCAGCGCTTCTCGCGGCCACGCCCGCTCGCGGCACAGGAAGCCGACTGGACGGAAGTCCGGGCCCGGCGGCAGGCTGGCGACATCGAGTCGGTGACCGTGGACGTAGCGTACGTGGCGGGAGAACTCAGGGTCGCAGCGGCCGACGGCGGCCTGCTGTACGACACGCACCTCAAGTACGATGCGGCCCGCATGCGGCCGGAGCGCAACTGGTCGGTGGATGGAAACGTCGCGCGCCTGGACCTGAGCTTCGAGGGCCTGGGTGATGACGGTGACATGGACATCGAGTTCGAGGGCGACGACCACGGTTTCATGGAGCTCGGGTTGAGCCCGGACGTACCCACGGATCTGCGAATCAAGGTGGGAGCAGCGCTCAGCGAGGTGGACCTTAGCGAGATTCCGCTTACGGGACTGGTCTACCAGACCGGGGCGTCTCGACACGGAGATCCGTTTCGACTCGCCCAATCCTGCGCGGATGGAGCGTCTCGAACTCGCGGTCGGCGTGGCGGAATTCCGCGCGTCGGGACTGGGGAATGCCCGGTTCCAGGAGTTCGAGTTCAAGGGCGCCGTGGGAGACGTGGTTCTCGATTTCACCGGCGACTGGTCGGCGGACGCCTCGGGAACGATCGAAATGGGGCTGGGAAGCCTGACCCTGGTGTTTCCGGAGGATCTCGGCGTACGGATCACGAAGAAGGGCTTCCTCGCGGCGCTCGACGCCCCCGGATTCACAAAGGTGGACGGCGGCTGGCAGTCACCGAATTGGGACTCTGCTCCACACCAGTTCGAGATCCGCCTGGTCTCCGCCCTTGGAAGTATCGAGGTGCGGCAGGCCGACTGACCGGACCGGGGCCTGCGTTCAGCGGGCCCCTTCCCCCCACTCGACACTTCCGCGATCTTCCCCGCATGACAGACACCCCGGGGTACCAGCGCTTCTTTGCAGAGCTCAAGCGCCGGCGCGTGTTCCGCGTGATGGCGCTGTACGGCGCCGTGGCGTTCGTCGTCCTGCAGGTCGCGGACATCGCGCTGCCTGGCCTCGGCCTGCCGGAGTGGACGATCACCCTCATCCTGGCGCTCACTCTGCTCGGCTTTCCCTTCGCGATCGTGCTGGCATGGGCGTTCGACATGACGCCCGAGGGTATGCAGAGGACCGCGGACGCCACCCCCGCGGAATTGACACAGATCATCGCGGCCCCGGCGTCACAGCGCTGGCCGGCTGGCGTGTTTGCGCTCGTCGGAATGACAGCCCTGCTCGCGGGCGCCTGGTACGTGGGGCGGCAGTCAGCTCCCGAGGCGAGCGCGGAGCCAGCTTCCGGTGCCCCAGCGGCATCGATCGCCGTGCTCCCGTTCGTCAACATGAGTTCCGACCCGAACCAGGAGTACTTCTCGGACGGTATCTCCGAGGAGCTGCTGAACCTGCTGGCCAAGATCCCGGAGTTGCAGGTCGCGGCGCGCACCTCGTCGTTCTCCTTCAAGGACCAGAACCTGGAGATCCCCGAGATCGCCGAGCGCCTGAGGGTGGCCCACGTTCTCGAGGGCTCGGTGCGGAAGGCCGATGACCAGGTACGGATCACCGCGCAGCTGATCCGGGCCGAGGACGGCTATCATATGTGGTCGGAGACGTGGGACCGGTCGCTGGACAACATCTTCGCCATCCAGGACGAGATCGCGGCCGACGTGGCGGAGCAGCTGAAGATCACGCTGCTCGGTACGGCACCCAGAGTCGAGGAGACCGATCCCGAGGCGTATGCGTTGTACTTGCAGGGCCGGCAGTTGGGCCTGCAGGGCACAACCGAGGGCCGGGAGGAATCCAACGCTCTGTATCTGCAGGCACTGGCGATCGATCCTGACTACGCCGCGGCCGCGTCCGGCCTGGCCTCCAACTACATCAACCAGACCGGCTTCGGTCAGCTACCGCAGAGCGAGGGCGTCCGGCTGGCTCGCGACGCCGCGAACCGGGCGCTGGCCATCGACCCACAGTACGCGCTGGCGTATTCGCATCTCGGCCGGATTGCGCAAGTCTTCGAGGACGATCTGGTGGCCGCAGCGCGACATTTCGAGCGTGCGCTGCAACTCGATCCAAATCACCCGGACATCCTTCGCGACGCAGCGAAACTGGCAAACGCCCTCGACCGCTCGGAAGAGGCCGTCGCGCTTCTGGAATCCGCGGTCGCCCGCGACCCGGTGAACCCTGTGGGCCGCAGTAACCTGGGCCTCCATTACCTTTACGCCGGCCGGTGGGACGAGTCGATCCGGAGCTATCGCAGGGCGTTGAGTCTCAGTCCGGGCATGGAGGGTACGCACTACAACATCGGTGTTGTCCTGCTGTTGAAGGGCGAACCTGAGGCTGCGCTGGAGGAGATTCAGCAGGAGGCTGGCGAGACCTGGCGACTGCTCGGTCTGGCGAAGGCGTTCCACGAGCTGGGCCGGACAGCCGAGTCCGACTCCGCGCTCGCCGTGCTCATCGAAAAGTACGAGCAGGGCTGGGCCTACAACATCGCCTATGTACTTGCGTACCGGGGCGATACGGATCGCGCCTTCGAATGGTTAGATAAGGCGGTCGAATACAACGACCCGGGTCTGCCGGACATCGTGACCGAGAACCTGTTCGCAAACCTCCGCGACGACCCACGCTGGTTGCCGTTCCTGGAGAGCATCGGCAAGTCGCCGGAGCAGCTGGCGGACATCGAGTTCGAGGTCACCCTGCCGCAGTAGGCGCCACCCCTCAGTCCCGGTGCGTCCTCACGCTCACCCGGTCACCGCGGCCGGCGGACAGCCTGTCCGCCGCGCTTCCGTTTCGTACCGAAATCTCCAGCGTCCCGCCGGATCCGACGAGAGCGAGCAGCTCCCCCGATCCGGCGGCTCCATAGTGGGTCCGCAAACCGGACACCTCCTCGCCACACACCTCCACCAGGGCCGTCGGGCTCACCCAGGCGCTGGGTATGTCCGTGATCAGGTTTCCGAACCGGTCCACGTGCGCGACATGGCCACGCACGGCGGCCCCGAGCCTGACGGGCGCCGGAAGACTCCAGTCGCACGAGGCCTGAGGGATCGACGGACGAGCCGACCCGGTCCGGCGTCACCGCCGCCGGCCAGCCAGGCCGCCGCCGGAGAGAAGAGGTCCCGACCGTGGAAGGTGACGCTGGCGGGCGCGAGACCCAGGGAATCGGGGTCGATCCGCCGGGCGTCCGCAGCTTCGTCGGGAATGGCCCTCGAAGATCAGGCCGTTGTCCGGCCCGACGAACCAGCGACCGTCGTGCTCCACGACCACGGCCCTTCGGTCTCCACCGACTCCGGGATCGACGACCACGAGGTGCACAGCACCTGCCGGGTAACGTTCCCATATTCGGCCCAGCACCCAGGCAGCGCCCGGAATGTCTCCGGGCTCGATCTCGTGCGTGACGTCCACCAGGTGAGCAGTCGGGCAGCGATCGAGGAGCACGCCCTTCATCTCGCCCACGTAGCCGTCACGGGTGCCGAAGTCGGTGATCAGGGTCACGATGGCCATTCGGTCTCCCAGCGGTTCACGGTTCGCTCAAACGACGCGGTCCACCCAGCGCCCGCGTCTCCAGATCCATAGGGCCGCGAGCCCTCTCGCCACCGCCGTACCGCTGATGGTCCACCAGATTCCCGCCAGGCCCAGCGGCCGGCTGAGCAGCGGCGCCAGCGGCAGCCGGAGCAGAGTCAGGACGCTGGACGGAATCCACGGTATCAGCGAATACCCGGCTCCCTCCATGCCCATCTGAAGCACGATTTCCAGGGCCATGAACACTTGCGCCACGGCCACGATCCGCAGGTAACTGGTGCCGGCGGCGATCACGTCAGGGTCCGTGGTGAAGATGCTCATCAACTGGGCGGGGACGAGCAGAAAGGCCAGCCCGACCAGCCCCGTCACGGCGACGGCGTACCCCGTCGCCACCCGCCCGGACAGCACGGCCCGTTCCTTCGATCCGGCTCCGAGATTCTGACCGACCGCGGTGGCCGCCGCCAGCCCGAACCCGATGCACACCATGTAGCTCAGGGACTCGACCTTGTGGCCGACGCCCAGGGCAGCGAGGGCCCCCGTGCCGAACTGACTGGTGAACCGCGTCAGGATGATGTACACGAACGAAAACAGGGCCCCGCCCGCCGCCACCGGGAATCCGATCCAGGCCATCTGGAGGATCGGGCGCAGGGAGGGCACGGAACGCTTCACCAGGCCGCGCTGCACCATCCACCGGTAACCGACGAAGCACCCGAACGCCCGCGTCACCAGGGTCGCCAGCGCCGCGCCCTGAATGCCCATCTTCGGGAACGGCCCGATACCCAGGATGAGAAGCGGGTCGAGGATCGTGTTGAGTCCAAGCGATACGGCGAGCAGGATGAGAGGCGTACGCGTGTCACCGGACGACCGAAACGCGGCCTCCATCACGAAGTAGGTGAACACGATGGGGGCGCCGGCCAGGTAGACGGCCAGGTAGGCGCTTCCCTGCACCGTGACGTCGGCGGGGGTGGCCATCAACTGGAACAGGGGCGTCAGGGTGAAGAGGCCGAGGAGGCCGAGAACCACCGAGAGGGTGACGGCCAGCCAGTAGGCCCGGTAGACGGCGATCGCCGCCTCGTCCGGTTTGCGCTCGCCGTGTCTCCGGCTCGCCACCGCTGTCAGCCCCACGGCCGACAGCTCCGCCATCGACAGCATCATCCACACCGTGAAACCGGCCGTGCTCACACCCGCCAGGGCCGCCGGGCCGAGGCCACGGCCGACCCAGAAGGTGTCCACCACGTTGAACAGGCCCTGCAGGAGGGTCGCTCCCACGGCGGGTCCCGCGAGGCGCAGGACCGACCGCCGGACGGAGCCGGCGGTGAGATCGACCCGAGAACTCTCGCTCAGGAGACTTCCGCACTCCCGGCAGCGGCCGCGACCCGGGCTTCCACGACATCGGCGATCGCCTGAAGCGCCTGCCCCTCGGGGGAATCCCCGCGCCCGAGCACCGTCGGCGTTCCACGATCACCTTCCTGGCGAACCGCGAGGCCCAGCGGGACCGCGCCGAGGAATGGCAGCCCGAGCGAAGCGGCCAGTCCCTCACCGCCACCGGACCCGAACAGGTCGTGCGTCGAACCGCAGTCGGGGCACACGAATCCGCGCATGTTCTCGACGATGCCGAGGACGGGCACGTCCACGCTCTCGAACATCTTGATTCCCTTCAGGACTCCGGTCACGGACACGTCCTGGGGAGTGCTCACCATGACGGCCCCGTCCACCTTCACGAGTTGGACCAGGGACAGCTGCGCATCCCCGGTGCCGGGCGGAAGGTCCACCACCAGGTAGTCCAGTTCGCCCCATACCACCTGGTGCAGGAACTGACGGACGATTCCCATGATGATGGGACCGCGCCACACGGCCGGAGTCTCGTCGTCCACCAGGAAGCCGAGGCTCATCAGCTTCACGCCGTGCGCTTCCACGGGAACGACCTGGTCGTCCTGGATGCGGGGCCTCTCCGTAGCCCCGAACATCGTCGGGATGTCCGGACCGTAGATGTCGGCATCCAGCAGACCCACCCGGTATCCCTTCTTCGCCCAGGCGGCGGCAAGGTTGGTCGAAACGGTGGACTTCCCGACGCCACCCTTCCCCGAGCTGACGGCCACCACGTGACGCACACCGGCCAGCGGCTCGGCCTCGGACGGGCTTCTCGAAGCTTCCTCCCGGCTGACCTGCCCTGCGGACCGCGGCGGCGCTCCAGCCGCTCCCGCTGCGGCCGGCCCCTTGGGTCCCACCACCGGCAGCGATTTCCGCTTGGCTTTCCCGGGGTCGCGTGGCCTGGGGGCCGCCGGAACCGTGCCCTCCGGCGGCGCCTGGGACTCTGCGGTCCGCACCTGGACACCCGTTGACGCCTTTCACGCCGGACAGCACCAGGCGCACGGTCTCCGCGAGTGAGGGATCGTCGGACGGACGCAGCCCCAGCAGGAGGGAGACGGCTCCGCGCCTCGTCCACCTGCAGATCCCCCACGAGCCCGAGGCCCACGACGTCCTCGTCCCCCCCGGCCGGCCTCACCCGGCGGAGGGTGGATTCGACACGATCTCTTATGGACTGCACATCCATGATTCGGATATCCGTTTCTGTTCAGGTCACGTGCGTGCGGAGTCCGGGATTTCGGCGATCCCCGGGACCGGCGAATCTCGTCAGACGGCCTCGACGGATTCGACCGACCGGACTTCCGGCACCTGCATTCGAAGACGTTGCTCGATGCCGGCCTTCAAGGTGAGCATGGACATCGGACAGGCGTAGCACGCTCCGACCATGCGGATGCGGACGATTCCGTCCAGCGGGTCGAAGCTCACCAGTTCGATGTCTCCACCGTCCGCACGGATGGCGGGCCGGATCGAATCGAGGACTTCCTCGATCCGCTCACTGGCGGAAGCACTTCGGGTGGCGGCACTGCTCTCGTTCATTGGCCCTTCAAGCTTTCGATACAGCGGCCTCTGAGGCCGCTCGAAGAATCGCTCCGGAAGCTATTCATGGCGTAAAACACCGTCAACGACTCTTGGTTTCCGGGCGCGATGCTGCGAACCGGCGCACGATCTTCTGGCCGTGCTCACGACCGTTCTGGATGAAGATCTTGTTCGCGTCAAACCCTGCCGCGAGAACGCCGGCGATGTACACGCCGGGAACGTCCGTTTCCATACTGGCCGGGTCGTGGCTGGGGATCCCGGTCTCCGCGTCCAGCCGAACCCCGAGACTCGCCAGGAGCACGGGATCGGGACGGAATCCCGTCATGGCGAGGACGAAGTCGTTCGCGAGCCAGGTCTCCGATCCGTCCTCGAGATTCCGCAGGAGCACCCGGTCGGGCTCGATGCGCTGCACCTCGTGTTTCCAGAATGCCGGGATCTCGCGCGCCTCGACTCGATTCCGGATATCGGGAAGTACCCACGGTTTCACGCCGCGGTCGAACCCCTCGAACCGGTGGACCAGGGTGACCCGGGCTCCGGCGCGCCACGTGGTCAATGCCGCTTCGACCGCCGAGTTCCCTCCACCGACGACCACGACGTCCTGGTCGAAGTACAGATGCGGATCCCTGAAGTAGTGCGTGACCTTCGGGAGTTCCTCCCCCGGCACACCAAGCAGATTCGGCGTATCGAAGTAGCCCGTGGCCACGACGACCGCGTCGGCCCGATACGACCGCGTCGCGCCGGTGAGATGCCGGGAATGAACTTCGAACGACCCGTTCGATCGTTCGACGGCATCCACGGTCTCGTACTGCCGGACGTCGAGATCGAAGTGAGTCGCGATGCGCCGATAGTACTTGAGGGCCTCGGATCGCGTGGGATTATCCCGCGCCACCACGAAGGGCACGTCCTCGATCTCCAGGTGGTCGGCCGTACTGAAGAAGTTCATGCCGATCGGATATCGTTCGATCGAACTGACGATCGGTCCCTTATCCAGCAAGATGCAGTTCACCCCCGCCCGGCGGGCCGCGGCACCCACGGCCATGCCGCACGGACCGGCGCCCACGACCAGGATCTCCGTTCCGTTCGTCTGGCTCATTCGGATCCGTTCTCTCTCGCCGGGACGATCCGGATCTGCCGCACGGAGCGGCGCATGAAGCGATCGCGCTCGAGGGGCACCTCGACCAGGTCTCCGGAACGCCATCGCTCGTTCAGATCGCGGTAGTTACGGCTGAATGGGTTCCCGCTCTGGCCGGTGGGGATGAGGAAGCGGCCTCTCGGCCCGTCTTGACCCAACTCCACGATGAATCGCTCCGAGGGACCGTACTCACTGATCCACGGCGGCGACCAGGACGTCGAATCCAGGGCTTCCCACTTCCGATAGTCATCGGGGCGAACGGTGTTCGGCCCGCCGGGAGACGGATACGGTCCGACGGAAAACCCGAACAACCTCTGGAGCCGGCGATCCCGCCCCAGCGGGTGAGCGTGCCTCTCGCGGTGCAACTCACCCCAGGTCCCATCGCCGACGGCCTGCACCGCGTCCCGCATGGCTCGCCCGGCCAACTGGTGCAGGGTCTCGGTCTCCGGTGTTCGAACGTCATCCACCCAGGGATTGGAGTCACCTTCATCGAGGACCGCCATGAACGATTTCGTGGGAAAGAAACCCCACTGCGGAGCCGCGGCATACTCATCGGCAGCGATCAGGGAGCGCAGCCGGTACAGCCAGGAGTAGAACAGGGGCGCTCCCCGTGAGTCCGTGTTCACCTCGCCGTCCCACGCCTCGAGCCGGCCGGCGGCCTCCTCCAGTCCCAGCTCGCTGGCGGTCGCGATGGCCAGAGAACGGTATCGATCTCCGAGCGGACTGTGGGTGTCGCGCTGCAAATCGTAAACCGCCTCCACGTCCCAGTCGCGCCGCGAACCGAGGCGTTCGGAGATGCGCGCGGCCCGAAAGGGCGCCGCGTAGTCCGTGCTGACCGCGGTGCCGAGATCGGGCGCCTGCAGATTGTTGGCCGTGGCGAAGAAGCCCGTCTCGGGATCGACGCCCGCCGGGTGTGCGGCGGGCGGCCAGTCGCCGCGGAAACCCGGGCCCATGCGGGCGGCCTCGGCTGGCACCGATCCATCCCAGTCGCCGCGCACCGGGATGCGGCCGGCGAGCCGGTATCCGATGTGCCCATCGACCGAAGCAAACACCACGTTCTGGTGGGGCTGCGCGAACTCCCGTAACGCGCGGTCGAACTCGGCCAGGCTGCTGGCCCGGTTCATGGCGCGCAATCCAGTGCTTCGCGCCTTCGAAGCCGCGGCGGTCCACACGGCCGACAGGTCCGCGCCCAGGCCCGGCAGGACGTCACTGATGACGGGTCCGCGGACGCTTTCCCTGACCGTGATCACCTCGGGACCGCCGCCCCTCACCTGCAGCGTCTCCGCCCGGACGGCGTATTCGATCCACTCGCCCCCCTCCAGGTAGCGCCGACCGTCCTCCGACGACGTCTCCACGGCGAAGTCCATGTCATCGACCATGCCGTTGGTATAGCCCCAGGCCACGGAGCGGTTGTGACCGACGACGATGCCCGGAACTCCGGGCAGCGTGAATCCGACCGCGTGGTAGTCGGCCGCGTCGGCGTGCAGCGCCGCGAGATACCAGATCGACGGGGCCCGCAGCGACAGGTGCATGTCGTTCGCGAGGATGGGCACGCCGGAGGCGGTTCGACTCCCCCCGATCACCCAGGCGTTGGACGCGGATCGGGCCGAGACCGATTCAATGACGTCGAACGCGAGCCAGGGGGACGGACCTCCGCTCGGGGCCGATCGGAGTTCCGCCTTCGCCGCCCGCACGGCCTCGGCAGGCGGCGCACCGTTTGGTGGCGGGCTCGGCGGAGTTGACTGAACGCCGGCTGGCAGCGGAACCGGTCGATCCAGGATCGTGGTCCCCCACTGGGGATACGGCCGCGACAGGATCGCCGCCTTTTCGGGTTCCATGTGGCGGGACGCCCAGAAGCGAGACAGATCCCGCCGCCAGTGTGACAGATCGAGAGCCATGACCATCCCGACCGCCATCGTCGACACGGGGCTCCACGGCTCCGGGCTGAACTGGAGGAGCGAAAACTCCGGGGGCAGTGGTTTGCGAGCATCTTCGATCCTCGCGTTGACGCCCACGGCGTAGGCTTCCAGTAGCTCCCGCTCCCGCGGATCGAGGTTCGCGACCGCCTTTTCGGCGGCTCCCCACAGGTCCAGGGTGCGCAGCAGGCGATCGGTCTCCACGAGATCGCGGCCGAACAGCTCGGCAAGGCGGCCACCGGCAACCCGGCGGAAGAAGTCCATCTGCCACAGGCGATCGGTGGCGTGGAGATAGCCCAGGGCCCGAAGCATGTCGGTCTCGCGGCCCGCCGTTACATGCGGTACGCCGAACGTGTCCAGGCGCACGTCCACCGTCTGAACGATGCCGGGCACCCGGACGCTTCCGCGGGTGGGCAATGCGGATCCGGCCAGGCGGAACCAGCCGATGGTGACGACGAGGCCCGCCACGCACAGGAACGCGCAACCGACGATGGCGAGCCTGCGGTACGAGCGGCGGCCGCTCATTCCCGCTCGGAGGGGCGAGCGCCTTCGGAATGGACCGGGCCGGCCTGGCTGTGCCCGTCACCCGCGCGCTCGGCTTCGGCAAACGTGTAGAACAGCGAATGATACGCCTGGCCGTCCCTGCGAAGGAGGCGCCTGGCGCACATGCGGTCCAGCAAGCGTCCGCAGTCGCCCGCCTCCATCCCGATGACCGGCGCGAGTTCATCGAGGCGGGCGTGGCCGGCCTCGCAGACGGCCAGCCACAGGCGGGACGCAGCCGGCTCGACCTCACCGATCAGGAAGGGCTCGCCCCCCGGGTCCCTGGGCGGCCGCCGCCAGGCCCCGCCGCCGAAGAGCGCGAGTCCATCGGATCCACGTGATGCTGGGCGACGCCCCGGAACAAGAAGAAGTGTTGCGACTCGTCCGACTTTCCGTCCACCGCTCGCAAGACCAGTTTCGCGACCACTTCGTCCGCGCAGCTGAAGTCGATGACCGCCACGTCGCCGAAATCAAGCACCGTCAGAGAGGTCGCGGCGAGTTCCGAGACGAGCCCCTCGATGGACAGGCGGACGGCCCGTCCCGTGTGGCGCGTGACCAGGTTGCGCTGATACAGGCTGGCCACGGCGATGTCGGGCATGGGAGACGAACTTCCCCGGGTCGCCATCGTTACTCTTTCTCCACGTGTGCGGGCATGACCACAAGTATCTGTGCTCCAGGGAATTTCTCAAGACCCGTGCGCATGGGAGCGAGGTCTCCCCACTCCTGAGTGGGGGACGCGATCATCGCGTCTCCACTGCGAATCGCCAGCTCGCCTTGCCAGCGATCGACCTGTCTTCGGATCGCCTGCAGACCCTGTCCCCGCCCCGGATCCCGGTGGCGGGACTCACCGTGCAGCAGGGCGCGCTCCAGGGCCATGCCCGCCGACCATCGTTCGCCGTGCCTCCGGGAGTGCTCGGCCGACAGCGAGCCCTCGAAGCCGATCCCGACGTCCATCACGGCCAGCATCACCACATCGCGCCCCAGCCGCTCGCGATAATGGTAGGTCTGCGCACACACCCAGCCATCCGCCTCCGCGTGCTCGATGATGTTCTGGCAGACCTCGGAGAGGAGAACGCTGAACTGGATGACCGACGGTCTCGCGTAGTGGAGCTTGTGGAGGAGGATGGTCGCCGCACGCTCCCGGACGCGCTCCACCACGGCGTGCACGTCGTGGTGTGATCGGATGGGCGTGATCTCCAGCAGCGCATCGGAAGTCCCGTGCGAGCGGGCCGGGACGGGCTCCAGATCGTATACCTCGGGCGCCACGTGCCAGAAGTCCATGCGCTCCCAGTAGCCGCGAACTTCGCGGTTGTCCGGCGCCTCGATGCTCGGAGCGAACCCGGTCCGCTCGCGCGCCACGCGGCCCGCGGCGAGGAGGCCGATCAATCCGTAGGGAGAGGTCCAGCGCACGTGCTTCGCGTTGAACAGCACGCGAGCGGCGTCCTGTTGCGTGACCTGGCTCAGCGCCCGGATTAGGACTTCGAAGCCCTTATGGTCGAGGACTTCGGGCACCTCGATGACCCGGCTCATTCGATCTCGTTCACCTCTCGATGTCCCGTCTCCCGTGCGATCTCCGTCAGTCGCTCCGATCAGCCCCGCCGTACCATGCCACGCCGCGGTCGCCGCCGCGAGACGGTTGGCTCTTCGGACCGCCTCCGGCACTCCTGCGCCCGCGAGCAGCGACGCGAAGCAGGTGATTCCCCAGACGTCCCCACAACCCGTGGGATCGGTGCTTCCCGCGGGCGCAATCGTCTCGACCGGGACTCTACCGGCCGCGTCACCGTTCTCCACCGACCAGCGCGTGCCCTGCCGGGTCACCCACTCCGCTCCCGCCGAACCGAGGGTCAGAAAGACCGCCTCCGGGCCGTCCGATATCAGGTCCCGCAGCCGGTCCCCGCTCCCAACAGCCCGCGACAGCACACCGATCTCGTCCTCGTTGACCTGCACCAGGTCGAACGCTCCGAGCCACGCCGCCCGATCTTCCAGCGGCCGAGGCTCGCGTATGCCCTCGTCCCCCACCCCCAGAATCAGCGAGTGTACGTCGCACCAGGCGGGCCCTTCGAACCGACGCTTCAGGAGCTCAGCGGATTCGAGGTCCAGTTCCCAGCCCGATATAAAGTTGACGTACAGCGCGTCGCACGACAGGGCTGCCCGTTCGATCTCCTCGGGCGACCAGCCCGGCACGCCGCCGGTCAGCCGTTCGCAGCGCCTCGACCGGTCGTGGTAGAACAGGCTGACCCGGTTGTTGGCCTCCGGCACGGTGCACACGAAGTCGAGCGACGAAACGCCGCGCACGGTCGCCAGGAACCGATCGGCCGATTCACGGAGATCCGCTCCGACCTTGACGATCGGCACCACGGTCCAGCCCGGGGGCGCGATCGCATCCCAGGCCGCCACGGAGTATGCGATTCCGCCCCAGTCCTCGACCGGCTCGCCCCCGTCCGGGCCGTGAATCGTGTCCCACACGAGGGTGCCGACGACTCCGAGGCGAGGCACGTCAGCCGTTCCCGAACCGCTCTACCCGGAACATGTACGCCGCGCCGATCACGCCCGCCATACCGTCCAGGGTGCTGCTCACGATTACGCAGCTTTCCTCGGCGTGGCGGAAGGCCCTGCGACGGATCTGCGCCCGCAGGGGCTCGAAGAGATGCTCGCCCGCCTTCGTCACGCCGCCGGAAATCACGACCATTCCCGGATTCAGGATGTTGATCAGGTTAGCGAGCCCGGCGCCCAGGAACTTGGCCGTCTCGCGCATGACCTCCTTCGCGTACAGATCTCCGGCCACGATCGCTTCGTAGACCGTCTCGGCCGTGATCCGACTCAGATCGTCGTCCACCAGCGACGGGAGCAGGCTGAGCTCGCCCGTCTCCAGGCCCTCGATCGCGCGCGCCGCAATCGCCGGCCCCGACGCGTAGGCCTCCAGGCACCCGTAGTTGCCGCACTTGCACTTCCGGCCCGTCGAGTCGATGGTCATATGTCCCACTTCACCGGCCACGTCGGCCGCTCCGTGGTAGACCCGACCGTCCAGCACGATTCCTCCGCCGATTCCGGTCCCGAGGGTGACGCCGATCAGGGTCTGCACTCCCTTCCCGGCCCCCATCCACCACTCGCCGATCGTGGCGCAGTTGGCATCGTTGTCCAGCTCAGCCGGGAGCCCGATCGAGTTCACGATCAGGTCCCTGAGGGGGAAGTTCCTCCAGCCGAGATTCGGGGTCTCGATGACCGTGCCGGTCTTGCGATCCAGCGGCCCCGGCGAGCCGAGCCCGATTCCGATGAAACCGTCGTCCGGGATGTTCTCTTCGCGCGACGCGTCCCGCATGCTGCCCCGGATCATTTCCACCATGCGATCCACCACGAACTTGGCTCCGTGATCCGAGTTCGTCGGCATCGACCGGACGGCCAGTACCGTGCCGCCGTCGTACGGCACGACTCCGACCTTGATGGACGTTCCGCCGAGATCCACGCCTACGATGTATTTCTTGTCACTCACGGGGCCCTCTTCCGTCCAGGAGTTCCTGAACCGCTCGCTCCACTTCGTCCACTGAAATCAGCCACATGCACTCGTTTCGGGCATCCGGCAACTCCGTGCCCGGGCCCGTTCGGGGACACCGGTTACGGACACAGGGCACGCATGGCAGGTCGAATCGTCCGACGAGCCTCACCCGCTCACCCAGCGGCCTCGTCTGACGCACGTCCGCCGGCCCCTCCAGCGCCACCACCGGCGTACCGAGAGCGGCCGCGAGATGCATGGGGCCCGTGTCGTTCGTCACGAGCACATCGCACCGGGCCAGCAGCCCGGACAGCCCGACGAGATCGGTCCGACCGCCGTGGTCCTCGCACTGGCCGAACGCCGCGCCGGCCCGGGCCACCACCGCGGTCAGACCCGCCTCACCGGGGCCGCCGAGGACCAGAACCCGATGTCCCGCCGAAGCCAGGCGCTGCGCAAGGGCCGAAAAACGTCCGGCCGGCCACCGCCGGGACTCCGCATTGGCCCCCGGAAACAAACCCACGACGATCCGACCCCGGTCCTCTCGTGACGGAGCGCTTCCGTCCGGAAGTCGAAGCTCCGGCGCCGGGGGATCCGGCTCCGGACGTGCCCCGACCAGGGCCAGGAACTCGCTCACCCGGTGCCCCTCCAGCAACGGACCGCGCCGGACGGGATCCGTGAGCATCCAGGTGCGCCACCCGCCTCCCGTTCCGCGCCGGCTCCTGAGTCCCCCCAGGGAGAACATCAAGGCGCTGGACGCGGACGGCGTGAGCAGGATACCTCGCCGCGCCCCCGAGCGCCTGACCTGGCGGGCGCCCGCCACCACCGCGCGGCGGTCGTCGATCGGAAGTCGATCGACATCCAGACCGGCCATATCGAGAATCGGTTCCAACCCGGCCACGAACTGCACCGACGGACGCCGTCCTGCCTGCCTCTCGGTCGCCGCAACGTGGTGCAGGGCCGGGAGGGCCAGAATCAACTCGCCCAGGTGGTTCGGAGCCCGGACGACGAGACCGCCGGCCCCTTCAGTCACCGACCTGGAGGACCGCCAGAAACGCCTCCTGCGGGATCTCCACGGATCCCACCTGTTTCATCCGCCGCTTCCCTTCCTTCTGCTTCTCGAGGAGCTTCCGCTTCCGCGTGATGTCGCCCCCGTAGCACTTCGCCGTCACGTTCTTGCGGAGCGCCTTCACGTTGGTCCTCGAAATCACGTCGCGGCCGATCGCCGCCTGGATCGCCACGTCGAACAGCTGGCGGGGGATCAGCTCCTTGAGCTTGCTCGCCATCTTGCGGCCGTACTCGTACGACTCCTCCCGGTGAATGATGACGCTGAGCGCGTCTACCGGCTCACCGTTCAGCATGATGTCCAGTTTGACGAGGTCCGAGACCCGGTATCCCGCCATTTCGTAGTCCAGGGCCGCGTAGCCACGCGATACGGACTTCAGCCGGTCGTAGAAATCCAGCACGATTTCCGCCAGCGGGATGTCGTAGCGAAGCTCGACCCGATTCGTGTCCAGGTATTCCAGGTTCAGGTACTCGCCGCGCCGTTCGTGGCAGAGCTTCTGGATCCCGCCGATGTACTCGGCGGGCGAGACCACGTGGACCCGGACGTACGGCTCCTCGACCGACTCGATCCGGCCGCGTTCCGGCATCTTGCTCGGATTCTCGACCGCGAAGGACTCCCCGTTCGTGAGCGTGCCCCGGTATTCCACATTCGGGATCGTGGTCACGAGGTCAAGGTCGAACTCGCGCTCCAGGCGTTCCTGGACGATCTCCATGTGGAGCAGGCCCAGGAATCCGCACCGGAAACCGAATCCAAGCGCCGTGGAGGTCTCGGGCTCCCAGTGAAGGCTGGCGTCGCTGAGCTGGAGCTTGGAGAGGGCGTCCCGCAGCTCCTCGAATTGGTCGGTATCCGTCGGATAGAGGCCCGCGAACACGACGGGCTTCGCCTCCTGGTAGCCCGGCAGAAGCTCGGGCGCCCGGTCCGAAGCGTCGAAGAGCGTGTCCCCCACCTTGGTGTCGGAGATCTTCTTGATCTGGGCCGTCAGGTACCCGACCTCGCCCGCCTTGAGCTCGCCGACCGGCTGGAATCCGAGGCACATGAAGCCCGTCTCGTCCACCTCGTACTCCGCGTCCGTCGCCCCGAAACCGACCGTCATCCCCTTACGGATGGTCCCGTCCACGACGCGAAGGAACGGCACGGCTCCGCGGTACTTGTCATACATGGAATCGAAGATCAGGGCGCGAAGGGGCGCGTCCGGATTACCGGACGGCGCCGGCACCCGGTGCACCACGGCCTCCAGGATCTCCGCGACGCCCGTGCCCAGCTTGGCGGACGCCAGCAGCACATCCTCCGGCTCGACCCCGATGAGCTCGCAGATCTCATCGCGCCGCCGCTCGGGCTCGGCCGCCGGCAGATCGATCTTGTTGACGACGGGGATGATCTCGAGCCCCGCGTTCAGCGCGAGGAACAGGTTGGAGATCGTCTGTGCCTCGATACCCTGGCTCGCATCGACCACGAGCAAGGCCCCCTCGCAGGCTTCCAGGCTCCGGCTCACCTCGTACGTGAAATCGACGTGCCCCGGCGTGTCGATGAGGTTGAGCTGGTACTGGTTGCCGTCGGAGGCCCGATACGGAAGACGAACCGCGTTGAGCTTGATCGTGATACCACGCTCCCGCTCCAGGTCCATCGAATCGAGGACCTGTTCCTTCATCTGACGCATTTCCACGGCCCCCGTGACCTCGAGCAGTCGATCGGCCAGCGTCGACTTGCCGTGGTCGATATGGGCGACGATGGAAAAATTGCGAATCAGGTTCTGCGGCACGTTGTCCTCTTCACGCGGGTCACGAGGCCCGCGAATATAGACCTTCAGATCTCGATCGTCAGCCCATCCCAGGCCGGTCTGACAGTCGGCGGCAACCGGGCCTCCA
Source organism: uncultured Gemmatimonadales bacterium (assembly GCA_963807645.1). Classification (GTDB taxonomy): domain Bacteria; phylum Gemmatimonadota; class Gemmatimonadetes; order Palauibacterales; family Palauibacteraceae; genus Benthicola. Next base: position 422,145 of record CAWECO010000007.1, read on the forward strand.
TCTCATCGTGGTCGAGCCTGTGCGTCAGGTGAGTCAGGTAAGTCGTTTCCGCGCCCAGCATGGCGGCAACTTCCAGCGCCTCCTCCACGTTGAAGTGGGTCGGGTGCGGATTGCCGTACCAGAGGGCGTTGATCACGAGCACCCGCACCCCGTGCAGGAGCTCAACGGCGCTTTCGGGAATCTCCTTGGCATCCACGATCACCGCGAGGTCTCCCACCCGGAAGCCGTAGCTGCGAAACCAGCCGTGCGGAAAAGCCACGACATCGAGTGCGAAACCCGCCGCCCGGATCCGCTCCCGGTCCTCGAACGTCACCAGATCGAGGCCCGGGATGCTGCTGCCCGGGCCGGGTCTCGCATCCGGCCCCCAGAAATAGGCAAAGCGGGTCCGGAGTTCTTCCTCGTATTCGGCGGCCATGTGGACAGGGAGACGGCTGCGTGTGCTGAACGCCCGCAAATCGTCGATTCCGTGCACGTGATCCGCGTGCGAATGCGAGATGAACACGCCGTCCAGCCGGTCGACGCCCGCCGCTATGAGCTGAAGGCGCAGCTCCGGGGGGGTGTCGACCAGCAATCGGCGCCCCTCGTCTTCCAGCAGCAGGCCGTGCCGGGTTCGCCAGTTCCGGGGGTTGCCGGACTTGCACACCGCGCAGTCGCAGCCGGGTACCGGGATTCCGAACGATGTTCCGGTTCCGAGGAAGGTCAGTCTCATGACCTCACAGCGTCTCCACCCGCATGTAGTTCGTCGTGCCGGGCACGTCGAAAGGCATCCCGGCCGTGACCACGCAGTGCCGACCCGGCTCGGCCAGGCCGTGCTCGAACGCGTAGCGCCGGGCCCGGGCCAGCATGGCATCGTAGCTCACAGGCTCGTCGTGGTGGATCGGCACCACCCCCCAGGCCAGTGCCAGCTGCCGGTAGGTACGCTCGTTGTCGGTGACCGCGAGGATCGGCACGCGAGGCCTCTGGGCGGCCAGCAGCCGGGCCGTGAACCCGCTCGTGGTCAGGGTGATCAGGAAGGGCGCTCCCAGCCGATGAGTGGCCTCCGTGGCCGCGCCGGCGATCGCGCCGGGCACCGTCCGGTGCACGCCCGACCGCACCGTGGGCGCTCCGACATCGGACGTATCCTCCAGGAACCCGGACTCACTCTCGATCCGCCGGGCCACCCGGTCCATCGCTTCGACCGCCTCGACCGGATACTCACCGACCGCCGACTCCCCCGACAGCATGACCACGTCCGTACCGTCGAGGAGCGCGTTCGCGACGTCGGAGACTTCGGCCCTGGTCGGACGCGAAGAGGTCGTCATCGACTCGAGCATCTGGGTGGCCGTGATCCCGATCGACACGGATTCCTGGCTGAGCCGGAGAATCCTCTTCTGAACGATCGGCACTTCCTCGAAGTCCAGTTCCACGCCGAGGTCGCCACGGGCCACCATGACGCCGTCCGACAGGGCGAGGATCTCGACCAGGTTACGGACCGCCTGCTCCTTTTCGATCTTCGCGATGATCAAGACCCCGTCATCGTCCACCAGCTCGCGCAGAGCCGATACATCCGCCGCGCGACGTACGAAGCTGAGGGCGACGTAGTCGACTCCCTGCTCGAGGGCGAACGCCAGGTCGCTCCGGTCCTTCTGGGTGAGGCTGGGCACCTGCAGCGCCTTGCCGGGCAGATTGAGACCCTTTCGCGAGTGCAGGACGCCGTGGGTCCGCGCCCTGGCCGTCACCCGGTTCCCGTCCAATTCCTCAACCACGAAGGCGATGCGGCCGTCGTCGAACAGAAGACGGTCACCGGCCGCCAGCTCGCCAGCCAGATCGGGGTAGGTAATCGGAATGGCGCCGCCGGTCGTCCCCGCATCGGCGTCGTGTAGCGCCTCGAAGACGTAGACCTCACCGTTCGATATCGGCACCGGCCCCGGGAGCACCCCGACCCGGATCTTTGGTCCCTGCAGATCGGCGAGAACGGCGAGCGGCCGGCCCATATCCCGTGACACCTCGCGCGCCAGCTTGATGGTGCGGGCGGCGTCCTCATGCGAGCTGTGAGAGAAATTGACCCGCACCGCGTCCATTCCGGCGTCCACGAGGCGGCGGAACGTCTCCGGGTCCCGGGACGCAGGACCAATCGTGCATATGATCTTGGCGCGACGAATCACGTGGGACCGTCCTCCTATCGGGTAACGCACCGGGTCCTCCGCTGGCGGGACCCGTCTTTCCCTGTTCGGACAAGATAACGCCGGAATCGTTCCCGTCGTTCATCGACAAAAAAAAGGCCCGGCCCCACGCACACGGGAGCCGGGCCTCGTACCGTAACTCGGTCAGGCGTGCAGCGCGGCGTCCAGCGTGAGCTCCGGCCGATGATCCAGCAACCAGCGATGCAAGCTCATCAAGCCGCGCAGCGGTACGCTCTCCAGGGCACTCGGCTCCAACCCGGGGATGATGCAGGCCGCGGCGCGCCGGAAGAAATACGTCTTCTGCTTCTGCCGCTGCTCCAACGACAGGTTGGTACCTCCCGGAATGTCCGGGATCGGCTCGAGCAGTCGGCGATAGCTGAATACTTCCCGCGGAGAAAAGTGGTCCGGGATGTGGTAAGCCTTGCCGTCCAGCTCGAAGGATCCGTCTCCGGCGATGAAGAGAAGGTCCGGTATCGCTACAGCCATTGCACCAGCTCCTTGCCACGGTCGGCACCTCCGCGCGAAGCGGGAGGCGGGGACATGAAACGCTTCCGTCTCTATCATCCAGGCGACCCGGGGGTCGCCGCAGTGCCGTGTGTCGGGCTGCCAGAAAGTCCGGCCGGTTCGTCTTTCCGGGTACGGCTCGGCGCCCCCGCCGATCGGCGAAGCGCAACTGACGGGCCGATCTCTTGCACGGCTGCCCGCCGGGCGCCGGCCGCACCGAAAACCACCGGATATCCAACCCGAGGAAACCCCGAATCCACAATATCTGGTGTCGGCCGAAACTACGGCCGCTAGATGTTGTGGTCAAGTTTTCCGGGGGGAGCGGACCTTGGGGGCTGCCTTGAATCCCGCGCTCCGGTCGCCCATCTTCCGGCGGCACTTTCGCTTCGACACCCAGTGCGGTGTTGCCGAGCGTCCCAAGAGAAGGTTACGGAGCAGCTGATGACACGCGAAAAAGGCATCGTGAAGTGGTTCTCCACCGACAAGGGGTACGGCTTCATCCGGCGGGAGGACGGCGCCGAGATCTTCGTCCACCACACCGACATCGAAGTGGACGGGTACGCGTCACTGAAGAACGGTGAGACCGTCGAGTTCGACGTGTTCGAATCGGACCGCGGACCGAAGGCCCGCAACCTGGTTCCGCTGGAGGCCGACGGATCCGGCCCCGCCGCCCGCGCCAGGACCGGGGACGGGAGCAAGAAGGCAGAGGCCCCGGCACCGAGGAAACGTGGCCGAGTCCGCCGATCGAGGCCACAGTGGCCGATCGGAGTCAGGCCCGGCTGCGGAAGTGGCTGGCGGCAAGAAGACGCTCGCCGCGCAACTGCGAGAGCGCCTGGGACGCCGGTTTCCAGGTCTCGGCAACTGACGCGGGTGGTCCCCGACGCGCGTCATCGGCCGTGCCCCTTGAGATTATGGTGCTTCCCACACTATCTTTAAGGGCTTGAAACCGAACGTGCGTCGAGTGACGCGAGCATCGGACACGACCAAAAGGGGACAGACCGTTGGAGATCCACATCGGAGAGGGCCAGAATCTGGAGAAGGCTCTCCGGCAGTTCCGACGCAAGGTTCAGCGAGCGGGGATCCTTGCAGACATGCGCAGGAAGCGCCGCTACGAGAAGCCGAGCGAGGCGAAGCGTCGCAAAGCCAAGGCAGCCGAGCGGCGGCGTGTCCGAAGCGCCCGGCGTCGCGCAAGTCGGTAGTTCCCTTCGCGCAGGCGGGCTTGGACCGGCTCCCATCGTCCGACCCCCATGCCACACATTCTGTAACCGCGCCGGCCTCCGTGGGCCGGCGTTCGTCGTTTGCTCCCGGCTGGTAAGCCCGCGATGAACCCCCACCCGAGACACGCGGCTTCCCTGTGCTGGGCCCGCGGATTCCTCAGACCGGCGACCGAGTTCCGTCCCCATATCGGCGACCGGGCCTTCCGGTACGGCGACGGGGTGTTCGCCACGCTAGCTCTCGAACGCGGCCTCCTTTTGGACGGCGACGCGCAGATGCAGCGGCTGGCGGCGTCGGCAGAGGCGATCGGTCTCGCGGTCCCCGAACCCGTGAGTGGCGCCCGACGCTTGTGCGAGGTCCTGGGACTGATGGGCGCCGACGACTCTACCGCTGCGGTGGTCCGCGTCCAGATCAGCTGTGGATCGGGGGGCCGCGGTTACGGCC
>CAWECO010000008.1:0-99012 GCA_963807645.1 uncultured Gemmatimonadales bacterium
TTCGATTTACCAACAACTTACGGCCCCCGCTACTTGGTAACGGGGGCCGTTTGGTAACGAAATGGTAATGATTGGCCGTTGTCGGTTCATGCTCTGACCTCTTCTAAGTGCTCTAACCCCGCCGGGTCAACAATGACCTCCGCTTCTTCACGGGAGTGGAACACGGCCAGCACCGCACCCGGCTGAACAGTCGCACGATACACACGCGCCGGACTAGTTGTGGCTAGCTTTCGCGAAGTCTCCAGGGACGGGCGGCGACGTGAAACGGACTACATGGTCGCGATGTTAGGCGCGCTTATGCTCGCCATGCCCGAGCGGAGGTAGCACGGCGGCGTGCGGGATAGGGACATTCCGTGTACACTTGAGATAGCCCCACGCACATGCGCCCCATTTAAAGCACGCCAGCGCCTCCCTCCTGGCCAATTGTCCCGTCTATGCAAGGAGGCATGTCATGCGCTGGCGAATTCCCGTCGTCTTCCTTCTCGCGGCCCTGGTCGCAGTGAGCTGTCAGGACGTGCCGACGGCGACCGAGGACGCTCCGACCGACGCTACGTCCATCACCTTCAAGTCCGACAACAACAACGGTGCCGTAAGGTGGATTCCGGACCCATTCTGCGGCCTGTGGGACGCCACCGGAGACCTCGTCTTCCCGGTGGACTGCAAACAAGAGATTTCCACGTACAGCCAGAATCGCAACGCCGTGATCACCGTAACGGGCTCCGTAGACAATTCCACCGGTATGGTCGTTACTTGGGACGCCTACAACCCGCCGCCGCTCTCGCTCTTGCTCTTCGGGCTCGATGAGCCGCCGGTGCCGTGCGTCTTGTTCGATACGGAGGGCGATCTGGCATTGTACACGGTCAAGTGGTCCGGGCACATCAGCCCGAGCGGAAATGCGAAGTTCACCTGCCACTTCGCGAGTCAGTGGGAGTGGGAGCCGCCCCCGGGTTGGGTACCGCCCTTCTAGAGGGACAGCTCGCGTCGTTTGACAACCGAGGAGCGCCCGGTTGTCTCGCCGTGGCTCGAATGCCTGCGGCGGCACGCCGGGCGCTTCGCTTGGCGATGGTAATGAAATGGGAACGGCGAGAGGCCAACCGAGGCCGCTAGACGCTATCGGCGGCAGACGCCCGGTCTCGGATACGTTGATTTGGCGGTGCGATTCAGCGGGAGGCGGTCAGCGGCAGACGGCGGGTTAAGACTCATAATCCCAAGGTCGCTGGTAGTTCGCACGCTGCGCGTGCTCAATGTCAGCCGCTGACGCGGCTGACGACGAGTCCAGCCGGGCCCATTCGTAAGTCTCAATGTCGGCCGCCCTGTCCTGTCTTCATTGAGGAGGACGGGGTATCGTATCAGTCATGTCTGATCTCGCCGATGGCATCCGCCGCCTGTTCGTCAGCTTCCGGGACTCGGTCGGCGGCCTTTTCGACTCCTACGCAACGCCCGAGGACCTGAAAGGGGTGCTCTGGCTAGCCCTCGTCGGGGTCCTTCTGATTCTGGCATTGTTGGTGTCACGTGCCATCGAGAACCGAAGGCGTTAGCACGAGCACGAGGCAGCTCGTCCGCCCGGTTGTTTCGGGGCCGGATGGCATTCCTTACTATTGTTCTCCTCCACCCCATCCAGGGAGCCGCGATGTCAGCACTCGGCCATGCGATACGCACAGCATTCCAGAGCTTTCGTCGGTCGGTGACAGGGCTCTTTGACTCGGACATCACGGCGGATGACCTCAGGGGGCTGCTCTGGCTCGCCGTGGTCGGGCTTGTGGTGGTCATCGTGATGTCATTGATGAGGGCAATGGACAGAAGAAGACCGATGGGAAGTTAGTCCGGCTAGCCACGCAGCGGAGGTACCCGTGTCCGACACGTTGATCGCCGGTGGAGCCCTGCTCGTAGCATCCGTCGCGCTCGTCATGTCCGTGGTGAGCAACGTCCGCGGCTACTCCTTGCATCAGCGCATGCTGGATCTGGAACGCCGCGTGAAGAAGGTCGATGGCGGGTCCGCAAGCGAGGGAGAGTCCGACTGAAGCCAGTCACCGCTCCCGAGAAACGCTACCGATCCGTGCGTGCGGGAGTCAGAGCGTAGGCGCCGTATCCGACCACCCGCCGCCGGTCTCCCGCCGTGTCACCGGAATTGCGCTCGTCGAGCGCGGTGACCTCGAGTCCACGCTGACTGGCCGCCGTTAGAAGTCCATTCAGAGCCCGGAACCCGCATGCCCGCTTTGCGTCAATTGCCGTGGGGTCGAGCCGGCGGATGGCCTGGCCGGTCTGGGCATCGACGCTTCGGGCCGCCTCGTACGAGTGATAGTGACTCAAGTCCGTGCTCACGACGATCAGGGTCTCTTCCTCCCCCCAGACCCGGTCCAGCGCTGTGGCCACGTCCGCTGCGTTTGCCTCACCGACCACCAGCGGGACGAGCCGGAAGTCAGCCAGGGTCTCCTGCAGAAACGGGAGATGGACCTCCAGGCTGTGCTCGGCGGCGTGGGCATCGTCCCGGCAGCGCACGAACGGCAATTCCTGCAGGGCCAGGGTCGCTCCGAGGTCCAGCTGGATGGGACCCAGAGGAGTCAGGAAGTACTCTGCCGAACTCGTGGCCAGTCCGCGGAACGATACGTGATGGCTCGGGCCCATGAGGATGACGCGTCGGATCTCGCGTCCCCAGGCCTCCAGCGAACCGTAGGCCGTGGCTGCGATCGGGCCGGAATACATGTACCCGGCGTGTGGCGCGATCAGGGCCTTGGGCCGTTCGGGAGGATGAACGGAAACGGAGCGCCGGATGCAGTCGGCCAGGGCACTTCGAAGGGCGGCCTCGCCCGACGGATAGAAGCGTCCGGCAACGGCGGGCTGGCGAATTCTCCGATCATCGAGGGTCCGGGCATCGACGTTCATCATCCCGCTCGCCTCTCCGGGTCGATTCGAGTCACTTGTCATCCGGCATTGCGCCGGCGACGGGAAACTATAGCCTTAGGGACGCAGCCAACTCCGGCGCCCCGACTAGACAGTGGAGAGATAGAGACCATGCGACCTACAGTCCATACCCGGTCATACGCAGCGGTTCCCTGTGCCCTGGCGATCCTGCTTTCCATCGGCGCCTGCTCGTCCAGCGGGCCGATCTATACGTTCCAGCCCACGGATGTGCCCCTCCGCTACGCACTGTCGAGCGAGGGTGGCAACGACATCGAGACGCCCGCCGGGGCGCAAGGGGCCACGTACAGCAGTGAGGCGACGATGACCATGGACGTCGGTGATCCGACCGACGCTGGAACGCCGTTCACGATCACGATCGAGTCTATCGTCCTCGAGACGGGCGGGGACTTCGGCGGCGCCACTATGGATCTGAGCGAAGACCTGGCCGGGAAGCCGTTCACGGGCACCATGGCGCCGGACGGGTCGCTCACGTTTGCCGAGGTTCCAGAGTTCGCTCGGGACAATCTGTCGATCTCGGACATGCAGCGCGTGGTGTCGGCGTTGCTCTTTCCGCTTCCCCCCGGCGGCGACATGGCCATCGGAAGCTGGGCACATCGGGTGACGCTGCCGATGGGTGGGGGTCTCGAAGGCGAGTCCGCATACGACGGAATGATCTCGATGGCCGGGGACACGGTGTGGAACGGTATTCCGGCGACGTTGTTCGTCTCCGAGGGGGTACTGCGGATGGAGGGATCGGGGCAGCCCCAGGGGGCCCCGTCCGAGATCGACCTGGTGAACGAGGTCGAGGCCCGCACCCTGTATTTCTGGGATCACTCTCGCGGCGTCCTCCTGGCCATCGAAGGAATCGGTGAGGGTGGCGGGGATATTTCGACCATGGGCTTCAGCATGCCGATGTCCGTCTACTCGAAGCTCAGCATCCAGCTTGCGGCCGACGGGACATAGGCCGTCCTGACCGACTCCGGGCAGCCGTAATGGGAAAGAGGCCGCCGGGATGGCGGCCTCTTTCATCTGCAGTCGGACTTTGGAACTTCCCTGCCTACTCTCCCGGGTCGAGAATGCTCTCGATTCGGGCCAGCGAGTCTTGCAAGTGCAGGCGCGTCATCCGGTTCGCGCCAGCGCCAAGCCGGTTCTGGATATCACGCTGGAGCGTCTCCAGTTCCCCTCGAACCACCGCCCTGATATCCGACTGAGGCAGATTGACGTTCGTGTAATACTCGCCCAGTCCCGGGAAAGAGGAGCTGGGACCTGACGGACCCTCGCCGTTCATCAGCTCATCCAGGCGCTCGAGATGGCCGCGCTGCAGATTGCGCCTGTATGTGTCGATGGCGCGCCCCGAGCGCAGCTCGGTCCATACGCCGGACCGCACGTCGCTCATCATCTCGGTCAACGAGTAGGTGTCATCGCCGAACCGGGCCTCCGCCTCGATCAGCCGCTGCATTCGACCGGCTTGCAGCACGTTGTTGAGTACGCCTACCTGCAGGCGCCGCATCCTCTCGACGGTACCTACGTTTTCGATCCTCCCGAGGATCTCTTCGTCGATGATCCAGCTGGGCGGCGTGAGCGCCTCATCCGAAATGAACTGCATGGCCCTTCTCTGGGTTTCCGCAGGCACGGGTTCGTAGATCAGACCCTCCTGGCCCTGCCGTCTCCGGGTACGCACGACGCCACCGATGTTGGTGACCACGTGCCCCATGTAGCGGTTCCACTGGCCCGTGATCTGGCCGTACAGCTCTTCGAGCTCGGACCAGTCCTCTCCCTCTTCGAACGTCCAGTCCATCAGGCTGGGAAGGATCCGCTGCAGGTTCGCGATGCCCAGTTCGCCCGCCGCCATGGCGTCCGATCCGATGGCCTCGGTCAGGGACGTCGGGTCTACGGCGCTCGGATCGCCGAACCAGAACGTCGGGTCGTTCTCGCGCTCGCGGATCCACGCGTTCAGCGTCTCCATCTCGGCGTCCGGCGAATCAGCCTCGATGATCGGGCGGTAGCCCCACATGATCGAGTAGTCGTCATACGGACCGACCCGCGGATCGAAGCAGGCTCCCTCGTCCTCGGGCTGAGCCACGTAATTGAAGCGAGCGTAGTCCATGATCGACGGGGCGACGCCCATCCGGCAGACGAATCCGGGCGCGCGCAGTGAGTCGACCGGGTAGGCGGAGCTGGCCTTCATGTTGTGCGGCAGTCCGAGCGTGTGGCCCACCTCGTGCGCGGCCACGAACCGGATCAGCTTGCCCATGACCTCGTCGGAGAACTTGACGGCCCGAGCCTGCGGATTCGCAGCAGCCGTCTGAATCAGATACCAGTTGCGCAGCAGGTTCGCGACGTTGTGGTACCACCCGATGTCACTCTCCAGGATCTCTCCGGATCTTGGGTCGTGTACGTGGGGTCCGAACGCGTTCTGGATGTCGGAAGGGAACCATCGTATCACCGAATAGCGGATGTCCTCGGGACTGAACTCGGGGTCTTCCTCCCGTGTCGGTGGGTCTTTCGCGATGATCGCATTCCTGAAGCCCGCTTTTTCAAAGGCCTGCTGCCAGTCCTCGACGCCCGCCTTCAGGTAGGACCGCCACTTTTCGGGCGTGGCCGGATCGATCCAGTAGACGATCGGCTCGACGGGATCCACCAATTCACCGCGCTGAAAGGCTGCCGTGTCCGCCGGTTCGAGCCGGTAACGGGTGATATACGTGCGCTCGACCGTCTTGTGGTCGGAGAGGCCGTAGTCGACCTGGTCCACGCTGAAGAAGCCGACGCGCTCGTCGAAGAGACGCGGCTGCATCGGTACCTCGGGGAGCAGGATCATCGACTGATTCATCTCAACCGAGATCGTGCCGGTCGACGAGTTCGAGGGCGGCTCGCTGGCCTTGTAGGTGAGGACGTGACGGACCTCGATATTCTTCGGGAAACTCTTGGTCCATTCGAGGTACGAACGGTCCTTGTCGAGACTGGACACCTTGTAGTTGTCCCGGCTGTACGAAGGGAGGCCCAGGAACGGGACGTCTTCCGTGAACAGCTTCGTGGTCTCGATCAAGACGGCCGTGCTGTCCGGATTCCAGGTCTCAATATCGAATGCCGCGACGATCGGCTCGAAGTTCGAGCTCCGGACCGCCTCGTAGATCGGCAGCGAATCGGCGGCCACGTTTTCGTGCGAGACGATGCGCAGCAGAACTTTGTTCCTGTTCTTCTGCCACCGGATGGTCTGTGTGTTGTTCTTCATTCCGCCGTAGCCCAGATCCTGCGCGGTTTGCGCACGCCGCGAAACGAGAAGCATCTCCCGGTCAAACATGCCCACCGGAATCTCGTAGTACAGCTTCTCTTCGAGCGTGTGGAGGACGAACAGCCCCGAGTCAGACACGGTCTCGTCCGTCACGATCTCGGAGTACGTCTTCTTGTCTCCGTTGGGTTTGCCGTTGTCGCCGCGCGGCTCCCTGTGAACGGGCAGAGGCACAGCCGGTGGCCAGAACGGCGGCCAGGAGGATGAAGGACAGCGTACGCGCACTTCTCATGTCGCCTCGCGTGCTTGTAGGGTTGAAACAAGAGACAGCCGACGCCCCCGCGGTAGCGAAGGCCATAATCTGCAACAAGAACACCCGGCCCGCATTCGGAGTTTAGCGGACCGGGTGTGTAGAGTATGCCCTGGCCGTCGAAGGCCTGACCTGTGAGGTCCGGTTAGCCGCCGGCCCAGCCGACCTTGAATCCGAGCCCGAGAGCGAACGTCGTGTACGCTTCGCTCCCCGGCGGTCTCTGATGCCGGAGGAAGCCCGTCAGCGCCGCGCCTTTCGATATCGGGACTGCCGCTTCGAGCATCAGATCGAGGAGCGTTCCCGAGAGGTCGTCCGACCGCTCGCTGCTCACGCTACCCGCGCCAACCAGAGGCTGGACGAGCAGGCCCCTCGCGGTCTCCCAGGCGACCCCGGCGTATACCCGGCCGTCCTTGTCCGCATGGCGACCGGTTTCGACCCAGTTGGTGCCGATCGTCTCCCCATAGCTCCCGGATGCCACCAGGCTGAGTTGCCGCCCGATCGGGGCTTTCAGACGAGTGAACACGATCCAGTCATCCCTGTCGAACCACCGGCCCAGGTATCCTCCGACTTTGACTTGGGCGGCTCGCCGCTTCTCTGAGAAGCGAACCGTTTGGGTGACCCGGTATACGTTCTGCACGAGACTGGCCGATTCATCGATCGGTCCGAACTTCTGAGTTCGTTGACCGAGATCGATCGCCGTCTCTAGCCGCTGCCCCGAACCGTACGAGAATGACCCCCCGGCGTACCATCCGTCCCACTCGTCGGGACCCCGAACGAGCTCGGGGCTGCGAGGCGCAAGTGAACGATCCCAGCCGCCCCACAGCGAGACAACCGGAGACAGCGATGCATCGAAGGCCGCTCGCCGTATACCACCGGATTCCGAATTGCCGGATGTGCTGCCGCCCCACAGGACTCCCGTCACGTAGCCTGGGGGACGCCCGAGGTCTTCGATCTCGGACGTCAGATCCTCCCGACTCGGATCGATTTCACGCGCGCGCGCGAAAGCCGTCGCCGCGTCATCCCGGCGGCCATCCGCCGAGTAGGCTCGACCGAGACCGTCCCACGCGTCCGCGTCGCCGGGATTCTGCCGGGTGGCGAACTCGAACCACGTGATGGCCTCGTCCGCTTCCCCCTGGGCAAGCAACGCTTCGGCCAAGCCCTTTTGGGCGTCTGTCCGCCGCGGAGAAATGCCAAGGGCTTTTCGGAAGCTCTGCTCGGCCGCGGCCGGGTCTCCCTCTGCGAGGCGCGCCAGTCCGGCCTGGATGGCGGCGTCATCCACCGTTTCCGCTCGAGGAGTCAGGTCTGCCGCTTCCGCCGCGACACCTGCTGCGGCGACACCTGCCGCCGCTGCGACCGGAGAAGCCACTTGCACCGGGAGGGACGCGAGCACGGTTTCACCGTATCGTACCTCCCACGTCGAAACGCCGGAGGGAAGCTCTCCCACCACCCGCAAGCCGGCCGTGCCGTCCGCGTCGGTCGCCGCCGAGCCAAGAAGAGGAGCAGCAGGCTCCGCACCGGCGACCAGTTCCAGCTCGACTCCACCGACCGGGTTTCCGAACCGGTCCCGAACGGAGACCTGCAACTCAGGCGCCGGCTCCCCAGCCGCCAGCTCCAGCGACGGTGGGTCGATGGCGGCAAGTGCGGCCACGTCCGCGACGGTAGTGACGGTGATGCGCGTCGGGCCCTGAAGGTCTGCGCCTGAGATCGATACGGTGTAACGAGTCGCGCCAATCCGCTCGCCGGCCGGCAGGCTGAAGAAAGCCCGCCCTCTGGCGTTGGTCGTGCGCGAGACACGAGCCCCGTCCCCGGCACCTCCGGATCCGGAGAGGATCACGGACTGACCGCCGAGCGGGGAGCCGCTTCTCGACAGATCCACGGTTACCAGCGCGGTGTCGCCGGCCCGCACCGTCGCGCGCGACGCGTTGATTGCAACCCGAATGGCCCGCGCCTCCCGGGCGCACTGCTGCGCGGCGGCGATCAAGTCTTCGGTCGCGCCGAGGTTTCTCAGGTCGTTCCAGTCCCCCTCGGTAGGCTCGAAGCTCAGGCACCGATCACGCACCGTATTCAGCTTCTCCGCCGGTGAGTCCGGGGACACGACGACCCGCACGAGTTGGCTCTTGCTGAGCCCCGTATCCTGCGCGGCGAGCTCGCGCGGGAGAGCCATCGCCAGAGACAGGGTCAGAGCGCAGCACACTGCGATCGCTCCGACCGAACGCCGAGACCGGCCGGCTACCTGATGCATCGCCCGGGCACTCATGGTCCCACCACCCTCAGCCCGGTCGGCGCGGCCGGCGGAATCGTGTCCTCCGAGGGGAAAGTCGTGGCACTCACGTCCTCGCTCCTTCCTCCCTCGATTTCTTCACCGTTGACGGCCGAGATGGAGTACATGTACGTCGTGTTCTGCTCCAGTCCTGAATCAGCGAACGAGGTTTCCGTGACGCTGCCGATCGTCGAGTCGTCCCGATAGACAATGTAACGGTCCACGCCCGATTCCGGGTCTTCCGATGCTGTCCACGTCAGATTGATCTGCGTCTGGCTGACGGCCTCTGCCGTGACGTTGGTGGGTACCGTCGGACCGCTTCCGTCCAGCGTCGTCGCGGTCGCCGGATCGCTGAGCCCCCCCTGGAGCCCGTCCCCGTTCGTGGCCGATACACGGTACTCGTAAGCGGTGGCCGGTGTGAGTCCCGTGTCCTGATAGGACGTTTCCGTCGTGGTCGCGATCTCCATCCCGTCCCGGAAGACCTTGTAAGACGCGATCCCTGATTCGGGGTCCTCGGCCGCGGACCATTGAAGATCGATCCGGTCCGTCCCCGCCGCCGTCGCCGCCAGATCAGTCGGAGTCGTGGGACCCGATCCGTCGAAGGTCCGGGCGCTCACGGTGGCACTCGACGGACTCTCCAGTCCCCCGCCATTCACCGCCACGACGTAGTAATCGTACTCGGTGGCCGGCGAGAGTCCGTCGTCCTGGTAGACGGTCTGCGTCGTGGTCCCGACCTCCGATCCATCGCGGAACACCCGGTACTCGAGAATACCCGTTTCCGGGTCATCCGAGGCCGTCCAATCGAGGTCGATTCGCTCCGTACCCACCGGCGACGCCGCCAGGTTTTGTGGCGTGGTGGGTGGCGTGGCGTCGAGAGTCGTAGCCGTGGCAGGGTCGCTGAGCTCGCTCTCGAGCCCATCTCCGTTCACCGCACGCACCCGGTACTCGTATTCCGTGGCCGGGCTGAGTCCAGAGTCGCTGTAGGAGGTCTGCGCCGTCTGACCGACTTGCGAGCCGTTCCGGAATATCCGGTACCCCGCGATTCCGGATTCAGGATCCGATGAGGCCGTCCAGTCCAGATCGATTCGATTCGTTCCAGCAGGCGTGGCCACCAGGTTCGTCGGAGTCGTCGGACCGGTTCCGTCCAGCGTGGTAGCGGAGGACTGGTTGCTCTGGGCGCTTTCGAGCCCCTGTCCGTTCACCGCGCGAACGCGGTAGGAATAGGTCGTGGCCGGACTGAGTCCCGCATCCTGATAAGAGGTCTGCGTGACAGTCGTGACCTCCACTCCACCCCTGAACACCTTGTATCCAGCGACGCCGGTCTCCGGGTCAGCCGAGGCCGCCCACGTCAGTTCGATGGAGGTCGTACCCGTCGCCGCGGCCGAGAGGTTGGCCGGAACGGTCGGTGGCGTCCCGTCAAGCGTCGTGGCCTGCGCGGGTCCACTGGGTCCGCTTTCCAGTCCTTCGCTGTCGAGGGCGGTGACCGTGTAGTTGTATGTCGTGAAACCCTGCAGCCCGGAGTCCCGGTACGTCGTGGTGACGCCGAGAGTCGCGATCGGACTTCCGTTGCGAAAGACCCGGTAGCCGATCACGTCACCGGCGACCGAGGCGGTCCAGGACAGATCGATTTCCGTCGCGCTCACCGTGGAGGCCGCCAGGTTGGTCGGAGGAGGCGGCGGCTCCGGATCCAGTGTGCTGACGTTCTGGGGACTGCTCGAGCTGCTCTCGTACCCGTCCCCGTTGAAGGCACTCACCCGGTACGTATACGTAGTCGACGCCGTGAGGCCAGTCTCCGAGAAACTCGTCGCGGGGGACCGTCCCACCTCTACATTGTCCCGGTAAACGGCGTACTCGGAGACGCCCGTTTCACCGTCGGTCGAGGGATTCCAAGTGAGGTTGATCTGAGTGGTGCTGACGGCCGAGCCGGCCAGTCCGTCGGGCTTCGTCGGAGGACTGTCGTCCAGCGTAAACTCACTGACCGCATTGCTCGGGCCGGATTCGCTCCCGAACACCGTGGCCGTGACGAAGTAGTCGTATTCGGTGAACGAGTCGAGGCCCGTGTCCGAGTAGCCTGTGCTTCCGAGGCCAGAGGCGACCAGGATGCTGTCCCGATAGACGTTGTAGGTGGCGAACGCGACCCCGGTCCACGAGAGGTCGATCTGCGAGCCTGAGACGCCCGTCGCCGTGAGGTTTGACGGGGGTGTCTGTGCACTAGCAGGCGCTGCGCCCAGAAGGCCGGAGAGCAGCAGCATCCCGATGAGACCGGCAAGACTCCCGCTCCACGAGAGCCGATGCGGTCGCTGCGCGTTCACGGCCCCACCTCGACGGGCAGCGGGTCTGAGAACTCGCTCTCGTTTCCGCCTTCATCAAGTGCGGTTACCGCAAAGAGGTAGTCGCCCGCCTCCAGGCCGGTGACCTGGTAGCGGGTGGGGGCCCCGACCTCGATCATTACGCCGTCAGCCTCCGTCGGAGGATCCGGCGTGTAGTACAGGCGGTAGCCCGCCAGATCTTCGAGCGGCCGACCCACCGAGTCGGTCGTGGGCGCCGTCCACTCCAGCGTCACGGAGTATCGATCCGTCGGATGCGTGGGTGGCCCACTCTCCGGTCCGTCCGGCGTGCAGGAGGACACAGAAACGAGGGCGATCGCACAGGCCACCAGGGCCCGGCCTATCCGGTTGTTGCGGTCATGCCACATGAATGATGTCGTCCGTTTACCCGCCGCCACACGGCGGAAGCCGCTATTAGTCCGGTATTGGCGAGAAATGGCGCGAACGCCACAGCGCGCCGCCGGCACGGGCGTGACCTAAGGAAGCAAGGTTCCTGCCACCCCACGGTCGTATGGTAGGAGGCGCAGCAGCGTCCTGGCGAGGCCGGCGAGAGTGGTCCGCGACTAGGGGCTCACCACCCGCAAACCGGTCGGTGGAGCCGGGGGAGTGACGTCCTCCACGGGCGGCGTAGTGGCACTGATTTCCATGCTTCTCGGACCCTGGAGTCCATCTGCATCTAGGCTCGCCACCGAGTAACGGTATGTCGTGGCGGGTTGCAGGCCGGTGTCCGCGAAAGCCGTGGCGATGACCGACCCGAGCAACGAATCATCCCTGAATACCCGGTAGCTGGTCGCGTCGTCTCCGGGGTCGGTCCACGCAAGGTCGATCTGCGAAGAGCTGATCGGAGTCGCCGTCAGATCGGTGGGTGGTTCAGGTCCTTCGACCACGAGCGTCGTGGCCGACGCCGCGACGCTGAGGTCGCTTTCGAGCCCCTGGCCGTTGACGGCCGAAACCCGGTACTCGTACGTGGTTCCCGACGCGAGGCCCGAGTCCTGGAACTCAACTCCGGCCGGAGTGGCGATCTCGGATCCGTCCCGAAAGACTCGGTAATAGGCGATCGCTGACTCGTCATCCGTGGAGGGAGACCAGGACAGCGACACACTCTCCGCGGACACCGGCGTGGCAGCCAGGTCCTGTGGCACACTCGGGGGCGTGAGATCCGGAGTGGTCGTCATCGCGGCCTCGCTGGGAAGACTCTCGTCTCCGATCTCGCTGACTGCCGTCACCGTGTACACGTAAGTCGTGAAGGCCGTCAGGCCGCTATCGCGATAGGAAGCCTCACTCGTGGCGGCGACGAACGCGCCATCCCGATAGACTCGATAGCCAGCTAGATCGTCTTCATCAGGATGCGGGTCCCAGGCGAGGTCGACCGAGCCTTGATCGACCGCCGTCGCCGTCAGTCCGGTCGGCGCATCCGGCGGTTCTTCCGAGAGAGTCTGGATCTGGATGGGTCCAGCCGAGTTCCCTTCCATTCCCTGGCCGTTGACGGCCGAGACCCGGTACTCGTAGACCTGGCCAGCCTGGAGGCCCCCGTCTCCGTGGGCGAGACTTGCCGTGCGGGCGATCTCGCTCCCGTCGCGGTACACCACGTACTCGGTGATGCCGGTCTGCGGGTCGGTAGCTGCAGACCAGGCCACCGAAACCTGGGTCTGACTGATCGCCTGCCCGGTCAGGTCTCCCGGGACGGACGGCGGGCTTCCGTCGAGCGTGCGTGCCGAGACCGGGTCGCTCGGACCACTTTCATCGCCAGTGCCGCCCACCGAAGTCACCCGGTACTCGTAGGTGGTGTAGGAGGCGAGTCCCTCATCACGATAGCTGCTTCCCGCGACGGACCCCACCGGCGATTCATTCCGATAGACTCGATAGGAAACGACATTGCCGTCGTCCGCAGGGGGCGTCCAGGACAGGTCGATCGCGCTCGCGCTCACGGGGCTGGCCGACAAATCCCTCGGCGGATCGGGGGTTGGCTCGGCGGCGGTGCTCACCTGGATCGGGCCGGCCGCCGGCCCCTCGATTTGCTGCCCGTTGACAGCGGTGACCTCGTACGAGTAGGCCCGGTCGGGTGTCAGCCCATCGTCCTGGAAGGTCTGGCCGGAGGTTCGGCCGATCTCGCTTCTGTCACGATATACCGCGTACGCGTCGACGCCCGACTCGGGGTCGTTCGCGGCGGACCAGTTCAGAGAGATCTGAGTGGAGCTGACCGCCGCACCCGCCAGATTGCCGGGGGCCGTCGGGGGAGTCCCGTCCAAGGTGCGCGCCGTCGCGACGTTGCTCGGACCGCTCTCGTTTCCGGTAGACGTCGCCCCCGTGACGTAGTACCGGTACTCGGTCCAGGCCTCGAGCCCGGTGTCGGAATAGGTACTCAGCGTCGACGGCACGCGGGCGACCAGAGTACCATCGCGATAGTAGACCCGGTACTCGACGACCTGGCCGGTATTGACACGGGTCCAGGAGAGGTCGATTCGGGATGGGCTGGCGGCCGTGGCCGTCAGGTTCGACGGACCGGGGACGGCCTGGAACTCCTGTGCCTCGACCGCTCCGCGACTCAAAACGAGGAGGGCTCCGGCGGCTCCCGCGAGCCTGACAATCCCGCGCCAGGTAACGGTCATGGACCCAGCTGAACCTCGATCGGGACGGAGAGATCACTCTCGTTCCCGACCGAATCGAGGGCTGCCACGGCGAAGAAGTAGCGGCCGGCCGGGAGACCGGACACGGTCGCCCGGGTGTCCAGACCGACGTCGAGGCGCACGCCCTCTGGTCCAGAGGGCGGCAGGGTGGGGGAGTAGTACAGTCGGTAATCGGCGAGATCCGTCAATGGGCGTCCGGTCGCGTCCTGCGTGGGCGCATCCCATTCGAGGGTGATCGAGAACCCATCCGAGGGGTGGGTCGGAATGCCGCCTTGCGGGCTCTCGGGGCTGCAGGCGAGTCCGCCCAGGATTCCGAGGGCCGCGGCGAGGAAGATGGCTCGCACGGCTCTGGCCTGCTCTCGCCTCATCTCCGGTTCCCTTTCCTCGATTCGTCCTGTGATCCGCCGGCACCGGTCCCACGAACACGGTGGGAAGGCCCGGCGGATAGGGCGCCGCAGGGCGGAGGCATCTTCGCCTCGACGCGCAGCGATACATATAATATAGTGCCCCGTCCCGGTGTCCGCCTGCTCCCCTCGAAACGCCGCACCTGAACCGACCGGGCCCTTGGACTGTTGACAATGTAGATATATAGATATTACAATGTAATGGCTTCACGAGCGTGGGATGGAACGGCCCGCGTGCACCCCGAGGGTGAGAAGGGAACGACAGCCATGCCGGAGCAGCAAGCCGCCGCAATCAGTGTGGGAACGGTCCAGGATGCAGCCCGGGTCCTGAAGTGCATCGGGCATCCGGTCCGACTGCGAATCATCGAGCTCCTCGACAATGGGGGAGAGCGGACGGTGACCGAGATCCGCGAGGCGATCGGCCTCGAACAGGCGGCCGCCTCCCAACATCTGAATCTGATGCGTGACAAGAGAATTCTTAAGGCGCGGCGAGACGGCGTGAACGTCTACTACGACATCAGCGACGAGAAGGTCGTGCGCGTCATCGACTGTCTCCGCGCCTGCGACATCACGAACCGCTGACCTATCCATGGGGCGAACCATGATCCACTTGAACGAGGGCCCTGCAACCCGCGGTGGCCATCCGAAACGTGCCCTCGCCGGCCTTGCCGCGGCGGTGCTGGCGACGACCGTCATCAGCCCGGCGCTCCCGGCTCAGGAGAGCCCCGGAGGGAGACCCCTGAGCCTCGAGATGGCGATCGAGGAAGCGCTGGCGGGTAACGCCGGTCTGCGGGTCGCCTCGGCACGGGCTGACATGGCCAGTGCGGCGGCAGGAGGGGCTTCGGCGGTCTACTGGCCCCGCCTGGACTTCGAGAGCGGGTTCATCCGCTCCAACGATCCGGTCTACGTCTTCGGTACGAAGTTGAGGCAGGGAAGCTTCAGCGAGCCGGATTTCGACGTCGGCACCCTGAACAGTCCCGAGCCCCTGAACGACTGGATGAACCGGGTGTCGCTGCAGTGGAAGGTGTTCAGCCCGGCGGACTGGACCACGCGTGGAGCTGCCGCGCTCGAAGCGGAGTCCGCGGGCTGGTCGGCGGCGCGCATGCGCGAGGCGACGCTCACACAAACCGAGGTTCTCTACCGGGAGGCGCAGCGTGCCGGGGCCCAGCTGCAGGCTGCCCGGCGCGCTGAGTCGGCAGCCGCGGCGAACCGGGACGTGTTTTCACGCCGGGTCGACGAAGGGGTACTGACGCGCGCCGACCTCCTGCAGGCCGAAGCCGACCACGCGTTCGCGGTGGCCCGCAGACTGGATGCCGAGCGCCTGGACGCGGACTCGCGCCTGCGGTTGGCCGTGTTTCTGGGAGGAGAGGCGGCCGAAACGCTGCGGCTTACCGACTCCCTGCGAGTGGAGGTGCCGGCGCCGCTGACCGCAGATCCGGACTCAATGGCGTTCGATCCGTCGGTCCGGGCCGATCTGCGGGCCCTCTCCAGCGCGAGAGACGCCGCCGAGGCCGGTTCCAAGCGGGCGGACCGACAGTACCTGCCTGAAATCGGTGTGTTCGCCAGCTACGGCATCCATGCCTCCGAGGCGTTCCGGAACGACGGAGACAACTGGACCGTCGGAGTCGGACTGAAGTGGAACCTGTTCTCCGGGTTCAGTCGATCCAAGGACAAGCAGCGGGCCGACGCGGCGCAGTCCATCGCGGAAACCCGTTACCAGGAAGCCCTGCGGCAGGCGAAAGCCGAGCTCGCGGAGGCCCGAAACGGAGTCCGCGCGGCCCGGGGCGCCGTGGCCGCCACGCTGGCGGCCGACGCGGCCGCCGCGGCCGGTGCTGAATTGATGCGGCGCCGGTTTGAGGAAGGGTTGGCCACGGCTGCCGATCTCCTCCAGTCGGAGTCCCGCCGGGCGCAGGCCGACAGTCATGCGATCGACGCCCAGGCCCGACTGAGAATGGCCGAGGCGCGACTTCGATTCGTTACCACATTGCACCAGGACGGAATCGACCGATGAAGCGATACAGAATGCTATGGCTGCCGGTGCTCGCTATCTCCCTGGCGGCATGCGGCCGCGAGGAACCGGGCGAGGTGGAGACCTTGGAGGCCGTGGGTACGGTAAATGTGAGTGCTGCGGCCTTCGCCGAGGGCAGCGCGCAGATTCCGGCCCGCGTGGTAGCCCGGGAAACCGCGAACCTCGCGACCCGAGCCAGTGGCACCATTAGATCGGTGACGGTAGACGTCGGATCCGTCGTCGAGCCGGGCGAGGTGCTCGTTCGCCTCGAAGCGTCGGGCGTCGAGGCGGCCGTCGCGCGGGCCGAGGCGCAGACGGTGATGGCGCGGCGGAGCTTCGATCGCCTCCAGAACCTGGAGCGCGACGGGGCGGCGACCCGGCAGGAGCTCGATCAGGCGGAGGCCGCTCTCCGGACGGCGGAGGCCATGCGGAACGAGGCGGCCGCAGCGCGAGACTACGTGTCGATGAAGGCTCCATTCGCGGGGACGGTCACGGCCCGGTACGCGGATCCAGGTGACCTCGCGGTGCCCGGGCGGACGGTCCTCGTGATTTCTGGGGCCGCGGGGGTGAAGCTCGAGGCGGACGTTCCGGCGACCATGGCGGAGAGTATTGTCATCGGGAAGTCCGTGACCGTCGTGGCTCCGCAGAGCGGTGAGCGGTGGGCTGCCACCGTGCGCCGCGTCGTTCCCGTGATCGATCTGGCGAGCCACCGCTTCCGGGTCGAGGCGATGTTCGACACTTCGGATGACCTTCCCGGCCGCGGGTTCGTTCGTTCGGCTCGAGATCGCGGGCGGGGGCGAGGCCAGTGCCTGGGTTCCCGCGGACGCGGTCGTCCGGCGCGGACAGCTCGAAGCGGTATATGTGGTGGCGGAGGATGTCGTTCGGTTGCGGTGGATTCGAACCGGGCAGCGAACGGCCGAGGCCGTCGAGGTGCTGGCGGGGCTCGGCGCGGGCTCTCCCGTCGTCCGCGATCCCGAACCGGGACTCGTCGATGGAGCCACGGTGCGGGAAGTGCAGGTCGTCGGCTGGGTCTTCGAGGCGGAGAATGGCCGATGAAGACCCAGGTTGCCGGTCGCCTTGCGGACGCTTTTCTGACGTCCAAGCTGACGCCCCTCCTTCTCGCAGCGGCCCTCGGGCTCGGCGTCTACACGAGCGCGACCCTGCCGAGCGAAGAAGAGCCGCAGATCATCGTGCCGCTCGCGGACATCTACCTGCCGATGCCCGGCGCCGAGCCCGAGGAGATCGAGAACCGCGCCCTGATCCCCCTCGAGAACGTGCTGTCGGGTATCGCCGGCGTCGAGTACGTGTACAGCCACGCCCAGCCGGGTTTCGGGCTCGTGACGGTGCGCTACGAGGTCGGTCGAGACCTCGAGGACAGCCTGATACGGCTCTATGCCACCCTGATGAAGCACGCCGACCGTATGCCGGCGGGCCTGGCGTTTCCGCTGGTGAAGACGGTGGCGATCGACGACGTGCCTTTCTTCAGCGTCACGCTGGCAGGCGACGAGGATCACGCCGTGCTTCGGCGGATCGCCGAGGAGGTCGGGACGTCCTTCGAGGCCGTCCCGGACGTGCGAGACGTCCAGGTCACGGGAGGCCAGCCCCGGGAGGTGCGCGTCGAGCTGTCGCCGGAACGCATGGCCGAGCTGGGCGTCGATCCCGGCGTCGTGATGGAGCGTCTGCGGGCCGGAAACGTGCGCTTCGAGGCCGGTCGGTACTCGGCGGCGGATCGGGTCGTCCGCGTCGTCGGAGGAGGATTCCTCGAAAGCGCGGATGACGTGGCCGGCGTGGTGCTCGACGTGCGGGACGGACGTTTGGTGCAGATCGGAGACATCGCGGAGGTCACCGACGGGCCGGCCGAAGTGGACAGCTATACGTTTCACGGGATTCCCGGCGAGGTATTGAGCCCGATGGTTAGCATCTCGGTGTCCAAGCGGCCGGGGGCCGATGCCACCGAAGTGGGGCACCGCCTGGAGCGCACGCTGGAACGGCTGGAAGGCCGCGTAATTCCGGCGGATGTTCACCCCGTAGTGACGCGGAATTACGGCGAGACGGCGAGAGAGAAGGTCGCTACGCTGAAAGAGCACCTTGGACTTGCGGTGATCGCCGTGGGAATCGTGGTCGCTGTGTTCATGGGCTGGCGAAGCGCCATCGTCGTGATGCTGGCGGTTCCGATCACCTTCGCGCTTACCCTCTTCGTATATCAGATCTTAGGGTACACCCTGAACCGCGTGACTCTCTTCGCCCTCATCTTCGTCACGGGGATCGTGATCGATGACTCGATCATCGTGGCGGAGAACATGGAGCGGCATTTCCGCATGAAGGACCGGCCCCTTCGAGCCGCGGCCCGTGCAGCGGTGGACGAGGTGGGAAACCCCACGATCCTTGCGACGCTCACCGTTATTGCGGCAGTCCTTCCGATGCTGTTCGTCTCCGGGCTGATGGGTCCGTACATGAGCCCGATGCCGATCGGAGCGAGCCTCGCGATGATGTTCTCGTTGCTCGTCGCCCTGATCGGTACTCCCTGGCTGGCATTCCGACTGCTGGGCAAAGCACACCAGGGAGAGGACAGTGGGTCTAACTATGTACTCGAAGAAACGAAGATCTACCGCTCCTACCGGTGGCTCATGGAGCCGCTCCTCGAGAAGCCCGCGCGTCTAATCGCGGCCCTGGGGGTGGTAGTCGTGCTTCTTCTCGGTTCCACCGGCCTGTTCTTCACGCGCACGGTCATGGTCAAAATGCTCCCGTTCGACGATAAGAACGAGATGCAGGTGATCCTCGACCTGCCCGAGGACAGGACGCTCGAGACCAGCGTGGCCCTCGCCCTCGACGTAGCTCGCGCCCTCGGGGCCGTGCCCGAGATCGCGGACGTGCAGGTGTACGCGGGCGTGGCGGCACCCTTCAATTTCAACGGTATGATACGCCACTACTATCTGCGTAAGGGAAATAACGTTGCTGACATTCAGGTAAACCTGGTTGACAAGTCTGAACGGAGGGCCAAGAGCCACGACATCGCGAAGAGCGTACGTCCCATCGTGGACTCGGTGGTCGCGGCGTCAGGCTCGGGCGCGCGGGCGAAAGTCGTCGAGGTCCCGCCCGGTCCGCCGGTCCTCTCGACTCTGGTGGCCGAGATATACGGTCCCGACGAGGACGCCCAGCGCGTAGTGGCCGAGCAGGTGATGGCTCGCTTCGCCGAGCACCCGGGCGTCGTGGACCTCGACTGGTCCCGGATCGATCCACAGGAAGAGCTGCGGCTTCTGGTGGACGAGCAGAAGGCGGCCCTGTCCGGTGTGACCAAGGAGCAGATCGTGCATGCGCTGGCCATCGGAGTGGGCGGCGCCGTGGCGACCGAGATCTCTGCGCCCGAGGCCAGACGGCCGGTCCCCGTGCGGGTCCGGCTCCCCGAGGAGGCGCGCTCGGGTGCGGATCGCATCGGTGCCCTGCACGTCGCGTCGAGGTTTGGCGCGATGGTCCCGGTCGGGCAACTGGTCGAGGCCCAGGTCGTGACCGTGCCTCAGCCGATCGACCGGAAGAACGGTCAGCGGGTCATCTACGTGAACGCCGAGGTGGCAGGGGCGGAGGAGAGCCCCGTATACGCGATCCTGGACCTTCAGGACCGGATCGGAGAGATCGAACTGCCGTCCGGGGCTCGGCTCGGCCAGCTGTACACGCGCCAGCCTGGCGCGGTCGAACAGCCCGTGATGAAGTGGGACGGAGAGTGGCAGGTCACATACGAGGTGTTCCGTGACCTGGGGATCGCTTTCGCGGGCGCCCTGCTGCTGATCTACGGTCTTCTGGTTGCCTGGTTCGGGAGCTTCGTAACGCCGCTGGTGATGATGACGGCGATTCCGCTCACACTCGTCGGAATCGCTCCGGGGCACATGGTATTTGGAGCGTTCTTCACGGCCACATCGATGATCGGGATGATCGCGCTCGCTGGGATTATGGTTCGAAACGGAATCCTCCTGATCGACTACCTCGAGGCGCGTCTGGACGCGGGCGTGCCTCTGAAGCAGGCCGTGATCGAGGCGGGTGCGGTGCGGACGCGCCCGATCGCTCTGACCGCGGGCACCGTGATCATCGGCGCGATCGTCATCCTGTTCGACCCGATCTTCGAAGGTCTGGCGGTGGCCCTGATCACCGGGTCTCTGGCTTCCACGTTGCTCACGCTCGTGGTCGTGCCCGGGATCTACTTCCTCCTGCGACGAGAGAAGCCCGTGAAAGAGACACCTTTAGAAGTCGTTGCGTCGGGCCAGCCGGAGGTAGCAGGAGCCTGAGCCTGAGCGGTGTCCGTCTGCGCGGACATCGGGTCGGGGTAACGAGAGACCAATGCTCGAGGGGAATGACCCATGAAGCTAGTGATGCTGTTATACCTGGAAGGAGACGAGGGGTGCGTGGAGGGTCTGCTGGCCGAGCTGAACGTCGCGGCGTTCAGCCGCGTGGGCGTCGAGGGGCATGGGCCTGCCGGATCGGCCGGTTGGTATGGTTCAGGGGCGCCCTACCGGTCGGAGATGATCCTGGTTTTCACGGAAGACGACAAAGCGAAGGCCATCCTGGCCGGTGTGCAGGCGTGCTCCGCGGTGGAGGACCCGAAGCACCCGATCCGCGCGTTTCTGCTGGGCGTGGAGGATGCGGCAGCCTGCGGATGCGAGCGCCCCAAACAGAAAGACCAGAGGTAGACCGACATGACGATGGATAGGAAGATAAGGGTTATCGCCGGCACCCTGGTGCTTGCCAGCCTGGCGCTGGCCCAATGGGTGAGCCCGTGGTGGCTGTGGTTCACGGTGTTCATCGGTCTGAACCTGCTGCAATCGGGCCTCACACGGTGGTGCCTGATGGAGGACATCCTCCGTTGGACGGGGATTCACCGCGAAACCTGAGGCCGGAGGGCGTCCCCGGGGCGCTCCCGGGGTTTTCAATCGGGCCTTTCCTCCGTACTTTGCGCCGCTTATGAACGGAGCCTGCATTGGGCGGGCTCGGACAGAAGGGCACCCGGCTGGAGGACTGGCCCGTTTCCATGCGAAAACTCAGAAGTAGACTCCTGGTCATACTGGGACTGATTATCGTCAGCGTGTACGCCCTCGTTCCGAAGACAGGGCCTGCCGGCGACAAGGTTCCCGCGATCAATCTCGGCCTCGACCTTCAGGGCGGCATGCACCTGGCCGTGGAGGTGGACGACCCCGACGGGACGTTGACCACCGAGGCTCGAGCGGACGCTCTCGAGCGGACCCTGACGACGATCCGCAATCGGATCGACGAGTTCGGTGTGCGCGAGCCTACGATTCAGCGGGTGGGCAGCGACCGGATCATCGTCGAGCTGGCGGGCATCGACGACCCCGAGCGGGCCAAGGCCGATCGTCGAGCGCACGGCCTTCCTCGAGTTCAAGCTCGTTCGCGAGGATGACAATTTCCGGAATGCCCTGCCACGGATTGACCGGGGAATCGTCCAGGAGCTCGGGGCAGAGAACCTGCGCGGGTCGGTGATCGAGGAGCCGGAGCCCGAGTCCCAGCTCTCCGACATCCTCGGCACCCGGCCGGACAGTGCGGTAGAGGCGGCGGCGGACTCTGCCGACGTGCCGGCGGAAGCGACGGCCGCGGACACGACGGCCGTGGCGCAGCCCGCGGCCGACCAGGACTCCGGCGAGCCCAACCTGAGGCCGCTCACGGGTCTTCTGCTCGAGAGCGGGAACCCGGGCATTCTCCTCGTGGCCGAGGAAGAAGTGCCCACGGTCGAGCGCTACCTGGCGACCGAGGCCTTCCGGAACGCCCTCCCGCGCAACACCGAGTTACGCTGGGGAGCCGAGCCGACGTCGGCCGCCGGGGCCGCGTATCGGGAGCTCTACGTTCTCGAGGCTGACGCGATCCTCACCGGTGATCTCCTGCAGGACGCCGGTCCTGCGGCCCGCGATCCGCAGTTCAATCAGCCCTATGTTCCGTTCGAGACGACTCGCCGCGGTTCGCGCGTATTCCAGCGCGGCACAGCGCCGAACGTGGGCCGCTACATGGCGATCGTCCTGGACAGCCGCGTGCAGAGTGCCCCGGTGATCCGGCAGACGTTGAGCCGCCGTGCGCAGATCGAGATGGGTGCCGGCTCGAGCTTTCAGGAAGCCCAGGATCTGGCGCTCGTGCTGCGTGCGGGAGCTCTCCCGATGCCGATCAAGGTCGTCGAAGAGCATTCCGTCAGCGCCTCGCTGGGAGCGGACTCGATCCGGCAGGGTCGGAACGCGTTCATCATCGGGATCATCGGCGTGGTAATACTGATGATATGGTATTACCGGGTGGCCGGAGTCATGGCCGTTGCGGCGCTCGCGGTGTACGTGTTGCTGGTGCTCGGCGGGCTCGCGGGACTCGGAGCCACGCTCACGCTTCCGGGCATCGCGGGGCTGATCCTGTCGGTCGGGATGGCGGTGGACGCCAACGTGCTCATCTTCGAACGAATCCGGGAGGAATCGGATGCCGGGAAGACGCCGCGTACGGCGGTGGACGCCGGGTTCGCGCAGGCGCTGTCGGCTATCGTCGATGCGAACCTGACGACGCTGATCACGGCCGCGATCCTCTACCAGTTCGGTACGGGTCCGATCCGCGGTTTTGCCGTCACCCTGGTGATCGGCATCATCGCCTCGTTCTTCACGGCCCTGTACGTGACGCGGACGTTCTTCCTCGTCTATCTCGAGCGGCGTTCGCCGACCGAGCCACTGAGCATCTGACACGGTCTATACATGAGATTCTTCCGAACCGCGAATTTCGACTTCCTGGCCGCGCGCAGACGAGCCTATGTCGTCTCGGGCGTGCTGTTGGTGCTCGGCATCGGCTCCCTCGTGCTCCGTGGAGGTCCGCGTTATGGCGTGGACTTCACGGGGGGAACCATGCTCCAGGTGGAGTTCGTCGAGCAGACTTCGGTCGGCGACCTCCGAGACGTTCTTTCTGCCGCCGGAATGGAGAACGCACAGATCCAGCAGCTGGGCGACTCGAACGAATTCTTGATCCGGACGCAGGACTTCGAGGGGATCGTGAACAGTGTCAACGACCTCCTGGCAAACACGTACGGCGCCGATGGATTCAGCATGAGTGCGGACGCCGTTGGGCCGAAGGTCGGCTCCGAGCTGCAGCGGAAGGCGGCCATCGCCATTCTGTTGTCGTTCGCCCTGACGCTCGTGTATCTCGCCTTTCGTTTCGAATGGCGGTTCGGGGTCGCGGCGATCATCGCGACGTTCCACGACATCACGATCACGTTCGGCTTCATATCCTTGCTGAACATTGAGATCACGTTGGCAACGGTGGCCGCGATCCTGACGATCCTGGGGTATTCGCTCAATGACACGATCGTCGTGTTCGACCGGATTCGGGAAAACCTGAAGAAGCGTCGCAAGGACGCGTACGCAGATATCGTCAACGCCAGCATCAACGAGACCCTGCCGCGCACGGTGCTCACCAGCGGCACGACCCTGGCAACCCTTCTCGCCCTGTTCATTCTCGGCGGGACCGTGGTGCGTCCGTTCGCCCTGGTGCTGATTCTCGGGATCTTGATCGGGACTTATTCGTCGATCTTCGTGGCGTCGCCGGCCCTGCTCGAGATCGAACATCGGTCCCGGCGCAAGGAGAAGAAGAAGGGGCAGAGCTGATCGAATACGCGGACCGCGGCGCAAACGACCTTCGCGTCCGCCGTCTCGCGCTCCGTTACCGCTCGAACTGACGGTCCCTGGCCGGTGAAGCTTTTCGACAGTCATCTCCATCTCAGCGATGCGGCGTTCGCGGACGTTCGGGACGACACGATCGCCCGGGCTCGCGACGCAGGAGTCGTCGGTATGGTCACTGTGGCCTCGAACCCCGCCGATGCGCGAGCGGCT
Source organism: uncultured Gemmatimonadales bacterium (assembly GCA_963807645.1). Lineage (GTDB taxonomy): Bacteria > Gemmatimonadota > Gemmatimonadetes > Palauibacterales > Palauibacteraceae > Benthicola. The sequence goes on from CAWECO010000008.1 coordinate 23,914, forward strand.
ATCGAGCTTGCCCGGGGCCACGAAGGGATTTGGGCAACGGCCGGTCTTCATCCCCATGAGGCCGAGGACTGCTCTCCCGCGGTGCTTGCCACGCTGCGCTCTCTCGCGGCGGATCCCTCGGTGGTCGCCATCGGCGAGACCGGACTCGACTTTCACTACGAGCACTCTCCGCGCGCCGAGCAGGCGGCGAGCTTCGAGGCCCATCTTCAACTCGCCTCTGATGCCGGGCTGCCGGTGGTGGTGCACTCTCGTGCGGCCGACGCCGAGACGGTTGACTTCGTTCGGGCGTTCGAGGGCAGGGTGCTGGGCGTCCTGCACTGTTTCTCCGGTGGTCAGGCGCTGATGGAAGCCGGGCTGAATGCCGGGTGGTACGTGTCGTTTTCCGGTATCGTCACGTTCAAGAAGTTCGGGGATCAGGAGCTCGTGCGCCGTGTTCCCGCGGATCGCTTGCTGATCGAGACCGACAGCCCATACCTGGCGCCCGTGCCCCTGAGAGGGAAACGCAACGAGCCGTCGCTCGTAGGCCACACGTGCGTGGCGCTGGCCGGAATCCGGAACGAGAGCCCGGAACATGTGGCGCGGCATACGCTGGAGAACGCGTGCCGCTTCTACGGAGTCGAGGTGCCCGCGTGAGCGATGCCGCGCCCGGTCGAAGAGTCCGCATCCTTCCGGACACGGTGGCCAATCAGATCGCCGCCGGAGAAGTGGTCGAACGTCCAGCGTCGGTCGTCAAGGAGCTGGTCGAGAACGCGCTGGACGCCGGCGCGCTCTCGGTTCGAATAGAGCTTCGAAACGGCGGCAAGACGTACATCCGTGTCGCGGATGACGGAGAGGGCATGAGCCGGCCGGATGCCCTCCTCGCGCTGGATCGGCACGCCACGAGCAAGATAGGCACGGCCGAGGATCTCCAGGGCATTGCCTCGTTCGGCTTCAGGGGCGAGGCGCTCCCGTCGATCGCGGCAGTGAGCCGCTTCGAGATGGAGACGGCGCCGGCGGATGGAGGCCCCGGCACGCGCATCCGGGTCACCGGGGGCCGCATCGTGTCCAGCGACGAAATCGTCCGCCGGCCCGGCACGACGGTGACGGTTCGCTCGCTCTTCCAGAACGTGCCCGCCCGTGCGAAGTTTCTCAGGGCGGCCGGGGCCGAGACCCGGGCCGCCAGCGAGGCGATCCTGCTCCTGGCCCTCTCCAACCTGCGGACGGCATTCCACCTCGAGTCGAACGGGCGGGAGCTCATGTCTCTGACCCCAGCCGACGGTCCGGCGAGCCGAGTCGCCGATATCTGGGGTACGGACGAAGCCGTTCAGCTCCTGGAGCTGGACGAGGAGCTCGACGGCCTCCGTGTGGGCGGCCTGATCCAGCGACCCGATGCCGCGCGACAGACAGGAGGCCGCCGATATCTGTTCGTGAATGGTCGACCATTTCGCGACCGAGCCCTCGTGCGCGCCGTGGACGACGCATACCGGACGACCGTGGCGCCCGGTCTTCGGCCCACGTTCATCCTCTACCTCGGACTTCAAGGCGAGCGGGTCGATGTGAACGTGCACCCGGCCAAGGCGGAAGTGCGTTTCAGCGATCCCGGACGGGTTCAACGCGCGGTCGCGGAGGCGGTCCGGTCACGCCTCGGTGCGGTGAGCAGTGCACCCGGACTCAGCTCCAATGGCGGGCCCTCGGGTCCGGAGTCGTCGCTCGCCGGGCGTCCGTCGCGGATGCGCACTGGCGGCGCGCCGAGAGTTGCCGAGCGTGACCCGGCGGAAGCGCAACCGGGTGGTGAAGAGCCAGAGCCACCCCAGCTGGCGTTCTTCGTATCACGCTCCGGTGCCGATGACGCGGCCGGGCACCCCGGGGTCCCTTCCGAAGCGGGAGGAACTCCGCCCCTGGGTGCGGTGGGACGCGCAGCGCGTCCCCACGCGTGGCAGCTGCACGATGCCTATATCCTCGTTTCCACCCGGGATGGACTGTTGATCGTGGATCAGCATTCCGCGCATGAGCGGGTGCTGTTCGAGGAGATCATGGAGAAGTTCCGGGGCAGCGGCGCCGAGTCTCAGCGTCTGCTGTTCCCCCTTACTCTCAGGCTCGCGCCCGCGGAATTCGCGGCGGTCGAGGAACTCGGGGGCCTTCTGAGAGCGGTGGGATTCGAGGTCGATGCGTTCGGCGACCGAACGGTGATCGTTCACGCCGCTCCGAATCCGCACCCGTATTTCGACGCCGAAGTCTGCTTTCGTGACATGGTGGCCGAACTCACGCACGGTTCGGATCTGGTCAACTCGGCTCGCAACCAGCATGAGCGCATCGCCAAGAGCATGGCCTGCAAGGGAGCCATCAAGGCGGGTCAGCCCCTCTCGCGTGCCGAGATGGAGGAGCTGGTGGATCGGCTCTTCGCGACAGAGCTACCGAGCCATGACGTGCACGGGCGCCCCACGATACTCCGCCTGACCATGGAGGAACTGGCTCGGCGATTCGGTCGATCGTGAAGTCCTGCCCCAGGGTCCTGGTCATTCTCGGCCCGACCGCGACGGGGAAGACGGACCTGGCTCTCGAGGTAGCCCGACGGCTCGACGGAGAGATCATCTCCGCCGACAGCCGCCAGGCATATCGCGGTCTGGAGGTCGGCACGGTCGCTCCGAGTCCAGCGGAGCGTGCCCAGGCCCCACATCACGGAGTGGCCTTCCTCGAGCCCGGTGAAAGGTACGGAGCGGGACGGTTCGCCCGGTTGTGCCGGCAGTGGGTGACCGAGATCGAGTCGCGCGGACGAATCCCGATCGTGGCTGGAGGTACCGGTTTCTTCGTTCGGGCGGTTACTCGGCCGGTGTTCCGGGAACCCGAACTCGACGAGGGTTGCCGATCGTTGCTCGCGGCCTGGCTGTCCGGGTTGCCGTCGGCCGAGATTCGCCGGTGGGTGCGGCGCCTCGATCCGCCCCTCGACGATCGCCTGGCGGTGGTCGATCCGCAGCGAGCTGGCAGAACGCTCGAGCTGGTCTTCCTCACCGGTCGCAGCCTGACGTGGTGGCAGAGCCATGCGGAGCCCGAGGGCGAGCCGGTGCCAGCCCGGACCTGGGTGCTTCAGCTCGATCCCGATCTTCATCGGGCCAGGATCGAAAGGCGAGTTCAGTCGATGCTCGATTCGGGCTGGATCGAGGAGGTACGGGCCCTGGCGGCCAGCGGCCACGGCCCGGGTTCACCGGCGATGACGTCGGTTGGCTACCTGGATACGTGGCGGCTCGCGGCGGGGGAGATCTCGCGCGAAGAAGCCGTAACAGCCATCGTTCGGGATACGTGGCAGTACGCCAGGAGGCAGCGCACCTGGTTCAGGCACCAGCTCGACGACGACGTGACGCGGGTGGACGCCAACGTGGATCTCTCGGAGCTGGCGCATACAATAGCGACGGACTGGACACGACTCGTCGATCGGGAATGCAATCCACGGGAGCATCAGCCCCATGAGCGAATCTGATAGACCATGAAGATCGGCATCGCGTGTTATCCGACGTACGGCGGATCTGGCGCTCTGGCGACGGAACTTGGTATCGAACTCGCTGCTCGAGGTCACGAGATCCATTTCATCACGTACGCGCAGCCGTTTCGTCTCACTTCGTTTCACGAGGGGCTGTTCTTTCACGAGGTGGAGGTCCCGCACTACCCGCTGTTCGAGTACCCGCCTTATTCCCTGGCCCTCACGGTGCGGATGCATGAAGTGGCCCGCCAGCACGACCTGGAGATCATGCACGCTCACTACGCCATTCCGCATGCGGAGGCGGCCTGGGTGGCCGGCCAGATGTTGAGGAAGGAAGGTCGCGACCTGAAAGTCGTGACGACGCTGCACGGGACGGACATCACGCTGGTCGGGCAGGATCCCTCGTTCTGGTCCATCACCCGTTTTTCGGTGGAGCAGTCGGACGGGGTCACCGCCGTTTCCGAGTACCTGAGGCAGGAGACGCACAGGGCGTTCGAGTGTGACAAGCTCGACATCCGAGTGGTGCCGAACTTCGTCGATCCCGAGATATACAAGCCGGGCCGGGATGACTGTCACCTGCGCGCGCTCGCCCCGCACGGCGAGAAGATCGTGATGCACATCTCGAACTTCCGTAAGGTGAAGCGCGTGGACGATGTGGTTCGCATTTTCGCGGGCATCCGACAGGAAATGGGATCACGCCTCGTGTTCATCGGCGATGGCCCCGAGAGGGCCGCGGCCACCGAATTGGCGAGCAGCCTGGGAGTCCTCGAGGACATCGTGTTCCTGGGGAAGCTGGAATCCGTGGCCGGTCTCCTTTCCTGCGCGGATCTGTTCCTGCTCCCCTCCGAACAGGAGTCGTTCGGTCTGGTGGCGCTGGAGGCGCTCGCCAGCGGGGTTCCGGTCGTGGGCACAGGAGGCAGCGGCCTGGCGGAGGTCGTGGATCACGGCGTCACCGGCTTCCTGCATCCCGTGGGTGCGGTCGAGGACATGGCGGCCAGTTCCGTGAAGCTGCTGACCGACTCGGATCTTTGGGCCTCGTTCGGCCGGGCGGCAAGGGATGCGGCCGTCCGCCGATACTCGGCAGCGTTGATCGTTCCCATGTACGAGCGCTTCTACGAAGAGGTGCTCGCAGGGTCGCCGCGATGAGCGTTCTCGAGGCGATGGTCCTCGGGGTCCTCCAGGGTCTGACCGAATTCCTGCCGGTATCGAGCAGCGGTCACCTGGTGCTCGGGCAGGCGCTCCTGGGCATCCGGCTGCCCGGTGTGACCTTCGAGGTGACGGTGCACCTGGCGACCCTGTGCGCGGTGCTCTGGGTGTATCGGGGGCGGGTGGCCTCGCTCGCCACCGGTGCGCTGCGCGGAGATCGGTCGTCCTGGAGCTATATCGGGCTGCTGGCGCTGGCATCGGTCCCGACCGCAGTCGTCGGCGTTCTGGGACGGGATTGGTTCGAGGCCGCTTTCGGTGAGCCCGTGCTTGCGGCGGGCCTGCTGATCGTCACCGGCTTCATCGTGTACTCGGTGAGGCTCACGGCGCCCCGGACAAAGGCTCCGTCGCCGTCGGCTGGACAGTCTGTGTGGATCGGAATCGCCCAGGCTGCCGCGATCCTTCCGGGAGTCAGTCGATCTGGGGCAACCGTGGCGATGGGGTCCTGGCGCGGTGTTGACCCGGTCGCCGTTGCCGAGTTCTCGTTCCTCATGTCGGTTCCCGCCATCCTTGGAACGGGTCTCCTTCAACTCCGGGAGGCCGCGGGCCCGGATGGCGTGGGATCGCTGGTCCTGGGCGCCGGATTCGCCGCAGCGCTGGTCGCCGGAGTTGCGGCGATTCGGCTCTTCGTCCGAATGCTGGAAACCGGGGCCTTCTACCGGTTTGCATGGTATTGCTGGGCCGCTGGCTCTGCCTACCTGGTCGCCGCGGCCTTCCAGCCGGCGCTCCGATGAGTGAGGAAATCGTGAGGGTCGCGGATCCCCTGATTCGCCGCGAACTGGAAGTGGACATCGGCGATGGGGACCGGACGAGCGAGTGGACGATTGGGGCGGGCGTCGTGGGCGAGGCGACGATCCTCGCGAAAGAGCACGGCGTGGTGTGCGGTGCCGGGGTGGCGGCTAGAGTGTTCAGAATCGTCGACAAGGACCTGGAAGTCACGGAGCAGGCCGTAGACGGGGCGAGGGTCGCGCCCGGCGATACCGTGATGCGGGTGTCCGGTTCGCTCCGCTCGATCCTGGCGGCCGAGCGCACGGCGCTCAATTTCCTGGCGCGGCTGTCCGGGGTGGCGACTCTGACGGCTCGATACGTGGAGGCCGTTTCGGGTACCGGGTGCCAGGTCGCGGACACTCGGAAGACCACGCCGGGATGGCGGACGCTCGAGAAGTACGCGGTCGCCGCGGGTGGTGGGATGAACCACCGGCGGGGCCTCTACGATATGGTGCTCATCAAGGAGAACCACATTCGTGCGGCCGGCGGCGTGGCGGCGGCGATCGAGGCGGCTCTTCCGAAGGCTCGTCGAGAGCGCCTCGAGGTAGAGGTGGAAGTCACGAACGAGGCGGAGCTCGAGCAGGCGGTGCGGTGCGCCCCCGACCGGGTGATGCTCGACAACATGTCGGTTGCGGAGTTGCAGGCGGCGGTAGCGATGATCAGGACGGCCCCTGCTCCTCAGCCCCGAATCGAAGCGTCCGGGGGCGTGACCCTCGACAGCGTGCGGGACATCGCCCGCACAGGAGTGGACTACATCTCGGTGGGCGCCCTCACGCATTCGGCCCCAGCCCTGGACCTTTCTCTTCTGGTGACCGACCGATGAGCAGGAGAACGACGAACGCTTGGGCTGGAGAGTCCATTGAGGATTTGCGGGCCCGGTGGGATCGGGAATCCGTGGTGCTGTATGGCAAGATCGACTCGACGAACGAGGCGGCGCGAGATCTGGCGGAAGACGGCTACCCGGCCGGTACGTTGGTGATCTGCCGGGAACAGACCGCTGGCCGCGGACGCGCCGGGCACGAGTGGCATTCGCCGAAAGACGCCGGAGTGTATCTCAGCATGATTTTCCGGCCGGCGGACCTCGCGCACCCAGCCATGGTCTCCATCCTGGGCGGCCTGGGCGTGGTAGAGCGGCTCGACGCCGGTTTTCGAGGCCTGGCCCCTGGGCTCAAATGGCCGAACGACGTGGTCGCTGCGGGGAAGAAGATCGGCGGCGTCCTGGCGGAGGCCTCCTGGTCCGAGTCGCGGCCGCGCTATCTGGTTGTTGGGGTCGGCATCAACGTCCGTCCCCTCGGACACTCGGCCCCTGCAGAAATCGCGAATATGGCTACCGCGATCGACACGGTGACGGGGCAGACGGCCTCACTCGCAGAGGTGGCGGACTGCGTAATCGCCGGACTTGAAACCTGGCTTCCGGGTGCTCCGGTGACCCTCGAGGGTGATCTGCTCGACCGGGTGGATCGGTACGATTGGCTGAGAGATCGTCGCGCCCGGCTGACGATGCCGGGCGATGAGAGTGGGCACCTCGGGACTTGCGTGGGAATTGCCCCGGACGGGGCGCTGCTCTTCCGCCCGGACCGTGGGGCCTTGCGAAGAGTCGGCGATGGTGTGGTCGACCCATGGGCGGATCAGCCGTCCGGGACACGAGGAGGCTGACATGATCCTGGCCGTGGACGTGGGGAACACCGAGACTCTTCTGGGTCTCTATTCCGGATCCGACGTCCGGAGGAGCTGGCGGATCAGTACCCAGCGACACCCGACCGGCGACGAGATGGCCCTCATGCTGAGTGGCTTGCTGGCGACCGAGGTCGAGACCCCCTCGTCGATCGACCGTGCCGTCATCGCGTCGGTCGTTCCGGCGATCGACCGCTCGTGGGCGGAGGCATTCCATGAACTGGGCATTCCGTGTCGCCGGATCGATGCTTCGTCGCCGTTGCCCGTGACGCTCGACGTCGACGAGCCCGCTTCCGTTGGGGCCGACCGGATCGTGAATACGCTGGGGACTCGATGTCTCTACGCTCGCAACACCATTGTGGTGGACCTGGGAACGGCGACCACGTTCGATTGCATCACGGCTGACGGAGTCTTCTTGGGCGGGGTGATCGCCCCGGGTCCGAGGGCGGGAATCGACCGGATGCACGAGTTTACTTCGAAACTGCCATCGGTCGAGATCCGGCTGCCCGAGAAGGTGATCGGTCGGCGCACGGTGACCTGCCTGGAGTCAGGTGTTTTCTACTCGATCGTCGATGGGATCGACGGGATCGTGCGGCGCATCCTCGAAGAATGGGATCCCGAAGACCCGCTTGTCATTGCCACCGGCGGGCTGGCGGACGTCATCGCACCGCACTGCCGGACCGTGGAACGGGTGGATCCCTACCTGACCCTGCATGGCCTGATCTGCGCGGACGAACACCTCGAGCGGGAAGGGTTCGCGACGTGAGGGCGCGCATCCCGCGCATGATGCTAGCCGCCTTGATGGGCGGACTGGCGCTGCTGCCGGTCCCGGGTGCGACGGCCGCGTGGGCGCAGGAGCCCACGTTGGAGGGGGACGCCTCATCGATCGTTGGCTTTTCGGGACAGGCGTCAGCGACACAGACCGTGTTCGAGCAGACCTTGCTTGACGAGATCCACCCGGATTCGGTAGGCCGCTGGGCGACGGCGCTGGCCGCGCGGCCGCACGTGGCCGGGACCCCGGGGCAGGTGGCGACCCGCGATTCGGTGATCGCGTGGCACGGGGCGGCAGGGATCGACGCTGGATACGATTCCCTCATTCTGTACATGCCTCAACCGTTGCGGGTGTCAGTCGAGCGAACGTGGCCGGCGCCCATGACGTTTGACCTGGCGGAGCCGTCGCTATCGGAGGACCCGGCGACCGGCATCGATGCCGTGCCCGTATTCAACGCGTATTCCGGATCGGGAATCGCGGAGAGCGAGGTCGTTTTCGCCGGCTACGGGCTGCCGGCTGACTATCGCACTCTGGATTCCGCCGGCGTCTCGGTGGAAGGCAAGATCGTACTCGTACGGTATGGAAGATCTTTCCGGGGGATCAAGGCTCGAGAAGCCGAGGCGCGAGGGGCCGCCGGTCTCCTGCTCTACTCGGATCCCGCGAACGACGGCTTCGTCCGAGGAGACGTGTACCCGAACGGTCCCATGCGGCCCGCCAGGGGGGTTCAGCGGGGGAGTGTTCTCAATTCGACGGGTGACCCATCCACTCCGGCGGGTCCCTCGTTGCCGGGAGCCCCGCGGGTTCCCGAAGAACAAATGGTCGGGGTGGCGCGCATACCCGTGGTCCCCGTCGGGTACGGTGTGGCCGAGGCGCTTCTCCAGCCGCTCGGCGGGCCAGCGGCGCCCGAGTCGTGGCAGGGCGGACTCGATCTGACCTACCGTTTCGGGCCCGGACCGACCCGGGCTCGGCTGGAGGTGCGCACGGAGTCGGGGGAGTCCGCTTACCACCCGGCCTACAACACGATCGCCGTGATCGAGGGCACTGAGTGGCCGGATGAATGGGTCGTGATCGGGGCTCATCGCGACTCCTGGAGCCCCGGCGCCATCGACAACGTCAGTGGGACGGCGAGCGTGCTGGAGGTCGCCCGAGCCTTCGGAGCGGCGGCGGCCCTCGGGATGCGGCCCAGGCGCACGGTCGTCTTCATCACCTGGGACGCCGAGGAATGGGGGATCATAGGATCGATCGAGTGGGTCGAGGCTCATGCCGACAGGCTTCGAGCCACCGTCGTGGCCTATGTGAACCAGGATGCGCCCGTATCGGGATCCTCATTTGGGGCGGCGGCTTCACCGGAACTGAAGTCGCTGGCTCGCGACGCCGCACATCGAGTCGATGAACCGGCACGCGGCGGCACGGTCTACGAGTCCTGGTTGACGCGAGTCGCCGAGCGACTCGGAGACGAGGCCAGCCCCGAGCCCCTGCCGGTCGGGGATCTTGGTGGTGGCTCCGATCATAAGGGGTTCTACCAGCACCTGGGCATCCCCGCGATCGGCTTCGGATTCGGCGGGTCCGGCGGTGTCTACCATTCGATGTACGACACCCCCCGGTGGATGCAGGAGTTCGGAGACCCCGGATATCTCTACCACGCTGCCGTCGCCCGGGTCGCGGCCGTAGTGGTCTCGCGGCTCGCGAACGCCGATATCCTTCCCTACGACTTCGTGGAGTTGGCGGGAGTCGTGGGGGAGCGCGCGGTTCACCTCGAGAGCGAGGTGCAATCGGCCCTCGAGGCGGCAACGGCGACGGAACACGCGGTAGGAGACGCGGCTGCGGAAATGCTGGCAGACTCCCCGGTAGCAACGGGTGTACGCCGGGCTTTCGCTGGACTGCGCACTTCGATCGCCTCGATGGAGGCAGCGGCTGCCGCCTACTCGATCGGCAGGGCGAGCTGGCTGGGGGAGGTGGAGCCGGCTCCACAGGCGATGCGCAGGGTCAATGAGCACCTGCGGGCTGCGAGCCTGTCTCTGACGAGTGAGGATGGACTTCCTGGCGAGGCCTGGAGCCGGCAGCTCCTGTTCGCCTCAGATCCGGACAACGGCTACGCCACCCTTCCGTTGCCCGCAATCCGGCTCGCCCTTCGCGCGGGGGATCTCGGGGCCGTGGCGGACCGGGTCCACGAGCTGGCGGATCATCTCGACATGGCGGCGGCGCACCTGTGGGAGGCCCTTGCCGTGTTGGAAGGGCAGGGCGCTTCTTAGCTTCTCCCACCTGACAGATGGCAACGGCGGGCGGCCTGGCGGTTTGGCCGCCAGGCCGCATCCCCCGACCCGTCCCTACTTCACCCGCCGCAGCTTCTCTCGCACCTTCTCGGCATCCTTCGGACTCACGATCCGCAGGACGAAATAGCCGATCACCAGAACCAGCCCGACCTTGAGCGCGATGGCGAGCAGCGGCATCAGCAGTCCGAACAACAGACTGAGAACCACCATCCCCATGAAGCCCAGTACCAGCAGCGTCACGATTGCGCGTATCATCTGGCTACCTCCCCATTCACCTCCGCCGCGGTCCACGCGTCCTCGCGGTCGCCGTGGACCGGGCGGCGAGTTGTTTGCGTTACCTGGTCATACGGCCGGCGCGTGCAACCGGTTTCACGCCAGCCCTTCTGGCAGACGTGCGCCACCCTGACAGGCCGTTCTTCGAGCTGCGCCAGTCAGGCAGGCAAATACGCCGGAAACGCCTCAAAAAGCAGGCGAAACGTCTGGCATGCAGCGTGCTTTGGGCTCAAACGAGACAACGACTTGACCGGGGCGGTCAGATACGTATTATGGGGAGCGAGTTTAGCACTCGAAATAGGAGAGTGCTAACAGGGACGGTCTTGGAATCGATGCAGTTCAACCGATAGCGGAAGCACGAGGAGGAGCGAACATGGCAAGCGTGAAAATCAAGCCGATGGCCGATCGGGTGGTCATTGAGCCTCTCGAAGAGACGGAAGAGATGCGGGGCGGGCTCTACATTCCGGACACGGCCAAGGAAAAGCCGATGCAGGGTACGGTCATCGCAGTCGGACCGGGCCGGCGCACCGATCAGGGAGAGCTGATCGAGGTCGAGCTCAAGAAGGGCGACAAGATCCTGTACGGCAAGTACTCGGGCACTGAGGTGACGGTCGACGGCAACGAGTACCTCATCGTCCGGGAGTCGGACGTGCTGGCCGTTCTCGGCTAAATCGGCGACGGAAGAACAAACGAAGCGATCAGAACACCTGATCGATCCGCAATTTCTAGAGGAGTTCAATAAGATGGCCAAGGAACTTGAATTTGACACCGAGGCGCGCGCCCGGCTCAAGAAGGGCGTTGACAAGCTTGCACGAGCCGTAAAGGTCACTCTCGGCCCCAAGGGCCGGAACGTCGTGATCGAGAAGAAATTCGGCAGCCCCACGGTCACCAAGGACGGAGTCACGGTGGCGAAAGAGGTGGAGCTGGATGATGCGGTCGAGAATCTCGGCGCCAAGATGGTCAAGGAAGTCGCCACACGGACCTCCGACAACGCGGGTGACGGCACCACGACAGCGACGATTCTGGCCCAGGCGATCTTCACCGAGGGCCTGAAGAGCGTCACAGCCGGCGTGAACCCGATGGCTCTGAAGCGGGGCATCGAGGCCGCTGTGGAGGACGTCGTGGGTCAGCTGGCCGACATGGCGGTGGAGACCAAGGGCAAGAAGGAGATCGCTCAGGTGGCCACGATCTCGGCCAACAGCGACGCGGTGATCGGCGACCTGATCGCCGACGCGATGGAGAAGGTGGGCAAGGACGGAGTCATAACGGTCGAGGAAGCCAAGGGTCTTGAGACGACGCTCGAGACGGTGGACGGAATGCAGTTTGACCGCGGTTACCTGTCGCCCTACTTCGTCACGGACCCTGAGAAGATGGAGGCCGTTCTCGAGGATCCGCTGATCCTGATCCACGACAAGAAGATCTCGGCGATGAAGGATCTTCTGCCGGTTCTCGAGAAGGTCGCCCAGATGGGCAAGCCCCTGATGATCATCTCGGAGGACGTCGAGGGTGAGGCCCTCGCCACGCTCGTCGTCAACAAGCTTCGCGGCACCCTCAAGGTCGCGGCCGTCAAGGCGCCCGGCTTCGGAGACCGCAGGAAGCAGATGCTTCAGGACATCGCGGTCCTCACCGGTGGACAGGTCATCAGCGAGGAGCTCGGGTTCAAGCTCGAGAATGCCGTCGTCAGCGATCTCGGCTCCGCCAAGCGCATCGTGATCGACAAGGACGACACGATCATCGTCGATGGCGCGGGTGATACGGACAAGATCAAGGGCCGGATCAGCGAGATCCGCGTCGCGATCGACAAGTCCACCTCCGACTACGACCAGGAGAAGCTGCAGGAGCGGCTGGCCAAGCTGGCCGGCGGCGTCGCCATCATCAACGTTGGTGCGGCGACCGAGACCGAGATGAAGGAGAAGAAGGCTCGGGTCGAGGACGCTCTGCATGCAACGCGGGCGGCGGTCGAGGAAGGCATCGTTCCGGGAGGCGGAGTCGCGCTTCTGTGGACGCAGAAGAGCCTCACGAAGATCAAGCGGGAAGATCCCGAGGAGATGATCGGCGTGCAGATCGTGCGGCGGGCGCTCGAGGAGCCGCTGCGCCAGATCGCGCAGAACGCGGGGGCCGAGGGCTCGATCGTGGTCGAAAAGGTCCGCGAGAAGAACTCGCTCAACTGGGGCTACAACGCCGCAACGGACGAGTACGAGGACCTGGTGAAGGCGGGCGTCATCGACCCGACTAAGGTCACGCGTACGGCGCTCCAGAACGCTGCCTCGATTTCCGGGCTTCTTCTCACGACGGAGTGCGTCGTGGTCGACAAGCCGGAGAAGGAAGGTGCCATGCCGGCCATGCCGGGTGGTGACATGGGTGGCATGTACTAATCGCCCGCTGCGTTGGCGCGTACTGCGGAGAACGGCCGGGTCTTGCGACCGGGCCGTTTTTCGTTTTTATAGGGATCGTGCTGATCAGAGTGCGGTGAGATCCGCCGCCGCGACCTGACGGTCTAAGTCGCCCGGGAGGCTGCGTGAAACTAGCTCGAATCGTCAGGTGCTCCGTTGCGGTAGTCCTCCTTCTTCCGTCCGCATTCGCGCCCCTGCACGGTCAGGAGTCTCCGATTCAGGCCGGCATGCGAGTCCGGGTCATCGCACCCCCGTTCACGGACGGAAGGTTGATCGGCACCGTGGTGGCGGCCGATGCCTCGGCCCTGCTACTCGATACGGTGAGCGTTGCCGGACTCGGGAGTTCCTTTCAGGTGCCGCGAGAGGCGATTGAGAGCCTCGAAGTGAGTCTGGGCAAGCAGGCCAACCCGTGGAAGGGACTTGGGCTTGGTGCCCTGGGCGGAGCGGTACTGGGAGCGGGCCTGGTGGGAATTGCGTGCGGAGCCGACGGCGGGTGCGCGAGCAGCGAAGTCAACCCTGTCGTCTGGGTTGCGTATGGTGCCGTGCTTGGGGCAGCGGCCGGAGCAGCGGTCGGGACGGTGGTCGGCGCCCTGGTTCGTACGGAGCGCTGGGAGAGCGTCCCCCAACGCCGAGGAAGCCTCTAGCGCCTCGCCGCGTGCCTCCGGGCTGGTACCTCTGCCGCGTCCAGGCGGCACAGCCGCAAATGCCAGCCGAGGACGGTTCCGCCCACGATCCCGGCGCCGATCACGATCTCCGGCGTAAGGTGCCCCGCGGATATCCAGGCAGGACCTGCCTCCAACGCGAGGCGCCACGCGCCGGCTCCGACCAGAAGTCCGGCGATCGCTCCCGTGCGGGCGTTCCACGGGAGGTGGAACAGGTCGGCCAGCGCCGCAGCGAACATTCCGAACACGGCGAATACGGCCAGATGAACCCCGGTGAACGCCGCGAGCCGACCTCCCGGGGAGAAACCGGATACCGTCTCCAGCACCCCGACGTCCTCGAGCGAAAGTCCGGCTTGCAGCAGGGTGCGGCTGAGGTAGAGCGGCGTCGACAAAGGCGCCAGACGAACCAGATCGATGACGAACACGGCCCCGGCGACTGCCATTCCCGCCAGGATACCCGCTTGCACCCCCCACCTTCCGCGCGTGCGCAGCTTCAGCGATCGTCTCGAGTCGAAGGACACTCCTGCCGAACGCCGGAGCCTGGACCGCAAGGTGGGTCGGGGGCGGCGCCCGGTCAATTGGGGGGCCGGGTCGGGTTCGCGTTGCCGGAGAAGTCGTCATGTCCTATCTAAACGCAGCGCCCGCACCCATCAAACGGTCGTCAGACAGAGAGCAAGCTATGATCCAGAAGCGTTCGACCTGTGTCGCCTGCTCCAGGACCTCGGATGAGGTGCCGATTGTGCGCATCGAGTATCGCGGTGCGATGATCGGCATCTGCCCCCAGCATCTTCCGGTCCTGATACATGATCCGAGCGCGCTTTCCGGCAGACTCGCGGGGGCCGGGGAGATGCAGGCAGCCGACCACCATGATTGAGCCGCAGTGACTCACCGCAACGGTCCCACCGTGTACGATGCGCGAGTCGCGGCAGGGCTTTCCTCGGCCCTGCGGCGGGCACGCCGCGCGTCCGGGCACGGCGGCCAGCCGGCCACTCCGTTCGACGCCAACACCGACCGGCTGATCATCCTGTCGGACATGCACCGGGGAAAGCGGGACCGGGCCGACGACTTCCGCCGCTGTGAGGCCGCTTACCTCCGGGCTCTCACCCACTACGACCGGGAGCGCTATACGCTGGCGCTGCTCGGCGACGTCGAGGAGCTGTGGAAGAATCGGGTCGGCGCGGTCGTCTCGTCATATGCCGATGTCTATTCGGCCGAGGGCGGGTTCCACGAGGATGGTCGCCTGATTCGGTTCTGGGGGAACCACGACGAAGAGTGGGCGTCGCCCACGGCTGTGCACCACGAACTCGGTCCTATGCACCCGGGCCCTCCCCTCGAGGTCCGGGAGTCCCTGCTTGTGGATCTCAGCCTCGGAGGCCGCAGCCTGGGGTCGATCTTCCTGGTGCATGGGCACCAGGGGACGGGCATGGGCGATGGCCTGGCGTTCCTGGCCCGGTTCACCGTGAGATTCGTCTGGAAGCCGATTCAGCATCTGACGGCGGTCTCCCGAAACACGCCCTCTAAGAACCGGAAGGTGAGGGAAAAACATCACCGGGCCATGCGGCGCTGGGCGGCCGGACAGGACAACCTTCTGTTGATCTCGGGACACACGCACCGTCCCGTATTCGCCTCGGTCGCGATCGTCGACGAGCTCGAGCGACGGCTCGGTCTGGACATGGAGGAGATCCGCAGTCGGGCCGAAGATCAGCTGTTCTGGGATGAGATCGTGTCGGACTGCACGGACCGCGGTTGGCTGGGAGATGAGGCTCCGTGCGGACCGTCGCGGGATGAGCCGCCACCCTCTCCCCACCTGTTCAACTCCGGCTGCTGCTGCTTTCGCGACGGTCGGATTACAGGCATCGAGCTGGCGGACGGGCAGATCCGACTCGTTCTCTGGGGGAGCGGGATTCCCGAGGGACGGCGGGTGCTGGCAAGGGCGGACGTGGAGGCTGTATTCGAGAGGATGTCCCTGGCCGACTGATCGGCCGGGCCGAAACCCGATTGTGGAGGCTGAAAGTGAAACGATCGTATGTCTGCGCCCTGTCTGTACTGGCTTCGTTCGCCTGCAGCGGAGATGCAGCGCAGGAGGGCCCGGCTCCTTCTACCTACCTCGATTACTCGAATCGGGCCGATGCGCTGAGTGGTGGAGCCCGGTTGATTCCGATCGAAACCCCGGCGGGCACATTCAACGTGTGGACCAAGCGGACCGGCAATCACCCGACAATGAAGGTGTTGCTGCTTCACGGCGGCCCCGGGGCCACGCACGAGTACCTGGAGGCGTTCGACAGCTATTTTCCAGGTGCGGGCATCGAGTACTACTACTACGACCAGCTCGGGTCCCACTTCTCCGACCAGCCGGATGATCCGTCCCTGTGGGAGATCGGCCGTTTCGTGGACGAAGTGGAACAGGTGCGGCAGGCGCTGGGGCTCGGGCCGGATAACTTCTACCTGTACGGACAGTCGTGGGGCGGGATTCTCGCGATCGAGTATGCCCTCGAGTACCAGGAACACCTCAAGGGCCTGATCATTTCCAACATGATGGCCAGCGGGCCAGCGTACAACGCCTACGCCAACGACGTGTTGAAGCCGGCGATGGACCCGAAGGCCCTCGCCGAGATGGAGGCCTTCGAGGCCGCGGAGGACTTTGGAAGTCCCCGCTACCTCGAGCTCCTGATGGAGCAGCACTACGTGCACCACGTGCTGAGGATGCCGCTCGACGAGTGGCCGGAGCCGGTGAATCGGTCGTTCGCGAACATCAACTCCGACGTCTACGTGATGATGCAGGGACCCAGCGAGCTGGGACTGCGGGGAACGCTCGAGAACTGGGACCGCACCGCCGACCTGGCCTCGATCGAGACTCCCACGCTGGTGATCGGGGCTCGCTACGACACGATGGACCCCGCGCACATGGAATGGATGGCGGGCGAGTTTCCCAACGGCAGCTACCTTTACTGCGAGAACGGCAGCCACCTGGCGCCGTACGACGACCAGGAGACGTACTTCCGCGGGCTCATCGAGTTCGTGAAACGAGTGGACGCGGAGTCGCTCTGAGCCCTGGACGCTTTCGGCCGGCCTCGTGAGGCAGGCTTCGAGGAGATGAGAATGCGAATCACGGTTCTGGGCGCGGGCCTGGTAGGGAGCGCCATCGTCGCGGATCTGGCTCGCGACGGAGAATTCGAGGTGACCGCCGTGGATCGGGATGGCTCGGCTCTGAGCCGCCTTGCTGGGGTGCCGGGCGTCCGGACGGTTGAGGCCGACCTCAGTGCTGCCGAGAACGTCCGCGGCATCGTGACGGAAGCAGACCTCGCGATCAACGCCCTGCCCGGGTTCATGGGTTTCGAGACCCTTCGGGCGATCATCGAGGCAGAGCGCGACGTGGTGGACATCGCGTTCTTTCCCGAAGACCCGTTTCTCCTGGACGATCTCGCTCGCGAGCGGGGTGTTACGGCTGTCGTGGACTGCGGAGTGGCGCCCGGTCTGTGCAACGTGACGCTCGGCTACCTCGAGACGCGGCTCGATCGAATCGATAGCTACAGTTGCTACGTCGGCGGTCTTCCCAGGCAGCGCGTCTGGCCGTTTGAGTACCGGGCCTGCTTCTCTCCAGCGGACGTGCTCGAGGAGTACACGCGTCCGGCTCGACTTGTGGAAGACGGGAAGGAGGTTGTGCGACCGGCGTTGTCCGAGAGGGAGCTCATCGACTTCCCGGGGATCGGGACACTCGAGGCCTTCAACACCGACGGTCTCCGCTCCCTGGTCAGGACGATGGACATCCCGGACATGAAGGAAAAGACCCTCCGATACCCGGGGCACGCCGAGCTCATGCGAGTGTTTCGGGACACGGGCTTCCTGGACACACACGCCATCGAGGTTCGGGGGCATTCGGTCGCACCGCGAGACCTGACGGCCGCGCTCATCTTCGAGCACTGGAAGCTCAGGGAGGGAGAGGAGGACCTCACGGTCATGAAGGTCGTGGTCGAAGGGCAGTCGGGTGGGCGGAGAACCACGCACGTCTATGATCTTCTCGACTTCTACGACGTGGAGACCGGCACGACATCGATGGCCCGGACAACCGGATTCACGTGCACGGTGGTCGCCCGGCAGATCGCGAGCGGCCTGTTCAGAAGACCTGGCATCAACCCGCCCGAGTTCCTGGGCCGCGAGGAAGGATGCTACTCAGACTTGCTACAGGGGCTCGCGACGCGGAACATTCGCTGGAGGGAATCGCTCAACGAAAGCTGAGTAGCGGCCCGAAAGAGAGCTCGATCCATGGACGTGCTAGGCCTGCGCCGGACCAGTGATGACAGCCTCGCCGGGGCGATCCGGATGGCCCTTGGAGCGCTGTTCCTGATGACCGGTGTCATGAAGCTGGCCGTTCCGATGCTGGCGGACGCGTTTTCCGAGCAGCTGGCCGCCACGGGGATTCCTATGATCGGAATTGTCAGGTGGGCGGTGCCGGTCGTCGAGATCGCCGCCGGTCTGGCCCTCTTGATCGGAGCGTTCACCCGGGTGGTCGCCCTGGTCATCATCGGCATCATGTCGGCCGCCGCCTACGTGCATCTGGTCGTGGACGATCCCTCGAAGTTTCCCCTTCAGCCGAACGAACCAGTGGTCCCGCTGGTGGTGATGGCGATGGCGGCCTACCTGGTATGGCGCGGAGGCGGAAGTGGGAGCGTGGACTTCAGGGACGTTCCGCGGCACGGCTGACGCCCGCCTGAGTCGGTGTTAGGTTCGAACCTCGCCTTCAGTTCGGTCACGATATACCCACGGAGTTCGTCCCCATGTCAGACAATCCCACTCGCCACGCATCTCCGCAGGTGCAGATCAACGCGAATGACGAAGTGGCACGCGGCCGATACAGCAACAACATGCTGGTCACGCACACCCGGGAGGAGTTCATTCTGGATTTCTTGCTCAGCGCTCCCAACGGTACGCAGTTGGTGTCTCGGGTGATGGTTAGCCCGGGCCACATGAAGCGCGTCCTGTCCGCCCTCGTAGACAACATGCAGAAATACGAGGCCAACTACGGTGAAGTGGTGGCGCCCGAGGGCGGCCAACCGCAGTTCCACTGATCCGTGCGGTTTCGCGTGTACATCGCGATGAGCCTCGATGGCTACATCGCCACTTCAGACGGCGCCGTGGACTGGCTCGAGCCTTTCTTCGACGAAGATTACGGCTATGAGTCCTTCATTCGCGAGATTTCATGCGCCGTGATGGGCCGGGTCACCTACGAGCAGGTTCTGGACTTCGGCGAGTGGCCATATCCGGACCACGATGTCTACGTTCTGAGCGGGTCTCCGATCGAGAACCTCCCCGGGCGTACCTTCGCCTGGTCCGAAGGGCCCGAGGCACTCGTTCGCCACCTCGAAGAGCAGAACCTGGAGGGCGACTGCTGGCTGATCGGGGGTGGTCAGATCATCCGGGAGTTTGAACGGCTCGGCTCTGTCGACGAGTATGAGGTGTTCGTGATGCCGACCCTGCTGGGAAACGGCATTGCCCTGTTCCCGTCTCCGTTCCCGGCCGGAGCGCTGCGTTTGACAGATGTCATTGCCTGGGAGAACGGGGTCGTTCGACTGCTTTACGGCCGGTCCCCGGCTGCTGAGATGGGCTCGCTCACGGAAGGAGAGGCATGATACCGGTTGGCTCGGCACTGCTCGTGATCGATGTGCAACAGGGCTTCGATATGCCGGGCTGGGGGCCACGCAACAACCCGGGAGCGGAGTCGGTCATCGCTGACCTGCTCTCGGCGTGGCGTACGATCCGCTGGCCCGTGGTTCACGCGCAGCACGTATCGACAGAACCGGGGTCCACGCTGGGACCGGGACAGCCGGGAGTAGAGATCAAGCCGGAGGCTGCACCGAGGGAAGGGGAGCGGCTGTTTCAGAAGAGCGTGAACAGCGCGTTCATCGGTACGGATCTCGAGGAGCACCTCCGGTCCGAGGGTATCGAGTCGTTGGTCGTGGTAGGCCTCACGACCAACCACTGTGTATCCACGACGGCTCGTATGGCGGGGAACCTCGGTTTCCGGACGCTGGTGGTCGAGGACGCGACCGCCACGTTCGACCGCCGTGGGCCGGATGGTATCCAGTATCCGGCCGAACTCGTGCACGCCGTCGCGCTGGCCAGCCTGCACGGGGAATTCGCGATGGTCGTGCACTCCGCTGACGTACTCTCCGCGCTTCCGCAGAGTCGAGCGATAGATGACTCATAAGACAGGTTAGACAATGTGTCGTAACATAAAGCCATTATTCAATTTCGATCCTCCGGCATCCGGCGATGAAGTGCGGGCGGCTTCTCTCCAGTTCGTGCGCAAGGTAAGCGGATTCCCGAAGCCCTCGAAGGCGAACCAGGTGGCGTTCGATCGGGCCGTGGACGACGTAGCCTCGGTGATGCAGAGTCTGCTGGATTCACTGGTGACCGCGGCACCCGCCCGGGACCGGGCCGTGGAGGCCGAAATGGCACGTGCCAGGGCACGGCGGAGGCGCGAGCAGCCACCTGAACTTTCACGACGAGCGAGAGAATCATGAAAGAGAAGAGTATCGAGCTACTGAACGGAGTCGTGGCGGACGAGCTGTCCGCGATCCACCAGTACATGTACTTCCACTTCCACTGTGATGATCAGGGTTACGACCTGCTCGCCGCTCTGTTCAAGAAGACGTCGATCGACGAGATGATACACGTCGAGGTCGCGGCGGAGCGCATACTCTTTCTTGGCGGGGACGTCGAGATGAAGCCGTCGCATGAGGTGCAGAAGATCACGGACGTACGCGAGATGCTCGTCAGGGCCCGCCAGATGGAGGAAGAGAGCGTCGCCGAGTACAACGAGTGGGCCAACCTGGCGTCCGAGAATCGCGACGCGGCTACGCGCAAGGTGTTCGAGGATCTCGTGGCCGACGAGGAGCGCCACTTCGACCAGTTCGACCAGGAGATTGCCAATCTTGACCGATTCGGGGAGAAGTACCTGGTCCTGCAATCGATCGAGCGCAGCAAGGCGATTTCGGCCGGAGGGGAGGGATAGACATGGACCTCGGCGCCTTTTCAGTCAGCCTGACGGTGAAGGATCTCGCGGTTTCCAGGGCGTTCTACGAAAGACTCGGCTTCGAGGTGACCGGCGGAGCCGAAGAGCACGACTATTTGATCCTCGTGAACCGCGGTACGGTCATCGGTCTGTTTCAGGGCATGTTCGAGAAGAACATCCTGACGTTCAACCCCGGTCTCGCGGGGCCCGACATGGACCAGCTGGAGGAATTCACGGACGTGAGAGAGATCCAGCGGGCACTGAAGGAAGCTGGGGTCGAACTCACGGAAGAAGCTGACGAGAGCACGGAGGGCCCGGCGCATATCGCTTTCCTCGACCCTGACGGGAATCCGATCCTCATCGACCAGTTCTTCTAAACCCGGACGGGGTCATGGTGACGCAAGGGGATACCTTTCGCATCGCAGCGGTTCAGGCGAGTTCAGTGTTTCTCGACCTCCAAGCATCTCTGGACAAGGCGTGCGGACTGATTCGCAAGGCCGCTGGCGAGGGGGCGCGGCTTGTCGTGTTTCCGGAGGCCTTCCTGCCGGGCTATCCGGTGTGGGTGTGGTTCATGCCCGGTGGGCACACGCACCCGCTGCGCGAACTGTACGCCGAACTTCACGCCAACTCGTTGTCGATCCCGGGGCCATCTACCGAGGTCCTGGGAGCCGTCGCGGCGGAGTGCGGTGTCGCGCTAGCCATCGGAGTCAACGAGCGGAACACCGAATCCAGCGACTCGACGCTGTTCAATACGCTGCTGTACGTCGCACCGGATGGTTCCGTCCTCGGACGCCATCGCAAGCTCGTGCCGACGACGGCCGAGAAGCTCGTCTGGGGCCGGGGCGATGGGAGCGACCTCGAAGTGTACGATCTGCCGTTCGGGCGCCTGGGCGGGCTCATCTGCTGGGAGAACTACATGCCGCTGGCACGGTATGCCCTTACGGCCTGGGGAGCCCAGCTTCACGCGGCACCCACCTGGGACCGGGGCGAGCCGTGGCTGTCCACGATGAGGCACGTCGCCAAGGAAGGAAGAGTCTTCGTGTTGGGGAGCTGCCAGGTCGTTCACAAGGACGATATTCCCGACCGGTTCTCGTTCAAGAAGGACTACCTCGGGGCGGTGGAGGGATGGTTGAACCCGGGCGGGACGGTGATCGTCGATCCCGACGGCAAGATCGTGGCCGGTCCCGCTGCCGAGGAAGAGACGATCCTCTACGCCGACGTTCGGCCTGACCAGCTGGTCGGACCGCGCTGGCAGATCGATGTGGCTGGCAACTACGCGCGGCCGGACGTGTTCGAGCTCCGTGTGCACCGCCGTGAGACGCCCGTGCTGACCATTGTTGAATCCGTCGACGAAGCATCCATCGCCGGGGGTCCGGCCGACGGTCCCGATTAGGCCCCGGCGACCGGGCGAAGGAACTCGGCGCGGCTCTCCGTTTAGCTTGAGTACATGCGCGCCCGCAACCTGAGCCGAGTCCTGTCGGTCACGATCACGGCATTCGCCCTCTCTCTGGCCCCGGAGGCCGCGGGACCTTTGCTGGGACAGGGGGCCGCACCGCCTCTCCCTGCCGATCCCGGATTTCTCCCGGTGGATTCGACCAGCGACGAAGTGGGACCTCCGCCTCCGCCGCTGTTCCTTGCTGACAGAATGGAGCGCATGCTCTCTCAGGCCAGCAGCATGGGCGTTCTGACCAGCCTGATCGTGTCGCGGCGCGACAGCGTCCTGGTCGAAGAGTATTACCGGGGCCTGAGGCCGAACGCAGACGGTTAACGTGAAGTCGGTTTCGAAGACGCTGCTCTCGCCGATGGTCGGAATCGCGATCCGGGACGGCCTGCTGGAAGGTGTCGACCAGCCGGTTTCGGAACTTCTCCCGGATTACTACGAGGTACTGGCAGGCAGGGGGGCCCTCGACCCTCGGAAGAACGAAATCGCCATTCGGCACCTCTTGAGCATGCGCACCGGTATCGAAACGGCTTCCTTCGGGAACTACGGAGCGTGGGCGGCTTCGCCCGACTGGGCATACGATCAGCTGCGCCGTCCCATGGTGTGCGATCCAGACGAGTGCCACGAGTACTCGACCGGGAACACACATCTCCTTTCGGTGATCCTGACGCGTCGCTCGGGCAAGAGCCTTCGCACCTACATGCTCGACGAGCTGTTCCGGCCGATGGGCATTGCGCTGGGCGAATGGGACCGGGATCCGCAGGGTCGCTACCTCGGCGGGAACAATATGTCCCTCCGGCCGCGAGACATGTTGAAGTTCGGTCAGCTATTCGCGAACGGAGGCCGCTTTGAGGGACGCCAGCTGGTTCCCGAGGAGTGGATCACGACTTCGTGGCGTCCGACGGGCTCCTCGCCCTGGAATGGACACGGATACGGGTATCTGTGGTGGATGCGACGCTGGGGCGGTGAGCGTGCCTATTTCGCGTGGGGCTACGGCGGCCAATTCATTGTGGTCGTGCCCCGACTCGACCTGGTGATCGTGGCCACCTCTTCGCTAGCGCGATCGTGAACGGGGACACACGCGTCAGATGTGGCGCTTCTTCGACCGGTACGCGGTTCCGGCGTTCAAGGTGGGTTGGGGAGCGGAGTCGCGAGACGAGGGCCTGCCATGAGATACTTTCGGTTCGCGTGCTGGGTACCCGTCGCGGCGTGGATCTACGCGAGAAGTGTCGTCGATCGCTACGACGGTTGGGGCGCGTGGGCGGCGGCCCCTTTGCTCCTCCTGCCGGTGGCCGTGAGTGCCCTGTTCGTGGGCGTGGGGTTGCTCCTCGTGGGCCGGTGGGGCGCCGGCCGGCCCAGCAGTTGGGATTGGATTGCCATTGGGGTGTCCTCCCTGCCACTGCTGTGGATCGCTCTTCGCCTGATCGCGAATGTAGCTTCACGCATCATGCGAGAGCTGACCAACTGTCCGGCGAGCCTGCTCCGTGTTGAAGTGGCTGGCGTGGGTCGCCCTGGCGGGCACCCTGCTGGTCCTGCTCGACCGACTGCTCCTCAGCCTCGAGGCGAGAGGGCTGATCTTCTACCGACGGACGCGAGGGGTTCGCGGCGGCGCCATGTACCATGCGCAGGAGCTGGACTCAATTTTCAATCCTGGAATGCAGCATGTGCAGGAGGCGCACGTGAAGCAGGAACAGGAAGAGGACGAGTCCGGGGATCCGCCGGGGCCATGAGCATGCGGATCGCGTGATATGATCTTGGCGGGCCCTCGCATCTACTTCTCCGCCTCGATCAGTGGCGGCCGGGATGACGCGCCGCGCTACGCAGCGCTGATTTCGGCGTTTGCGCGCCATGGCCCTGTGCTCACCGAGCATATCGGCAGTCTGGATCTGTCCGCTGGTGGAGAGGAAGGATCCGGTGATGGTGAGATCTACGCTCGAGATGTCGCGTGGCTGAGGGAGGCCGACGTGGTCATCGCTGAGGTGTCCACACCGTCACTCGGCGTGGGATACGAGGTCGCCCGGGCGGCTGTCATGGGCAAGCGTATCGTCTGCCTGTTCCGACCGGAGAGCGGAAGGCGGCTTTCGGCGATGATACGTGGGAACCCCGCCGTTCGGATCCTGGAGTACGGCGCTGCCGATGATTCGAGCGAACTGGCGGACCGAGCCATGTCCTTGGCCCTGCCAGACAACCGGGATTGAACCGGCTAACTTGAGCAAACTATGAATGAGCAATCCCCCGGACCCCGTCGATACTCGGAGGAGGAAGTCGGCCTCATCCTGCGTCGCGCCACCGAGATGCAGCGAGCCGAGCCCACGGCGCTGGATCCGGCCGGGTTGACCATGGCCGAGTTGGAGGAGATCGCCGCCGAAGCCGGGATCGATCGCGGCATGCTGCGCCAGGCGGCGAGCGAGCTGAACGTCCAACAGCCGACGACCCTGGGAAGCCGGCTCGCTGGCGCGGCCGTGGCCGTCGCGATCGAACGCGTGGTCGAAGGAGAGATGCCCGTTGAGCGTCTCGAGGAACTCGTCCCCACCATCGTGGCCGCGACGCCCGGCCGCGGCACCGCGAGCGCCGTCGGCCGGTCGCTGACGTGGAGTTCGCAGGAGGGATCCAACCTCACCGAGCAGCAGGTGCTGGTCTCGTCTCAGAATGGCCAGACCCTGATCCGGGTCGAGCAGAGCTACTCCGGGCTTGCTGCAGGCTGGTTCGGTGGGATCATGGGTGGAGTAGGGGGAGGGCTCGGATTCGGTCTTGGCGGGGCTCTCTCGACGATCCTCGGTCTCGGCGTGGGCCTCGTGGCATTCCCGCTCACGGCCGTCGCGGGCTCCTTCTACCTGGCGCGAGCCATCTACGCCTCGCAAGTGCGCAGTCGGCAGGTTGCCGCCCACGCGCTCGTCGACAGAACTGGTCGCGCAGGTCGAGGCGGCGATCGCGTCCACCCGCCCGGCTATCGGTGCGGCCGGGGCGGGTGTGCTCGCGCCCGCACCTGCCGATGAGGACGTGCAGACCCACTGACCTCTCGTGCGCCGTCCACGGAGCCGGCGCGAAAGGAGAGAACCGTGTACCGAATCAGGGCGACAGGGCTCGCCTGTCTCATTTCCATGGCGCTGACGGCCCCGGCGCTGGCCCAGACGAACGAGACCGCCGAGGACCTTCGTTCGGTCGAGCAGGTGGTCCGGGACGTGTACGATCTGGTTTCCTGGACGGACGGGAATACGCCTGATTGGGAGGTCGTGCGCGAAGTGTTCATTCCGGAGGCGATCGTCGTGCTTCGGTATCCACCGGATCTCAAGGTCATGAGCGTCGACGGCTTTCTGCTGGACTGGCTCCGCTTCGAGAACCAGCTGGCCGCCGCCGGGGTGAGCGGGTTTCAGGAAACGGTCACCTCGGCCGAAACGACCGAATTCGGAGACGTCGCCCACGTGAATGTGGTGTACGAGTCCAGCATCCCCGGTACCACGCGACCGGCGCGACCGGGCGTGGATCTGTGGTCGCTGATTCGTGTCGATGGCCGGTGGAAGGTCGTGTCCGTGGTCAACGAGCTTCCGCGTGACGACCTCCCGGTGCCGAGCTTCGGCGACTGATGCCGGCCTGCGCCGTCATCTGGGACTACGATGGGACGCTGGTGGATTCCCGCCATCGGAACCTGAGCGTGAACCGATCGATCATCGAGGGTCTCACCGGGCGGTCCTGGCAGGACTTCGAGGCTCTCCATTCGATCGAGGACTATGATGCCGCCGTGGCCCGATGCACCAACTGGAGGGACTTCTACCAGCGGGAGTTCGGACTTCGGGAAGACATGCTCGAATCCGCGGGTCGCATGTGGACCCGGTGCCACCTGACGGACGCGACGCCCGTTGAGCCGTTCGCCGGCGTGCCGGAAGCGCTGGACGCACTGGGTCACCTACCGCACGGAATCGTGTCGCAGAACTCGCGTCAGATCATCGAGGCGAATCTGGACCCGCTTGGCCTGGGCGACCGATTCGAGCACGTCATCGGCTTCGAGCAGGTCGCACCTGGGAGGCAGAAGCCGGCCCCGGACGGGTTGTTGGACTGCCTTGAACGACTGACGTCCATGGGGCCGGGTGCGGCGTTCTACGTGGGAGATCACCCTACCGATGCAATGTGCGTGGCGCAGGCGCGGCAGGAACTGATCTCTCGCGGTCTGGAGATCAGCATGTCGAGCATCGCCGTCCTGTATGGAGGTGAGTCGATCGACGGCTGGCCCGAGGCTCCCGATTTTCTCGCCCGGACGCCGGAGGAGATCGTCGCCATCGTGGATCGTGAGTCCCCGTGCCGGCAGGCGCGGGACGAATCGTCGTCTGACCAAGGTCTCGAGGAGACGTCATGAAGAAGGTGCTGTCGCTGGTGTACGCGGCCGCCCTCCTGGCGCCGTGCACGGTAGAGGCGCAGGTGGGGGGAGGCCGCGTGGAGGATGTCGCGATCGCTCGACGGAATTCTCGACGCCTACTACGAGGTGGTTTCACGGCCCGTTGGAACCGCTCCTGACCGGGAGCGGGACGAGTGGATCCATCACGCCGACGCGCTGGTTGCGATTACCGGTGTGGGAGCGGGTGGAGAGCCGGTGATTCAGACCATGACGCTCCCCGAGTACCACGATCGATTCGGTGCGGCCGATGCGGAGGCGTTCTTCGAATGGGAAATCCACCGCGTCGTGCAGCGCTTCGGCAACGTGGCGCACGTGTGGAGCACCTACGCGTCCAGCCGTGAGCCGGACGGCGATGTGTTCGGCCGGGGGATCAACAGCATTCAGCTCTATCACGATGGCAATCGCTGGTGGATCACGAGCTGGATCTTCGACCAGGAGCGGGCCGGTAACGAGATTCCGGCCGAGTTCCTGCCCCGCGACGGCGCGACGCGGTGAGTGAGCCGAGCGCCGGTTCCTTCTGGGAAACCGAAGAAGCCGTCGAGCGCTTCACGCATCGCGATCCGGACGCCCGCCTGCGGGAACTGCTGGCGGGGTTCGCCGAGCCCGCATCCGTGCGTGTCCTCGACATCGGGTGTGCCGGTGGCCGAAATACGGTGATGCTTGCCGAAGCCGGATTCGACGTGTTCGCCATCGACAGCTCGGCCGCCATGGTCGCCCGCACCCGTCAGCGCGTCGCGGAAATTCTGGGGCCGGAAGAAGCGGCGCGTCGGGTGGAGTATGGGCGGATGGAGGACCTCGAACATTTCGCGGACGCTAGCTTCGGCGTGGCCGTTGCGCTCGGCGTCCTGCACCAGGCGGTGAACGAGAGTCAGTGGACGGGCGCGATCCGGGAACTGGGGCGATGCGTCGCACCCGGAGGCTTCCTGCTTGTGGCCGTTTGGAGTCCCCGGTCGCGGCCCCACGGCGAGTCCGTCCGGCGCGTGGCCGAAACGAGTCACGTGTATGAGGGCTTCCACTCGGGCACTCATTATCTTGTCGAGTCTCCAGTTCTCGATGCGGTGCTGGCGTCCGCCGGGTTCGCCACGGTCGTGCCGACGGATGAGGTGCTCGTAGAGTCGGACAAGGGGTGGAGGATCACGATCAACGGATTGTACCGGAGAGTCCAGACCTGACGGGAGGATTCCGCTTCCATGAAGTCACTTGCCCTGTCTGCCACGACGTTTCTCGCCGTCCTGTGCGTGGGCCCCACCGAGGCCGGAGCCCAGGGGCGGGAAGCCTACGCGGTGACGTCTCCGGACGGAAGAATCGAGCTGACCGTTCAGACCGGCTCCGAGCTGACGTACGGTGTAACGCTGAACGGAACCGAGCTCGTATCCGCTTCGGCCATCGCACTCCACCTAATGGACGGCCCGGTGATCGGGCCCGCCGCCGATATCGTTGCCGCCAGACGCGCGAGCGCGGACGAGTGGCTCGAGCCAGTCGTCGCCGAGAAGCAGTCACGGATTCACGACCACTACTCGGCCCTGTCGCTGGATTTCGCCGGCGGATGGGGACTGGACGCGCGGGCCTACGATGACGGCGTAGCCTTTCGCTTTCGGGTCGATCGGCCGGGGCCCGTCAAAGTGTCAGCGGAAGACCTCACGGTGAATCTGGTGTCCGATCCAGAACTCTGGTTTCCGACGGAAGACAGCTTCCTGACCCATTCGGAGCGTCTTTACGAGAGGTTGCCGACCAGCCACGTGGCTCCGGGCAAGATGGCTCACCTGCCGATCCTCGCCTCGTGGACGGGCGGTCCGAAGCTGGCGATCACCGAGTCGGATCTCCGCGCGTATCCCGGACTGTATCTGGCCGGCACCGGCACCTCGACGCTGACCGGTGTCTTCCCTGCATACCCGACCGAGGTCGAACAGGTGAACGATCGGACGGTCCGCGTGCTGAGCCGCGAGCCTTTCATTGCCCGGACGTCCGGCCCGAGGACTTTCCCGTGGCGGGTCTTCGTGGTCGCGGACGAAGACGCGGACCTGATTCGCAGCACCATGGTCTGGCGCCTGGCGTCCCCACTTCGAATCGACGAGCCGGAGTGGATTCGGCCCGGCCAGGTGGCGTGGGACTGGTGGAACGCGCTCAACTTGACCGGCGTCGACTTCGAGGCGGGAGTCAACACGGACACGTACCGGTACTTCATCGACTTCGCAGCCGATCACGGCATCGAATACGTGATCCTCGACGAGGGCTGGTCCGATCCTGCAGACCTGAGGGAGTTGAATCCGGACATGGACATGGAGGGCCTGTTCGCGCACGCCGCGGAGCGCGGAGTAGGGCTCATTCCGTGGGTCGTCTGGAAGTCCCTGGACGATCGGCTGGACGAGTCCCTGGATCGATTTGAAGCGTGGGGCGCCGCCGGAATCAAGGTCGATTTCATGCAGCGCGACGACCAGCCCATGGTCGAGTATTACTGGCGAATCGCGGAAGCCGCAGCCCGCCGACGCCTGTTGGTCGACTTCCATGGGGCCTACAAACCGGCCGGCCTGCGTCGGGCCTATCCCAACGTGTTGACTCGAGAGGGAGTTCGTGGCCTGGAGCACGTGAAATGGAGCCCCTACCCGACTCCCGAGCACGATGTCACGCTGCCATTCACACGTATGCTCGCCGGCCCGATGGACTACACGCCGGGCGCCATGTTGAATGCCAGCGAAGAGCAGTTCAAGCCCGTGTTCGACCGGCCGATGAGCCTGGGAACGAGAGTGCACCAGATGGCCATGTACGTGGTGTACGAGAGCCCGCTGCAGATGCTGGCGGATTCGCCGTCGCACTACATGCGGGAAGCGGAGTGCACGGCATTCATCGTCGAAGTTCCGACGGTGTGGGACGAGACTCGGGTCCTCGCGGCGAGCGTCGGGGACTACGTGGCGGTGGCGCGCCGGTCGGGAGAAGCCTGGTACGTGGGCTTCATGACGGACTGGGAGCCACGGGACATGTCGTTGGACACGGGGTTCCTCGGCGACGGCCTGTGGTCCGTCGAGGTCTTCAGGGACGGGCGAAATGCCGCGCGAAATCCGGAGGACTACCGGAAGGAGATGCTTGAGATCGAAGCGGGTGAGTCCCTGGTCGTTCACCTCGCGCCGGGCGGCGGTTGGGTGGCGAGACTGGTGCGAGCGACGAAGCGGCCTCGCTGATGCCTATCGGAGCCCGCGAGAGGGCCGCACTCCTCGCTCTGGCCCGCGACTCCGTCGGGCGCGCGCTGGACGGAGGACCGGCGCCCACGGTGGTACAGGCATTGAAGGTCCTTACGGATCCGCGCGCGGCTTTCGTCACCATCCGGGACGCCCAGACGGGACGTCTGCGCGGCTGCCGCGGTGAAGCGCGGGCGCGCCACTCGCTGCCGGAGTGCGTGCGCCGTGTGGCCGTGTCCGCGGCGCTCGAAGATCCACGCTTTCCCCCGGTGACACTGAGCGAACTTCCGGCTCTCCGGTTTGAGATCAGCGCCCTCACGACCCCCGAGCCGATCCGCCCGGATGAGATCGTCGTCGGCAGGCACGGACTCCTCCTGTCACTTGGAAGTTCCCGTGGGCTGCTCCTTCCCCAGGTGCCGCTGGAACATGGGTGGGACCGGGAGGCCTTTCTCGAAGGCCTCTGTTACAAGGCTGGTGTTCCCGCCGCCTCGTGGCGCGATGCTGAGGCGACCCTCACGGCCTTCGAGGCAGAGGTCTGGGCCGAGCCGTAGGAGCTGGCCGAGGTTCTCCCGACTTGCCGTCAGGCCCCGAATTTCCCCAAAGTGGTCCCGTTACCTCGGACCTACGGAAGGATGTCGCCCATGAAGATCGGGTCGATCGCCGCGCTGGTCGTTTGCACCGTGCTCTCTGTCACGGCGGTGGCGAGCGCCCACCCGCCCGTTAGCGTCGTCATGGATGGCCGCGGGTTCGTCTACTACTCGGACCTTCAGAACGTGTGGCGGATCTCGCCGACCGGCACCCGCACGATCGCCGTGATCGGCGTTTACACACACCAACTGTACATCGATTCTGAGAATCGACTCTACGGGGAGGACGCTACCAACGACGACGCCACGGGCAAGCCTTACCACAGGGTGTGGCGGCTGGATCCGGACGGGACCCTCTCAGACGTCATCCCCATGAGGGCGGGTTACCTGTGGGACTACGGAGACTTCGGGTTCGTTCACGACCGTCTGGGCGTCGCATACATTCTGCAACACTCCGGTGGGCCGGCGCTCGTGCGTGTCGGAGCGACCGGACGCGTGAGTCGAACGACGCTACCGCGGGCCGAACCGGGCTTCGCTCTGCCGACGCCTGACACGCGCGTCGTCATCACCGCGGGTTGGGATCTCCTGCGCGCGGAGCCGCGCAGCCAGCAGGCCGTCGTATGGAAATCGAACCTGTCTCGCCTCACGCGCAGAGTCGTCGATGTCGCCGATCGTCATGCTCTACTCGGCCTGTGGCTGGATCGGGAGGGCCGCATCTACGTGGCGTCGTATGCTGGAGCGGCTGTGATTCGGATCGACACGGACGGGACCGAATCAGTCATCGCACGGTCCCCGGAAGGCTGGGCCCCATCAGGCGGGATGATCGGCCCCGACGAGAGCATGTGGCTGCTCGAGATGTCCCGTGCCGGCCAGGTCCGCGTGCGTCGGGTCATGACCGACGGAACGGAGCGGGTATACTGAGGCCGGTCAAGCGCTTCGCCCCGCCTTTACTCGCTTTGCTGGCGATCGCACCAGGCGCCTCAGGTCAGTCGGTCCACACCGCCGGGATATGGCTGCGCTGGCGAGGAGGTCAGCGGTGATGGTTCCGCGACCGGCGTTTCGGGGGGCACTCAGCACCTCGAAGATCACGATTGGGGCCCCCGCTCCGTTCGACTTCGCCGGAACCGTGTATTCACATGGCTGGGCCGTCCTCGCCCCCAACCGATGGGACGGCGACGAGAGGACCCTTACCCGGACCGAGCGTCTGGGAACCGGACGCGTGGTTCATCTGCGGGTGACGGGTGCCGGGCCCAGCACTCGTCCGCGAATTCGAGTCGATGTCACCCACGAAGACGAACTGACTCGCGGCGAGCGGAGTGCCCTGCGCGCTTCGGTCCGCCGGATGCTTCGCGTGGACGAAGACCTAGCCCCATTCTACGCAATGTGCCGGAAGGCGGGGGCGCGATGGCGGCCAGCCAGTCGCGGACTGGGGCGTTTGCTCAGGTCCCCGTCGGTGTTCGAGGACGCCGTGAAGACCATCTGCACCACGAACGTTCAGTGGGGTGGCACCAGGGCCATGGCGCGGGGCCTTACCGAGCGTCTGGGGGATGCGGGGCCCCTCAGCGGCGACGCCCCGGGCGCGTTTCCGAACTCGTTTCCCACGCCCGCGGCCATAGCCGCGGCCGACGGTCAGGCCCTCGACGCGGCCCGTCTCGGATACCGGGCGCCGTATATCCGTGAGCTTGCCGAGCGCGTCGCGGGCGGGGATCTGAACCTCGAGGAGTTGCGAACCGCGGAAGTAGGTACAGAGGAGATCCGGCGTGCCCTTCTCGACATCAAGGGAGTCGGTCCATACGCGGCTGCGACCTTGCTCATGCTCCTCGGACGCTACGATCACCTGGCGATCGATTCCGTGTACCGGGCGTTCGTCTCGAAACGCTACTTCGAGGGACGGGTGCCTTCCGACAGGGAAGCGGAGCAGGTATACGCGGACTGGGGGCCGTGGAAGTACCTTGGCTACTGGTTCGACTTGTGGCGGGGCCTGGACGAAGAGATTTAGGTGCGGCCGTTCGCCGCCGCCTCGTGAACGGAACGAAGAATGGAGACGAAGCCATGCGAAGGTTGTTCACAGTGGTCGGGCTCGTAGCGCTGGCGACGGTGCCGGCGTCCTGTTCGCGGAAAGCGGTGGTCGAGAGCGGGCCGGCGGCGGGTACGTCCGAGGTGACAGCCCGGGGCACGGTGCGCCGCCTCGGAAGCGAGGCCGCGGTGCGCACCGTGATTCAGGGTGACGAGTCCGTGGTCGTGGTGGGCGACTACGAGCAGGAGATCGGGCGAGCGGCCGGGGCCGAGGTTTGGATCTCGGGAGTGCCGGCGAGTTCTGACTACGGTCCGGCCTTGCGGGTGTCCGAATATCGCATCCTCTCGGTAGACGGTGAGGTGCCCGTCGTCGGGGTCCTGGAAGAGGACGACGTGGGCTTCTTCATCCGAAAGGACGACGGCTCCACGGTGAGGGTGGATGTGAACGATCGACTGGCCGGTCAGCTTGGTGCCAAGATCTGGGCCGTGCTGGGTGCGGATCGGGTCACGGTGAGCCGGTACGGAATCCTCCGCGACTGAGTCGTTCCAGCTGCGGCTGCCCGCGAGGGCTCGGCGCCGAGAGACGGACAGTACTCCAGGGAAGGCAGGTTCGCCCGTGTTTGTGAGACGAGTGGAGGATGTACCGGTGGAGCAGGTGGCGGCCGGATCGGAAACCGAGCGGCAGATCCTGATCGGCGGTGACACGGGCCCCAACTTCCAGATGCGGCGGTTCATCATGCAGCCCGGTGGTGGGATGCCGCGCCACACGAACACGGTGGAGCACGAACAGTACGTGCTCCGGGGAAGGGCGCGCATCGGCATCGGCGAGGATGTATTCGAAGTGTCGGCCGGCGACGTGGTCTTCATACCCGCGGGGGTGCCTCACTACTACCAGGCGTCGGATTCCGGTCCGTTCGAATTCCTCTGCATGGTGCCCAACCTGCCGGATCGCATCGAACTGGCGCCTGAAGACTCCTGATCGCGGTGGCCGCTGGTCAACCGGTCGGGCACATTCTACCTTCTTTCCTCGTTGTCGCGGTCCTCGCGTGTGCAAAGCGCTGCAGGCTGCCACCGATCACTCGAATCATCGACGGGTAAGCGATGAGCGAATCCATGTTGAGGGTATCCCTCCCGGACGGATCCCTGAAGGAACTTCCCGCAGGCTCGTCAGCTGCCGATCTCGCCGCCTCGATTGGTCCGGGTCTGGCCCGCGCCGCCGTGGCCGCGAAGGTGGAAGGCGAGTTGTGGGACCTGAACCGCCCGCTTCCGGACGGCGCCGTCGTGGCGATCGTGACCCGGGGCGACCAGGACCCCGACGCGCTCTACGCGCTCCGCCACTCCACCGCGCACGTGCTGGCTACGGCCGTCCGGGAACTTTATCCAGGTGCGGGGATCGGTTTCGGGCCGCCGATCGAGAACGGTTTCTACTACGACTTCGACGTGCCTGAGCCCTTCACTCCAGAGGACCTGGAGAAGATCGAGACCCGAATGGCCGAGGTGGTCAAACAGGGGTACGCGTTCGAACGCCGCGAGGTGGACCGGGGAGAGGCCGAGAACCTGTTCGCGGACGATCCGTTGAAGCTGGAGCGGCTGGCAGAGATCCCGGAAGACGAGACGATCTCGACCTACACGGACGGACCGTTCACGGATCTCTGTCGCGGCCCGCACGTGGCGTCCACGGACGAGATCAAGCACTTCAAGCTGCTGTCCGGGGCCGGCGCGTACTGGAGGGGTGACGAGACTCGCCAGATGCTTCAACGCATCTACGGGACTGCGTTCTACGACAAGAAGGCGCTATCGGCGTATCTGACGCAACTCGAGGAGGCGAAGAAGAGGGATCACCGGAAGACTCGGTCAGGAACTCGACCTGTTCAGTTTCCACGAGGAGTTCGGTCCCGGTCTGGTCGCATGGCATCCGAAGGGCGCTCGAATCCAGATGAGACTGCGGCGGTGGATCGAGGATCTGCTTCTGAAGCAGGACTACGAATTCGTCTACACTCCGCACGTGGCCAGCGAAGCCTTGTTCCGAAAGTCCGGTCATCTCCCGGCTTACGCCGAGAACATGTATCCGAGCATGAAGGAGGAGGGTGAGGGAGAGGCGTTCCGCGTGAAGCCCATGAACTGCCCGGGGCACACCATGATCTATGCGGCCCGGCAGCGGAGCTACCGTGACCTCCCGCTGCGCCTTTCAGAGATCGCGAATGTATACCGCTACGAGCGTTCCGGGACCCTGCACGGATTGCTTCGCGTGCGAATGCTGACCATGGACGACGGTCACCTGTTCTGTACTCCGGACCAGGTCGAGGACGAGATCTTCACCTGCATCGACCTGATCGACGAAGTCATGGGGACCCTGGGCCTCGAGTACCGACTCGATTTCTCGACGCGGCCGGAAAAGCGGATCGGGGCTGACGAAGTCTGGGATCGGGCGGAAGCGGACCTCAAGCAAGCGCTTGACCGAGTGGGTACGGCCGTACGGCGTCGATGTAGGCGGCGGAGCTTTCTACGGACCGAAGATCGACATCAAGTTCAAGGATGCGATCGGGCGAGAATGGCAGGGCGCCACGATTCAGCTCGACTTCAACCTGCCCGAACGCTTCGACCTGGAGTACATCGGCGCCGACAACAAGCCACACCGACCGGTGATGATCCACCGGGCCATCTTCGGGACGCTCGAACGGTTCACAGGTTTCCTGATCGAGCACTTCGCGGGTGCGTTCCCGGTCTGGCTGGCCCCGGAGCAGGTGCGTGTGCTCCCGATCACGGACGAGCAGGCAGCTGGCGCGGCGGAGATCGTCGCCACGCTCCGAGACGCCGGTCTGTCGGCAGAGCTTGACGTGCGCTCCGACACCCTGAACTACCGGATTCGGGACGGCGAGTTGAACAAGGTTCCGTACCTGCTGGTTATCGGCGGCCGCGAGCTGGAGGCGGGCACCGTGGCGGTGCGAGCCCGTGGAGCGGAGAAGAAGCAGGTCGTCATGCCCGTCGCTGAATTCGTGGAGCGCCTCAAGGAGGAGGTCGGCCGTCGGGCCCTGGCCCCTTGAATGGGGAGACCGGTTGGTGACTCGTGTATGGCTGGCGATTCTACTCTCGTCCGTGACCTGGCCTCCGCTCGCGCCATGAGTCGGCTTCCCGGCTCTGAAGCGGCGGTACGCCCGCCCTGGACCCGGCGCCAGTTCGCGGCCACTTCAGGCACCGGGCTCGTGGCTGCCCGCCTCGGGTTGTTCAAGTCGCGGCCTGCGAACGACTGGCTGGCGGTCGTGCTTGGCTCGATCCAGGACGGGGGGCTTCCGCAGGCGGGTTGCTACACCGAGCGGTGTGATCGTGCGCGGCAGGATCCGCACTACGTGGCGTCGCTCGGCATCGTGAGTCCGGATTCGGGCAGCGCGTGGCTG
This sequence comes from uncultured Gemmatimonadales bacterium, assembly GCA_963807645.1. Taxonomy (GTDB): domain Bacteria; phylum Gemmatimonadota; class Gemmatimonadetes; order Palauibacterales; family Palauibacteraceae; genus Benthicola. The sequence goes on from CAWECO010000008.1 coordinate 59,400, forward strand.
GTGGACGCGACTCCCGATCTGATCCGGCAGATGGACCTCTTCCCGGGCCCGACCTTCCGCGAAAGGGCTGCCCAACGCCGCCCGTTCGACGGGATTCTCCTGACGCACGCCCACATTGGGCACTACCTCGGCCTGGCTCTGCTCGGTCGAGAGGCGCTCGGTATTGCCCCGACCCCGTGCTACTGCAGTTCTCGGATGGCACAGTTCCTGGCGACCAACGGTCCCTGGAGCCTGATGGTCGAGGAGGGTCGGCTCGATCTGAGGGTTCTCGAGCCCGACCGGCCCACGAAACTGGCCGAAGGCCTCAGCGTGACGGCGCTCCTCGTACCCCATCGGGACGAGTACAGCGACACCCTGGCTTTCGTGTTCGAGGGTCCCCGCAGGTCCTTGCTCTACCTTCCGGACATCGACCGCTGGGACCAGTGGGACCGGCGCATCGAAGACGTCGTGGCCGAGGTCGACATAGCGCTGCTGGATGCGACCTTCTACTCGGCCGCCGAGCTTCCCGGCAGAGACCAGTCGGAGGTTCCGCACCCCCTGATCATCGACACGATCGAGCGCCTCGGAGAGCTGGCCAGGTCCGATCGGTCGATCGTTCTCACGCACATGAACGGTTCGAACCCCGTTCTCGACCCCGGTAGCCTGGAACGGAAGGCGGTCCTCGCGGCGGGCTTCGAGATCGCGCGGGCGGGCCAGTCCCGGGCCCTGTGAGCGGCGGGCCCCTGAGCACTGCGCTCACCCGGGATGCTGTCATCGACGTGCCGCTGATCGGCGGTGCAATGTATCCCTGCGGCAACCCAGAGCTCGTCGCTGCGGTATCCGCTGCGGGCGGAATCGGAATCGTGCAGCCCGTGTCGCTGACGTACGTTCACGGCTACGATTTTCGGGAGGGTCTGCGCTACATCCGCCGTCTCACCGATCGACCCATCGGGTTCAACGCGCTCATTGAGAAATCATCTCGGCGATACCAGGATCGAATGTCGTCCTGGGTCGACATGGCCTTGGAAGAGGGCGTTCGCTTCTTCGTCACGTCTCTCGGAAACCCGGCGTGGGTCGTGAGACGGGTGGAACGTGTCGGTGGCATCGTCTACCACGACGTCACCGAGCGGAAATGGGCACTGAAGGCGGCTGACGGCGGAGTGCATGGGCTGATCGCGGTCAACGATCGGGCCGGTGGACACGCCGGTCCTCGATCCGCCGGGCGGCTGCTCGATGAGGTAGGAGACCTGGGGCTGCCCGTCGTGTGCGCCGGTGGCATCGGGACCGAAGCGGACTTCGTGCGGGCTCTAGGCTTGGGTTACGCGGGCGTGCAGATGGGAACGCGGTTCATCGCGACGGTGGAATGCTCGGCGAGCGATGCGTACAAGAGGGCGATCATCGCCGCCGCCGAAGAGGACGTGGTGTTGAGCGAGAGGGTCACGGGTGTACCGCTGTCCGTGCTCCGAACACCGTATGTCGAAGCGATGGGTACGCGAGTCGGACCGTTGGCCCGCCGTCTTCTCCGCGGGCGCCGAACCAAGCACTGGATGCGGACGTTCTACGCGCTACGGTCGGGAATCAAGCTGGCTCGGGCCAACCGCGACGAAACGGGCAGGAATCAATTCTGGCAGGCAGGAAAGAGCGTCAAAGGCGTCACTTCAGTCGAAGCCGCCGGCGATATCGTCCGGCGCTTCGCCGCGGCGGCTAGTCACTGACAGCTTCGGAGAGAGCGGTCGACAACGCATCGGAGGTGATGCGGTAATGTGAGACGCTCCAGATCGGCTCCCCCTTACGGATCAGGATAATCTGCGGGGACTGATGTTCGACCTGAAGCCTCGACGCCGCGCGTCGAGAGAGGTCACCCTGACGGATCACGTCGATCCCGTACACCTGGATGTCGGCGTTCGCGCGCGCGAAACGCTCCACCTCCAGCAGCGCGCGCAGGCTGGTCCCGCAGCGCGTCGAGTGCTTGTAGAGCAGGGCCTGGGGAAGAGACAGCACTTCCTCCAGCGCTTCCTCGGTGTCCAGCGGCCTGATGTCGTCGCTATCCATTGGGTCGCCTCCAGAGCTTGTTAGCCAACCAGTTCGCCCCTGAGAACGGTCACGGCTCTTCCGGCCAGCAGGACCCGGTCGGAGCGCACACGCACCCCGACGGTGCCGCCCCGGTCGGACACCTGGCGACCCAGGAGGTCGTCGGTTCCGAGTCGGCGGGCCCACCACGGTCCGAGGCAGCAGTGGGCCGAGCCCGTGACCGGATCTTCGTTCACACCCACGGCGGGGGCGAAGAAGCGCGAGACGAAGTCGACGCCACTCGCCACGAGTTGATGGCCCGCCCGTGCGGTGACCATGACACCTCTAACGGCCACGGAATTCATGAGTTGGAAATCCGGCTGGAGCGATCGCACCGTAGCCTCGTCCGCGACCTCGACCAGAATGTCGAACCGGTTTCGGGCGACCGCGACGGGACTGACACCGCCCAGCGACTCCAGCAGGCCGGGGGGCGGCTCGCACGCCTCGGCGTACTCGGCCGGGAAGTCCAACTCAATGGCATCACCCCGGCGCGTCGCTGCGAGGCGGCCGCTGAGAGTGTCGAAAAGGGCTGACTCCCTGGAGTCGAGCCGCCCTTCCTCCCACAGGGCATGAGCGCTGGCCAGCGTAGCATGGCCGCACAATTCCACCTCCACGGCCGGTGTGAACCAGCGAAGCGAAAACGCCTGCTGCCGCGGATAGAGGAACGCAGTCTCGGAGAGATTCATCTCACGAGCCACGTTCTGCATCCAGGAGGGCTCCGCAGGACCGTCCATCAGGCACACCGCGGCAGGATTGCCGGCGAAGGGCGCGTCCGTAAAAGCATCGATCTGGAGTACTCTCATTCTCGCGCGTCCTCTCCAGTGGCCTCGTCGGGAAAGAGCGACGCGAGTCCGTCTCGACTGGCGGCGCAAACGCCACGCTCCGTGATGAGTCCGGTGACCAGCCGGGCCGGAGTGACATCAAAGCCGAAGTTCGCGACCGAGCTTCCCGCGGGCGTGATGCGCACGGATATGATTCGACCATCGGGTCCAAGTCCGCGCACTTCGGAGACCTCGGATCCGTCGCGCTCTTCGATAGGGATCTTCCTCGCCTCGCCCTCGCCCAGGGTCCAGTCGATGGACGAACGAGGGCACGGCGGCGTAGAACGGTACGCCGCAGTCCCGGGCGGACACGGCCTTCAGGTACGTGCCGATCTTGTTGCACACGTCACCGCTTGCCGTCGTGCGGTCCGTACCGACAACGACGACGTCCACCCTCCCGGTCTGCAGAAGATGTCCCGATGCGTTGTCGGGAACGACGGTGTGCGGAACTCCCTCCGCGGCGAGCTCCCACGCGGTGATGCTCGAGCCCTGGTTCCTCGGCCGCGTCTCGCTGACCCATACGTGAACGGGCAGGCCCGAACGGTGAGCCCGATACACGGGCGCCAGGGCGGTGCCCCAATCCACGGTCGCCAGCCACCCGGCATTGCAGTGCGTCAGGATCTGTAGTGCCCTGGATCCGCCGCCGGCTGAAGCCAGGGCGGTGAGGATGGCCTCTCCTTCGCGGCCGATCGAGCGGCACGTCTCGACGCTAGCCTCGGCCAGCGCCGCCGCGTGAGCGAAGGCTGCCGCTGCGCGGCTCTCAGGAGGGAGCGGCCGGAGAGCGTCGACCATGTTCTGCAGGGCCCAGGGAAGGTCGATCGCGGTCGGGCGCGCGGCCGACAGCCGTCGGGCCGCCGCTTCGAGGGGTCCGTCTGACGGGTCGAAGCGCGCCGCCAGGGCCAACCCGAACGCCGCAGTCACACCGATCAGGGGCGCTCCCCGTACCCACATCTCGCGTATGGCCCGCTCGGCGTCCGACGAGCGTCTCCAGTCGGACGAAGCGGAACTCGTGGGGGAGTCTCGTCTGGTCGATGACCTCGGGAACGGGCGGGACGTCTCCGTCGTCCGCGAGCCTGATCGACCTTGTCTCCCGTCCGTGGACCAGCATTCGACAGCGCCTTGGTTACAGGTAGGGGGAGAACAGCCAGGCTGCGCCGTCACGAAGCTTGACCGGTAGGCTCCGGCCGTCGAGTTCGTCCCGCGAGAGCGGGCGGGAATCCTGGATCTTCTCCGTCACGAGATCGTCCAGCGCCGAGACGAGCGCGGGGTCGTAGCACTCCACGTTGAACTCGAAGTTCAGGCGCAGGCTCCGCGGATCCCAGTTCCCCGACCCGAACAGCGCCCACCCTTCGTCCACCAGCATGAGCTTCGTGTGATCGAATGGTGGTGGACTGAGCCATATTCGCGCACCGTAATCCATGACCTGGGCCAGTTGGGCGCGCATCGCCCACCCGACGATTCGCAGGTTGCTCGTTTCCGGCAGCACGATGTCCAGCCGCACGCCCGCGAGAGTGACCAGCTTCAGAGCCGTTAGCATTGCCTGGTCGGGCAGAAAGTACGGAGTCACGATGCGAACGTGCCGGTTCGCCGCCCTGAGGCCGGCCAGGATCGTCCAGGCCAGCTTCTCGAAGTCGTCGTCGGGACCGTCGCTCACGCCGCGTGCGGTGGATGATCCTACGGGAGCGATCGGCGGGCACCAGACGTCTCCGTCCAGGTGCTCGCCGGTCGTGTGCGTCCAGTCCTGCGCGAACGTGTTCACGAGATGTGCGACCACGGGCCCTCGAGCCGGAATTGCAGGTCCCGCGTCGGGTAGGCCGTGTCGAGCTCGCAGGTACGAGCCCTCCCGGATGTTCATTCCACCCGTGAAGCCAACGGAGCCGTCCACGACCAGTATCTTGCGGTGGTTCCGCAGGTTGACGTAGGGCATGCGCCACGGGACCATGCCGCCGCCGAACTGGGCGACACGTACCCCTCGCTCGCGCAGTATCGCCGGAGCTCGCGGTTTGCTGTACGCGGCGCCGACGCCATCGATGAGCACACGGACCTGCTACTCCCCGCTGGACGGCCGCGCTGAGCGCCTCTACGAACTCGGCGCCAGCACGGTCCATGTCGAAGATGTACGTGGCGAGCGCCACCGACGTCTGCGCCGCTCGAATCGCGTCGAGCATGGCCGGATAGGCCTCGTCTCCGTTCCGCAACGGCTCGATCCTGTTCCCGGCCATGAGTTCGTTGCGCGTGACCCGGTTCACGGACTTGGCCAGGGGTTGCAGCGCCTCGTCGATCGGCGCGGTCGGCATCTGGGGGCGCCAGGTCGGTGGAAGCGAGTGGGGATCCGGTCCATGCTGGCGTGGATCTCCGATCCCCGTCGCTTGATGCGATTGATGCCGAATACGAAGTAGAGAACCGATCCGACGACGGGGGCGAGCCACACGAGCCCGATCCAGCCGATGGCGGCCCGGACTTCCCTCTTCTGGAGGAGAATGTGCGCAGAGACGATCAACGAGAGCAGGAAAGCCAGCGTCCCCGCGATGTACGGCCATGCGGTCTGAAGCGTTGTCACGCGCGGCGGCTCCTGGCTTTCGAATCCCCGTTGACGGTAGCACCGTGTCGCACGTTACCTTACGGTTCGATTGGCGGACGCAACAGGTTCCGCGCGGACTGCAACGGCGGCATGGGATCAGAATGACGAACGGGCTGAAACTCTCGAAGGCTCGCTGTTTCTCCTTTACGGGGCGGCGTTCGTCGTCCTGGTGGCCGGGGTGCGCACGGCCGAGCCCATCCTCGTGCCCTTTCTCCTGGCCGTCATGCTGGCCGTGATCTGCGCGACTCCGCTGCACTGGCTCCAGCGAAAGGGGTTGCCGACGTGGCTGTCGGTTCTGCTGATCGTCCTGATGCTGCTCGGAATCGGGACCATGACGGGTACCCTCATTGGTACCTCCCTGATCGATTTCACCCGATCGGTGCCGGGCTACCAGGTTCGGCTGGAGCGGGAGGTGGCTGAACTGGTGGCCTGGCTTTCCGGCCACGGATTCGAAGTGTCGGGCCAGCTGTTGGCGGACTCCTTCGACCCCGGAGAGATCCTGCGCATCGTGGGCCGGATATTCACGGGCGTGGGAGACGTCCTGGGGAAGATCGCCCTGATCCTGATCATTACGGTGTTCATCCTGCTGGAGATTTCGGGCTTCTCGGCGAAGGTCCGGTCGGCGTTTCCCAATGCGGACCGCAGCCTTCTGCCGATCGCCGAGATCAACGACAACGTCCGCAGGTACCTGGCCCTCAAGACGCTGATCAGTCTCGCGACCGGGGTGCTGGTCGCCGTCTGGCTCGGGATCATCGGTGTCGACTACGCGCTGCTCTGGGGTCTGTTGGCATTCCTGCTGAACTACATCCCGAGCATCGGGTCGTTCATCGCGGCGATTCCGGCGGTGATGCTGGCGTTTCTCCAGCTCGGACCGGGAGACGGCACGCTGACCGCCATCGGTTACCTGGTGATCAACACCGCGATCGGGAACTTCATCGAGCCGAGGGTGATGGGTGAGGGCATGGGCCTCTCGACGCTCGTCGTCTTCCTGTCCCTGATCTTCTGGGGCTGGGTGCTCGGTCCGGTCGGAATGCTGCTCTCCGTGCCCCTCACGATGATCCTGAAGATCGTGCTCGAGGCCAACGACGAAACGCGCTGGATCGCGGTGCTGCTCGGCTCGAAACCGGCGGAGGTCGTGGTGGTCGGCGCCGCGGACGATCCGGCCGAGTGGGTGGGGGCGTGATCGACTTCGGGCCGGAAGACGGCCGCGATCTGATCGACCTGATCCGGGCTTCCGTCATCGGGAGCAACGAGGCGGTGCCGGGCCCGTTCGGATCCCGGCGGGTCACCTACGCCGACTACACGGCCTCCGGACGTTCCGTTTCGATCATCGAGGATTTCATTCGCGAGGCGGTCCTGCCGCTGTACGCCAACACGCACACCGAGAGTTCGGGCACGGGCCTGCAGACGACGCGGTTCCGGGAGGACGCGCGTCGGATCATCGCGCGCTGCGTGAAGGCGACCGACGAGCACGCCGTGATCTTCTGCGGAACCGGTACGACGGGGGCGATCGACCGGCTCATCGGGGTGCTGAACCTTCGCATTCCGGCGGATCTCGACGATCGATACGAACTCTCCCGAGCAGATTCCCGCCGGGTGAACGCCCGGTCGTGTTCATCGGACCGTACGAGCACCACTCCAACGAACTGCCGTGGAGGGAGTCGATCGCGGACGTGGTGACCATCCACGAAGACCTGCATGGAGGGATCGATCTCGCGGAGCTGGAGGCGCGGCTGGTGGAGTACGCGGAGCGGCCGCTGAAGATCGGATCGTTCTCGGCGGCGTCGAACGTGACCGGGATCACGTCGCCGGTTCGAGACGTCTCGGTGCTTCTGCACCGGCATGGCGCGCTCGCGTTCTGGGACTTCGCGGCCGCGGCGCCGTACGTGGGCATCCGAATGGGGCCGGATGGGGACGCGGAGGACGATCGCCTGGACTACAAGGACGCCATCTTCATCTCGCCTCACAAGATGATCGGCGGGCCGGATACTCCGGGCCTCCTCGTCGCACGCCGGGAGTTGTTCACGAACCGGGTCCCCGACGTCCCCGGAGGCGGGACCGTCTGGTACGTGAACCCTGACGATCACAGGTATTTCGAGGACCCGGAGAAGCGCGAGGAGGGTGGCACGCCGCAGATCGTCGGGTCGATCAGGGCCGGACTCGTCTTCGCGCTCAAGGAAGCGGTGGGCTGGGAGGTGATCCGGGAGCGGGAAGAAGCGTTCATCGACGCGGGCCATCGAGTCGTGGGGAAGCGACCCGAACATCGAGATCCTGGGTGACAGGACCCACGAGCGCCTGTCCATCGTGTCGTTCGTTCTGCGAAGCGGCGACCGGTACCTGCACCACAACTACGTGGTGGCGCTGCTGAACGACCTGTTCGGAATCCAGTCGCGCGGCGGATGCTCATGCGCCGGGCCATACGGGCACCGCCTCCTCGGAATCGACGTCGAGAAGTCGCGTGAATTCGAGCGCGAGATCAGCCGGGGGTGCGAGGGCATCAAGCCCGGGTGGGTGCGGGTCAATTTCAACTACTTCATCTCCGAGACCGTCTTCCAGTTCATCCTCGACGCCGTGCACTTCGTCGCGGAGCACGGTTGGCGCCTGCTGGACCAGTATGACTTCGATCCGCACACCGGCTTGTGGACGCACGTGCGTGGACGCGGCGAGCCGCCAATGAGCCTGTGGGATGTCCGCTTCACGCCGAACGGAATCGAGTGCCCGCGCCACCGGTATTCGGCGGGCGAGGGTGACCTGGCGTCCTACCTGGAAGAGGCGGAGCGAATCGTCTCGGACGGCGGAGCGACCCTGGCGACCCGGGGCCGCTGCACCGACGACGTCACGGGAGATTTCGAGCATCTCCGCTGGTTCCCCGTTCCCGGAGAAGCGGGCGAAGCCGGCTGACTACTTCCTCGCCTGCAACTCAGCCTCAACCCGCCGACGGGTCCTTCGCCTCGAAATCGATCTCCCGGTGGGTGCCGTCGCAGAAGGGCTTGTTCTTCGAAGCGCCGCAGCGGCACAGGGCTCCCGACGACCCCTCCACGGATTCCCCGTCCGTGGCCATGACCGTGAAACGTCCCTCCAGCACCAGCGGGCCGTCCGGCCGCAGCCTGACGGTGAGGTCGGACGGGTCGTCGTCGCCCGGAGGACGGACGGTCGGATTTTCGATAACCCCGGGGTCCTTGAAGCCGGCTTCCGCATGCCGTCCGTCGCAGTACGGCTTGTTCTCCGAGGCGCCGCAACGGCAGAGGGCGACCCGGCTCTCACGTCCGATCTCCCTGTGCTCCGCATTCGAGGAGGACCAGCTCCCCCGTGGCGTAGACAGGACCGTCCCGGACGATCCGCAACTCGTTCGTCGAGGTCGGCCCTTCCTCGGGCCCGCCGTCGAGTCGCTCATAGGCCAGGGCTCCGGTCGGGCATCGGCGAATCACGGCCGCGAGGTCGTCCGCCGAGGCCGCCCCTGTTTCGATCCACGGCTTCCGGTTCGGGTCGAACACCTCCGGGAGTCCGTGAACGCACTCGGCGGCGTGGATGCACCGATCGGCATCGTAGGTGACCCTGATCCCGTCTCCGTCGTACTGCCTGATCTTTCCCATGCCGTCCTCGTAGTGCGTGGTCCGTGAGATGCTCCCGACGCTCCGCCCCCCCGGCCCTGGAGAGGGGGACCGTGAACCTATCGCCAGCCGATTCGCCGCAGCCAGATCTGGTAGTCCCTGTCCTTGGATCGAGGGTGCGCCGGTGGCCGGTAGCCCTCGGCTGTCGCTTCGCTCCTGCATCGGTCCACGTGCTCCGCCAGCGGAGCCAGGTCCGCTGCCGCTGCACCGCCTCGGCCGGAGCTCATCGCGCACCCGAAGGTCCTCGTCCTGCATGGAGAGCAGGATCGCCCGGATGGCCTCCGTCTCGCTGTCACGGCTGTTGCGCCGGATCCCGCCGGCCATAGCTTCTCCTTCCATCATGCAGGAACGCCTGATCGGATTGTACCGGGAGCGCTTCGGACAGGCCCCGTCAGCGGTGCTCGCGCTGGCCGGGGACGGGTCCAATCGCGCCTATCGGAGACTGCTGGGCTCCGGGAACGAATCGGTCATCGGCGTGATGGGGCCGGACCACGAAGAGAATCGGGCATTCCTGTCTTTTACGCGAGCCTTCCGCAGCATCGACCTTCCGGTTCCGGAGATCATCGCGGACGATGAAGAGGGCGGTGTCTACCTCCTCGAAGACCTGGGAGACACGACGCTCTTCGATGCCCTGGACGAGTCCCGGGCAGAGGCTGGCGGCGCCTTTCCCGACGCGATGGTGTCCGTATACCGCGACGTGGTCCGCTGGCTGCCACGGTTCCAGGTCCGGGGCGGTCGGGTGGTGGACTACTCCGTCGCCTATCCCCGGGATGCGTTCGACCGCCAGTCGATCCTGTGGGACCTGAACTACTTCAAGTACCACTTCCTCAAGCTGGCCCACGTCCCGTTCAGCGAGGCCCGACTGGAGCACGACTTCGAGGCGCTGATCGAGTTCCTGCTGGCGGCGGAGCGCGAGCACTTTCTGTACCGGGATTTTCAGTCCCGGAACGTCATGCTGCAGGATGGATCGCCCCGCTTCATCGACTACCAGGGCGGCAGGCGAGGGGCCCTGCCGTATGACATCGCCTCCCTGCTGTACGATGCGAAGGCGGATCTGCCCCCGGAACTGCGCTCGAGCCTTCTCGAGACACTACCTCGAAGCCCTGGAGGAGGAGACGCCGGTCGACCGGGACCGGTTCCGCCTCCTGTACCGGGGGTACGTGCTCGTCCGCATCATGCAGGCACTGGGTGCCTACGGCTACCGGGGCTTCTTCGAGAGGAAGCCCCGATTCCTGCGCAGCGTGCCCTTCGCAGCCCGCAACCTTCGGACCCTGCTCGACGAGGGGCTGCCGGTTCGCGTGCCCGAACTGGAGCGCGTGTTCGGCCACATCGCCGCCTCGTGGTCGGCGCCGGACGCGGTGCCCAGTCACACCGGACTCACGCTGCATCTGTTCAGCTTCAGCTATCGGCGCGGATACCCCGATCCGGTCGACGGTCACGGGGGCGGCTTCGTGTTCGACTGCCGATCGGTGCCGAACCCGGGCCGGGAGCCGGAATACAGGGCGCTGACCGGACTCGACTCCGGCGTCGTCGAGTTCATTGAAAAGAACCCTTCCAGCGAAGCGTTCTGGGCGAACGTTCGAGATCTGTCCGAGGCGCACGTCTCGGAGTACGTGCGCCGGGGCTTCGAGAGCCTCACGGTCTCTTTCGGGTGCACGGGAGGTCAGCACCGTTCCGTGTATTTCGCTGAGACGACTGGCCAGGCACGTCAGCGGTGTCTTCCCGGACGTGCGGGTGAGGGTGCACCATCGGGAGGAGCCGTACTGGCCGGGACGCGAGGCGCCGCGGGACGGTGAGCGATCCGTGGATGGAATGATCCTCGCCGCCGGCCTCGGCACGCGCCTTCTCCCTCTCACGAAGGGCACCCCAAAGGCGCTCGTCGAGATCGGCGGAGTGACGCTGCTCGAGAGGACGATGGGCCGGCTCGTGGACGCGGGCTGTGACCGGATCGTCGTCAACCTGCACCATCATGCCGATGGTCTCGGACTTCCTGCGAGCACGCGCGGGTGCGCGGCACGGGCGCGTCGGGCCCGGGACGGAGATCTTGCGGTCGATCGAGCCGGAAGGGCCGCTCGAGACTGGTGGCGGTCTGAAGCAGGCCAGGAGCTTGTTCCGCGGCGACCGGACGATTCTGCTGCACAACGTGGACGTGCTGTCGACGATCGACCTGGCCGGTTGGCCCGGGAGCACGAGGCCTCGGTGCGCTCGCCACGCTGGCCGTGAACCGCAGGCCTGCCAGTCGTCACCTGGTGTTCGACGAATCCGGGCTGTGCGGGACGGATCGATATGCGCACGGGCATCGAGGAGTGGGCGCAGGGCCGCGTCCGCGGGCAGTGGCGCGCCGGCTTCACGGGCATTCACGCGCTGTCGCCCGACATCCTCTGGCAACTCACGGAAGAGGGGGCCTTTCCCATCGTGCGCTCGTACCTGAGGCTCGCCGCCGCGGGCGCCCGCATCCTGCCCCTCGACGTTACCGGGGACCGCTGGATGGACGTCGGCACGCCCGAGAGACTGGATACGGCTCGCCGGGAGATGGACGCAGCCATAGTCTTCCCTGGTGTGTCGGAACCCTCGGGTCGTCGGTCCGCGCCCGAACCACGAAGCGCACTTCCAGCTCGTCTTCAGGTGTACTTGTAGTCGTCGTTGAAGAAAGGCTCGTAATTGAGTCGACGGGGAACGTTGGTCGGGCGGTAAACCTGACCGGAGACCGGTTCGAGCCTATCGGCTCGCTGCGCCCCGCACCGGCCTCCGGATCAGATTCAAGCGTGAGCGAAACCAGCCAGGGCCCGCCCTGTCGGGCAAGCGTCCTCGTCCGGCCTCATATTCTATTTGCCGCCGGACGACGAAAAGTTACATGCCGGGTTAAATTGGGGACCGCACGTCGGTCGGTCTGCTCGGTTCGATCTCGGCTCCCCTGTTCGATGAGTTCGGCCGGCTGAGGACCGCACGGACCACCGGAGGCAACGCCCTCCCGGGTCGCCAACCCCTCCTCTCGTTGACACTTCTGGGGTCCGGTCATACCTTGGCCACCCTTGAAAACACGGAAAGTGGAGCGATTGCTCCCACCTTTCGGCGAACCGCAGCCCGAGGGCGCGGTCACAGCCGCCGGGTAAGACACGACGGCGCGATCCTCGCTGGGTCGCTGCCGTGTCGTGTATGCCCGCTCGGCTCATGTCGAACGGGCATTTTTCGTGGTTGTCGATCTGCCTCGGGCCCGGCGGATCGGCAACGGATGCACCACGGCCCTGGAAGAGGTGAAGTGAGCCAAGACGAGCTGCGCGTAAACGACAGAATTCGCATCAGTCCGATCCGCCTGATCGACGGGGACGGAGAGCAACTGGGTATCATCAGCCACGGACGAGGCCCGCGCGATGGCAGCGGAGCAGGGCCTGGACCTGGTGGAAGTCGCACCCAACTCGCGCCCTCCCGTATGCAAGATCATGGATTACGGGAAGTTCAAGTACGAACAGGCGAAGAAGGCGCAAGAGGCGAAGAAGAAGCAGCACATCATCCACGTGAAGGAAATCAAGATGCGGCCGAAGATCGAGGATCACGATTTCGGCTTCAAGCTCCGACACGCGAGGCGTTTCCTGGATGATGGAGACAAGGTGAAGTTCACGCTTCGCTTCCGGGGCAGGGAAATGACTCACCCCGAGCTGGGCGTTCGAGTCCTTGAGCGGGTCAAAGGCGAGCTCGAGGAGCTCGGCAACGTCGAGTCGGACATACGCAAGGAAGGCCGGACCATGACGATGCTCATCGGTCCCAAGGATAGTCAGAAAGGGTAGAGCCAGATGCCAAAGCAGAAGACCAACCGGTCTGCCGCCAAGCGGTTTCGGAAGACCGGATCCGGGAAGTTTCGTCGTAACAAGGCTTTTCACAGCCACATCCTGACGAAGAAGAGTCCGAAGCGGAAGCGAAATCTCCGCAAGAAGACGCTCGTCTCGAAGGCCGACGAGAGCCGGGTACGCCGGTTGCTCGGAGGCTGAGCCAGCAGGGACGCTGCACGGACGGGCAGTCCGGATGTGGCTTTGAAGCAATGGAATATAGAAAGAAGAGGATATCGATATGGCGCGTGTGACCTCGAGCGTCGCTCGAAATAAGCGCAAGAAGAAGGTACTCAAGCAGGCCCGCGGCCAGTTCGGCGCTCGTTCGAAGCTGTATCGCACGGCGAAGAACGCCGTCGAGCGCGGGTGGGCCTACTCGTACCGCGACCGTCGTCGTCGCAAGCGGGACTTCCGCCGGCTGTGGATCGCCAGGATCAACGCCGCGAGCCGCGAGCACGATCTGTCGTATTCCCGGTTCATCTCCGGGTCTCAAGAACGCTGGAGTGGATCTGAACCGGAAAGCGCTGGCCGATCTCGCGATTCGAGAGCCGGAGGCCTTCGCTGAGCTGGCGAAACTTGCGAAAGAGCACTCGCATTGAGTTCGAAGGAAGAGCAGGGAAACCTCAGGGAGACCCTCGAATCCATCCGGGTCGAGGCTCTCGAGGCGATCCAGGAGGCCGAGGACGCTGAGTCGCTGGAGAAGGCTCGGGTCCGGTTTCTGGGGCGCAATGGACTTCTGTCCCGCGCCCTGTCCGGCCTGAGGAACGTCCCGGCCGAGGAGCGCCCGGAAGCCGGCAAGACGGCGAACCAGGTCAAGAAGACGCTGGAAACGACGCTCGAGTTGCGGGTGGATCAACTGGCGTCGCTGCTCGCGCCGGAAGCAGCCGGGGGGCCGGATCTGACGTTGCCGGGTCGTCGTCAATGGCGCGGCGGTGTCCACCCGGTCACGGTGGTGATCGACGAGATCTGCGAGATCTTCAAGGAACTCGGGTTCACTCGCGCGGCCGGACCCGAGGTCGAGACCGACTGGCACAACTTCACGGCTCTGAACATTCCGCTCGACCACCCGGCGGCGGACATGCACGACACGTTCTACCTGGACGAGGGCCTGCTTCTCAGGACGCACACGTCGCCGGTACAGGCGCGTGTGATGATGGAGCACGAGCCGCCGGTCCGGATCCTGGCGCCCGGGATGGTCTTCCGGCGCGATCCGTACGATGCTTCGCACGCGCCCGCGTTCGAGCAGGTCGAGGGCCTGGCTGTGGACGAGGGCATCGACTTCATCGAGTTCCGTGCCGCGATCGACTACTTCGTCCACCGGTTCTTCGGACCCTCGACGCGAACCCGTTTTCGGCCATCGTACTTCCCGTTCACGGAGCCTTCGGCCGAGGTGGACGTGAGTTGCATCATCTGCGAGGGCTCGGGTTGCGCGGCCTGCAAGCGTACCGGCTGGATCGAGATCATGGGAAGCGGAATGGTGAATCCGGCGGTCTTCGAGGCGGTGGGTTACGACCCGGAGCGGTACACCGGCTACGCGTTCGGAATGGGACCGGCCCGGATCGCCATGCTCCGGTACCGAATCCCCGACATACGACTCCTGTACGAGGCCGACGTCGGCTTCCTCGAGCAGTTCGCCTGATGGACATCAGCGTCAACTGGCTTCGTGCTCTGGCGCCTTCGATCGAGGGCTCGGCCGACGACCTGGCCGCCGCGCTCAGCGCGCGCGCCGTTCCGGTGGATCGGACGGTGCCGGTGGGCGAGGAGTTCGACGACGTGGTCGTGGCCCGCGTCGTCGAAGTGGGCAAGCACCCGAACGCGGATCGGCTGTTGCTGTGTCGGGTGGACACGGGGAGGGGCGACCTTCTCGACGTGGTGTGCGGAGCTCCCAACGTGGTGGAAAACGCGCTGTACCCGTTTATCCCGGCGGGAGGCACGCTGCCCGGCGGCTTCAAGATCGAGCGTCGCAAGATCCGGGGGCAGGAAAGCAATGGGATGTTGTGCTCCGAGAAGGAGCTCGGTCTCGGTCGAGATGCCTCCGGCATCATGCGTCTTGCCGATGACCACGAACCGGGCCAGTCGTTCGCAACGGCCCTCGGACTGCCGGACGCGCGGCTGGAGGTCGACCTCACGCCGAACCGAATCGACCTGGCATGCCACGCGGGGGTAGCGCGGGAACTCGCGCCTGGCGGCGTCGCCGATGTCGTCCTGCCTCCGTTCGGAGGACCTGACTGGTCGCCGCGCTGGGAGTCCGGTGAGCAGTCTGCTTCCGCGGGAGGCGTGCGCGTCACGATCGAGGAAGGCGACCGCTGCTTCCGCTATCTGGCGGCCATCGTGCGCGGGGTGACGGTAGGGCCGTCGCCCGAATGGCTTCAGGCCCGGCTTCGCGCCGCCGGGGCCCGGCCGATCAACAACGTCGTCGATTCCACGAACTACGTGCTTCTCGAGTTGAATCAGCCGCTGCACGCGTTTGACCTGGCCCGCCTCGCCGGCCCGGAGATCCGCGTGCGCGCTGCGCGGAACGAGCCGCACACGACGCTGGACGGCGCTGAGCACGAGCTCGGCCGGGAGGTCAGCGTGATCGCGGACGCGGAGCGCCCGGTGGCTCTGGCCGGCGTCATGGGTGGCGCCGATTCGGAGGTGTCCGACGTCACGACGGATCTGCTCATCGAGTGTGCCGCTTTCGACCCGCGCCACACGCGGCACACGGCTCGGGCCACAGGTCTTGCGACGGACGCGTCGTACCGATTCGAGCGGGGAATCGACGAGTCGGGAATGGAAGATGCGATTCGGCGTGCGTCGAGTTGATCCTGGCGACGGCAGGCGGCTCAGCCGATGACGTGGCGATTCGCGTCGGTCGGACCCCGCCGCTTCCGACGCGCGTGCGTCTTCGACCTTCGCGGGTACGGGCGGTCCTCGGCCTCCTGCTTTCGGGAGAGCAGATCGCGGGCTGTTGGAGCCCCTCGGCTTCGGCCTTTCCGAGGGTACAGCCTCCGGCGACGACGGGGCCCTGGACGTGACCGTTCCAGGCTGGCGAACGGACGTGCGTACGGAAGTCGATCTGCTGGAAGAAGTAGCTCGGCGGTACGGCTACGAGTCGTTTCCGCATGAGGCCCGGTCATTCAGGCCGAGCGCGGTTCCAGACAGTCCGGTTTGGCAGCGCGCCGATCGAGCTCGGCGGGCGCTGACGTCGTTCGGGTTGCCTCGAGGCCCGCAGCTCCAGTCTAGCACCGGAGGGCCGGACGTCGGGCCGGCCGGCTCGTCTCCTCAAGCCGCTCTCCGAGGCCGAGTCCTTTCTGCGCACGGACCTCGTCCCGATTCTGCTGGGTCGAGTGGAGCACAACTGGTCCAGGGGTCACCGCGACGTCCGGCTCTACGAGATCGGCAGCGTGTTCCGGTCGGCCGCCAGAGCGGGCAAGAGGATCAGCCGGGGCAGACGTTCCGGTCGTCGAGGAGATCCGGGTCGCCTTCGCGATGACCGGTCTTCGTCAGCCGCCTCACTGGAGCGGGCTCGGAGGGCGATCTCGACGATTGCGGACCTGAAGGGGTGGCTGGAGGACCTGTCGGGCCGAGCTGGGCCTCGGCGAGATCCTCCGGGCAGGCCGGACGACGTCGGCGATGGACTCCCGTTCGGGTTGGGCTGGTGGCTCGGAGACGAATCATTCTGCATCTTGCGGAACGGACGTCCCGTCGGCGTCGCGGGTCGCGTTCGCGACTGATGCCGTGGACGCGCCGGTTTGGGCTGCTTCGGTTTACGCCGCGGAGTTCAGGCTCGACTCCGTGCAGCTCGAGGATCGGCGCTCCTACCGTGACCTCCCGACGTTTCCCGGCGGTGACCCGGGACCTGGCACTCGTGCTGGATCGGACGGTGCCCGCCGCGAGCGTGGCGGATGCGATCCGATCCGCGGGTCCGGACACGCTGGAGTCGCTGGTCCTGTTCGACGTCTACGAGGGCGACAAGGTCGGGTGCGGGACAGCGCAGCCTGGCCTGGCGCCTCGTGTTCCGGGCGCCGGACCGGACACTCCGGGATGCGGAGGTGGAGGAGGGATTGGGCTCGATTACCGCTAATCTGGAGGAACGATTCAATGCCAGAATCCGCTCCTCGTGATCCCGCTGCGATCGAGCGGGAACTCGGCGTCCTCGAAGAGGGCGTCGATCGACTCGTTCGCGAGCTGGAAGAGTACAGGGGCCGTGCCTCGCTCGCCGAAGGTGAGCACGCACGCCTGACGGGACTGCTCCAGCGTTCGGGGGTCGACGTCTCGGATCCGGCCTCTCTGGGAAGCCGGCTGCAGGAGCTCACCGAGGAGAACTTCCGCTTGAAGGAAGTGCTCAGGGAAGCGCGCACCCGGGCGAAGCGCATCCGGGGGCGACTGATCGTGATGGAAGATGAGTCCGCGGGCTGAGGAGTGACACGATGAGCGATGGAGCCGAGAAGGCCACGGTCCGGGTCACGATCTTCGGGGAAGAATACGCGATTCGCACGGACGCTCCCCAGGAGTACACGCTGGAATGTGCCCGTTACGTGGACGATGCGGTGCAGCAGGCGCACGTTCGCGGCCAGGTGGCGGAGCCGCACCGGGCCGCCGTGCTCGCGGCCCTGCAGATAACGGACGAGTTGTTCCGTACTCGCAGGGAGCTGGCCGAGCCGTCGGGCGGCGTGCTGGAGCGGGTGACGGCGCTCAGGGAGCGCGTCGGATCGGTCGTGAATGGCGACGCCGGCGGCTTGCCAACGGACGATTGATCGGACAACTTGGAAGCGACAACGAGGCGGACGCTGGCTATCGCTAACGGTCAGGTGGACGTATAGATCGCACGGTTCGCGCGACGTGATCGCGCCCGAAATACCGTGCATCGGGCCGGCGGGGCCTCGGAGAGGCCGCCGGCCTTTTTCTTTGCGGGTTGGTGAACGTGACATGCGTATGGGACGGGCACTCCGGCGGCAGGCAGCTGGGGGCGCGGATCCCTTCCTTGCAGATAGATGGAGTCAGCGATGGAGAACCTGATCACCATTCTCGCCGCGGCTGCCGCTCTGGTCGTCGGCGTCTTCGGCGGTCGGGCGCTCGAGGTCCGGAGGGTCCGGGCCGCCAGGCGCACCGCGGAAGACGAGGCGGCCGGGATACTGGAGGCGGCCGCGCACCGAGGCGGACAATCTCCGGCGCGCCGCCGAGCTCCAGGGAAGAGAAGAGGGCTACCGGCTCAAGCAGGAGCTGCTGGAGGAGGCCGAGCAGAGGCGCGCGGAGCTGGAGAAGACCGAGAAGCGCCTGAGCGAGAGGGAAGAGGGTCTCGAACGCAAGCTGGACGTGCTGGACCAGCGGCAGGAGCGTGTCGCGCAGCGCGAGGAGGAGGCCGGTCAGCGTCGAGAAGAGCTGAAGGCGGCGCAGGAGCAGCTCGAAGTCCGAGCGGGCGCAGCTGACCGGCAGGCTCGAGAAGATCGCCGGCCTGACGGCGAAGGAAGCACGTGCCGAGCTGATCTCGCGAATCGAGGACGAGGCGAAGGCAGAGGCCTCGCGGACGGTCCGCGACATCAGCGAGCGGGCCCGTCGCGAGGCGGAGCGCGAGGCGCAGAAGATCATCGCGATGTCGATCCAGCGGATGGCGGTGGACCACTCGTCCGAGATCACCGTGTCCGTGGTTCCTCTCCCGAGCGACGACATGAAGGGTCGGATCATCGGCCGCGAGGGCCGGAACATCCGCTCCTTCGAGCAGCCACCGGTGTGGACGTCGTGGTGGACGACACGCCGGAAGCCGTGATCCTCTCCAGCTTCGATCCGATCCGACGCGAAGTGGCGCGCATCGCGATGGAGCGCCTCGTGGCGGACGGCCGGATTCACCCGGGCCGGATCGAGGAGGTGGTCGAGAAGGCGGGGGAGGACGTGAAGGGCGAGATGCTCGAGGCGGCCGAGGAAGTGCTCTACGAACTCGGAATTCACGACCTGCCGGACTCACTGATCGACGTACTGGGCAATCTGAAGTTCCGCACCAGCTACGGGCAGAACCAGCTGATGCACGCACGCGAGGTCGCGCTGCTGGCCGCCAACATGGCCGCGGAGCTGGGCCTGGACGTCGAGATGAGCAAGCGCATGGCGCTGCTGCACGACATCGGCAAGGGGCTGACCCACATGCAGGAGGGCAGCCACGTCGAGATCGGCTACGAGCTGTGCAAGCGGGACGACGAGTCGGACCAGGTGCTGAATGCGATCAAGGCGCACCACGGGGAGGAGCCGGCGCGCTATCCCGAGACCTTCCTGGTGACGGCGGCCGACGCGATCTCGGGCGCCCGACCCGGAGCCCGACGCGAGTCGTTCGAGCACTACGTGAAGCGTCTCGAGAAGCTCGAGGAGATCGCCCGATCGTACACCGGCGTGTCGAAGGTGTACGCGATCCAGGCCGGGCGCGAGATCCGGATCATGGTGATGCCGGAGAAGGTCACGGACGAGGAAATGGCGGCGCTCAGCGAGAAGACCGCGAGCCGGATCGAGGACGAGCTGCAGTATCCGGGGCAGATCAAGGTCGTGGTGGTCCGTGAGACCCGGGCGGTCAATTTCGCCCGCTGATCGGGCGGACTGAACCGGCCCGGCTCGGAATAGATTCGAGGAGGATTACGATGTCCGCTCAGATCATAGATGGCAAGGAGATTTCGCAGGCCGTGCGGGACGAGGTCGCGCAGGACGTCGAGGAGCTGCAAGGCCGCCGGCGTCGAGCCCTGCCTCGCCGTCATGCTGGTGGGCGAGAACCCGGCGTCGAAGGTGTACGTCGGGATGAAGGAGAAGAAATGCGCCGAGGTCGGCATCGAGGCATGTCGATCAGCGCCTCCCCGCGGATACCTCGCAGGAGGAGATCCTGGCGATCCTCGACGCGTGGAATGACGATCCCGTCGATCCACGGTATTCTCGTCCAGTTGCCGCTGCCGGATCACGTGGATGAGAAGACGGTCATGGAGCGAATCCGGCCCGAGAAGGACGCCGACGGCTTCCATCCCGGTGAACGTGGGGCGCCTGGCCAGCGGCGACCCGAATGCCTTCCGCCCGTGCACGCCCGCCGGCGTCCAGGAGATGCTGAAGCACATCGGGTACGATCCCGCCGGGAAGCACGCCGTGATCGTCGGACGATCCAATATCGTGGGCCGCCCCATGGCCGCGATTCTCTCGCAGAAGGCGCCCTGGGCCAACGCCACGGTGACCATGGCCCACAGTCGCTCGCAGGACCTCGGGGCGATCACCCGGTCTCGCCGATCTCCTGATCGTGGCCGTCGGTCGGCCGGACGCCGTCACCGGCGACATGGTGTCGGAGGGCACCGTGGTCATCGACGTCGGCGTGAATCGGGTGGATGACGATACCCGCGAGCGTGGATACCGGCTGGTCGGAGACGTCGCGTTACGAGGAGATCGCCGAGAAGGCGTCCTGGATCACGCCGGTTCCGGGCGGCGTCGGACCGATGACGATCGCCATGCTCCTCAAGAACACCGTGGTTGCCGCGAGGCGGCTGTCGGGACTCGCCTGAGGATATCGCGCCATCGAGGACGTCGAGCGGGTCGCACCGGGCCGCACGGCGGCCACGGCCGTGCCGGTTTCGGAGGTCAACGAAGCCGTCCGGCAGGTGCTCGAGTCGTCGTTCGAACCCCTGTGGGTCAGGGGTGAGATCGGGCGATGGCGACGCCATGGCTCGGGCCACTGCTACTTCACCCTTCGCGACCAGTGATGCCCAGGTCGACTGCGTCATGTTCCGTTCCGACGCGCGTGGGCTGCCCACCGACCCCGACGACGGGATGGAGGTCTGCGCCTTCGGCCGCCTCACCCTGTATCCGGCTGGCGGCAAGTATCAACTGGTCGTGCGGGCGCTGGAGGCGGGAGGCGACGGTTTGTGGCGCCTCGCCTTCGAGAGGCTGCGGACGGCTCTCGCGGCCGAGGGCCTGTTGGACCCGGGCCGCAAGCGAGCGCTCCCCGAGGTCCCACGACGGGTGGCGGTGGTTACGTCCCGATCGGGCGCCGCGCTGCGTGACATCATTGCGGTGGTTCGGCGGCGCGCCCCGTGGACCCAGATCGTGGTTTCGGATTGCCGGGTGCAGGGACGGGAGGCGGCACCGGAGATCGTCGAGGCCCTGGAGCGCGTCGGGCGCGACGGGTCGTGCGACGTGGTGATCGTGACCCGCGGGGGAGGGTCCGTCGAGGATCTGTGGGCATTCAACGAGGAAGTCGTGGCCCGAGCGATCGCCGCCTGTCCGATTCCCGTGGTTTCTGCCGTCGGGCACGAGATCGACGTGAGCATCGCGGACCTGGTGGCGGACCACCGTGCGGCGACCCCCTCCGCGGCCGCCGAGACGGTCGTGCCGGAGATCGGCGTGCTCCTGGCCCGGCTGCAGGGGCTGAAGGAGACGCCATCACCTCCGCGCTGCGGAATGTGGTGAGCAGGGGGCGGGATCGGGCCGAGGACGGCCGGGGCAGACTGGTAGACGTCCATGCGTGAAGTCCTCGCCGCCAGAGCGAGGCAACTGTCTCTCGTCTCGACCCGTCTCGATGCCCTGAGCCCCCTGGCGACGCTCGGGCGCGGGTATGCGGTGCCGCTCGACGATGAGGGCACGGTGCTTCGTCGGGGTAGTATGTTTGAGATCGGTGCCAGGTTTCGATCTGCGAGTCGTGGATGCCAGCATTCGATGCGTGGCGGAGGATATCCGGAACCTCGAGGGCAGGGCAAAGACAGAATGAACGACGGCGACCCGACGTTGGAGAGAGCGCTCGCTGAGCTGGAGACGATCGCGGACTCGCTGGAGCAGGATGACCTGGATCTCGACCAGGCGCTCCTTCTGTTCGAGCGGGGAATCGAACGGCTCAGGATGGCGGGTCGATCTGCTGGATTCGGCGCATGGCAAGGTCGAGGAGTTGATCCAGGGGGCAACGGACAGCGGTCGAGACCCGACCCCTGGATGCCGAGGGAGAGGCCGACGGTGGATCCGGAGCGGACTAGGCCTTCGGACGCGGGCACGGATCACCCCGAAGGACGATCCGCTGGCCACGATGTCTGCTTGCGGCCGGACTTCGACCGGGCCCTCGAGTCGTTTCTGCGCGAGGAGGTCAGCCACCTCGAGTCCCGGGTCGCGGAGTCCGTGCGCTATGCCGTGCTCAGCCCGGGCAAGCGGATCCGGCCGCTCTTGTTGATGGCCTCGTACCGGGCGACGGGCGGAGAGAGCCGGGCGATCGCGGACCTCGCTCTCAGCGTCGAGCTGGTTCACGCGTATTCGCTGGTCCACGACGATCTTCCCTGCATGGATGATGACGTGCTGAGGCGCGGGCGACCCACGGTGCACGTGAAGTTCGGCGTGCCCGCGGCCGTATTCACCGGGGCGGTCCTGATGCCGATGGCCGTGCGGGCTATCGTGCGTAGCGGTCCTCTTCTCGGGCTTGAGCAACGGCGCGATCGATCAGCTGGTCGAGACCCTCACATCGGCGTCGGGGGCGTCGGGAATGGTGGGCGGACAGCTGCTGGATCTGCGGGCCGAGGGGCGCGGGGTGACGGAGGAAGAGCTCGTGGCGATTCACTCCGGGAAGACGGGACGACTGATCGCCGCGTGCACCGTCATGGGGGGCATCGCGGCGGGGGCTCCGAGTGCCCAGCTCGAGGCTCTGAGGCGATTCGGCCTGGACCTCGGCCTGGCCTTCCAGGCCGTGGACGATATCCTGGATCTGAAGGGCACGACGGGTGAGCTTGGCAAGGAGAGCGGTCGCGATAGTGCGCTGGGCAAGGCCACCTACCCGGCGTTGTTCGGCGTGGGGGAAACGGAGAGAATCAGCCGGGCGTTCGCGGAAGCGGCGATCGGCGAGCTGAAGATGTTCGAGCGGCCCGAGGGTCTGAGGGCCATTGCATCGTACGTAATCGAGAGGACGCACTGACATGCGACTCGGCGTGCTTTCACAGCCCCATCATCCGGCGCTTCGGGATATCATGGATCGCCTGAGGACCGCGGCAGAGGAAGTGGGAGCGGAACTCGTCCTCAGCACGGATCTTCGTGCCGTAGCCGGCGGCGAGGGCGCTGCTCTCGAGGATCACCCCCTCGACGTGGATTTCCTCCTCACGCTGGGGGGAGACGGGACTCTCCTGCGCGGAGCGAGACTCGCGGGTCCGCGCGACGTACCGGTCGTCGGTTGCAACCTCGGGAAGCTCGGCTTCCTGACCTCGGCGCGACTCGATCAACTCGAGGAGCTTCTCCACCGTCTGCGCGACGGACGTTTTTCCGAAGAGCGACGCCTGGCGCTTCAGGTCGGGCTCCATCCCACCGATGAGACGTCGGGACTGGCGACGAAGGAGCCGACGGAGACCTTCTACGCGCTGAACGATGCGGTAGTGCACAAGGGCGGTTTCGCGCGCCTGATATCGATGCGGGTGTGGGTGAACGAAGAAGAGATCGGTCAGTACAGCGCCGACGGAATCGTTCTGGCGACCGCCACCGGGTCTACCGCGTACAGCCTCTCCGCTGGCGGCCCCATTCTGTTTCCTTCGCTCGGTGCCCTGGTGGCGACTCCGATCTGTCCGCACACCATGTCGATTCGGCCGGTAGTGGTGCCGGCCGACGCGACGATTAACGTCGAGATACTGAGCCGGATGGACGGGATCCTTGTTACGGTGGACGGACAGAGTGGCGGCCGGTTGGGAGGGGGGGGGCGAGTGAGCGTGCAGCGGTCTCCGCACCCAGTCCGTCTCATCCGGATGCCGGATCAGAACTTCTTCTCGGTACTGCGCCAGAAGATGCGGTGGGGTGACGTCCGACCCGCGGCCGACTGAGGCCCAATGCTGAAGGAACTCCACGTCCGTAACTATGCGGTCATTGACGACCTCCGCATCGAGCTCCAGCCGGGTCTCAATGTCCTGACGGGAGAGACCGGAGCCGGGAAGTCGCTGATCGTCGGTGCGCTCTCTCTGCTTCTCGGGGAACGCGCCACGTCCGATGTCGTTCGAACCGGTGAAGACCGTGCTCTCGTGGAAGGCGTGTTCGACTGCTCGAACGCCCCCGATCTGGTTCGTCTCTGCGAGGAACAGGGGATAGAAGTCGACGAGGGCTGGCTGATTCTGAGGCGGGAAGTCCTGCGTGAGGGACGGAATAGGGCCTGGGTCAACGGGTCGGCGGCTACGGCCGGCCTGGTCCGACAACTCGGGCAGCGACTCGTCGATCTGCACGGCCAGCACGAGCACCAGGCCTTGCTCCGGAGCGAGGCCCAACGGCAGATACTGGACGCGTTCGCAGAGGCCACGGACGTTGCCCAGCGCACCGCCCTGGCCCACGCCCGGTTGGTGGGTCTGAGGAGGCAAATCGCCGATACCCGTGAAGAGGCTGCAGCCACCCGCGAGCGCGCGGACTTCCTGGACTTCCGGGCTCGCGAGATCGAAGCGGCAGGACTGACGCCGAATGAGGATGAGGCGGCGGTGGTCGAAGTGCGACGCCTGGAGCATTCCGAGGAGTTGATCGAGCTGTCCGCTGCGCTGCACTCGGCCGTGTATGGTGACGACGGGGCGCTGGTGGAAGTGCTGGGCGACCTGTCACGGAAGGTCGACGACCTGGTTCGAATCGACCCCACGGCGGTAGAAATCGAGGAGCTGTACGACGCTACGCGCACGAATCTGCAGGAGCTAGGCAGGCGCCTGGCCGACTATCGCGACTCGGTGGAGCACGATCCTGGGCGGCTGGAGGCCCTGCGCGAGCGACTCGACCTGATCCACCGCCTCAAACGAAAGTACGGGAGTACGATCGAGGAAGTCGTCTCCGCGGGGCGAGAGGCTCGATTCGAGCTGGAGAAAGCCGACCGCAGCGTTCTGGACCTCGATGCGCTGGCGGCCGAGGAGGAAAAGGCGCGGCAAAGTCTGGTCGGGGAGGCCGGCACCCTGAGCGATCTCCGAGTGGCAGCGGCCAAGCGGCTCGAGAGCGAGGTCACCAGTCTGCTCGACGAACTGGGAATGGAGGGCGGACGTTTCCGCGTCCGCCTGGACACCCTGCCGGAGGTCGGCGGCAATGGGGCTGAGCGGGTGGAATTCCAGGTCACCCTGAATCCCGGCTTCGACCCCGGCCCCCTGGCGCGAGTCGCTTCGGGTGGCGAGTTGAGTCGAGTGATGCTGGCTCTCAAGGCGGTGCTCGCCGAGGTGGACGGCGTTCCCAGCCTGGTGTTCGACGAAATCGACTCAGGAGTTGGCGGGCGGGTGGCCCACCGGGTCGCCGACCGGCTCGCCATGGTTGCTCGGAATCACCAGGTCTTCGCGATTACGCATCTCCCGCAGATCGCTTCGCAAGCGACGGTCCATCTGCGCGTCGAGAAGATCCAGGTCGACGGAATGGCTGCGGCCAGAGTGCGAACGCTGGAAGGAGATGCGCGGGTCGAGGAATTGGCCCGCATGCTGGGAGGCGACCCGGATCGAGAAAGCTCCCGGAGGCACGCGGCCGAGCTTCTTTCAGAATAGGTGTATGGGTACCCGGATCGAGAGAGTGACCACGCCCAGAGCCGGTGTCTGGCCTCCAGAGCCGGAGATCGCGGTTTGCCACAGGAAGGCCAGGTCGATCGGCATTCCCGCCCTGCCTGCGGCGAACAACCGGGTCGTCCTGTAGTACGCCCCGATTCCGAGCATATGCCGGGTCTGTGCAGTCTCCACGTTGAGGGGCGTCGCATCGACGCCGCCCGACGAGGCCTGGTACACGTCGTCCTTCTTGTTCCAGAACGTGTACTCGACGGCGAGCGAAAGCGCCTCGGTGAGCGAGAAGCGGGGCGAGACCACGATCTCGAGAAAATCGCCCGGGTCGCGTGATACCGTGGTCTTCTGGGACGCATACCCGAATGGCTGATCGGGCGGCGCCACGCGCCGCGTAAGCTCGTCCTTGAGCTGAAGACCGTATGTGATGCCGGCGACCGCCCTGAATCGCTGGCCGAAGGCGACGTCCTGAAATAGCTCAAACTGCAGGTCGGCCTGGCCCGTCCCGATCGGTTGCTGGAGAAACAGGTCCGGATCCAGGTACGGATCACGATCCGGGTCCGACAGCGGGAAGCGGTATCGGGCTCCGACGGTCGTCCTGTACCTGATTCCCGGCCGGTCCAGCGGCTCGGACTCGCGGTCCGCCGGGAGGCCAGCCAGCGCACCTGCCGTGTCCCTCGCCTCACTCGGTACCCCCCCTGCCGGCAGCTCGACACGCGCCGAGTCCGGGCCCGCTTCCGCGACGGGTGGCTGGGCGTGGGCTGGAAGTTCGGGCCCGGAGGCAGATGCCTCCGACCCGGGCTCGGGACGCTCCGGCCAGCCGAACGTGTCCAGAAGCTTGAACCGGGCACCGACTTCAATCTCCGAGAATGCCCAGCCCCGGACGACCTTGCCGAGCGGCTGCCCGAGAACCGGATCGCGCTCGAAGTAGGCGTTCAGGTCCGACCGGGTGGCGTTGTCGGGCAGGGCGAAACCCGGGAGCGCGATGCCGAAAGCCTGGAATCCCGTCTCGAAGCCGCCGTAGAAGCTGGTCACTTGCTGTCCGGCGGAGCTGCCAGACGTGAACAGGAACTCCTGCCCCGTGATTCGCGAGTCCAGCGCTCCCTGGAAGGACTCGGTATCGGAAAGCAGCGTCACGGCCGTCGCCTGGTCCTCCGGGGACAGGGTGCCGCCGTCGACGAGGGCCTGGAGTTGGGCCTGGGCAGCATCCAGTTGTGAGAAGAACGCGGCCGGGTCAGCGAGGGCGGTCTCAGCCCTCAGGATACTCGCGGTCGCCGAATCGAACACGAAGCCGGTCTCGATCTCCGTCTTGACCAGGGGAGCCAGGACCTCGATCGCCGCGAAGCCGCCAATGCCGAACTGGAATGACAGGGGAATCCGGCGCACGAACACGTCGATCGAGCCGAAGTCCAGCTCGCCCATGTCCAGTTCGCTTCCGGTCAGCGGGGTGAAGCCCAGCGCATCCGCGTCCCGGTTCACCACTTCCAGCATCGGATCGAGGCCCGGAAACAACCGCGCCGCGACGCTCCCGTCGTAGTCGGCGAACAGCGGTTCGCGGCTCCCGTCGGCTACATCAACGCTATTCTCCGCGAACTGCTCGTTCCAGTTGTAGAACTCGGGCGCGATCTCGATCCACAGAGAGCCGGCGGCCGGGATCCGGGCGTCACGGTCCCGAACCTGCGCGTCGGCGTCCGCGGGCAGCACACACGCCAGCGCAGCAGCCGTCCCGACCAGGAAGAACAAAGAGTGCGAGAGCGGCACCGCGCTCCGGGACATGGCGATCTCCGGTATCGTGAACCGCGCCGCCGGGGCGGCGAGCGAGGACCAGAGTATAGACACCCGCCACACAGCCGCACAAGCGAACTTGGACTCTGGCCACCGGTCGAGGAAGCGGCTAGTTTCTGCGCCCCGGAACCAGAATGTGGTACCGGTATGGCGTCGTGGCCGAGTGGTTAGGCAGGGGCCTGCAAAGCCCCCTACTCCGGTTCGAATCCGGACGACGCCTCTCCTTCCGGAACTTCCGGGAGACGCCCACAAGGCGGAATCCACGGGACGGGGCGTCTGCGCGTTACGCGTGGTGTCCGCTCCGAAGCAGGGAGGCGCGGTGAGCGAATCAGGTTCGGGGGGGCGCCGGGCTCTCACGGTCGACCGCGTTCTCTTCGCCCTTCTCGCGTTCATACCGGCGACGATGGCCATGGAGTGGGTCTTCGGCCTGCACGGCACACCGGTGTTCATCATGGCCGCCGTGTCCATCATTCCCCTCGCCGGTTACATGGGGCGCGCCACAGAGCGTCTGTCCGAGCATCTCGGAGCCGGTTGGGGAGGCTTCCTCAACGCCACGTTCGGCAATGCGGCGGAGCTGATCATCGCGATCGTGGCGCTGCGAGCTGGCCTGGTGGACGTCGTCAAAGCTTCTCTGACCGGCTCGATCATCGGCAACCTGCTCCTCGTCCTCGGACTGAGCATCCTGGTTGGAGGCCTGAAGTTTCCCCCCATCCAGCGGTTCAACCGGACGGCGGCGAGCATGGGTGCCACGATGCTTCTTCTCGCTGCGATCGGGCTCGTGCTGCCGGCCATCTTCCACCAGGTCGTGGGAGAGGGGGCCGTCGGTCTCGAACGCGGCCTCAGCCTCGACATTTCGATCGTGCTGATGCTGACCTATGTGCTGGGCCTGGTGTTCAGTTTTCGCACCCATTCACATCTGTATCTGGGGACGGGAGCGGCGATGGACCACGCGCGGGCGGATGGCGAGGTCGCTCCCCGCGGGCGGCGCGTCCCGCGCCCTTGGTTTGCTCCTTCTGTCGGCCGTGGCCGTGGGCGTCATGTCCGAGATGATGGTCGGGGCTCTGGAAGAAGCCGCGCACGACCTGGGGATGAACCAGGTGTTCGTGGGAGTGGTCCTTGTGGCCCTGGTGGGAAACGCCGCCGAGCATTCGACGGCCGTGCTGATGGCGGCCAAGAACAAGATGGACCTGTCGATGAATATTGCGGTGGGGTCGTCCATTCAGATTGCCATGTTCGTTGCGCCCCTTCTGGTGTTCCTCAGCTACGCCATCGGACCGGCCCCCATGGACCTCCACTTCACGTCGCTGGAGGTCGTGGCCGTGGTCCTCTCGACCGGGGTTACTGCTCTCGTATCGCTGGATGGGGAGTCGCACTGGATGGAGGGAGTTCAACTCCTGGCCGTTTACATCATGCTCGGCCTGGCCTTCTTCTTCCTTCCTTTTTGAGTGCTTGTGCCCGATGGCGGCGCGTAAGGGCAACCCCTGAAGTCCGTGTAGAGTCTAAGTGATCGAGTGCCGGCGTTTGCGCCCAGCGTCGGCCGGCTTTGGGGTGTTGTGATAGTGATGTCAGGTACACGCACCCATTGCAGAAGATTTTGCGCCCCAGGGTGTATACCGTAGGACAAGCTCAAACTCTGAACCGGGACGCGTTTCCATGAAGTCGCGCTACCTCGTCACGATCCTGGTGTTCGTAGTCGCAGCCGCCGCCCTGGGCGGTATCTACCTGCGCCTCCAGCAGAACAGCGAAGAAACCCCCGAAGGCTCCGAGAGCGCTACCGTCGATTCGGCGCGGGCCGCGGCGCAAAGCACGGCCGCCGCTTCGGCGTTCGCCACGGGCGTCGCCGTGCCCGTGGAAGGAGCGGTCGTGGAACGCGGGACGTTCGTTGTGTGGGTCAATGCGGAGGGACAGTCCAAGGCCCTGCGTCGGGCGCCTCTGCACGCCCAGGTCGGTGGGCCCGTGGTAGAGGTCCGGGTACGAGAGGGCGCGTGGGTTTCGGCCGGCGACGTGATCGCTCGTATCGATCCGGTCGAATACGAACTCAGCCGCAAGGAAGCCCAAGGGGCTCTGGAGCAGGCCGAGGCTTCGTATCAGGACCTGACGCTTGGCGATGAGACCATCGTCGACCCCGAGGTCCTCGAGGTGCGGCAGACCCAGGCCCGAATCCGGAGCGGCCTGGCCGGCGCCGAAGCCCGCCTGGAACAGGCTCAGTACAACCTCGAGAAGACGGTGATCCGGGCCCCCTACGCGGGCCGGGTCGCCAACCTCGTCGTGGACGTGGGGACGCGCCTCAGCGCGAACGATTCGGTCGCGACCGTGGTCGACGTGTCGAGCGTCGACGTCGATGTCCAGGTCCTGGAGAGCGAGATCGCGGCTCTCGAGGTGGGTCGCGACGCCACGGTGTCCTTCACGGCGTTCCCGGGCGAGGAACTTCAGGCCGAGGTCGTGACCGTCAATCCCGTCGTCGATCCCGTCAGTCACGTGGGACGCGCGACCGTGAGACTTCGGAACCCCGGTGCCAGGATACTTCCGGGCATGCACGCCAACGTCCGAGTCGCGGGCCGGCTGTACGAGGACCGGGTGTCGGTGCCGAAGGAGGCGATCGTCGAGCGAAGCCGTCGCGAGGTCGTCTTCGTATTCGAGCCCGAGTCTGAGGGGGCTAGCACGGGGCGCGCCAAGTGGCGTTACGTGACGACGGGGCTCGAAAACGAAGACGCGATCGAAGTCGTCCCGTCTGACGAGACAGACGAACTGGCCGAAGGCGAGATCGTGCTCGTGGGCGGTCATACGACGCTGACCCACGATGCCATGGTGCGGCTGGCAGGGTCGGAGGGCGGCGCAGGAGGCGCCCCATGAGCCGCCCCCGGGCTTTCGCGGTACTCTGCGTCATGACGGCCGTCGGCCTGACGGCCGGACACCCGGTGGGAGCCCAGCAGGTGACGACGCTCGAAGAAGCCCTGCGAACCGGGCTTACCCTGAATCCAAACCTCGAGTCATCCGCTGCCGCTGCTGCCGCGGCCACATCGTCGAGGTGGGCGGATTGGGGGGCCTTCCTGCCCACCATTGACCTGAGGGGATCGCTCTCCCAGACCGACTTCACTACCGTCACCTTCGTGGACCCGACCGGTGTGTCCCAGGAGCTCGAGGACCCCATCACCGCGACGCGAAAGAACAGCTCCGCCTCGCTCTCGTTCGGGCTCGCGCTTCTCAACCCCGAGCGCATTGCCAACGTGAATGCCGGTAATGCCAGGGAGAACGCGGCTGACTTCCGGCTGACCGCCGCAGAGAGGGTCGTGATCCGGGACGTGAAGCGATCCTACTTCGAAGCCCTCAAGCAGAAGCAACTTCTGGACGTGTCGGAGCGGCAATTGGAAGCGCGCCGCCAGGACTTCCAGGTCACCGAGCGGCGCTACCGGATCGCCGCAGCGTCCCGGAGCGACCTCCTGGGTGCCGAGATCGACCTCAGCGACGCCGAACTGCGGGTGCTGGACTCGGAGGACGCGTTGTCCCGCGCCCTTCGGCAGCTCCAGGTCACTCTCGGCGTTCCGGTCACGAACACGGACGCGGGTTCGATGGAGCTGGTGGATGTGGACCGGGTTCCGGACGCGGAGCCCCTCGACGCGGATCTTCTCGTGACGGCGGCGCTGGCACGCAATCCGAATCTCCTGGCCCGCCAGCAGGACCAGAGAGCGGCGTCGGCCGATCTGTGGTCCGCCAAGGCGAGCTATCTACCTCGAATCGATCTTGGCTACAGCCTGGGCCGGAGCAAGGAGTTGGGACGGGACGAGAGCCTGCTGGATTTCAATCCGGCCAACACGTCCGATGGCTTCGTCATCCAGGGGTCATGGAGCGTTCTCTCGGGATTCTCACGCAAGCGGCAGACGGCGCAGGCGGACCAGCAGAGGAGGCAGGCGGCGGCGCAGTTGACGGCGGACCAGCTCCAGCTCGAGAAGGATGTACGAGACCTGGTGAAGGAGTTGAAAAGGCGCAGCCAGCGGCTCACGATCCTGGATCGCAACGTCCAGCTCGCCACCGAGCGTCTGGACCTGGCCCGCGAACAGTACCGTCTCGGCAGCATCCCCTATTTCAATCTGCAGCAGGCGATCGACCGGCTCACCCTCACCGAGCAGTCGCTGTTTCAGGAGAGGTATGACTACCTGATCGGGTGGGCCAATCTGGAAGAAAGGGTCGGAGGAGACCTCGGTCAGGGAGCGAGCTGATGGCACTGTCCGACCTGTCGATCAAGCGTCCTGTCGCGACGGCGATGCTGTACCTGGCGGTCGGCGTCCTTGGCGCCGTCTCGTTCGCTCGACTGCCGATCGATCTCCTTCCCGACGTTTCGTTCCCGACGCTTTCGGTCTGGACGACCTATCCCGACGCCGGCCCAGCGGAAGTCGAGCGGTTCGTCACGGAGCCTGTAGAGGCCGTGGTGAGCCGGGTTCCGGCGGTCCGTTCGGTCGATTCGAGATCGCGGGAGGGCCAGTCGCTGGTGCGACTGCAGTTCCACTGGGGAACGGACATGGAGTTCGCGATGCTCCACGTCCGGGAACGGCTGGACAATCTCGTCGGTAGCCTCCCGGAGAGCGCCGAGCGGCCGGTCATTCTCACGTCGGATCCGACCAACGATCCCATCATTTCACTGGCGATCACCGGGGCGAACCTCGCCGAGCTGAGGGACCTGTCCGACGCGGTGTTCAAGCGTCGGCTGGAGCAGCTGGACGGCGTCGCCATGGCCGCGATCACGGGCGGACCGATCCGAGAGATCCAGGTGGAGGTCGATGCGGGCCGCCTGTCCGTGAACGATGTGACAATCGCGCAGGTCACGGAAGCTCTCGATCGGGCCAACTATAGCGCTCCCGGGGGGAGCATTCGCCGCGGCCGCTTCCGATACAGCCTCCGGACCCTCGGAGAGTTCCAGAGTGTCGAGGAGCTCGAGGATGTGGTCCTTGCGCGGCCCGAAGGGGGCGGAGTCGTCCGGCTGAGGGACGTGGCCCGGATCTACGAGGGTGAAGCGGATCGAGAAACCGTGGCTCGCTTCAACGGGGAGCCGGCGATTGGACTCCTGGTCTACAAGGAAGCGGGGTCCAACACGGTCCGGGTGGCGGATCAGGTCGGCGACGTCCTCGTGCAGCTGCGGGAAGAGTTTCCGGAGGTCGGGATCGAGGTGGCTTCGAGCCAGGCCACGTTCATCGCTGACGCCATTTCGAACGTGGTTCAGGCGCTTCTGTTTGGTGGCATCCTGGCCTTTCTGGTGCTGTTTCTGTTCTTGCGGGACCCCCGATATCCCGTCGCCATCGGGCTCGCGATCCCGATCTCCGTCATGGCGGCGTTTGCCCTCTGCTATCTGGCCGATGTGAGTCTCAACGTGATGTCGCTCGGCGGTCTGGCTCTTGGCGTGGGGATGCTGGTCGACAACTCCATCGTGGTACTGGAGAACGTGTTCCGGCACCGCGAGGAGGAAGGGCTCGGCGCCTCCGCCTCGGCTTCGGTGGGGGCGAATGAGGTCGCTGGCGCCATTACGGCCTCCACGCTCACCACCATAGCGGTCTTCGGGCCGGTGCTCTACGTGAAGGGCGTGGCCGGCGCTCTGTTCACGGACCTGAGCCTGGCCGTCGCGTTCTCTCTGCTCGCTTCACTCGTGGTGGCCCTGACTCTGCTTCCGGTCATGGCGGCCCGCGTGGGCCGGGTGACGGCCAGCGTGGAGAGGGAGCCGGCCGAGAAGTCCACCGGGAGCGGAGGGTGGCTGCCCATTCGGATCGCCCGCGGAGCCGGCCGCGGCGTGGCCCGGTTCTTCCGCTTCGTCGTGGAATCCGTGCGGTTGACCTTCTCGGATCTGTTCCGGGTCACCGGTCGGGTCTTCGCGATCACGTTCCGACCGCTTCTCGAAGCCTTCGACCGCTTGTTCTCCGCCTTCGCGGTTCGCTACGAACGATCGCTCGAATGGGCGCTCGAACACCGCGGTTCGGTACTTGTCGTCGCATTCGGCGCCCTTGCCGTGGCCGTGGCTGCCGGCCAGTACCTGCCGCGCGGCCTCATGCCGGAGGTCGATGAGGGGGCGTTCCGTGTCGAGTTGAACCTGCCGGTCGGAACTCCGCTCGAAGTCACCGCCGCTGCGGCGGCCCGGCTCGAATCGGCCCTCATGGAAATGGACGGGGTCGATGCGGTGTTCAGCCGGGTTGGACGGGCTCGGGAGGCGGAACTCGCGACCCGGGAGCTCACGGGCCTGAATAACGCCGCCCTGGATGTGAGACTGGCACACGGGGCGCGGCGGGTTACTGATGTCGTGGACGAATTCCGTTCGGTGGTCGATGGCAGCGGAATCGATCCTCGGGCCGTGTCGATCGAGACGGGACGCGCGACTTCGCTGGGCCGGGCGATCGGCCTCGGCGAGGCGGATGTAGCGGTCAAGATCCGGGGACAGGAACTGGACAGTCTTGTCGCGGTGGCGGACGAAGTCATGGTCCGCATTCGTGACCTCCCGCGCGTCACGGATGCGAGAATCGACTTGCAGCTCACGCAGCCGGAGCTCGAGATCGAAGTAGATCGGGCTGCGGCGGCCCGGTACGGTCTCTCGGTCACGCAGGTGGCGGATGCCATCGAAGCGTATCTGAGGGGTTCCGAGACGGATCGGCCGTACACCGAGTTCTCCGAGAAGATCGATATCCGGGTTCGGCTGCCAGAGGACGAGCGACAGGCGCTGGCCGACGTGATGATGCTCACCCTGGAGGGAGTCCCCGTACAGGAGCTGGTGACGGTTCGGGAGGGATACGGTCCGGTCGAGATACGGCGCAACGAGCAGAACCGGACGGTTCAGGTCCTGGCGGAGGTACGGGGCGGGGGTATCGCCGCCGCCGTGGAGTCGATCGAGGCGGCGGTAGCGGACATTCGGCTCCCCGCGCTCACGGCGATGAGGGTGGGAGGGGAAAACGAGGAGATGAGAGAGAGTTTCCGGTCGCTGCTGTTCGCCTTCGGACTCGCTTTGTTCCTGGTGTTCCTGATCATGGCCGCGAAATTCGAGTCCCTGGTGCAGCCCGTCGTCGTCCTCGTGTCCGTGCCGCTGGCGGCGATCGGGACGGTCACCGCGCTGGCGCTGGCCGGCGACGGCCTGAACGCGATGAGCGGAATCGGTTTGGTGATCCTGATCGGAATCGTGGTCAACGATGCCATTATCAAGGTCGATTTCATCAACCAGAAGCGTGCGGAGGGGGCAACGAAGAGGCACGCCATCCTCGAGGCGGGGCGCCTTCGCCTCCGGCCGATCGTCATGACGACGATCACGACCGTGTTCGGGCTCCTGCCGATGGCCCTGGGCTGGGGCGCCGGAGCAGATCTCAGGGCTCCGCTGGCCGTCGCGGTCATCGGGGGTCTGATCTCGGCTACGTTCCTGACCCTCATCGTGGTACCGGTGGTCTATTCTCTGCTGGTCTCGCCGACGGAGTCCGTGCGGCCAGCCGCAGCCGCTGGCCAGGATGGACGTGCGCCGCGGGTGTCGCTTTCGGACGCGGCCCTCGGACCGGCGTTGACGGACAGTTGATGGCGGGCGAGAGGTTGTGGGCGCCCGTCGCTTTGCGGGCGGTGACGAGGGAGGCGGAGAGTGATCGATCTGTCCATCAAGCGACCCGTGGCGACGGCGGCGATCTATGTCGCGCTCATGGCTCTGGGGGCCTACAGCTTCCGCCTCATTCCGGTGGAACTGCTCCCGGACGTCGACTACCCGCGGCTGACCGTCAATGCTTCCTGGGGAGGAGCATCTCCTGAGGCCATGGAGGCTTTCGTAACCTCCCCCCTCGAGGCGGCGGCCCAGCAGGTGAAGGGAGTTCGCAAGATCACGTCCACCTCACGGGCCGATCCCAGAGGAACGGGGTCGACCGCGGAGATCGACATCGAGTTCGAGCGGAACGTCCGCATGGACTTCGCACAGCTGGACCTGGGCGAGCGCTTTGCCTCGCTTCGGGATGAACTCCCGCCCGCCGTCTATCCGCAGATTCAGCCGTACGTCCCTCGTGAGTTCTCGGACGAGGAGCAGCGCTTCCTGAGCTATCAGCTTCATGGACCCTACACGTTCAGCCGGTTGGCTGAGGTGGCGGAAGAGGAGATCGAGCCGGTCCTGTCGTCAGTGGACGGGGTCGCTGGCATCATGATCTGGGGAGACCAGGACCGCGAAGTCGCCATAGAGCTCGACCGGCAGAAGCTCGAGGCGTTGGACCTCCGGCCCCAGCAGGTCGAGCAACGTATCCGGGACCTCTCGACGCTTCGCGCGCCGGGCTCACTCGTTCTCGAAGGCCGCCAGGTAACGCTGGCGGTACGCACCAGAGTCCGGCGGGTGTCCGAACTCGAAGATCTCGTGATCGTGCAGCGGCCCGGGGGAGCGATCCGTCTGCGTGATATCGGTACCGTTCGGGAGCAGACGGCTGACGCGACCTCCTACTTCCGAATCAACGGCCAGCCGACGATCTCGATCTTCGTGACCCGGGAATCCGGAACGAACGCCGTGCGGGTCGCGGACGCGGTGAAAGCGGCGATCGGTCCCCTCGAGGCCCGGATGCCCCCGGGGGCGACCCTGGAGCTGGACGACGATCAGAGCAAGGAAATCCGCCAGCAGCTCACCGACCTGCGGTTGCGAGCGGTAGCGGCGGCGATCGTGATCTTCCTGGTCCTGACCCTTTTCCTGCGATCGATGGGTGCGGTCCTCGTGGTCTTCGCCACCATCGGATTCAGCGTTCTCATTGCGGTCAACATGCTCTACCTCGGTGGCTTCTCGCTGAACGTCCTCACGCTCGCCGGACTCGCGTGGGGTTTCGGGCTCATTGTGGACAACGGGATCGTGGTGCTCGAAAACGTGGAGCGACACTCGCATCTTGGAAAACCTCCGCACCAGGCGGCGTCCGATGGCGCGCGGCAGGTCATGCTGCCGGTGATCGCGGCCACGGCCACCACGGCGATCGTGCTTGTGCCGTTCCTTTTCCTGCAGGGCGAGCTTCGGATCTACTACCTGCCGCTGGCCTTTGCCGTTGCCTTCTCGATCGTGGCCAGCCTGTTCGTGGCGTTCACATTCGTGCCAACGATGGCCGGGCGGATTCACTACTGGCGGGCGCGCGTATACGGGGTACCGGGCGAGACGGGTGCTCCGGCAGCCCAAGAGGGACGGGTGGGGGCTTCGTCGCAGCCCTCGAACGTTTCGGCGGCACGCGCCACCACCGGGCACCGGGTTCCGGCGTACATTCGCGCGTACCGCAGCGTGCTCGGTTTCGCTCTCGACCATCCTATCCTCGTCGTCGCGGTGTGCGTGGCCGCGCTCGGCGGTAGCTGGTGGCTGTTCGACAAGCACGTCACGAGGGGGATTCGGTGGTCGGCGTTCTGGGGCCAGGACACGTACATCAGCGTGAACATCACGTTCCCCCGCGGCGCGGGCCTCGATCGCACCGATGAGATGGCGCGCGCGTTCGAGGCGAAGATCTCGTCGATTCCGGAAGTCGAGCGCTATGAAGCATGGGTTCAGCCACAGTATGCCTTCATGCGGATCACGTTTCCGAAGGAGCTCGAGACCACGCAGGTGCCCGTGGCGATCAAGGAGCAGATGGTGGCGTACAGCTACCAGTTCTCGGGTGCGGACGTCCGGGTCTATGGCTACGGGCCGTCGTTCTATGGAGGGGGCAGCAGTCCGCCCAACTACTCGCTCAAGATTCTCGGCTATAACTACCTGCAGGTGCAGGAATTGGCTGACGACCTGGCTGCCAGGCTCGAACGCTTCAGCCGTATCCAGGACGTGGATCCCAATGCGAGCGGGCGGTGGTACGAGCGAGACAAGGAGTTCGAGTACTACCTCGCGGTGGACCGCGAAGCTCTCGGCGCACACGACCTCACGGTGGAGGAGTTGCTGCGCTTCGTATCGGCGAACCTGCCCAGCGATCGCCCCCGCACTCAGGTTCTCCGGGTCGGTGCCGAGGAGCTGCCCTTTGCCGTCAAGCTCGAAGGGTACCGAGAATTCGATCTCGTCGACATGCGGCAGCTTCGAATTCCGTCGCAGACCGGAAGGGAAGTGCGCCTCGCTGACGTGGCGCAGGTGGAGCGACGAAATGTCCTGTCGCGGATTCTGCGGGAGGACCAGCAGTACCAGCGAACCGTGGCCTGGGAGTTCCGCGGGCCCCGAAAGCTGGGCGACCTGATCCGGGATGCCGTGGTCGACGCGACCACCCTGCCACCCGGATACAAGATCGAAGAGGACGATCGCTGGGGGTGGGACGAAGAGGAAAAGACCCAGGTCTACGTGGCCATCATTTTTGCCGTGCTGCTGATCTACATGGTGACGGCTGCCCTGTTCGAATCTCTCGCGGCGCCCTTTGTCGTTCTTCTGACGCTGCCACTCGCCCTGATCGGGGTCTTCCTGATCTTCTTCTACGCGGACGCGACGTTCACCCGCACGGCCTATATCGGAACGATCATGATGGCCGGCATCGTCGTGAACAACGCGATTCTCATCGTCTACCACATCGGCGAACTTCGGCGAACGCATGCCGACTCGTGATGCCATCCTGCAGGGCACCCTGGAACGCGTGCGCCCCATCCTGATGACCACATTCACCACGGTCTTCGGGTTGCTTCCACTGGTTCTCTTCGCACAATCGCAGGATGAGAACATTTGGAACTCACTGGCACTGGCTACGATAGGTGGATTGCTCTCAAGTACTTTATTCGTGCTTGTGGCCATTCCGGTCGCCTATCGATACCTGGTGGCAAGGAGGGCCTGAACCAGGACTGGGGGCGCGGTGCAGACGATCAACTTTCTGGGGCGAATCCGCCCCGAATCGCCGTATTGGATGTCGGTGCTGCTCGTGGTGGCGAGTTTGGCACTCTCGGGAGGCTGCGATGGTGGCGGCGTCGGTGAAGCTGTCGACACGGACGCGAGCACGGTCTCCGTCACGGATTCGAGCGGCGTGCCGATCGTCAGCAACCGCGGCTCCGGTTGGGCTCCCGAAGCGGCCTGGCGGCTCGAGCCGGACCTCCAGGTGGGCGAGATCGACGGCCCGCTCGCGTTCGGCCGCATCAACTGGGTGACGCCGGGACCCGACAACGGGCTTCTCGTGCTCGACGGCCAGTCGCATCTCGTGCACGTATTCGATTCTGAAGGGCGACCCATCCGGAGCTTCGGCGGAGAAGGGGATGGACCCGGCGAGTTCCGGCGCCCTGCGTCCATCACCGCACTGGCCGACGGCAGGGTAGCCGTGGGCGAGGGGTTTCCTCCTGTCCTGCACTGGTTGACCGCCGCGGGAGAGTACCTGAGCTCGACGAGACTCCCGATTGCGAGAGACGAGGCGGGCACCCGCACGGCTGGCTCATTCGGGGTGTGGCAGGTCACGACCTCCGGACAGGTTTTCGTTCAGGTACAGGTGATCGATCCGGGAGCCGACGACGGCCAGATGCCCGTCGTCCTTGCTGACGATCGATCCCGAGGAAGCGAGTTCGCCGGACACCGTAGCTCGCTGGACCTGGAATGCCGGGTTCGGCGACCGGACGATTCGCGTGTTCGAAGCGGTCCCCACGTGGATGCCACGGTCGGACGGCGTCGTCGTGCTCTCGCGCGGGGCCCCGTACGAGATCGAGTGGCGTAATCCCGAGGGGTTGGTCAGGACTGCGCGGCGGGACATGGCGCCACTTTCCGTAACCGCTCGCCACCGGGAACTCGAAATGTCGCGAATGCGGGATGCGATGTCGCAGGGAGGGGCACCCGACGAGAGAATCGACGAGCTGATCGACAACATGGAGTTCGAGTCGACCCTGCCCGATGTGTTTCGCGTGTGGGTATCAGAGCCGGACGGACGACTCTGGATCGGTGTTCACGACGCGGAGCTGTTCGCCGAGGCAGACTCGCCGCTGGCCAGCGGCTGGCCGAACGCTCTCGACGTGTTCGAGCGGGACGGTCAGCTACCTGGGCCGGATCCCGATCCCCGACGGATTCAGCCTGCGGGTCGTTACGGAGAGCGCCCTGTACGGGGTGTGGGAAGACGACCTCGAAGTGCCCTTCGCGCGCCGCTACCGGGTGATCCGCGCCGCCGCCGAATGACCGCGAGGGTCAGGTCGATGATCGCACAACGCACGAAGGGGCGACCGTCGGCTGACGGTCGCCCCTCGTGCTGTCAGTCAGACGACCTCCACAGGAGGATCAGCTGTCGGGCTGGATTTCGTCCGCCCCCGCGGGAGCCGTCGTGCCACCGGCGCGGCGCGTGATCTGCAACCAGCCTTCGCGCTGGCCCTCATCCCAGCACAGGCCGCTGTAGCGGGTGCCATCGTCATCCCGCTTGGCGAGCGTGCAGCTCACCCAGTAGTCCGGCCTGAGTTCCATGCCGAACGAGAAGCTGTCGACCGGGACATCGCCGACGGTGGTGATGTTCTTCCACTGGAACTGATTCCCGCCCATAACGAGCGAGCCCTGATTCCGTCTTGGCCTGGATCTGCAGGACGACGCTGACTTCCTGCGCGTCCTTGGTCACGTGACGCACACCCG
>CAWECO010000009.1:0-130705 GCA_963807645.1 uncultured Gemmatimonadales bacterium
CGAGTTCCCCGGGCTCTCAGAGGTGCAGGAGAATCAACTCCCATCGGCTCACGATAGTCGAGCCTGCCGGGGGTAAGCACGGATTATCGGCTGATTCGCGAGCAAGCCAAGGTATCGTCCTGGATCGCCCGCGACACCCACTGACATGGACAGCAGCATGGCCATGGCAATCGGCCGGCGAGGAGGGTGCTCCATAATCCCGCGATCTCCTTGCGTGCTAGGCGCGGGCCCGCCGGTCAGTGCCCGAGCAGTTCCTATTGGAGGCAGTGAGCCGTGCGGCCGTAAGGTTTGTCTCGTGGGAAGTATCCCTCAGAGAAGGGGGATCGGAGGCGTTGGTACGACGTCTCCTGCGTGTTGTCGTGGTTCTATGCTGGGTGGTCGGAGTGGCGTTGGTCGCAACCTCCGTTCTGCTCGTGCGTCAAAACCGCGACTTGGCTGCGCGACTTGAAGCCTACTATAGCTCGATCGAGCTTCCACAGGGTGCGCGCGTGCCGCCTCTAGTTGGCATCGACCGAAATGGACAAGAACTGTTCATCGACTCTGCCGAGGAGGAAGATCCCGTCCTGGTGTTGGTGTTCTCCCCTACGTGTGCCGCCTGCGACGAGAACTGGCCGTCGTGGTATCCGCTGGTGGTACTCCAGCGCGAGGAATGCCAGAGCAGCGTCGTGGCAATGGATATCTCTGGCGACGTTCGCGACGACTACCTCCAGACTCATCGCATAGACACCATCCGGTGATGGACGTCGTCTCAGAAGAAAGCGAACTCGCATACCGATTCCGGTTTACGCCGCAAACTCTCATCCTACACCAAGGCCAAGTTGCGGCCGGCTGGATCGGTGGGCTGACCCGAGAGAATGTCGAGCATGCTGAGAGAATCCTGGCTGGTACTTGGCGCATGGACGGAGGCAATGCTCCAAACAGGAAGTGGTCGAGTGCCAACCAAGTGACCGGCGACCTCGGTACCTCAACGTGAGCGAACACGAGGCATGCGCGGACTTTGTTAGCCAGTGAAGCCCGGCCCCCATGTCGAGGGCGAATGGACGAACTGGACGCTTGGATCAGGGGCCCCAAGGGTCTGCATTCGATCGGAGGCGGGAATGTCCAATGTGAAGAGGCGACTGACGTTCGGCTCAGGGTTGCTGGCTGCAATGGTGTTCGCACTCGGCATGTCCGTAACGTCGGTACGTGTCCGGAGCTGACACACTCTGTGGCGAAAGCTGCTTCTGGCACAATCACTGTTTCGGAGTCTGCGACACCTGTAACACCTTCGCCCGAGAGTGCGAGGGTTGGCAGGAATGAGCGCAAGGTGGCGTCTCTAACGGATCGTAGAGACGCCACCCACTGAGCCGCAATCATGTTCAGGTAGGCGGTCACAGGTTGCTCTCGTCAACCAACCACAGCAGCGGTCTCTCTCCGTAGCAGGCGACCGCTTCACGCCGCGACAGGGGAAGGACAAGTTCACCCAGCAACCACTGCATTGGCCAATGGTAACGCAAGTGAGAACCAGAGGAAGAGGAGCACGGTTGATGAAGCCGGGATTCCTGTTGGGGTCGTTGGCTGTCTTCGCCGCTGCAGGCTGCTCAGAAACGACACTCGAGCAGTATTCGAACGCGAGGGTCGATACCGTCGCCGGCGGACGTGTTTACGTTGCCAACACAGGTGCGCCGGCCTGGACTTCGGAGACTGCTTGGAAGCTCGAGGAGGACTTGAGGCTGGGCGCGGCACAGAGCGAAGGAAACGAAGCGGAGTGGTTCGCAAGGATTATGTCTCTAACCACGGACTCCCGCGGTAGAATCTACGTCCTCGACTACCCGTCTGGAGTCTCTGTCTTTCATCCAACCGGTGCATTCTCACACTCGATTGGCAGCAATGGACGCGGTCCTGGGGAGTTCGCCGGGGCGGTTGATCTTACAGTTGGACCAGGTGATACGCTGTGGGTGACGAGATCCGCCAACTGGTCGATACTCTCTGTTCGCTCCGGACGGGACGTTCGCGAGAATCCAGCGTATGTATGCGAACGGATATGATATCAATGGAACGGTGCTGAACGACGGAAGCTTTGTGGACTGGAACGTGGCCCTTCCAGAGGGTGCGGCCCGCGTCACCCTGCAGCCGGTTCGGTCACGTCACACCTTCGACCGAGTGGACTCACTCCACCCCTTGAGTTCACGCGGACTTCTGAAATCAGACGGAACGCCACAGCCGTTCTTCAGCGGCATGCTCACAGGTGCCGTTGACCGCAACGGTAGCCCTGGTTCGCTCATACCAGAGTTGCCGTCTACCGGCGGAATCTGCTCGGAGACACGACCCTCGTCTGCAGCCTTCCTGCAGAGGCTGGACCCGTAGGAGACGCCGAGAGAGACAAGCTCCAGGAGCTCTTGTTTCGCGCGCCTCCGGAACAACTCGCGGGTCCTTGCGGGGCTTCCTGACAACAAACCGATTGTGAGCCGGATAGTTCCAAGAACAATGCAGGCCACTTCTACGTGTTCGCAGACGTGGCTGGAGTACTCGCCGGATCGATTGTCGACGTGTTTCGAGACAACGGAGTGTACTTAGGCCGCATGACCCTGCCCTCGCCGGTGTCGCTGTTTCCTCCACCGTTGGTAGCCCACGCGACGGCAGATCATCTTCTTGTCGTAACACCCGACGAACTTAATGTCCCCTATGTATCTCGTCTCAGGGTCGTCCGCAGTGGGGAATAGGCAGGTGCGCCTAGCAGGCGCGGCTTTCCTGCCAGGCTGAAAGTGCCCGAAGGCCCGACCTTACAACCAGGATAGTGGCCACAATGCACTATCAAATCCTCAGCCTCGACGGAGGTGGTATCCGCGGTGTGTTCAGCGCTGCCGTGTTGGCTGCAATCGAGGAAGATCTCAGCGTAGACATCCGGATCGCTTTGATCTCATCAGCGGTACATCCACGGGCGGCATCATCGCGATAGCCCTTGGGCTTGGTCTGCCCCCCGAGATATCCTCGACTTCTATGTCTCCGAGGGCCCGAAGATATTCCGTGACCCTTTCAGATTGCGGCGCATATGGCACTGGAGTCACGCCAAGCACAAACCCGCGCAACTGGAACGGTCTCTGCGGAAGGTCTTCGGCGATCGGCCATTTGGGGATAGCGTCAAACGACTCGTCGTGCCCTCCTACAGCGTTGGCCAGAGCGACGTTCATCTCTTCCGCACGCCGCACTTGCAGAAGCTTGCTCGAGACTACCGCGTTCCGGCTTGGCAGGTGGCAATGGCAACCTCCGCGGCCCCCACCTTCTTCCCCGTTGCGCGACACGTTGATGGCATTCGCCTCGTCGACGGCGGCGTGTGGGCGAACAACCCAACTCTGGTGGCCCTGGCAGAGGCAGTTGGGCAGTTGGATCAAGTCCTAGAAGACATCTCTGTCCTGAACATTGGCACAAGGAATGTCAGGGCTGAAGTCGTATCCGAAGCGGCTCAACCGGGGGGGGAAGTGGCAATGGGCCCGACACGCTCATCAACTGATCTTGAATGCTACATCCCTCGGTGTTCAGAAACAGGCGGCTCTGCTGCTATCGTCGGGCCGCTACCTCAGAGTCAATGCGGTAGCGCCGGATAACGAGGTCTCACTTGATGACGTCCAGACGGTGGAGGACCTGATCGCTGCCGCGCGCCACCAGAGCCGGAAGGCAATGCCTGCCGTGAGAAAGCTCATCGGGCATCGTGCGGCGGAGTACAAGCCTTGGTACCGCGTTGCGCAGGAGGATGCGTCCGAGGAGGAATCGGCCGATCTTCTGCGACTGGTACAGCAGGAGTTGGATATCCCCGAAGACGTGGCGGCTGAGGCAGCATAGAGAATACAACGGCAGATGCTGGTGGCTTGGCGATGCTGCATCTCCTCTAAGTCCATACAAACCAGATCTGTATCCGCAGGGTTCGTTCAGGTTGGGTACTCCGGTGAGACCGGTCAGTCACGACGGCGACTTCGACATCGACCTGGTCTGCCGGCTGGACATCGATAAGGAGCAGACGTCCCAGGCGGACTTGAAGAAGATGGTGGGTGACCGCCTCAGAGAGGATCCCAAGTTGGTGGCGCGACTGTCTGAAAAGCGTCGTTGTTGGCAGCTGTCTTACCGGCCTCGTTATCACTTGGACGTATTGCCCTCAATACCGGATGGCCGTGGTCCGGGCACATCTATTCTCATCACGGACAGAAGACCTCCGTTTCTGGCAGTTCAGCAATCCCATTGGCTACGCGGACTGGTTCTCTGACCGCATGCGGGTCGAATGGAATGAAGCTCGGAGAATTCTCGCTGAGTCGATGCGTGCCAGTATCGAGGATGTGCCCTCGTGGAGGATACGCACTCCGCTTCAAAGAGCTGTGCAGCTGCTGAAGCGTCACCGTGACATTCGTTTCGATGACGATCCCGACCTCCGTCCGGTGTCAGTGATCATCACAACACTAGCGGGTCAAGCGTATCGTCCACGCCCCGACCTGGCCCTGACCGTGTTGGATCTTGCCGAACGGATGCCGGCTCAGGTGGAGCGCCGGAACGGCAAGTGGTGGGTAGAGAATCCCGCCCAGCCGAAGGAGAAGGGGTCGATTCCGGGAGGGTAGCGACGGCAGCGTCCGCCTGTCTCGGCGCGAACGGACCTTCATCCGTCAGGCGATTCGGGCCGAGGAGATATTCGCAGGTCTGTCCGACCGTGACGTGAGCACGCTAACCAGTATGGTAGGAGAGGTCCTTATGCGTGAGCGCACAAACCTGCCTGCCGCAGCGCGCTTCGACGCCGGCCACGTAATCGACGTGGCCATTGGCGTCTTCGAGGGTTGATCACGGTCGAGAAGTCCGGGGAGGCGGTTCCGGAGGTTTGGCAGGCCTCCATAGACCTCAGGGCTCCCGGGTCGCGTCCGCCCAAATGCCTTCCGCATCCTCCATTTGTAGACGCGGAAGGAGCATCAGGTAGTCAGCAAAGACACCACTGTACATGTTTCTCTACATGTTTGGACCTGCAACAGGTGCGGAAGCGGCTATAGAGGTTCGCATGGGATGCGGAAGACTAGCCAGGGTCCCGCATAAAATGCTGAAATCGCAGGACTTACGGCCGAGTTTGCAACCAGGAGGTCGTCGGTTCGATTCCGATCGGCTCCACTTCAAGAAAGGCTCGTAAACCGGGCCTTTCTGCTTCCCGATTTCGAGACCAATCACGGATCATCTTGCACGTTTGAACCT
The DNA here is from genome assembly GCA_963807645.1 of uncultured Gemmatimonadales bacterium. GTDB lineage: Bacteria > Gemmatimonadota > Gemmatimonadetes > Palauibacterales > Palauibacteraceae > Benthicola. The sequence continues at coordinate 5,200 of CAWECO010000009.1, forward strand.
GCGTCTCCCACAGCTCTTCTTCCCGGTCAGTCGACCGGCGTTAGACTGATGTAGGCGGGGATAGAGACACTGAGACTGGGCACGTCGAGGATTGCGCTCGCGTAACCGCTCAGGCGACCGTCTTGCAGTCGCAGCATCAAACGGATTTGATGTTCTGGCGCTCCCTCGGGCGTCAAGCCGGGCACGACACCACTCAACTCCCCACGGAGTTCACCCTTCGTGTTGAGCGTGATATTGGTGAGCAGATGGCGCTCGTCGTTCGCGATGCGGACGATTACCTGCTCCTCTACCTCAAGCTCCATGGGCACGGATCCGCACGGCGTGCCGATCGTACCTCTCCACCGTCCTGTCCACGCCTCCTCCGGCTCGTACGGGGTGCGAAAGATCTGCGTGTAACGGGCCCGAGACAGCCGTCCGCTCTCACCCGCCGCGGGCACCAGGAAGTCCCGGATCCGATCGGCGACTTCGTCGGCCAGGCTCGAAGTCTGATTCGTGAGAACCACTATGACCAGGCTCTCAGGGGGTAATACGACCAGGTGGGAATTCGCTCCCGCGATTCTGCCGTTCGAGACGTGAGAACGAGCCGTGGTCCACCACCCATTCCTGAAATAGCCCTCGCTGGGATCGCCGCCCGGGCGTATGGATAGCGATCCAGGTCCATCATGGTTCGATTTGAGGTGTGCGAGGTGGAACATCCCATGACGCAGGACGTCCTCCACGGACGCGTAGAGTCCCAATCCGCCCTGTGGCATGAGCTGCTCGTTCGGCAGCGGGCTTCCTTCGTTCGTGTAGCGGACGGCGTATGACTCAAGTCGCGTGGAATCCAACCAGGATGTGCTGTGCGTCATCCGCAGGGGCTTGAAAACCAACTCCTGAAGAGCCCCCTCGAAGTCCCTGCCGGTCTTCGCCTCGATGACTGCCTGGAGCACTCCGAATGAGTTGTTGGAGTAGTCGAACACCTCGCCCGGCGAAAACGCCACCAGAGAAGGGTATCCCGCGTAGCAGCCGGGGATCGACGTTTTGGAGTCGGAGAGCGTAACCCAGCCGTGCGGCACCCCCGCCGTGGAAGCGAGCAGGTCGTCGACCCGCACGTCCTCCAGGTACCCGAGAGGATCCCAGGGTCTCACCGCAGGACCCAGGAGCTCTGCAACTCGGGTCTGGTGGTCGAGCTCGCCTCTTTGCACGAGAGCGAGAGCCGCGGACGCCGTAATCGACTTCGACATCGACCCGACAGCGTAGAGAGTCGTGGTCTCCGCGGGGCGCCGCGCTTGACGATCGGCCCACCCAATCGCCTCCAGCCACACGATCTCGCCGTCCCGCGCCACGCCCAACGTTAGCGAAGGAGGGCCCCTCTCTGAAATGAGCTCGAAGATCTCTCGGCGTAGCGGAGCCAGCCCCTCGGAGGGAGCGACCACGGTCTGCACCGGAACCTCCTGACTCAGGAGTGCCAGTATGAGAGTTGCTGTGAAGTTCATCGGGGGATTGGACGGCCCGGACACGGAGAAGGTTGGTGGGAGGGCTCCGTCACCCGGCGCTTCGCTCTCGCCAGGGAGTTCGATGAGCTCCCAACAAACTGTCACAAAAGTGTCCCAGCGCGAGCACGCGTGAACGTGCCTGATCTGGCGCAGAACTGACCGAATCTGGCGTCAGCAAGCGCCAGCTGGCGTCAGCTGGCGGATGAGGCGTTGCTTTGCAACCAGGAGGTCGTCGGTTCGATTCCGATCGGCTCCACTAACCCACCTTGCAGGAGGTCGTCGGTAGTCCTCGCGCTACGCGCTCGGAATGTCTCGCTTCGCTCGACACCGATTCCGATCGGCTCCACTCAAGAAAGGCCCGTAAATCGGGCCTTCGTCATTCGCCTGCCTGGCTGGGTCAATCATGGCCGAACGTGGTTGATGCTCCGCATGCTACAGCTGTGACCGCCTCCTGGTGATCGGTCGCCTCCCCGACGCTTTCGGACCTCAGCCCACCTCTCGGCCCCGGCGGCTGTGGAATGAAGTCCCGTTCGCCCCCGTCTATGAGGTGTGCGGGTGGACTTCGACGACCCGCCGTGGACAACGGGCGATGGAGGCACCTTCTCATGAACAGATCAGGCGCGATGCCATTCATACTGGTGGCGATCGCTTTCTCACTTGGAGCCTGTACCGACAGCGACCTCACGGGTCCTACAGACGACGATGCGGCCCCCACCGATACGGCCTTTTCCACGCCGGACTGGACCACGGCCACCCACAGCAAGGACGCCGACCCCAACTTCGACGAGGTGTTCGAGGACAACACCGTCAAGCGACTCGACATCGTCATCACCGCGGAACGCTGGCAGACCATGCTGGCCGACATGACGAATCTGTACGGCGCCTTCGGCTCCGGTGGCGGCGGGGGGCTCATCGATGCCGACGATCCCATCTTCGTTCCGGCCGAGGTCTTCTACAACGGCATCCAGTGGTACCGGGTCGGCGTGCGCTTCAAGGGCAACTCCAGCCTGCAGTCATCCTGGGGGCAGGGAATCCTGAAGCTGTCCTTCAAGCTGGACTTTCGACGAATTCGAGGACACCTACCCGCAGATCGACAATCAGCGCTTCTACGGCTTCAAGAAGCTGAGCCTGAAGAACAACTTCGACGATCGCTCCATGCTGCGGGAGAAGGTGGCCGGCGACGTATTCCGGAACGCCGGCCTGGCGGGTTCCCACACCGCCTTCTACACCGTCTATGTCGACTACGGCGACGGTCCGGTGTACTTCGGCGTCTACACCATGGTCGAGGAGGTCGATGACACCGTGCTGGACACCCAGTTCGCCGATGACGACGGCAATCTGTACAAGCCCGAGGGAACCGGTGCGAGCTTCGCCGAGGGCACGTTCAGCGAAGACGTGTTCGTGAAGAAGACCAACGAGGATGAGGCCGACTGGTCGGACATCCTGAGCCTGTTCGCGGCTCTGCACGACGACACCAGGACCACGGATCCTGCCGCATGGCGGACGAACCTGGAAGCCGTGTTCGATACCGACGTGTTCCTGAAGTACCTGGCCGTCAACACGGTGATCCAGAACTGGGACACCTACGGCCGAATGACCCACAACTACTACCTGTACAACGACCCGGACACCGGCCGGTTGACCTGGATCCCCTGGGACAACAACGAAGCCCTGCAGGAAGGCAAGATGGGAGGCGTCTCTGGCGCTGGATTTCTCGGACCTGACTGCAGGTGCATGGCCTCTGATCGAGTACCTGTACGCCGATGACATCTACCGAGCCCAGTACGACGCCTACGTCGAAGAGGTGATCGAGGGTGCCTTCGACACGAGTACCATCCAGGCCACCTACTCCGCGTATGCTTCGCTGATCGAGCCGTACGCCACGACGGAATCGGGAGGGATACACGTTTCTGAATGGTCCGGAGATTTCTATGGAGCGGTTGCTGATCTCAGTGCGCATGCTTCTGCGCGGGCTTCGGCAGTCAGCAGCTACCTGTCCCAGTAGCAGGGAGTCGTGGAACGCGGGCGGTCGACTTGGCCACCCGCGGCACGGCGGCGTAGCAGCGCCAGCGGGCGTGAGCGAGCGCGGAGTTGCGGACGTCCCAGCCTTTCATCACATGGAACGGGAACTGCCGTGAGACTATATTTCAGTCTCACAATACGAAGCACCGTGCGGAAGCTCCCTGTCAGCCAATTACGGAGGCATCATGTCTTTTCGGATATCTGCTCTGGCCGCTCTCGGCGTTCTGACCGTGGTCTCTGCCTGCAGCGAGCCAGAGCTTCCCTTCACACAGTACGGCGAGGCCCTGACCCTCACCGAGACGACCAGCGTCTCGGACGTCCTCGCGGACCCCGACGCCTACGTGGGCCAGCATCTGCGAGTGGAGGGGACCGTGACAGGCGTCTGTGAGCACCAGGGTTGCTGGATTGCCGTCGCAGGCGAGAACGAGGCAGAGCCGCTTCGGGTCAAGGTCGAGGATGGCGTAATCGTGTTCCCACAGACCGCTATGGGGTGCCACGCCCGGGTCGAGGGGGTGATGGAGAAGCTCGAGCTGACCATGGAGCAGGCTGTGGCGCAGGCCCAGCATCACGCTGAAGAGCAGGGGCTCGAGTTCGATCCGGCCAGCGTCACGGGACCCGTGGTGATCTATCAGCTCCGGGGTCTTGGAGCCGAGATCGAGGATACGCCCAGGGCCGCTTCGTAAGCCAACGGGCGCTTCGCGATCCCCATCGCCCCGGTCAGAATTCGATGTTGATCCCGAGCGTGGGCAGCACGCCGATCGATTCGTTGAACTCGGGCTCGTTGGTGCGCGGATCCCAGCGGACGGCGCTGATGTTGCTCCGGTTGTAGACGTTCTGGACGTCCACGTACACCTCGAGCTGCCAGGTCCGGAAGCTGAACCGGCGGTCCACCCGAAGGTCCAGCGAGCTGAACGTCGGAAATCTCTCGCCCTCGTTGTAGCGGCTCCAGTCCCGCTGGCCGGTGTCGGGCCCGGTGGTGATGAACGGCGTCGTCGGCAGGCCGGTGGAGATCCGGAACTTCGCGCTCACTTCCCACTTCGGGTTGATCCTCCAGCCTGTCGATATCGAGCCGATGAATCTCGTGTCGTAGGTGCCGGGTCGGTTCAGCCCTTCGATCGATGCGTACTCCGAGCGGCTGAGGCTGAGGCTCAGGAGACCGTACAGTGGGATTTCGCTCAGCCGTTTCTGGAGAAACAGCTCCGCTCCGTAGGAACTGCCGGTGCCGATGCTGAGCAGGGGTTCGAGGCCGAACGGGATGTCGTTGGTCGCATCCTCGAAGCCGGACGGCGAGAGCACGGCCTGCGGTCGGAACACGCGCGCCGGGTAGTCGTCATACGACTTGTAGTAGCCCTCCAGCTGGAGACGAAGATCGGGCCGGAGAAGCTGCTCCACGGCCAGCGTCACCTGGTCCGAGACGATCGGAGTGAGGGTCTCCGGATTGCCAGGATCGCCGATCAGCCAGATGTACGAAGGCGGCTGTACGTAGCGACCGAGACTTCCGCGCAGGGAGGTGCTGGACGCGACCTGCCAGGTGGCCCCGATCCGGGGTGACAACCGGAAGCCATCATCCACGAAGTCGTAATAGTCGGCTCGGACTCCAGCCGTAAGACGGACGTGATCGCCCGCTCGAATCGACGCTTCGGCGTAGGTCGCGTTACGGAACGCGGTAAACGAGGTGTCAACGGCCAGGGCCTGCGGCGCATCGCTCTGATCCGTCCGGACCTCTCCGGCCACCTCCACGTCGTAGGTCAGGTCGCTCGCGAACTTCAGGTTGTTGCCGATCGTCCAGGACAGCGTTCGTGCCGGATCCGTGGCCCACTCCACGCGCAGACCGTTCTCGCCCTCGTCGGAGAAGTTCTGCAGAATCGTCTCGGGCGGGTCGGTGAACAACGTCTGAGTGGTCTCGAAACTGGTGAAGGTGCGGCCCAGGGACACCTCCAGCCGACTGCCCGCGAACAGTCGACTCCCAGGTCAGCCCCGCGAAGTACTGCTGGATCTTCGGTGCCAGCGTGCGGCTGTTGTCGTAGATGTCGTCCTCGTCCTCGTTGTTGAACGAGATGTCGTCCAGCGCGCCGACGAACAGGAACGACAGACCGTCACGACTGCTGAGCCGGTGACTCGTCTTGAGCTGGAAGTCCCAGTACCGGGGGACGAAGCTGAAGCCCGCCGCGTTGAACAGCAGGTCCAGGTAGCTGCGGCGGGCGCTGAACAGGAAGCTCCCGCTGGAGCCGATCGGTCCTTCCAGGATGGCACCCGCGCCGGTGGCGGACACGTTCACCGTGCCCGACAAGCCCTCGGTGTTTCCTTCGCGAAGCCGAATGTCCGTTACCGAGGCTGTACGATCCCCGTATCGAACCCCCATGCCACCGCTCGAGAACTCCGTCTCGCGGACGAATTCAATGTTGATGAGAGAGAGCGGTCCACCCGTGGATCCCTGCGAACCAAAGTGATTGATATTCGGAACTTCCACGCCATCCACGATGAACAGACTCTCGTATGGAGCGCCGCCCCGCACCGCGAGGTCGTTCCGGCCCGGAGAGGTCACGGCCACGCCCGGAAGCAGAGAGACCGACCGGACAACGTCTTCGATCACCCCCGGCGTGCGACGCGTGTCCACCGCATCCAGGGTCCGGGTGTTGGCGGGAGACTCCTGGGCCGATTCGTTGAAGAACGAGGGCGCGACCTCGATCGTCTCCAGTTGGATCGGTTGCGTCGGGAGTTCGATTCTGACGGTCAGAGGCTTTCCCGACCCGACGATGACGTTCGAAAGAAGCACGGGTCGATAGCCCAGTGCGCCGGCCCGCAGCGTATAAGCGCCGGGAGCAATACCACGGATCGCGAACTGGCCCTGACCGTCGCTGATACCCGTGAGATCGGTGTCGAGGATCTCCACCAGCGCGCTCGGAACGGGCTCCCCGGTGACGCCCACGACGCGCCCGAGGATCGTGCCCTGCGGGACTTCCTGGGCGACCAGGCGATCGGCAGAGACTCCGGCGCTCAATAGCGCAGCAAGGAACAGGATTCTTCGCTTCATGCGGCGGAGCATAGTCGTGTGGGAGACCGCTGTCACGACCGCGCGGAGGCCGGTGGAACAGGGTGGGAGGCTCGCGGCCGCCAGCCATCAGCAGATCGTGATCACCACCTTGCCCCTGGCATGCCTCGTCTCGAGATACCGGATCGCGTCTGCGGTCCGTTCGAGTGGATACGTACGGTCGATCACGGGCGTCACCTTCCCGCTCTTCAGCAGCTCCGCGAGAGCGCCGAGGTCCGTTCCGTTGAGCGAGGCGATGAACGACACGAATCGCTGACTCACGAACGGCGACACGACCCTCACTTTGAGGAGGTCAAGCAGTATCTTCATGGTACCGCCGTCACCGCCGACCCCGACGTAGACTCCCCTCGGGTTCATGACCCGCCGGTAGTCCGACAACGAGCGGTCCCCGATGCAATCGAGCACGACTTGGTACCGGGCCTCCCCCTTCGCGAAGTCCTCCCGTGTGTAGTCGACGACCCGCTCGGCGCCGATCGAGGTGACCATCTCGACGTTCCTCGTGCTGCAGACGCCCGTCACCGCCGCGCCGAAGGCTCTCGCGATCTGCACGGCGAAGGTACCGACGCCGCCGGCCGCCCCGATGACGAGTACCTTTTGCTCCGGCTGGAGTCTTCCCTTGTCGCGGAGGCCCTGCAGCGCCGTGAGCGCGGCAATCGGTACGGCTGCCGCCTGCTCGAAGGAGATGTTCCCTGGCTTACGCACGAGACGGTCCGCCCGAGCCGAGACGTACTCGGCAAACGCACCCTGCGCCGCGCCGAACACCGCCTCTCCCTCCTGAAACTCGGTGACCTTCGAGCCGACCGCTTCGACCACACCCGCGACGTCGACGCCGAGCCGACCGTTCCGCGGGCGAAGAATGCCGGTCATGAGTCGGACGGGAGCCGGGGAGCCTCGCATGAAGTGCCAGTCGAGCGGGTTCACGGACGCCGCGTGAGTCCGGACCACGACCTCCTCAGGCTTGGGCTCCGGTTTCGCGGCCTCCACGAGCTCGAGCACATCTGCAGATCCGTACCTGCGGTAGGTGATCGCTCGCATCATGGGTGGACGAGACTACGCCATCACCGCCGCGATGGGAAGTGGCCGGCAATCGGTACGGCGGCCGCCTGCTCGAAGGAGATGTTCCGCGGTTTACGCACGAGACGATCCGCCCGAGCCGAGGCGTACTCGGCAAACGCACCCTGCGCCGCGCCGAACACCGCATCTCCCTCCTGAAACCCGGTGACCTTCGAGCCTACCGCTTCGACCACACCCGCGAGGTCGACGCCGAGCCGACCGTTCCTCGGGCGAAAGATGCCGGTCATGAGTCGGACGGGAGCCGGGGAGCCTCGCATGAAGTGCCAGTCGAGCGGGTTCACGGACGCCGCGTGAGTGCGGACCACGACCTCCTGAGGCTCGGGCTCCGGTTTCGCAGCCTCCACGAGCTCGAGCACGTCTGCAGATCCGTACCTGCGGTAGGTGATTGCTCGCATCATGGGTGCGACGAGACTACGCCATCACCGCCGCGATGGGAAGTGGCATTACAGCGATTCCGATCGGCTCCACTCCGCACCCTGCCACCTTGCTCGCCCGTAACGCTCCGGCTTGACCAATCGGTAATCCGCATGGATACTGGGCGACCCGATTACACAAACCAACCTGGAGTGAAACGATGCGCCGAATGTTCCGAGTCCTCTCTGCCCTCGCTGTCGCGTGGCTCGCCGTGGTGGCGGTTCCCGCGAATGCGTTGGGCCAGGAGGAGGCCTCCGGCCAGATCCTCATCACGAACATCAACGTCTTCGACGGAAGGACGGACGGGCTCGCCATGGGCCAGGACGTTCTCGTGGAAGGCAACCTGATCAAGGAGATCGGGGGCGACGTCCAGGCCCGGGGCGACGCGATCGTGATCGAAGGAAACGGACGCACGCTGATGCCCGGCCTGATCGACGGCCACGCCCACGTGATGATCAACCACAATTTCCCCGTGGTTGAGACCAACATGGATATCACCGATATCGCCTACCGGGCCACGCTCGTGGCCAAGCGGTTCCTGGTCGACGGCTTCACGTCTGTGCGCGACATGGGAGGACCGGCGTTCGGTCTTCAGCGGAACATCGACACCGGTGTGATCGTGGGTCCTCGGATTTTCCCGTCGGGGGCATTCATCTCACAGACGTCGGGCCACGGAGACTTCCGCGAGCGAGGCGATCCCGGGCTTCTCGCACAACGTGCCCGGCGATCTGTCGAACTTCGAGCGTATGGGCATCGGCATGGTAGCCGACGGAGTGCCGGAGGTCCTGAAGGCGACGCGCCTGAACCTCCGCAACGGCGCGACCCAGATCAAGATCATGGGAGGAGGAGGAGGCTCGTCCCGGTTCGATCCGATCGACACGACGCAGTACTCCGAGGAGGAGATCTGCGCCATAGTCGAGGCGGCGGCCGACTGGGGCACGTACGTCGCGGCCCACACCTTCAACGATCGCGCGGTCGCGCGCCTCCTGGAATGTGGTGTGAAGTCCTTCGACCATGGCTTCTTCATCTCCGAGAGAGACCATGCAGAGCATCGCGGCGCGGGCGGCTTTGTGGTGCCGCAGAATGTGGGGGATCTCGCCGGATCTGGCGCGAACCCGCTGATGCCGCCCGTACAAGATCCCCATGGTCCAGGCGCTCGGCGAGCAGTTCAAGGACTTCGGACGCAACCTGGTGAAGAACGGCGTCAAGGTCGTGTTCGCCTCCGACTACGTAGGCGCCTTTGCCGACGCGGAGAGAGCCCGTCGGTACGAGATCTGGTGGCGTACGCAGACGTTCGACAGCAATTACGAGGTGCTCAAGCAGCTCACGTCGACGGCCGGCGAGTTGCTCGCGCTGTCCGGTCCCCGCAATCCGTACAAGGACGGGCCGCTCGGCGTGATCGAAGAAGGGGCATACGCGGATCTGCTGCTCGTCGACGGCAACCCGCTCGAGGACATCACGGTGATCGGCGGAACGACCGAGTGGTTCGACGCCGAACCCGAGTTCAAACTCATCCCGACCATTCACCTGGTGATGAAGGACGGCAAGATCTACCGCAACGAGATCGACGGCCGGCTGTCGCCCGAGGCCCTGACGTTCGAGGACTACAATTACCAGGGAATCATCGGCGACTACGTACCGGACAACTGAGGTCTCATCGGCGTGAGGCGAGTTCTTGCGCGGAACTGGAGCCCGTCGGTGGCGGCGCTCGCCCTCTGGGTGGGCGCCACTCCGGCCCTGGCGCCTCACCTGCCTCTCGACTCCTGCCGCCGCACAGGAGGCCCCGCAAGGATACCGCCCGCGCTCGCGCCAACCTTGCCAGCCCCAACCAGGTGGACAACCAGCTCGAGGAGGACGCCCTTCTCAAGCAGGCACTGCTTGACTTCACGTTCCTGCAGCCGTGGAACGACTTCAAGGCCGACTTCAAGGAGATCGTCCGGCTTCGGGTTCGGCCTCGACTACACGAGCCTCTACTTCAAGGGCACGGAGAGCCTCGGGGCGGACGAGGCGGGATCGGCAACCTCCGTCTGTTCGGGAGCTGGGAACTCGTGGGGCGCGAGTCGGCGAACCGCGGGGCCGTGGTGTGGAAGGTCGAGCACCGGCACGGCTACACCGACGTCCCCGTCAGCGGCCTCGGTTTCGAGCTCGGATACGTGGGGCTCCAGGGCGCGCCCTTCAGCGATGCAGGACTCCTCCTCACGAACCTGTACTGGCGCCAGGGACTGGCGGACGGCCGGCTCGTCTTGGTCGGCGGCTGGGTCGACGCGACCGACTATCTGGACATCTACGGCCTGGTGAGCCCGTGGCTCCACTTCAGCAACTTCGCTTTCGGCACGGGGAGCGCCACGATCCCTGCCCCGAACCAGGGCCTCGGCCTGGCAGCTGGATTCTGGGCCTCGGACAAGGTGTACGTGCTCGGCGGCTTCGCAGACTCCAACTCCGATCCGACCCGTCCGGGAGACGGCTTCGAGTCCTTCTTCGACCAGAACGAGTTCTTCAAGCACATCGAGGTCGGCTGGACCACGTCGAAGGACCGCGCCTACCTCGACAACATCCACGTCACGTTCTGGCATGCTGACGAACGGGTGGAGGCGAACGTGCCGGACGGCTGGGGAGTGAACGTGTCGGGAGCCCTGTTCGTGCAGGACCGCTGGCTCCCGTTCCTGCGCGGCGGATATGCGAAGGACGGGGGATCCCTCCTCGAGACGTCTGTGAGCACGGGAGTGGGCTACCTCACCGCACCGGGAGCCCACGTGCTCGGCCTGGGCCTCAACTGGGGCCGACCGAACGAGAGCACCTTCTCGCCCGGCCTGGACGACCAGTTCGCTGTCGAGGCCTTCATGCGAATCCAGGTCGCGAACCAGGTCGCCATCACGCCGGACATCCAGTTCATCGTCAACCCGGCGTTGAGTCCGGATGCCAGTTCACTGTGGCTGTTCGGAGTCCGCGGGCGCCTCAACCTGTGAACTTCCGAGCGGTGTTGTGCAGGAGCAGCACTCGGACTACGCTGGCGATGCGATGACTCTACCAGGGGAGCGTACGCGCCGCTGGTGGTCACATTCACACGCCTTTCCTCGCCATCGGAGTCGAACCCATGAAGCTGGTCATCTTCGGATCCACCGCGGGAACAGGCCGCGAGCTCCTCGAGCAGGCGCTCGAGCAGGGCCACGAGGTATCGGCATTCGCCCGAACGCCGGAGAAGATCGACGACCTCGAATACCCCAACTTGCAGGTGATTCAAGGCGACGTCCTCGATTCGGACGCCGTCGCGGCAACCGTCGCGGGACAGGAGGCGGTGCTCTGCACCATTGGGGCGGGGGCGGGGCGCACGAGCCTGCGTGAGGACGCGACCCGCAACATCGTTAGGGCAATGGATACGGCGGGGGTTCAGCGGCTCATCTGCCAATCGTCTCTCGGAGTCGGTGACAGCCATGCCAACCTCGGCTTCTTCACCAAGCACGTGGTCGTCGGCCTCTTTCTGCGCCACGCCTTTGCCGACCACGAGCGCCAGGAAGCCGTCATCAAACAGTCCTCGCTGAAGTGGACCATCGTTCGTCCTCCCCACCTGCTGGACACGCCGCGGACCGGAGTCTATCGGCACGGCTTTGCCCCCACCGCGAGGGACATCAAGGGACAGATCTCGCGTGCCGATGTCGCGGACTTCATGCTGAAGCAGCTGGCGGACGACAGCTACGTGCAGAAAACGCCTGGAGTGTCGTACTGAATTCGGGTGCTCAATGTCTCGCTTCGCTCGGTGACGATTCCGGTCGGCCCCACTGACCCGCCTACCCTGACGCACAGATCCGGTCGATCTCCACGAGCTCGTCGTCCGACAGCGGCGGACCATTGGCGGCCGCCAGGTTCTCCAGGAGCTGTTCGACCGAACTGGCACCGACGATCGCACTCGCAACCCGGCCGTCGGGCCTCTGCCGGATCGTCCACGCAATCGCCAGCTGGGCCAGCGACTGCCCCCGGCGGACGGCCATCTCCCGGAGGGCCCGAACCCTGGTCAGCGCTTGGTCGGTGACCTGACTGGGGGTCAGCGCCCCGGAGTAGCCGTCGTCCCTGCCGGCGCGCGATCCCGGCGGGATTCCGTCCAGATATCGATCCGTGAGGAGCCCCTGCGCAAGCGGAGAGAATGCGACTACACCCATTCCAGCATCAGCCGCCGCGGAGATCAGCTCATCTTCGATCCACCGGTCGAACATGTTGTGCTTGGACTGGTTCACGAGCAGCGGAACGAAGCCGTGGGTCGCGACGCAGGCAACCGCGCGCCGGGTCTGATCCGCGTCGTAATTGCTGATCCCGGGATAGAGCACCTTGCCCATCCGCACGGCGGAGTCCAGCGCCCCCATCGTCTCATCCAGCCGAGTGAAGGGGTCGGGTCTGTGGTGGTAGAAGACGTCCACGTACTCGACCTGCAGCCGTCGGAGGGACTGGTCGAGGCTCGCCAGGAGATACTTCCGAGACCCCCCATCTCCGTAGGGTCCCTCCCACATCAGGTATCCGGCCTTCGTGGTGATCGCGATTTCGTCGCGAGGCAGATGCTTCAGGATCTCTCCCGAACCGCTCCTCTGCCGATCCCGGCGGCGGGCCGTAGTTGTTGGCCAAATCGAAGTGGGTGACGCCGCGGTCGAAGGCCGCAAAGACGATCTTCTTGCAGACATCTTCGTCGGCTTCCGCGCCAAAGTTGTTCCAGCACCCGAAGCTGACTACGGGAACCGTCAAGCCGGATGTACCGAGCCGACGGTACGCCATACCTCGGAAGGTGGCGCTCTCATCTCCTGTGGAAGTTGTCAACGCGGCACCCCTCGCGATCGCGCGCATCCTGTCTCCTCGCTTGCTGAACCGGCGCTGCCCGAGCGTCGGCCGTGGACCGTGTCCCGACCTGTCGATTTGGATACCGCACCACAATCACATCGGCGAACGGCACACGCCAGATTCCGCCATGACCCGCACCTTGGAGTAGCGCGAGCTTCAACGAGTCGGGCAAGGTGGACATGTGGTTCGAGCCATAGGGGTGACGGAGACGGTCGCCTGCTTCCCTTACCGCCGGGCGTGTGGCTATCCTTATTCGTGTCCCCCTGCACAGACTCGAGCGGGGACCTGAGTAAGGGGCCGTGACATGCAGCTGGAAGAAGTTCTATTCGCGCTCGGCGGCTGGGTCGTGGCCGCTCTCGTCATTCTCATGCGTATCCGACGTGAGAGAGGCCACCGAGCGGAGCTGGACAGGCTCAGAGGACTGCTGAGGCGCTTCATGCAAGCGGTCGAGATTCAGAGAGGACCGCTCAACCGGCTCGTGACGCTTGGCCAGCTCGGCAGTGAGGTCCGTGACGAGGCTGTGACCGCTCTGCAGATCGCCAACACTGCAGTGGACGATATCATCAGGGCCGAGCCGCAGCTCAAGGCCGAGGCTCGCACCGCGTCGGAAGAGGGACCGAAGCCCGCGTAGCTGCCGCCAAGCGACGGCCAGGTCATCGGTGGTCCGGATTCGACCGCAGTCGTAGTTTGTTGTTAGAGGCTGTAAACTCGGTCACCACAGTGACGTGCTGTCGCCCCCTGCAGTTCGTCGTGTCCTCTCGCCCAGGAGGTACGGCGTGAAGACCCTCCAAGCGTCAGCAACGGTATGCGTTCTGTTCGCCTCCCTGGCGGCCTGCGCCCCGGAGGAGCCCGTCCGATACTCTCGCGGCGAGGCGGTCCCCCTCGCGGCCTGGACCGTGACCCTGAGCTCGACGGAGAAACTCACCGGCCAGGTGATCCCCGACGTGGCGAGGGCGGCAAAGCCCGGCGCGATGTGGCTGGCGGCGCACCTGCACTTGGCCTACCAGGATCCCGACGAAGTGGATCGGGAGCGGCACATGAAACGCCTTGTCGAGCGAATACGCCTCCGAAGCGGGGACGGCGAGGAGTTCGAGCCGATCATGGCACCCATGACCGAAAGCCACCTGAAGATGCTGAAGTATGGCCGGTCAGCCACGCTCCAGGACGTGCAGGCGTGGATCGCCACGTCCGATTGGAAGCGCGTTGTGATCGTATTCGCTCCACCGCGGGACAGCCGGGGGCTCACCCTCCTGATCGACAACTACGACCGACGCGATCAGCAGCCGGCGGCGGTCGAGATCGACACCGGACGGTGACCGAATGAATGGCTCGGCGACACCTGTAGGCACGCGAATCCCACCTTGGCTGGTGACCCGGGTCGATCCTCTGGTCAACTGGGCGCGGCGCAACTCGCTTTGGGTCATGCCTTTCTACACGGCGTGCTGCGTGAACGAGTGCATGGCCGCCTCAGCTTCGCGCTTCGACATCGGCCGCTTCGGAATGGAGTGGCTTGCGGTGAGTCCGCGGCGGGCGGACCTGATGATCGTCGGGGGGCGAGTAACCTACAAGCTCGCGCCCGTGCTGCGCCGGATCTGGGATCAGATGCCCCAGCCCAAGTGGTGCATTGCCATGGGTGCGTGCGCTTGCTCGGGCGGCATGTTCGACAATTACTCGGTCGTCCAGGGCGTCGACACGATCGTCCCCGTCGACGTGTACGTGTCGGGCTGTCCCCCTCGGCCTGAGAACCTGATCTACGGGATCATGATGATCCAGGAGAAGATCAAGGGAGAGTCGCTTGCCAATCCGATCCCGAGGGAGGAGAGTCCGTCGGCCGCAGGGCGGCCCAATCTACCGCCGGAGACCATCGAGCTCGTATCTCAGCCGTTCGGAAACTCGACTCGCCAGAACAAGATCAGCGGGGTCGAGCCGACTTCGGCCACCCAGCGTCCTCGCGATCGCCGCGAGAGGCGTCTCGAGACCGTGGATTGACCCGTTTTACCGCTCAACGGAGGACTTCGATTCCGCCCGCGCGGGCAGCGAGAACCCGCGCAATCCTGCAAGTCGCCACTCGACGTGCATAATTTGAGGAATTCCGACCTCTGGGGCCCCTACGTACTTCTCTAACTATCAATGCTTCATATAGTTAGCAATCGCAACGACTGGTATGGTTGTTGCTCCCTTCTATTGGGTCACTGTGTCGGCACAGCGCCGGCAACCACCCAGTCGGAATTTGAGGGACCTGGTATGAAGAGACTGACAGAACTGCGTGCAGGTTCGCGGGATCCGGAAACACGATTCGATTTCGAGGCGGCCGCAGTTCGGTTCGGTCCGCGGATCGCATGGGTATCGATTGCCATTGCGACGATCGCGATTCTCACCGCCTCGTGCTCAGATGACGTGGCCGGGCCCGCAGATCCGCCCGATGAGTCGAACGGCCGCATCGATATCACAAACGATGAGGGAACGCTCGATGACCGGGTGAATCAGGAAGATACGGACGTCCCGATCGATCCGGCCGCCGGCTCCACGCAGGTGAGGATTCCGTCGTCATCGATGCAAGCTGCGTCGGCTGCCCTCAGTCTGACCCTGGTCTCCGAGATTCAACCGCCGACCGTCGATGGGCAGGTAGTGCAGGCAACGTCCGTCGCGATCGAAGGCTCGAAAGTCACGGCAAGTTACAATATGCGTGGGGCTCCACGTCTCGGAGCCATCGACCTGATCTCGACCTCCACATTAGCGCGGCCTCGTCTTACCGCTTCGGCCACCTTCATCGATTCGGACATCAGCGCCATCGGTTCAGACGGAGGCTTCATCTATGCCGCCGAGGCTACCGACGCCGTCGGATTCGAGGTTCCAGCCGCGTTGGAGCGGCTGAAGTTCCAGAACGGCAAGTTCACGCTCGACGACAACCTGCGACTCCCGCTGACCAGCTACGCGGCTACGAGTGCCCTCGCAGCGAACAGCTTCGTCTACGCTACTTCGGGAGACGGGGGGCACGTGTTTGCCTTCGAACGCTCGTCGATGGAGATACGTGGCCAGTATCCGCTGGACGATGCTCGCTGGGCGGCCTGGGACAGGGACAGCGGTCGGTTGGTCGTCGTCCAGGGAACACCCGGACGCATATCCGTCTTCGTCGAAGGTGAGTTCCCGGGCGGCTCGATGACCCTGCTCAACACGTTCCCGTTCCCCGGCGCCGACGTACCCGAGTCCAAGTCCACGATCGAGATCTCAGGCGGCAAGGCATTCATCGCCGCCGGTCCCGAGGGGGTCCAGATCGTCTGCCTCGACAACGGTCAGGTGGTAGGATCGGTACCCAGGCCGGATCCTGCCGCGCTGGGGCTCGACCCATCGGTGGTGGTTACGAACGCGGTCACCGTGGACGAAGACATCCTCTTCATATCGAACGGAGAAGCCGGGATCTACGTGGCACGCGCAGCGCAGGACTTCGACCGGACGGCATGTACCGACCAGCAGCAGATCACCGTGCTCGGTAAGCTTCGGTTCGCTGACTTGCAGTCGGCCAACCATGTCGATTACAAGAACCGCTGGTTGGCCGTCGCGGCCGGTCTGGGCGGTGTGAAGCTCGTTCGTGTCAGCGGGCTGTAACTCCGTAGACCCCGGCGCCGCGGCGTTCTCGTCGGCGGGTTTGAGCAGGTAATTGTCGCGAAAACGTGTCTCGTCTTGCTACTTCGTGTGCAATACGTGAACCCCTGAACGTCAGAAAGGGTTGGAGGAGTGGGCGAGGCCGCATCCTGCGCCCTTCTTGAGGCAGCGTATTCCGAGAGGTCGAAGCGATGCGAAAGTTACATTTGGCCGGGTTCCTGTTCGTTCTGCTGGCCGTCGTGCTCATAAGCCGGAATGGGAGGGGACCGCTGACCCTTCACCCCGGGGCGGTGACGAGCATCGTCTACAGCGGAACGGCCGGAAGCTGGTTTCAGGCGATGAAGCCCTACTGCAACTCCGTCGAGGTCCAGACCCGGCACCGCTGGAATCCCCCGCCTGATGGGATGGAAGGCACGGCGTACAGCGCCGCTTGCTTCGCCCTGGCCGGCAATGTGGACCAGGCTCGAGAACTCATTCTGCGCTTGAAGGGTGACGAGCAGTGGCGCGCGGCGGGCATCGTGTTCAACGTCGCTCACCCCGTGGCCGACGCCGGAGACGATCTCTCTGCCGGTCCCATCATGGAGATGGTGGTCGAGTTCTGGCCTAACCACCACATGGCGCTCTACCACGCGGGCATGTCCGCCTACGTGCTCGACCGCCACGATGAGGCGCAGGATTACCTCGAGCAGTTTCTCCAGTTCTACAACCAGGACGACGGCTGGGTGAGAAACGCCAACACGGTCCTCGCTCGGATCAGGAATCCGTGAACCAGGCGAGGCAGACCGAGACTCCGAGGTATCTGGACGCCGGTCACGTCCTCCGGGATCGCTATGAGATCGCAAGGGAAATCGGACGCGGGGGCTACTCGGTGGTGTACGTGGCCCGCGATCGAGAACTGCGCACCGACGTGGCCGTCAAGCTCCTCGTGCCACCCCCCGCGCTGGCCGCGATGGCTCGGGAGCGCATGCGCCGCGAGGCGATTGCCGCGCGAGGGCTCGCGCACCCCAACATCGTCTCCCTCCATGACTTCCTGGAAGAGGGGCCGTGGAGCTTCCTCGTCATGGAGTACGTGGATGGACCCGACCTGCGGGAGCGGGTGGATACCGGAGAGTCGCTGTCGACAGTAGAAGCGGTGCTCGTGGGGACCGATATCGCGGCGGCCCTCGATGCGGCTCACGGACAGGGGATTCTGCACCGTGACGTGAAGCCCCAGAACGTGCTTCTCGACGCCGACGGAAGGGCCCGATTGACCGATTTCGGGTCGGCACGCATCGAAAGTCAGGCCACGGTAACGGCCACGGGCGGAATCGTGGGCACGGTGGCCTACGCGGCCCCCGAGGAGATCGCTGGACTGAGAGCCGATTCCCGCTCCGACGTATATTCACTGGGACTCACTCTCTACTTTGCTCTGACCGGCGAACTTCCGGGCGGACCCTCCCCGCACCTGCCGCCGGCGCAAGCCGAGGGCGGGCATCACCCACGTTCTGTCCGATCGGACGTCCCGCTATGGCTGGACGAAGTCATCGCGTGCGCCACGGCGGCAACTCCGGGCAGGCGGTTCCCTACCGCCGGATCGATGCGAGACGCACTGCTCGCGGGTAGTGCGAACCCGGGCGCCTCCGTCCCGGCGTTTCGGTATTCTGACCTCGGATTCGCCTGCCCTCTGTGCGGTACGGACGATGAGTTCGACCTCGGTGTGTGCCCGGGCTGTGCCGATGGCTCGTCTACGGCCGACACTCTGCTCTTCGTGAAAGCGCCGCCGGATCGCCGTGAGCGTGCGGATCTCGGGGATCGGTTGGCCAACCGCGTGGGGCGTGAGGCCCGGCGGGAGGCTCTGCAGGACCTACTCTCTGGCCGGCGGCCGTTGGCCCTGTTGCCCGCATCGAGCGCCGCGGCAGCGATTTCGCGTCTCTGTGGCCAGTCGATCCCCGTACAGGCGGAACCGGCTCGAGAAGCATGGCGGCGCGTTCCCCGCACATTCTCCGCCACACTGGTTGCCGTCATCGTCGCGGGACTGATGGCCGGGTGGCTAGCGGCGCCAGAGATGTGGATCGCCACTCCCCTGTTCGTGGGCCTTCTCGTACTCCTCGCGGTGCGCCGGGTCCGAACGCCAATCCTGCGGCGATCACGGAAAACGACGCTGCACCTTCCCAGTTCCGCAGAGGATGGGGTGAAGAACAGCCTGGCGAGCCTTCATCCGGGGCCCGCACGGCGCCTGCTCAAGGACGTGATACGGATGGCCTCGGGCGTCTTCGTCCAACAGGAGGCCGATCCTGGAACGGGGGATCTGGAGGCTGCGCTCGGAGGACTTCTCGAACGGTCGTGCGCCGTCGCTATGGATCTTGGCCACCTGGACGAGAGCCTTGCCATCCTGGAGCAGCTGGACGATCGGTCGAGCGGGGAGGGTGGAGCTGACTGGGTGGAATCCGTGACCCGGGCGCGCCGAGCACGCGACGGACTCACGCAGACGCTGCTGGAGGCCATCTCGGCCCTGGGCCGGACGCGTATCGCGATCGCGGCGGGCCAATCCGCCTCTGAGGGCTTGACCGCTTTCTCCGCCGAGTTGGAGAGCCGCGCGACGGCCCAGGCCGAGGCGCGGCGTGAGGTGGAAGCTCTGGTCCGGTAGGCTCAGAGACCGGGGGGGCGCTACTTCTTCTGCACACGGAAATTGAGCGTCCCGCTGTACTCGCTCAGCGCAACGGTGATCGTCCAGTTACCAGACGATCCCGAAGCCGTATCCTCGTTCAAGCTCGGGGCGAGGCCTTGATCGTAGACGATCGTGCCGGCCGCGTCCCTGACGACGACTCCGGCGGCTCCGCCCGCCGTCGTCGTGGAGTGATCCACGACCGCCTGGGTTCCCGTGTTTTCCCACGTGTACTGGAGGTTTGCCCCGACATCCGTGACGTCGGTGGCTTGCAACTGGAAGCTGTCCGTGGCATTCGTCACCTGGGGCTCGAACGGCGCCAGCGGATCCACCGGATTGTCACTACCGCAGCCGCTCAAGACCAGCATAAGAGCGACCAACGTGGCTGTCATTTTCATCCTGCACCTGCCTGTTCGCGAAGGGGGTGATGCCTCGATTCAGAGGGTTGCTTAGTTCAAGAAGCATTCCATGTCGAGCCACAGAAGTCGGAAGGCGACGCATGTCCGGCGGACAACACGTTGCCCGGTATTCATTTAAGGTATCCCGAGTTCGTCTATTGACGGGCATGGGCTGGTGGCCGCGGCGGGGGCCGTTCTCTGCAAAGTCTACCGGGTACGCGGTCGCCGCCCGGAGCGGGGAGGGCTGAGCAAACAGGGAGGGCGGTTGCAGGTTCCCCATAATGAGCGAAGGTTGGACTGCGGACTCGATACCGTCCACGATGCGAGGTACCGGAGTGAACCCGATACAGTTGCTCCTGACCACGTCTGCGGCCGGCGCTTTCACGGCCCTGGTGCTGTTTCTGGTCTTTCTCCACGCAGCGCGGAAGCGCCGTGCATTGAGCGGCCTCATCGCCGGCCTCGCTTCTCTCTCGGCCGGACTCGTAGGTCTGCTCAGCATGGCGGTGCTCGTCGGGACACAGGGGTATCGTGCCCTGACGCACGAGGAGGTCGCCGCCCGCGTGTGGACCGTGCCCGGCAGCGACCAGACGTTCGCGGCCCACGTGCAGCTCCCCGACAGTTCGGTCCGCACGTTCCGCATCGCGGGAGACGAGCTCTACATCGACGCCCATATTCTCAAGTGGAAGCCGCTCGCGAATCTCGTCGGACTTCACACGGACTACGAGTTGGACCGCATCGGCGGTCGCTACGACAATCTCGCGGACGAAGCAGCGCGACCCCGAACCGTCTACTCGCTCGCTCAGCCGAAGGTCATCGACATGTTTCACCTGCGGCGGGGTCTGTCACTGCTTTCGCCGCTGGTGGACGCCGAGTACGGATCGGCAACGTTCGTCACAGCGCCGGACGAGACCGCAATGTGGGAGCTCAGGGTGTCGACCAGCGGACTCCTGATCCGGCCCGCCGCCGCGCAGCAGGAGGTCCCCGATCCGTCGAACTGATCAGGGTGAGCTTCAACACACCGAACGTATCCGACGCGCGCACCTCGCTTACGGTGCGCGGGACCCCGGTCGGACGAAGGTAACGCCCGCCTGTTCCGGCTATGATCTGCCGGATCCCATTTGCCGGGTCCAACTCTCCGGCGGGATTCAACGGTGCGAGGCGTTCGTAGTGGTGCTCGTGACCCACGAGCACGAGGTCCGCGCCAAATTCGCAAGGACTGGACCGCCGTGGGCCGCTCGATACCGTCCTCGTGCAGGAGCGCCACTGTCCGGACCCTCGGCAGCCATCGACACCATTGACTGCGGTCGTTCATGGGGCTCTTGTAAAGAAAGCGCCGAAGCCCGATCGGTAGCCAATTGTCGCCTTCGACGCGGCTCGGGCGGCCGATCTACAGGAGGACGAATGCCGGTCCATGACGACTCGGCCAGCGGAACTAAACTGACCCACCGCAAACAGCGTCAGAAGGACGTACTTCACGGCGCATTCGCTGGTGTACTTGCCGGTACGGCCATCATGATTCTGTTCTTAGCGTTTGATATGCTTTGGTTCAAGCCGCTCAACACCCCCGATTTCCTATCAAGCGCATTGCTCGCCGGGGGCGATTCCGGTGCTGAGTCAGACAGGGTGCTGAGAACTGCCCGCATAGCGATGTTCACGACCTTCCACCTGCTCATATTCACGTTTATCGGGATAGCTTTCGCGATCTTCTTACGGTTCACCCAATTGCCGAAGACCCTGCTCGTTGGGGGGCTGTACGGCCTCATCGCCTGCACGGCCATCTTCAGCGCCGTCCTGAAAGTCACTGGCACGCAAATGTCCGCGGAATGGGGGTGGCCAGCTCTGTTGGCCGGCAACTTCCTGGCCGGTATCGTAATGGTAGTGTTCCTTCGACGAGCTGAGCGGGTCGACCCTTCCAACTGACCCCTGGCGGCACTCGCGTCACTTCGCTGGCAGCTCCACGATCTCGATCCACTCGGCGTCCGGCAGGTCGTGGCGCTTGACCACGGCTCGGCCTCCTACCGATTCGGACACCCGGCGCAGGTAGTCGTCCAACTCGGCGCGACGGGGTTCAAACACCCGGTTTCCATACGCGATCAACCACGTGCGTCCGCGTCCCTCGACCGCCAGTGCGGCCGGATCCGGCGCCCACAGGATCGGTCCCGGAGCGTGGGCGAGTGCCTGGAAGTGAATGCGCCCACCCATGCCTACGAAACTCGAGTAGCCGGGAGCGAGGCCAGTGTCGTCCCGGCTCGCGAACACCACCCAGCGATCTTCGGATTCCGACTCGTCGCCCAACTCCGAGATGATGTCGCGCACAAGCACGTCGGCCTGCGAGTGGTAAGGCCTCACCACATCCCGGGCGATCCCGGCGACAACGACCACCAGGAACGGGAGCGCGGCGATCGGTATTGCCCGGACCGTCCGCCGGGGCCCGAGCAGCTTTCGCAAGACGCACACGATGCCCGTGCCGATCAGCAGGCAGGCCGCCGGCGCGATGTGCTGCGCGACCCGGGCGCTGGCCCCATACGGATACTTCTGCAGCGCGGCAGCCACGAACATGAGGGGAAGCGGACTCAGGAGTAGCAGGAGCGCGGGCCTTCGCTTGCGCCACAGGACGACTCCGCCGGCCACCGCGAGAAGGAAACTCACCGTGCTTCCGCCGGAATGACCGCCGTTCGGGTAGGCCATCATCATCCCGGTGTGAACGTCGAGCGCCCACAGCGGGATCATCCACGGCTCGGACAGCGGCGGAAAGCCGGCGCTCCAGTACGATGCCGGTGCGGCGGCGCGCTGGCCGCCTCCCGCGATAGCGTACATGGCCGTGAAACTGGCCACGATCAGAAATCCGACGGCCAGTAGTTTCCCCCAGCGGCGACCTCCGCCCGGGCCCGACTCAGCAGTCAGAAGCCACAGGCATGCCCCTCCGCTCACGAAGATCGAAGGGTAGGAAAGCCAGGAGGACACGGACGCGAGAACCGCAAACGCCGCCCACCGACCCACCCCAGCGGGTTTCCCGTACAGGGTCCACGCGGTGAGAACGATCGCCAGCGCGAGTAGAAGGTCGAGGCTGTACGGCTTGACCTCCGCGGCATATCGCGTTGGATAGAAGGAGGCCGCGAAGACGGCCATCGCCATCAGCGCTGACCGGTGGTCGAGAAGCTTGCGGCTCAGACGCCAGAACAACAGCACGGCCCCCACGCCCGCCAGGAACGGGACGAGTCGCAGCGCCGGCTCCGTGAACCCGAGCAGCTTCGAGGCCCCGAGTTCCAGCCAAAGGAAGCCCGGCGGCGCCACCTGCCCGTAGTCCAGGGTCTCCAGGAGTCCGAGAAACGTTCGGTCGTGGAAGTTGACGGCCAGCATCCCCTCGTCCCCCCACATGGGGAACACGAGGGCGTACCGCACCGCACGCCAGCTGAGCGCGCCCAGCATGAGGGCCAGCCCCCAGCTCGCGAGCCGAGGTCGATTCCGCGGGCGCTCGGCCCGATTCACGGGTCCGCTCGGGTTGTCGGGGGAAGCCGGTTCGATCCAGCCGCTACCGGTAGTTCCCGAACGTCAACTCGATCCCGTAGTCCTGGGCTCGGAGGTAGGCCATGACTTCCTGCAGGGTGTCCTTCGACGGAGCGATGACCCGAAGCTCGTCACCCTGGATCTGCACCTGGACCTTCTTGAAGCCTTCGCCTCGAACGTCCTTGGAGATCTTCTTGCCGGTCTCCTGGTCGATTCCCTGCTTGAACCCGATCGTCTGCCGGGCCCGACCCAGAGAGCCTTCCTCGACCTGGCTCTCGTCGAGGTTCTTCAGCGGGACCTTCCGCTTCGCCAGCTTCTCCCTGAGAATCTGTCCCAGGGCCTGGATCCGGTAGGTATCATCCGCCTCCAGGGCAACCGACGCTGCCGCCCGGTCGAACTGCATCGTGCAGTTCGTGCCTTTGAAGTCGTAGCGCTGCGCGACCTCTTTGTGTGCCTGGTTCACGGCGTTGTCCACTTCCTGCAGGTCCACGCCGGTGCTTACGTCGAACGAGCTGTTCTTGGCCATGATTCGTATTTCGCGTTTCAGGGTTCGGTTTCCGTCGGGCGGGGCCAATCTACGGGCCGGCGCCCGAACCGACCAAACGGAGAGCCGTTGACGAAAGACGAACAATCGGGTTCGCTGCCTACCAGCCGGCCGGCCGGCGTCGATCTCGTCGGTGCCGGTCCTCGAGGTCCCAAACCGCCTCGCTGTCGGGCTCCGGTCCGTGGCGCGCCGTGATCGCCGCTGGCGCGCCTTTTCGAATCATGCCGTCTTCGTCCGGCTCGACGTGGAGGAAGAGTTGGGTCGCGTCGAGCGTGTCGAGCGCGATGACTCCAGTGAGATCGCCAATCTCGCCGTAGCGCGGATCCGTGCGGGCCGCGGAGTCTTCGTAGCGAATGGCGATGTCGGCCCGGATTGGGGCGGCGGTTCCGATCACCAGGTGCCCGCCCAGCACGAGGACCTGGTAGTCCATGAACCGGTTCATGGGCAGGCTGTCGTAGGCCGCCATGTCCTCATCGGCGTACCGGCCGGACGCGATGGCCTGGAAGGCACTCAGTAGAGCCACCACGTTGAGTCGCCGCAGTTCCTGTTTCTGCGGGTCGCCCGGGAGAATACCGCTCTCCATGAGCACGGTGCTGGTACCCCAGGCCTGCATGTTGTCTCCGAAGGCTCGCGGGGAGAAGGCGTCGTCGTACCGCGCCATCCGTGATCCCAGGTCGGGCTCCAGGGCTCGGGCCATCGCGGCCGCCACTCCGCGCGCTCGCTGACGTATCGGCCCCCAGGAGCGCTCCTCGTCCGCGGCAGGCGCCAGCAGGGCGATCGCGACGAGCGGTCCATCATCCCCGGCCGTGTGGGTTCCCTGGTCGTGAAGGTTGAAGCCGAAGTCGGCCTGGATCGAATCGCGCACGAACTTCAGGATCCGGCCCTCCGGAGTGGCCGTACGACGCGCGTCCCGGTTCACGTCCACGCCAGCGGCGTTCTCGCGAATGAAGAGCTCGGCGCCGTCCGGGTTGAGCATCGGGATCATCACGATCGTGAGACGCTCCGCGATCTCTGCGCGCAGGGTGTCCCCGTCGGGAGCCGATGCAAACCAGTTGATCAGGTCCGCCAGCGCCATGGTCGCGGCCGACTCGTCCCCGTGCATCTGGGACCACAGCAGGACCTTGGTCGGACCCGAACCCGGCGGTGACCGCGTTGATCGCCCGCCCTCTGACCGATTCGCCAAGCCGAGTGACCCGAAGGCGATCCGATCGCAGAGCCGGGTCGAGGATCTCCCAGTACTCCGCGTGCGAGAAGCGCCGCTCGTTCAGTCCCTCGACCCGGTAGCGACTCGCCACGTCCAGCCCTTTCGAACGGCAGCAGGTCTCCTGCGCCGGGACTTGCGTGGCTGACACGAGCGCCAGTGCCAGCCACAGTACACGCGATCTTGCCGACACTCTCGAGCATGAGGTTTCTCCTTACTCCGCGTCCCCAAGGGCACCGCGACCCTTGATCGCCATCGCGGTACATGCGAGCATGCGCTCGGCTACCGGTTTGAGACCATCACCTGCGTGAAGTCATTGCCAGAATCTGCCAGCCCACAGCGTCTGCGGCGAGTCGTGCGCCTCCCGGGTGCGGTCCTGCTCGGGCTCGGGTCGATCGTCGGCACGGGCGCGTTCGTGAGCATCGGCATCGCCGCTGGCGTCGCGGGACCGTCCGTAGTGCTGGCGATCGTCTTCGCGGGGCTTCTCGCCGCCTGCAACGGGCTCTCCAGCGCCCAGCTCGCGGCCGCGCACCCCGTCAGCGGTGGAACGTACGAATACGGTTATCGCTACCTCACACCGACCCTCGGATTCACGGCCGGCTGGATGTTCATGAATGCGAAGTCCGCCTCGGCTGCCACGGCAGCGCTGGGGCTGTCCGGGTATCTTCTGGACGCGCTCGGCGTGGGCGGCCCTTCGTGGCTCGTAGTCACGGGACTTCTCGCCGTCGTGGCGGTGACCGCGCTGGTTTGGCACGGGACCTCGCGTTCGAACCGGGCCAACGCCGCGATCGTGGGCGTGACTCTGGCCACGCTGGCGCTGTTCGTCTTCGTCGGTGCCCCTTCAGCGGCCGCAAGGTCTTCCGTGAATCTCGCCGGGATACTCCCGGATCGGGCCGGGATTCGAGGCCTCCTGGAGGCGACGGCGCTGATGTTCGTGGCGTACACGGGCTACGGCCGGATCGCCACGCTCGGCGAGGAGGTCACCGAACCCCACCGAACGATCCCGAGGGCGATCATCGTCACGCTGCTGATCTCGGTAGTCCTGTACGTCAGCGTCGGACTCGTGGCCGTCGGATCCGTGGGCGCGCCCCGCCTGGCCGAGATGACGGCGAGCCGCGCGGCCCCACTCGAGGACGCGGCCTTCGAATTCGGCGGCTCCGCGCTGGCCAGGATCCTGGCCGTGGGCGCGATCACGGCCATGCTGGGCGTTCTCCTCAATCTGATTCTCGGACTCTCCCGGGTCTTGCTGGCGATGGCTCGCCGGGGAGACGCACCGGCGAGACTCGCTGTGATCGATGACGAGCGAAGCTCTCCCGCCGCCGCGGTGATCGCTGTCGGCGCCGTCATCGGCTTGCTCGTACTGATCGGCGACGTAAAGACGACATGGTCGTTCAGCGCTTTTACGGTTCTGGTGTACTATGCCCTCACAAATCTCGCCGCTCTCCGGCTGCCCGCGGAGGCAAGGAGATTTCCACGCTGGATTTCGGCCGCGGGACTGATCGGGTGTCTGGGCCTGGCCTTCTGGGTGGAGTGGCGGGTCTGGGCCGTGGGCCTGCTCGTCATCGCCGCCGGGTTTGGCTGGCGGGCAGTGTGCCGCGGCGCACATGGCGGGTCGCCCGGCGCCCTGGCCGGCGATCGGCCCGCCGGACACGTTCCGACGTCTGCCGACAGTTCGATCGAGAATCAGCCCGCGGACGGCATTTTGCCGCGAATTCACTCCTGGTGCTCGCGCTGCTCCTCCCGCTCGTCGCCGGGTGCCAGCGGTACGTCCCGGCCAACCTGCCGATGCAGTTGAAGAGCGCCGAGGCGGGGAGTCCTACGACCTATCAGGACGAACTCGGCCGTACGATCGGCGCCGCGGACGCCGACGGACCGGAGTACCGGCTCACCCTGCAGGACGGGACGCAGTTCTTCATGAAGAACCCCCGGATTCGGGGCGACAGCATCGTCGGCTTCTACAGGCCGACGAAGGACAGCGCCTGGGCCCGGGCGTCGTCGAGCTGTTCGACGTGCGGCTGGTGGAGCAACAGGAGGTCGATTGGCTGTCCACGATCAGCCTGCTGACGGTCCGATCACGCTGGCCCTGCTGTTCACCTGACTGACCCATCGGCGTCTGTCGCCCAAGCTGTCCGCCCCGGTGGCCAACGCCGGGCGGCGGCGTTACCCTCAGCGAGCCAAGAGAGGCGTCCACCCTCTGGAGTCCACTATGACCCATTCGGCAGCAGAGACAGCTACTTCCCGGCTTCGCCAGGAGCACCAGCTCATTCTGAAGGTGGCGGACGCCATGCAGGCCCTGCTGGGCGAGGCCCAGAGACCGAATGGGCTGGACTTCGACACGATCAGCGACTGCGTGACCTTCATCCGGCTTTTCGCTGATGCCTGCCACCATGGCAAGGAAGAAGATCTCCTGTTCCCCGAGCTGGAAGCGGCTGGAATGTCGCGGCACCAGGGGCCGATCGCCGTAATGCTCTACGAGCACGAGCAGGGACGCGCGTTCGCTCGCCAGATGGCCGAGGCGCTCAAGCCCGCTCGGGAGGGAGATGCGCAGGCTCTCGAGGTCCTCGAGGAAGCGGCCCGCGGTTACGTGGACCTGATCCGGGGACACATCCTCAAGGAAGACCGGATCCTGTTCGAGATGGCCGATCAGGCCGTGCGCGGGTCTGCGTGCGAACGCTTGTGCGGAGGCTACGGAGCCGTGTGTGCTCGGCGATTCGAAGGACACTCCAAGGAGGAACTGCAGTCTCTCGCGGTTCGCATTACGGAGCGGGCCGGCCTGGGATGAGCCTCCAGGCGGCCGGGAGCATCGCTGCCGGAAGCCAAGCTCGTGGCCCGGTCGTTCAGCAGGTCGCGCAGGGCGTCACCGGCGAGTCCAGCCCGAGCTCCTCATCCGGCGCAATCGGAGCGGCATCCGGTTCGTTCGGCGGCGTCTTCACGGCCCGGTGTCTTACGATCAGCACCACGCCGGTCAGGATGATCGCTGCCGCCACGATCGTGCGTGACGTCACCGGCTCGGCCGCCAGGGCCCATCCAAGGAACACGGCCACTACCGGGTTCACGTAGGCGTAGCTCCCGACCCGGGCCGCGGCTTCGTGCCGGAGCAGGAAGACGTACGCCGCGAAGGCGATCAGCGATCCGAACACGATCAGGTACGCCAGCGCTCCGAGTGATCGGGCCGACATCTGGGCTGGGTCAACCCTGGCCCACTCGCCCACCAGCGTGCCAAACAGGAGAAGAAGGACCCCCCCCGCCGTCATCTGCAGAGCGGCCGACATCCAGGGAGACGAAGGGTGCGGCAGGTGCTTCCCGTACACCGAACCGGTCGCCCAGGAGAGCGTCCCGAATACGACGACCGCCGACCCGATGAACTGCATCCGCCCATTGCCCGCGAGATCGACGGGACCCACGAGCACGGCGACTCCCACGAGGCCGAGGATCAATCCCACGACCACGGCGACCGTGGGCCGGCGCTTCGCAGGCCCGACCCAGTCCAGCACGACCATCCACACGGGCACGATCGCCACGATAAGCGCTGCCAGCCCGGAGGGAATCCACTGCTCGGCCCACCCGACGGCACCGGTGCCACCAAGCAGGAGGAGGCCGCCGATCACGGCCCCGCCCCCCCACTCACGGACTGTTGGCCGAGCCTCGCCGCGCCAGCGCAGGAACGCGTACATCAGGACGCCGGCCGTGAAGAAACGCGCGAACAACATGAGGAATGGGGGTAGGGTTTCGACGGCGAACCGGATCGCGAGATAGGTGGAGCCCCAGATCAGATAGATCGCCGCGAACGCGAGAACGATCGCGGTCTTACCGGGCCTATCCGCCTGTGGTTGGGTCGTTGCCCCGGCCATCCGCTTCCCTGCACTCTGGTGAAGTCACCGGGCTGTCCCGTGCGCTCGATTCGAACCGACATGCGCGAGACCGAGGATCGCCGAAGCTTATGGGCACGGCAAGGCCCGGAGACGCGTGTGGCGCCTCCGGGCCTCGCCTTCATCCCGGGTGGGGATCATCCGGTATGTGGTTCCCGGACGCCCTCTGCCTGGAGGGCGCCGGGGTTCAGGTCAAGTCACGGCGTCAGGTACGTGATCGCGTTGTCCAGGAGCGAGTTCGCGTAATCCGGGTTGTGCACGCCGAAGTCGCCGGAAGCGAACGTGAACACCGCGCCGTACACCGCCTCGCGCTGCGCCACCGTCCACAAGAGGTTGTCATCGTCGAGCGTCAGCTCGAGCGTCGCCCAATCTGCGTATCCCATCAGGACCGCGATCTGGTCGAGCTTGTCACGCACCGGCTGCTGCAACGCGGCCAGACCGGCCTCGTCCAGCCCGGGGTGGCAAGCCTGACACGCTTCGAGCGTCGGCATGAAGTTGTGAACCACGTGCCCGCCCGCGTCCTCGCTGAACGCCATGTGGCAGGTCACACACCCGTCTCCGATCATCGCCTCGTGAGCATGGTCGCCGTCGTAGTGAACCCGGGGATCTCGTACGAGCCGGCCCCGATGAACATGTCGCTCTGCGGGCTGCTGTGCGGCCCGAAGTGGCCGTAGCCGATCAGCGATCTGGCCGGCCACGTTCGCGTTGTTGCGGCGCGCCTTGTGGCACTGGGCGCAGGTCTGGCCCGCGCCGTAGCCTTCCATCGTCGCCGCTTCCTCGTCAGAGGGCTCCCACGGGAAGGTGTAGGACAGCGTCACCGGGCCGACGTTCCGCAGCTGCGCTTCGTTGCCGCCGCCCATCTCGCCCACGTGTGGGTCGTGGCAGGTCGGGCAGCCGACGAAGGAGAACTCGTCGTCGAACTCGTACGTCAGCAACGCCGGGTCGTTGACCCGAGCGTAGCCCTCGGACGTGTGGCAGAAGTTGCACGACGAGATCGTGTAGTGTTCCTCGTTGAACGCGTCGATGTCGCCGCCCGCCGCGTTGGCGTGGCCGGAGGTCTTCCACTCGTCGATCTGTGTGTCGTGGCAGCCCTGGCACAGCGACAGACGACTCACCGGTGACCGGGATCGTCGTGCGTGGCGAACGAGACCTCCGGAATGTGGGCGTTGAAGTTCGGCCCCATCGCCCCGTGGCACGACTCGCACTGCACGCCCTCGAGGGCCATTCGGCGCTCCGCGCCTTCCGCGGTGTCATCGCCGATGTAGCCGCTGTAGCCGTCGTCGGGTGGCTCACAGTTCGCCGGATCGATCTCGGTGGCACCGAACTCGACGGTGCAGTTGAAGCCCGTGGTGTGGCACTGCAGGCAGTACAGGTTCTCCTGCTCCGCACCCAGGTCCAGGTACGCGTTCGTGTGGTTGGTCGTCAGCACCGTGTCGCACGGCCGTCGAGTGGCAGTGCTGGCACGCCTCACCGAAGTTCCCCTGGTAGGCGAACTCACTGAAGCTTTCGCCCGGAGGTCCCTCGGGGCCCTCGGGGCCTTCCGGTCCCGGAGGTCCGGCTGGACCCTGGTCGCCCGTGCAGCCGACCAGCGCGAGCGACAGGATTGCGAAGATCCCCAACCCGTGTCTGAGTTTCATGGAACCATCCCCTCTAAATGTTTGCTCTCCCCGGAATGAAAAGCCCGACGCAATTGGGGGGTGCGCCGCCGGGCTGCCAATTCACCTTGTGAGATCTAGCACAAAGGGTGCCAGACGGGGGCTTGCCGGGCTGTTTCGGTAGTTCTACGCAGGTACATAGGTACTTATGCGGATTCCCGGAGTTTACAACGACGTAAGTGAGGGATGCGTAGACGCTTGGGGGGGTGTCAATCTGTCTCAACGGTGACCCGCTGCGCCCATCCATACATGCCTGGATGCACCGAGGGCGGCAGCCGAATCGCGTCGGCCGCCGCCCTCTTCCTGCCTCTTGAACCTGCTGCTCAGAACAGTGGGATCACCCCGAGCAGGGGTTCATTCCCGCCGCGCAGGGATTCATTCCCTCCATCGGCGCGATCGTCATCTGCCCGGTGCGGCTCTCGTCCTGGTTGTCTTTGCAGTCGCCCGCGAATCCGCCGTCTGCCTGCTTCTCGAGCGAACAGCTGATCACGAGGCTGGCCTCGTCCGGGGGAGACCAGTTGTAGCTGACGTGATCGCCGTCCATCGAGAGGTCCTTCATCTCCATTTTCACCTTTTCGCCGTCGTCGCCGTCGGCCACGATCCAACCCTTGGCGCCGCCGTCGCCCATCGCCATCTCGTAGGCGATCTCGACCGCTTCCTCGCCAGGGGCCGTCATCGTGCCCTTCATCATGGCCGACTTCTGCTTCATCTTCTCCATCTTCTCCATCTTCTCCATCTTGTCCGTCTTTTCCATCTTCTTCATTTCCTGTGCGACCGCAGGCTGCGCCGCGACGACAGCCATCATCGTCATGGCGAGGGCCGCCAGTACCAGCTTCCTCATGTCCTACCTCCACTGCGTTGGGTGCCCGGACAGTCCTCCGGGGTCAGTCGATCGGGGCTCGCATTCGGCCCACGTGACAACTGGCTAACCCGCGACCGGGTCCATCGGTTCCGATGGGGTGGGGAGAGGGAGCGCCGGAATGACGTTCCGGACCTGTCCGTGCTGTTTGCTCGATGACGGCTTTCGGACACGTCCAAGCGCAGCGCTCTGGCAGACATCCTCGCGGCTTTCGAGCATTCGCTGGCCGCCAACCCTTCTCTTCTCTAGACTGTCTAGAGAAATGGTACGACGACACGACCGAATCGAAAGCGAGTCGGCATGGGCGGAACGAAGGCGGACCTTCTGCAGGGGACTCTGGACCTGATCGTCCTGCGCAGCCTGGCTATTCAGCCCATGCATGGCTGGCAGATCGCGCACCATATCCAGCAGGTATCGGAGGACGTGTTCCGCGTAAACCAGGGATCGCTGTACCCGGCCCTGCAAAGGCTGGTACGCAGGGGGTGGATCCGCGCCGAATGGAGAGTCACCGAAAACAACCGGAGAGCCCGTTACTACGACCTCACCGCCGAGGGGCAGAAACGCCTGGGACACGAGGCCGAGAACTGGCGCCTGGTGTCCGGCGCGGTGAACCGGTTCCTGGCTACCGGCTAGGGAACGAAGGGACGAGGAGGCGACGTGGCCTGGTGGCATGAGAACATGGAACGTTTGCGGGCCCTGGTCCGCCGGGACGAGATGGAAGCGGACCTCGCCGACGAGATCCGTCTCCACATCGAGTTGGAGATCGAGGAGAACATTCGAGCCGGAATGGAGCCGGAGGCGGCCCGGCGCGCTGCCCTGCTGCGCTTCGGCGGTGTTGAGAAGACCAAGGAGGACGTCCGAGACGAACGGGGCGTCCGCCCGCTGGAGGATCTCGTCGCAGACGTGAGATTCGCCGCCCGTTCACTGCGGAAGACCCCGGGCTTCACGGCGGCCGTGGTCCTGACTCTCGCGCTCGGGATCGGAGCCAACACGGCCATCTTCAGCGTCCTGAACGGAGTGGTCCTCCGACCGCTCGACTTCCCCGACTCCGATCGCCTGGTCGAGTTGTGCGAGGAGCATGAGTCGGTGACCGGGTTTTGCACGACTTCGTTCGTCAACGTTCGCGACTTCGACGCTCGCAATCGCACGTTTGAGCGACTCGGTGCCGGGCGTGGCTGGGCGTTCATACTACGAGGCTTGGACGGTGCTGAGAGCGTCCGCGGAGGACTTGCCGACCATCAGTTCCTCCGCGTGTTCGGGTTGTCGCCAGCCATGGGCAGGCCGTTCGATGAAGGCGATCTCGGACCCGATGCGGCGCCTGTAGTCCTGCTCTCGAACACCCTGTGGCGAACCCGGTTCGGTTCCGATCCCGACCTCATGGGCAGCGACATCACGATCGATGATCAGCGTGCGACCGTGATCGGTATCCTCCCACCGGGCCCCGAGATTCCCCGACTCGAGGGAGTGGAGATCTGGCGCCCGATTCCGTTCGATTACGCGGACCCCTCGAATCGCCAGTGGCGCGGGTTCATGGCGGCTGGCCGTCTGCAGCCGGGGATACCGATCGAAGCCGGTGTGGCAGACCTGCAGTCGGTGGCAGCGGTGCTCGCATCCGAGTTCCCGGACACAAACGCGGGCTGGGGCCTGCGGGGAACCTCGATTCACGACTCCGTGGTCGGCGGATCGCGGCGTGCCCTGAGCGTGTTCATGGGCGCAGTGGGGTTCGTGCTCCTGATTGGCTGCGCCAACGTGACCAACCTCCTGTTGGCCCGCGCGGCCCACCGGGAGAAGGAATTCGCAGTTCGCCGCTCTCTCGGTGCTGGCACCGGCCGTCTGGCACGCATGCTCCTGACGGAGGGTCTGCTTCTCGCGTCCGCCGGAGCGGCGGCGGGGCTGCTTCTTGCTGTTTGGGCCGTTCGCGCGTTCGTGGCCCTGGCGCCGGGCGGAATTCCACGGGTAGATGCCGTGACGGTCGATGGTACGGCGATTCTGTTCACGGCCACGGTGGCGGTCTTTGCCACGTTGCTGTTCGGGATTCTGCCCGCGCTTCGGGCCTCGCGCCCGAACCTGGTTGCCGCGCTGCGAACGGGCCCGGCTGGAACCGGCCGTATGCGCCTCGGAACGCGGGCGGCCCTGGTGACCGGCGAGGTTGCGCTTGGTTTCGTTCTGCTGGTGGGAGCGGGTCTCCTCGGTCGGGCCTTTCTCGGGGTCGCCGCTTGGGAGCCCGGCTTCGAGCGCGATCGTCTGGCCATGTTCTGGGCTCTGGCATCCGACGGGAAGTACGCGACAGGGCACGAGGTCGTGGCTTCGTTTGAGGAAATCGCGGCGGATCTGGGCGCCTTGCCTTCGGTCCGATCGATCGGAACGACATCGGCGGGCCCCCTTTTCGGGGGACGGGAGACGATTGCCTTCCGGGGGCCGGGGGCAGGCGGAGAAGGGGAGACGGACACTCCCGTGGCGCGATGGTACGACATGGACCCGGGGTACTTCAGAGCCATGGGTATTCCCCTTCTGGAGGGCCGTTACTTCGAAGCTTCCGATGACTCGGCGAGCGCTGCCGTGGCGATCGTGAACCAGACCCTGGCTCACCGTTTCTTTCCTGCTGATGGCGCGGTGGGTGGACGCATCGACCTGGAAGGACGCGGTCCGGTGACCGTGATCGGCGTGGTCGCCGATGTACCGCCCTTCCGTCCCGATGACGTGGCCGAACCCGAAATATACTGGCCGATCGCCCAACAAACCCGGTTCGCGAGCTATTTCGTGCTGCGGACCAACGGGGATCCTACGGCAATCGAGAAAGCCGTGCGGGCCCGAGTGACCATCGTGGCCCCGGACGTCAGCATCAGTCGTTTCCAGACCATGGACGACCTCGTGGGAAGCAGCCTGGTTTCACCGCGATTCAACCTGGTCGTTCTCTCGATCTTCGCTGCCGTGGCGTTGTGTCTCGCAGCGATCGGCATCTACGGGGTCATTGCCTACAACGTTTCGCGACGAACCCAGGAGATCGGCCTACGAAAGGCACTCGGCGCTGACCGCGATCGTATCGTGCGGCAGATAGTCCGGCAGGGATTCGCACCCGCTTTCGCTGGTCTGGTCCTGGGGCTGGCGGGCGCGATTCTCCTCACTCGCCTGTTGGCCGGAATGCTCTACGGAGTGCGTCCCACCGACCCCGTCACACTGTTTTCGGTGACGATCGGGTTTGCGCTGATCGCGTGGGTTGCATGCTGGATTCCCGCCCGCCGAGCCGCGCGTCTTGAGCCGATGGAGGCGATGCGGGTCGAGTAGACCGGTCCGGTCGCGGCGGGTTAGCTTGGAGCATGGTGACCGGAACGATCCGAAAGACCAGCTTCCGCAAAGCGTTCGGCCCCGGACTCATGTGGGCGGCCGCCGCCATCGGCGTGTCGCATCTCGTCCAGTCCACCCGTGCCGGAGCGATGGCGGGATTTGGCCTGGCCGGAGTGGTGCTGCTCGCCCTCGTGTTGAAGTACCCGTTCTTCGAGTTCGGGCCGCGCTATGCCGCGGCCACGGGACTCAGCCTCGTCGAGGGATACCGGAGGATCGGCCGCTGGGCGCTGTGGCTCTATCTCGCGATCACGCTCAGCACGGCGCTGTTCGTCCAGCTGGCCGTGGTGCTGTTCACGGCCTTCCTGGTGAAGATCGTGTTCGGACTCGCCTGGCCGATCCCGCTCGTGGCCGGGCTACTGTGCGCCCTGTGCGCAGGGCTCCTTGCGGTGGGGCGATTCCCGTTCCTGGACCGCGTGATCAAGCTGGTGATGGCCCTGCTCGCCGCCTCGACTCTCACAGCCGCCGCTATCACCGTTCCTCATGCTGACTTTTCTTCCCTGGCGATCTGGCCAAAAGGCGTCTTCGACGGAGCCGTTCCCCTCGCGTTCGTGCTCGCTCTGATGGGCTGGATGCCTTCTGCGATCGACATCTCGGTGTGGAGTTCGCTGTGGACGCTCGCCAAGGACCGGGCAACGGGTGAACGGGCGAGCCCGAGTGCCGTACTGCTCGACTTCCGGATCGGCTACGTTGCGACGGGCGTGTTGGCCTTCGCGTTTCTGGCCCTCGGATCCGCGCTCATGTACGGCACGGGCCAAACGTTCAGCCCGCGCGGAACCGAGTTCTCGGCGCAGGTTATCGATCTGTACACGCAGACCCTGGGCGCATGGACGAGGCCGATCGTGTTCACCGCCGTGCTCACGACGATGTTCTCCACGACACTTACCGTGATCGACGGATTCCCGAGGGCCATAGACCGGGGCCTGCGCGTGGCTTTCGTAGAGCCGGAAGGTACGTCGGCTTACGCCGGCACCGGGAGAGCCTACTGGGGAGCGATCGCGATCCTGGGCGGCCTCACGGTGCTGGTCCTAGCGGCTTTTCCGGGGTCCCTGACCGCCATGGTGGATTTCGCGACCATCGTGTCTTTCCTCACGGCGCCGGCGCTCGGCTACCTCAACCTTCGCGCCGTGACTTCCGACTCCGTGCCGCGAGAACTTCAACCGGGACGAACGCTCGTCGTGCTTTCCTGGATCGGATTGGTGGTGCTCGGCGGTTTCGCCGCCCTGTACCTGTTTACTCGCCTCGGATGAGGACGTCCCTCCGCCGGCTCCCGGTCGCCCGGCGAGCCGGCGGAGGGTGAGCGGATCAGTCGGGCCGGGCGTCCGAATGCCCGTGCCCTGAGGCCGCCTGACGAGAGGCGGCGCTGAGGCGCATGAGGATGTGGTTCTTTCGCGGGTGGGTGGCCGGCAGTTCCCGGGCCAGGACTCGCAGGGCGTAGATGATGGCCTGGTCCTTACCCCTGCGCAGCGGCTGTACGCTCCGGAATGATCGACAGGGCCGCCACGATGGCCGGACCCGGATGCTCCCTCACCTGGTCATCGGGCGCATCGATATACAGGGCGACGTGGTGCGTCGCCCTTTCGATCTCCGCCGCGTTCTGCAGCATCTCTTCCGGCGTCTTCGGGTCGCGTGTATACGCCATGCGCTCGTGATCATCACAGGTGAATGGTTGCGTCCGCGGCGCGGAGCCGCGTCCGTGTGGCGGTGAGATAGGCAATCACCGTACCGAATGTCACATTGTTGTTAATTAACGACTTACGTGCAAGCAGAGGATTCGTCGTGGCGCGAGAGCCACAGCGAGAACGCGTGGAGGGCAGAAAAAAAGGGGCGGTCCTTTCGTCCCGCCCCCAGCTCCGGCACACCATCTGGGCATCTCCGCTTGGGCGCTCCTGCGTCGGGGCGCTTTCGCTCCGCTTTGCGGATAGGCGGCGAACCGGGGCAAAATCGGTCGGCGACGCGTCGCCGTTGGCTACAATATACCTCTCTCGGGCTCGATGGGGAGGGCAGCTCGAGAACTCGTCATCCCACCGCGCATTCGTTCTTCCCCGCCTCCAGCACGTCGGCCTGTTGAGGCGTGACCTCGGCCAGTCCCACATTGATCGCCTTGATGTGCGGATAGGCCTCTGGCGGCTTCGAAACGTGTGACTCGACCCACGCACGAAACTCGCCCTCCGTCTCGATCCGGAGCGTGGCGTTCGCCGCCCGGGCCTCGCCGAGGGATCGGTCCACGGTTCGGTCCGCGTTCCTCTCACCCTCCCCGGCGTAGTGCGCCGGAAGTAGGCGTACGTTCGGCCCCCAGCCGGCCCGCGCCCTCTCCAGGCTTTGCCACAGGTCTCCGACCCACGCCTCCATCTTGCCGGCCAGGTCCGGGCGGCCGATCGAATCGACGAACAGGAAGTCGCCCGTGAAAGCGGTCGCCGAACTCGAGAGGTCGCCGGCGACGAAAGTCGTGCTGCCTTCGGTGTGACCGGGCGTGTGGTGCGCGACCACCGTCTGCCCACCGATCGACAGTTCCGACCCGTCGGACAGCGGCTGGAACTCGAGCCGGCCCGGCGTCTCGTCGTACGGCCACACGTTGTCTGCCGGGTGCAGGTAGTACGGAACTTCCAGCTCGCCGGCCATTTGCGGAGCCCCGCTGATGTAGTCGGCATGTACGTGCGTATCGGCGACCGCCACGATGCGAGCTTCCGAGTCAGACGCCGCTTCCGTCCACGGCGCCCAGTCGCGCGGCGGATCGATGGCCAGCGCTTCATTCCCGGCCACCAGCAGATAGCCGAGGGCTCCCTTCCCAATCCGGTCGAACTGGACCAAACGGTCGAAGCCGGGCGGAGGCGTGAGCTCGCGCGGAATCACCATGCGCATCCAGGCGTTCACTCCACCCCGCAGCGACCAGGCCTCGTATCCACGTTGCCCCAGGAGCGCCGCGATCACGCGGCTGTCATTCCCGTGACCGCACACCACCGCCACCGGATCGGCCGGATCCAGGCCGATGGCCGTCGCCGGATCGGCCAAGGTCACGAACTCCGAGCCCCTGACGTTGTGGAAGCGGTCAGCGGGGACAGGGTCCACGCGACCGGCCGCCAATCGTTGCGGCGCCCTGACGTCCAGGACCCGGATGGGCTCTCCCGCCTCCAACCGGGTCGCTAGATCCAACGCGGCGATTTCCGGGACGTTCGGCAGCTTCACTCAGTCGCCCCCATCTCGCCCTCGACTTCCGCCACCGTCTTCGGGATCCGCCGACCCAGCACGCGGTGCCCGTCCGGCGTCACCAGGACATCGTCCTCGATTCGCACGCCACCGAAGCCCTTGTAGGTGTCGAGCCGATCGAAGTCCAGGAACTCGGCATTCGTGCCCTCGGCCCGCCACTTGTCGATGAGCTCGGGGATGAAGTAACACCCGGGCTCCACCGTGAGGACGAAGCCGGGCTCGAGGGTCCGGGCAGTCCTGAGGTACGCGGTCCCGAACTGCTTGCTACGCTCGAAGTCCTTGCCATAGCCGACGAGGGTTTCGTCCAGGCCCTCCATGTCGTGCACGTCCAGGCCCATCATGTGTCCCAGCCCGTGCGGCATGCACATCGCGTGGGCTCCTGCGGCCACGGCCTCGTCCACGTCGCCCTTCATGATCCCCAGGTCCTTGAGTCCAGTGGCGATCTCGCGGCACGCGATGAAGTGCACATCACGGAACGAAATCCCGGGTTTCATGGCGGCCGTGGCCGTCGTCAGCGCGCCGAGAACGATGTCGTAGATCTCGCTCTGCCGCGTATCGAAGCGGCCGTTCACCGGCATGGTTCGCGTGATGTCCGAGGCGTAGCCCATGGGCGAGATGGCTCCGGAATCATGGACCGCCAGCTGGCCGTCCTTCATCACGTTCTCATAGCCGTGGTTGTGCAGGACCTCCCCGCGCACCGAAAAGATGATCGGGAAGGACGTCAGGCCCCCGCGTGACAGCACGATTCCCTCGACCGCGCCGGCCACTTCGCGTTCGACCATTCCGGGGTGCACCATGTGCATGGCCAGGGTGTGCATGTCGTAGCTGATGTCGATGGCGATCTCGATCTCGGCGACTTCCTCATCCGACTTGTACAGGCGCTGGTCCACCACGGCTTCGAGCAGGGGCCGTGAGACGTGGTCGTCGGTCGAGAGTCCAGGAATTCCCAGCATCCGGGCCAGTTTGATGCGGTTCCAGGCCCGGTACTGGGGCAGGAAGTGGATGGTCCGGCCCGCGTCCCGGGCCGCCCGCAGGACCTCTCCCAACTTCTCCGGCTCTTCGTGGCGATTCACGCCAACATGCGCGCACTCTTCCGCCATCGTCGGCAGCGGTCCGGTCCACACGATCTCGTCCACGGTCGGCTCGTGCCCGAACATGATCTCCTCGCCGCTATCGGCGTCGATCACACCCGCGAGCCCGGCCTGGTCGAGGCCGAAGTAGTAGAGAAATGAGCTGTCCTGCTTGAAGTGATACGGATTGTCCGGGTAGTTCATGGGGGCCGGGTCGTTCCCCAGGAGCAGGATCAACCCCGACCCCACTCGCTCACGGAGACCCTTCCGGCGCTCGATGTATGTGCTGGCCTCGAACATTTCGGCTCCTTTGTCGGTTCGTAAGGTCGTACACTCAAAGTACGTCAGGCGGTGTGGAGAGGTACCCCCGACAGCACTGCATCCAGTTCTCCGATCACCCGGCCGGCATCTTCATACGAAAACACGAGCGGGGGTTTGATCTTGATTACGTTCTCGAACGGACCGTCCGTACTCAGGAGAATGCCCCGCTCCCTCATTTGATTGATGACCTCGCAGGCCTCTTCCGTGGCCGGTTCCAGCGTATCGCGATCACGTACCAGTTCGACGCCGATGAACAGGCCGAGGCCACGAACATCGCCCACGAGGGCATGCCGGTCGGCGAGCTCCGCCAGCCCCTCCCGGAAGCGCGTGCCCACCCTCAGGGCATGCGCCTGAAGCCCCTCGTCCTCGATCACATCGAGCACCGCGAGCCCGATGGCGCACGACACCGGGTTGCCGCCGAACGTGTTGAAGTACTCCATCCCGTTGTCGAAGGCGCCGGCGATTTCGCGAGTGGTGACCACGGCTCCCATCGGGTGGCCGTTTCCGATCGGCTTGCCGAGCGTCACGATGTCCGGCACCACGTCCTGCGTCTCGTAGGCCCACCAGTGGGTTCCCACCCGGCCGAAGCCCACCTGGACCTCGTCCGCCACGCACACGGCTCCGGCCGCACGCGCGTGCCCGAAGGCGGCCTCGAGGTACCCCGGCGGAAGGACGATCTGGCCCGCACACCCCGGGATCGACTCCGCGAAGAACGCGGCCACGCCTCGCCCGCCGAGCACGGCACGCCGAATCTCACCGGCCACGGCGTCGGCGTAGCGGGAAGCGGCTTCGGGGTCGCCGGCTCGATGGGGTCCGCGGTACGTGTCGGGCACGGGAGCCACGTGCACATGGTCCGGCTTTCCAGCCCCGCCCGCGCCATCGAACTTGTAGGGGCTCAACTCCACCATCCCGCCCGTGTGTCCGTGGTACGCGCCGTCGAGCACGACCACGTCCTGCTGGCTCGTGGCCGTCCTCGCCAGCCGGAAGGCCAGTTCGTTGGCCTCGCTGCCCGAACACACGAAGAAACAGATCTCCAACGGATCGGGCATCGTTCCGGCGAGCCTTGCGGCATAGCGCACGATGTTGTCGTGCAGGTATCGCGTGTTCGTGTTGAGGGAGGCGATCTGCCGCTGCGCCGCTTCGACGACGCGCGGATGGCAGTGTCCGACGTGACACACGTTGTTGACGCAGTCCAGGTAGGGTCGACCGTCCTCGTCGTACAGAAACTGCCCCTCGCCGCGCACGATCTTCAGCGGACTCCGATACGAAAGGCTCAGCGAGCCGCCGAGGTGACGGCGTCGCAGTTCCAGGATGTCTTCCGGCTTCATCCGTGTCTCGCTCTCACGGGGCATCTTCACCCATCGGGCTCACGCTCTCGCACGCGTCTTCGAAGGCATCGACCCATCCGGACGGAGGGTTGGAAGACATCCAATCCAGGAGGCGCCAGGCAGGGACTTCCGATACCGCCAGATAGGCGTTGGCCGGGTCCATCCGCAGCCGGTATGCCGACATCGTCACACTGACGCAAAGACGGGCTTCGATCAAGTACGGGATCGCACGCACCTCGGAGCGCTCCAGGGGCAGCGCCGCGTGATACCCTGCGATCACCCGGGCTCCGGCTTCCAGCGGGTCTGCCGCGGACATCATTGGGTAAGCCATGGCGATCGCCGGCTCGGAGGCGCGGGCGGTCCACACCAGATCTCCGAAATCCAGCAGGCCGCTCACGCGGGCTTCGTCACCGTCGCCCTCCACCAGGACGTTGTGGTCGTTGGCGTCGTTGTGGATGACCTGGAACGGCAGACGCTCGATGACGGGCAGAGCCCGCTCCGCGAAGCGGGCCAGGCGGGCGCGCACGTCCCTCCGGCCCGCATCATCCGCGATGTACTCGGTGAACGGCTCGACCCCGGAAGCGAAGCGGAGGTCCCACCGGTACGAGCGCCGGGCGCCGGGATCGTCGAAGTGCGCGAGCCGGCGATCCAGGTCCCCGAGCCCGTAGCCAAAGTCGTGCAGCAGCGTGGCGGAAAGCTCCGGGAGATCGGCCAGCAGACGCCCTGGCAGGAAGGTCACGAGCCAGACGGCGTGGTTCCCTTCGCGAGTCAGCGGGAGGCCGGCGGAGCATGGCACGACTCGCGGCGTCTGGAGCCGACCGGGTTCGGTCTGCAACAGGTCCAGCGCCGACACCTGTGCCTCGAGGAGCGCCGGGTCTTCCTCGGAGTTCATGATCTTGAGAACGAACTCCGCTCCCGTCCGATCACGCAGCCGGAAGTTCTGGTCCACGTAGCTCGGCAGCTCGCGCGCCGTCACCTCGAGATCGTAGTGCCGGGACGCCAGCTCCTGCGCCTGCTCGGGCGAGAATCGGATCAGACTGTCGCCTTGTGCAGCTTGCGCTTGAGGCGATGGATCTTCCGTCGGGCGCGCTTCAGCTGAACGGAGTCACCGGCAGCCAGTGCCTCGTCGCGCTCTACCTTCAGTTCCTTGATCCGGGCCTTGATGGAGGCCTTGTCCACACCGACGACCTCGTGGTGTGCGTGGTCCTCGATCCCCAGGACGTGACAAAGCGCGGGCACGAGGTCTTCCTTGTGCATGGTCGAATAGCCGTGCAGCTCGTCATGATCGCCCAGTTCCTCGGCGATCTCGCGCAGCTTCTTCACGGGAGTCTTGTGGAGTTCTTCCCACGTGTGGTCCATTCGCGTCCTCCTAGCGGGGTTCAGCGAGCGCAGTTGGCGGGGAGCCGATTTATCGAATATATGGGGGTGGGCGCGCAGTCGCAGCCGGCAGCCGCCGGAAGTAGTATTGCCGCATGGAGGGACTCTCGAGACCGACCGGATCCGAACTTCGAGTGGTCGTGGTTGGCGGCGGCGTCGTGGGCGTCTGCTGCGCGTATTTCCTCGCTCTCAGGGGAGCCTCGGTCACGGTTCTGGAGCGCGACGAGCTCGGCCGCGCCGCATCCTTCGGCAACGCCGGCCTCATCTCGCCCGGGCATCCGCCCATCAACAGGCCGGGACGCGTACGCCAGGCACTGCGGTCCATGGGAGACAGCCTGAGCCCGCTGTACATCCAGCCCAGCTGGAATCCGGAGCTCGTCCGCTGGCTCTGGGCTTTCCGGAAGTACTGCACCGCCGATCACGTCGAGCACGCGATGGCCGCACTTTCACCCCTCGGATTACGCACCACCGATCTCTTTGACGAATTGGTTCGGGGCGAGGGTCTGGAATGCGGGTATCGCCGATCGGGCTACCTCGAGGTGTTCGATACCGAGGCCGGCCTGGAGTCGGGGCAGGAAGAGGTCGAGGTCGTGGAGCGCCACGGTTTCGCGCCCGAGTATCTCAGCGGCCCTGCCCTCCGCGAACGAGAACCGCTCTTCGGGCCGGATCTCGAGGGCGGCTGGTTTCACGAGGAGGGGACGGTCGTGGAGCCGTACCGGTTCGTTCTGGAGATGGCGGACCGCGCCGCGGCCCGGGGAGCGGTGATTCGACCCCGGACCGAGGTCATCGAGATCCGCTCCGAGCACGGCAGCGTAATGAGTGTACGCGCAGCCTCGGGGGAGGACTTCGCGGCTGACGCGGTCGTCCTGGCCACGGGGGCTTACAGCCCGGGACTCATGGCCTCGCTCGGGTGCCCGATTCCGGTTCAGCCCGCGAAGGGATACCACGCCGACCGCAGCCTGGGGGATCCGGGCACGCCCACCCTGAGTGTTCCGTGTCTGCTCGGCGAGCGG
Source organism: uncultured Gemmatimonadales bacterium (assembly GCA_963807645.1). Lineage (GTDB taxonomy): Bacteria > Gemmatimonadota > Gemmatimonadetes > Palauibacterales > Palauibacteraceae > Benthicola. The sequence goes on from CAWECO010000009.1 coordinate 47,996, forward strand.
GCGGTGTTCTGCTCGTCTATGGACGACCATGTCCGCTTCGCGGGAACGCTGGAATTCTCGGGCCGAAACCTCGATATGAGGCGTGACCGCCTGGAGCAACTGGATGCGGCAGCCCGCAGGTACTTCACGGTCACCGACCTGTCGGAACCGACCTCGGAGTGGTGTGGTCTGCGGCCATGCACGCCCGACGGCTTGCCGGTGATCGGAAGGGTGCCGGGATACGAGGGCGCCTACGTGACGAACGGCCATGCGATGCTGGGGCTCACGCTCGGGCCCGTCACGGGAAGCCTGGTGGCCGACCTGGTGCTCCGCGGGGCGCCGACGCTCGACATCCAGGCTTTCCGCCCGGAACGGTTCGCGGGCCGCTGACTACGCGTTATAGGCGGCCGCGATCCCGACTGCGAATTCCTCCAACGTGGTGGGCGTCGTGTTAGCGGCGGACCGGGCTTCCTGCGGAACGACCCGACCCCCACCGAATCCGCGATACATCTCCATGAAGGCGGCGATGGTCGCCGGGTGCGCACCCATCTGTTCGAAGCCGGCCGCGGCGGCCTCCTCCGGCACGGTGACATACGGAAGATCCGGCTGGCCGATCGCCGCCCCGATGATCGCGGCGACCTCGGTCAGGGTGTATTCGCGGGGCCCGAGTAGTTCCTTGATGTGGTGCCCGTCGAAATCCAGCGCTGCCAGGCGGCGGGCCGCCTCGGCTCCGATGTCGCGGGTGGCGATCATCGCGACCGGAAGGTCCCCTGGAATCGGCATTCCGAGCACACCCATCCCCCGAATGGCGTCGAGCATCATGTACATGTTCTCCATGAACCAACCGGGCCGGAGGTGAAGCACGTTGGTCTCGGTGAGGTCGTTGAACCGGTCCTCCTGTTCGCGCAATCCGGCGATCGGTCCCGTTCCTTCTCGGTGTTGGGCGCCGACGCTCGACAGGTTGACCACGTACGGCACCCCCGCGTCACGGATCCCGCTTATGAGCGCCTTCCCCGCTTCGCTCTGCCAGGCCAGAAGATCCACGTCGTAACGAGGGGGAATGAGGTGATACACGCCCCCGACCCCGTCGCACGCCCGGGCGACGAAATCAGCGTCGGACGACGTCTCCTACCGCCGCCTCCGCACCCCTCTCTACGAGGGAGGCAAGACGCTCTTCGGTTCGTCCGATCGCGCGAACCGGCAAGCCCGCGGCGAGGAGATCTTCCGCAACCACTCGACCCGTGTTTCCGGTCGCTCCGATGACGGCGTACATGTCTGGCTCCTTGGGAAAATCCGGATGGGTATGCTGGATGCAAAGTGCCGCGCGGGGAGGCCGGAGACAAGGAAGCACCACGACCAGTGGATGCGGAACGCACGCATGGCGATCAGGCGCCGGAGACCGCCTCCTGGATTCGGCGCCGCTGCCCCGGCGTGAGCATGTCGCGCGCGACGACATCCCGCACGATCCGCGCGACGAAGGCGTAGCCTCTCTGCTCGGCGACCAGCCACCGGTGCCACTCCAACTCGTCCAGCGCATCGAACAACGGGTCACCCTCGAAGCCCGTCGCCCGGGACAGGAGATCGGACTCGCACCGCTCGTCGAGGACCGAAGCGGCCGCCAGGACCGTCTGGGCCGGCCGGCTCAGACGTCGGTATCCGACCCGAATGGCGGCCACGATCGAGTCCGGAAGGTCGCCGGGATACGTCTGCTCCATCGTCTGGAAGGGCTTGGGCCACACCCCACCCACATCCTCGAGTTCGAGTCCCAGGCGGACGGCGGTGAGCAACTCGATCGCCAGGAGCGGCAGGCCAGCTGAATCGGCCCCGATGCGCCGCGTGATTCGGCGGACGGCGTCGTCGTCGAGATCCGGAAGGACGTGACGCGCGAGGTCGGCCAGTCCGTCCGACTCGAGCGGTCCCAGGGTGAGGGCCACTCCAGCTTCGTCCCTCCCGACGCGGGCCCTGAGATCGTCCAGTTCACCGCGTGCCGGGTAGGACGCGCCCGTCAGCAGCAGGACGAACGGAACGCCGGACGCATCCCGTAACAACGAAGGCAAGACCGCGGCAGACTCGGGGTCGAGGTGGCCGGCGCCGTCGATCCATAGCAGGACCGGTTGCGTCGATCCCACGGCTTTCACGAGGTCGGCCGCGGCCCGGGCCGGCTCAGCGGGTTCGGCCAGGCTGGCCAGGTGGGTGAGTCTCTCGTCCGGTTCCGACACGTTCGCCAACGCGAAGGCTAAAGCTGCGGGGGGAGCCTTGACCGCGCCGGACCCGTCCAGCAAACCGCCGCGGCACAGCCCGCCGAGACCACTCCAGGGCACCTCCCGATCGGTGGGCACGCAACGGATGTGGGCCACGGCGGCACCTGCCAGTCGGGCCCGCGCCGCGACCTCCTCCGCCAGCCGGGTCTTGCCGGCCCCCGAGTCTCCCTGCACGACGATCAGTGCGGTCGACCCGTCGGAAAACGCCTCCGACACACACGCCTGCACCGCGCGCAGCTCCGATTCCCGCCCCACCAGTGGAACGCGGCGCGCCCAACGATCCGGATCGCCCGCCTCGTCGGGAAGGCGCCACTCGCGCTCGCTTCGAATCCGATCCGCCAGGGTCTCCGTCTCCGGATCCGGTTCCATCCCGAACTCTTCGCGCAGGCGCCCGGCGTACGCATCGTAGATGGCCAGGGCGCCCGCCCGTTCCCCCCGAATGGCAGCGCCCAACATGGCGAGCCGTACGGCGCCGTCCGAGAACGGGTCGAGGGACAGCGCCTGGACCGCCGCCTCCTGGGCGCCCCGGCCGTCGCCGGCCGCCAGCCGGTCTTCGGCGTGACGTCTCAACCCGGCTCCCATCCGGTCGAGCCACGTCATTCTCTCGGCAGCGAGCCAATCCTCGAAGACGGAGCTATCCGGGACCGCGAACCCCTCGAGAAACGGACCCCGCATCAGCGGGACGGCATCGCTCCATCTTTCCGCCTGAAGCAGCGCCTGCAGCTCGTCCACGTCCGCCTGCACCGCGTCCGGCGACAGGGCCACCTGGTCGCCGATCGACAGCAGGAGATCGTCTCCCGCCGATTTGCGGATCACGCGGAGGGACTCGTTCAAGGAATGACGGGCCGCGGCGTCCGGTTTGTCCCCCCAGAACAGGCCGATCAGGTGTTCGCGGGTGCGCCGGCGATCGGGCGACCGCGCCAGGTAGAGAAGGAGCGCCAGGTTCTTCCGCCACATCAACTCGCGGGGAGGCTCGCTTCCATCCACGGTGACTTCGAGCGGATCCGAGCGTCCTTAGCCTGATCACTCCTGCCCCTCGGCGCCGAAAGCGGAGTGGCTCTTGCGGGACGCGTAGGATCCGAGCGCACCGTCCACCTCGCCAGCCTGGACGAGCGGCGGCGGTATCATGCCCTCCAGGTCGGTGTTCTGATGCCAGCGCCACGAAGCGATCGCGCTGTCCGGCATTCCCAGCGCCTGGTACCACTCGCCCCGCTTGAGGTAAAGGACCGAGCGCAGAAACGGACGATCGGCGAGGCCCGCGGAATCGTAAGCCAGGTCCCGGGCCGTTCGATCCAGCGCGACCCGGTAATCCTCGCGCGAAGCGTGTGCGAGAGCCGACGCGAGACGGTAGGGACGCGCCGCAACCGCTTCCTCCTCCTGCCGGAGAGACTCGAGCCGATCTGCCCAGGTGTCCCGGAGTTCCTCGTCCCCGCGCCGATCCGCCAGCAGGGCGAGGGCCGTGGCCGCCCGGGCCCTGATCTGGACGTCGATGCCGGCATCTAGCCACAACGCTTCGAGCGTCCGCTGTCCACGGTCCGCGTCCGTCGCCGTGAAGCCGTCCACGCCGAGGGCGTACGGAATGACGGCCCACTCGGCGGCCTGGGTCACGGTCTCCGGCGTCTCGAATCGACGCGCGGCCGAGTCAAACGCGGCCAGACCCTCCGCAATCATCCCCTGCGTCAAGAGCCCCAGGCCCTGGGCGACGAAACCCTGCGCCGCGAAATCGCGGCTCCCGAAGTTGTCGGCGACGCCCAGGAGCAGGCGGCCAAGTTCGACTTGGGTGGAGGGAGAATCGATGTAACGAACCCAGCGGGCGTAGAGGCTGACGGTTTCCGGGGGCTGGGCTGCCATGGCCGTCCGGCTCTCACGGGCCGCCTCGGGGTCGAAGCGCTCGAGCCACCCTTGGCCCCACACCTCCGGATAGTAGAGGCCCGATTCGTCCTCCGGCGCGTGGATGCGAGTCAGGTGCGCGAGGGACCTCTCCGCTTCCTCCGCCTGGCCAGTTCGGATCAAGGCCTGCGTCAGGTGCTCGACGGCCGGCACCAGGAAGGAGTCCCGGCGGACCGCAAGACGAAACATCGCGACCGCACTATCGAGCGGTACTCCCCACAACGCGCCGCGGTGATAAAGCTCGTCGGCGTACAGGAGCGTCGCGTACGGATCGAAGCGGTACTCGGGAACGGCCAGGATCGCCTCGTACGCATGCAACTGTTCCGTGCCGTGCGGTTTCGCTCCCGCCACGAGGAGGAGCGAGTCCAGGGGACTCAGGCTCGCCAGGTCCATTTCCAGGATCGAATCCAGGTTGGCTCCTATCGGGCGGTCGACCAGCCATCGGTGGGCCTCGGCACGTCGGAGGCGGGCCAGCGTGAACGTCGGGTCCGCCGCGAGTGCCTCGCCGTAACGCTCCGCCGCCGACGCCCACGCTCCGTTACGCAGGTAGTAGTCGCCCCAGAAGAACGGCCGCAGCGCTTCGATCCTGTATGCGCCGAATCGGTCCACCTCTTCTTCCGTCACCGTCAGGTCGGGCGCGACGGCGCCGAGGACGCGGACCGTGATCGCGACGGCCGCCTGCCGTACCAACGCCGAATCCGAGTTGCCGCTGATGCGAAGCGTCTCCAACTCGACGGCGTTGCCCGACTCGTCGAGCAACCGGAAGTCCACGTCCAGGCCGTCTTCCACCCGATCCACGACGCAGCGCACCGCGTGCGACGCACGCAGGACTTCGGTCCAGTCCGGGGCGGACAGGGCCCCGCCACGGTTCTCGTACAGGGAGAGCGCCGCCTGCGTACTCGCCTTCTCGATCCCGGGCAGTCCTTCGAGGTTCGAGGCTGCCCGCCAACCGATGTTGGATGCCAGTTCCCGATCGGCAGGATTCGGTCGGCATCGCACGGAAACACGGCGACGTCCAGCAAGACGCTCGCTGGTGGCAGGGCCAACGGCTCGGGCCCCCCGGAGCGAGTGAGCGCCCACCAGGCCAGGGCCGCGATCCCTGCGCACAGCCAGCACGACCGACCCAACGCGGAAGGCGGATTCCCGGGCGCCGGGTCCGAAGGGCGGCCCGGAATTCCGCGGGCGTTCTTCCACCGCTCCGCCGGATTGACGGCCAGCGCCTTCTTCAGCACCGGCCGTGAGACCAGTCGGAATTCGGCTCCAGTCCCCGGATTCGGGCGCCGCGAGTGAGATCCAGCGTTTCCCGGCCAACGCCTCGTAGAGGACCATGCCGAGAGAATAGAGATCGGACTCGGCCGAAACAGGTTCTCCCTTCGCCTGCTCGGGAGACATGTACGCCGGCGTGCCCGGACCCCACCGGTCGGTGGTCAACGTCTCGTCCACAGGACCCTCGACGTGGACGATCCCGAAGTCGGCCAACAGGGCCCTGTGATCCACGAGGAAGATATTTGACGGCTTGATGTCACGGTGTACCACCCCGGCTTCGTGCATCCGCTCCAGGGCTTCGAGCAGGTCCCGCCCCAGCCTGAAGGTGTCGCGCCCGTCGAGTGGACCGCGTTCGAGACGCTGCCGCAGCGTCTCGCCGTCGACCAGGTCCATGACATAGTACGAAAGCCCACCTCGTTGATCCGCATCGTGGATGGTGACCATGTTCGGATGGGAAAACGCCGCCAGGGTGCGAGCTTCCCGCAGGAAACGGGCTTCTCCGGTGGCCGTCGCCATGTCCGGTCTGAGGACCTTGATGGCGACGATTCGATCGAGGGACGTGTCGAGCGCGCGGAACACCGTGGCCATGCCGCCGGAAGCGACTTCAGCCTCGACTTCGTAGCGTGGCGCCAGGACTTCGCGCAACCGCTCGAGAAGGGATGGCATTGACGGCTCCCGGGAAAGTCCGGCTGGGGCCAGGGCCGGTACCGTGTGAGCCAGTAAAGATTAGATATCCCAGACCGACGCGGCAAGTTCTGGAGCGCCCCAACCTCATGTCGAGCAAGGACGTCGACTCGGCGTCGCGACGTCGCGCGGCAGGTGTGCAGCGTGTAGTTTCGTGCACGCGAATCCGCCGGACGGCGAGCACCCGATCAACGCCGAGAGAAGCCCGGTCGATGAGCATTCGAGCCACCCTGAGAGCCTTCTTCACCGCCGGAAAGGGCGTGGTGCGCGGCCTGACCGAGGAAGACGCGGGCGCCGATCCGTTCATCCTCTTCGATCGGTGGTTTCGGGAGGCGCGCGAGGCGGGCCTCTACCTGCCTGAAGCGATGGCCCTGGCCACGTCCACCGCGGACGGCAAGCCATCGGTCCGCCAGGTGCTTCTGAAGGCGGTCGACGACCGCGGTTTCGTCTTCTACACGAACTACGACAGCCGGAAGGGCGTCGAGATCGCGGAGAACCCGTGCGCCGCCCTCGCGGTCCACTGGCCGATCCTGCAGCGGCAGGTTCGGATCAACGGGGCCGTCGAGAAGACGAGCACGGAGGAATCGCAGGCTTACTTCGACAGCCGGCCGCGCGGAAGCCAAATCGGGGCCTGGGCCTCGGATCAGAGTTCGGTTCTGCGGGACCGAAGTGAGCTCGAGCGCAGGTTCAAGGAAACACAGGAGCGGTTCTCGTCGGGCGATGTGCCGCTGCCCCCGTTCTGGGGAGGGTACCGGGTCATCCCGGAGACGATCGAGTTCTGGCAGGGGCGGGCCAATCGACTGCACGATCGCGCTGCGCTTCACGCGCGACGGCGACGGGTGGACCATCGACCGGCTTTACCCGTAGCGAACGGCCACAATCGACGGGAGCTTCTGATGCGCGGTTTCCAGTGCCCCAAGTGCGACAACACTGAGTACGAGACGGGTCAGTTCCGCGCGGTGGGAGGCACCCTCAGCAAGATCTTCGACGTGCAGTCTCAGCGGTTCACCACGGTTTCGTGCACCCGCTGCCGATTCACCGAGGTCTATAAGGCGGACAAGAGCCGTCTCGAGGACATCTTCGACCTGTTCACGAACTGATGAGAAGGCGAGCCAGGGCGGTCAACCGTTCGCCGCAAAATGTGGGACTCAGGTCCCCAGGGAGGGTATCGGTCATGCGTAGCACATGGATCTGGATTCCGGCACTGATGTTCGCCGCCGCCTGCGGCGGTGAGGCAGGCGGAGCGGCCGACTGGGCCGGAACGGTGGAGGACAGCGCGGGCGTGCAGCTGGTGAAGAACTCCGTCACTCCTCTATGGGGCGAGGGCGACGCCTGGGTCCTCGAGGACGTGATGACGATCGGCGAGGCCGCGGGCGACCCGGACTACCAGTTCGGCCAGATCGCCGGCATCGTGGTTACGACCGACGGTCGAATCGTCCTCGTGGATCAGCAGGCCCAGCACCTCAAGGTGTTCGACGCGGCCGGAGTCTACGAGCGGACGATCGGCCAGGCGGGCAGCGGGCCCGGGGAGTTCGGCCCCGGGGTCGGTCCCGTTCTCATCGGGCGAGGCGACACCTTGATCGTGCCCGATCTCGGAAACCAGCGCGTCAACATCCTCAAGTCCGACGGATCCGAGCCGGCCGATTTTCGCATGAGCTTCGAGCAGGGCATTCCGGCCCGCTGGGACATGACGGAGACCGGCGACCTGGTCTACCAGCTGCGGGCGCTGAATCTCCCGAATACCGAACAGCGCGAGACTCTCGATCTCATCGCCACCGTATCCTACACGGGCGAGATCATGGACACGCTGCTGACTCCCGCGCGTGGCGAATCGTTCACGTTTGGCGACGACGGCCAGCCGATCCGAATGATCTTCGCGCCGGAGCCGGTGTGGTCCATGGTTGGGGCCGACGGACTCTGCTTCGCGGTAAACGACGTCTTCCGGCTCAGCATGTACGATGCCCTCGGCGACTCTGAACCGGATCGTGAGCGTACCGGTCGAGAGAAAGCCGGTCACGGACGCCGACATCCAGTTCTTCATGGAGACGGTGGACCGGCTGCTGGAAGAGCAGGGCGTGCCGCCGGAGCAGGCGGAGATCGTGAAGTCCACGTTCAATTTCGCCGACTTCTTCCCGGCGTTCCTCCAGATGATGCCAGGCCCTGACGGAAGCCTGTGGGTGCAGCGCGTGCAGGAGCCGACCGGCATGACGGCGGAGGAACGGGAATCGTGGAACCCTCTGCTCGACCTTGGCGCGTCGAAGTGGGACATCCTGGATGCGGAGGGCCGCTATCTTGGCGCCCTCGACGTGCCGCATCGATTCCAGCCGGTCACGTTCGAGGGCGACCTGGTGTACGGAATCTGGCGTGACGAGTTCGACGTACAGTACGTGCGGGTCATGAGAGTCGTGGGCCTGGAGGCGACCGCCTAGGACGCCGCACCGGCCATTCAAGTCATCAGATGAGGACGCAATGAATAAGACATTTGCGTGGTTGGGGGCTGTGCTCTTCGCGGCGGCTTGCGGAGGCGGAGCCGACGGTGGAAGCGCGTGGTCCGGCACCGTGGAGGACAGCGCCGGCGTGCAGCTCGTGCGTAACTCGCTTCAGCCGATATGGGGCGAGGCCGAGGCCTGGGGCTTCGAGGAAGTCCTGACGATCGGTGAGGCTGCGGGCGATCCGGACTACCAGTTTGGACAGATCGCGGGACTGGATGTCACCTCAGACGGCCGCATCCTCGTGTTGGACAACCAGGCGCAGCACGTCAAGGTGTATTCCGCCGACGGCACGTTCGAGAGCACGATCGGCAAGGCGGGGTCCGGGCCTGGCGAGTTCGGGCCGGGTGCGGCGATGCTGATGGTCGGCGCCGCTGACACCGTGATCGTCCCCGACGCCGGCAACCAGCGCGTGAACGTGATCCTCGTGGGCGAGGGCGAGCACACCAGCTTCCCGCTGCGTTTCGAGGAAGGCATTCCGATGCGGTGGCAGATGTCGCCGTCCGGGGTCCTGGTGGCGCATCGCAGGGCATTGAATCTGCCGAACCAGGAAGCCGTGGACGTAGACATCATCGTCCGGCAGACGTACGACGGCACGGTCGTCGACACGCTGCTCACGCCTCCACGCGGGGAGACCTTCTCGTTCGGCGGCGGTCTGCCCGAGTTCCACTTCTTCGCGCCCGAACCCACGTGGACGCTGCTGAACGACGGCACCTTCGTGCACGCGGTGAGCGACGAGTACCGAATCAGCGTGGCGGGGCCGGACGGAGCGGTGGTGCGGGTGATCACCATGCCCAGTGAGCCGGTGCCCGTGGCCGAGGAGGACAAGGAGATCATCACGGGCTTCATCATGCGCCTGATGGGCGAGCAGGGGGTGCCGCCCCAGGCGCTCGACGCCATCGAGCAGGGCATCAGCTACGAGGAGTTCTTCCCGGCGTTCACGCAGATGCGAAATGGTCCCGAGGGAAGCCTGTGGGTGCAGCGGATCGGCATCCCGAGCGACATGAGTCCGGACGAGCGGGAGAACTGGAATCCGATGCTCGACCAGGGATCGGACGAGTGGGACGTGTTCGATGCCGAAGGACGGTACCTCGGTTTCATCACCATGCCGGATCGCTTCAGCCCGTTCGCGCTGAAGGGCGACCGGTTCTACGGGGTATGGCGGGACGAGTTCGAGGTCCAGTACGTGAAGGTGCTGCGGGTCACGGGCCTGGGCGCTTAGAAGCGCCATCGGACGTTTCAGCGGAAACGTCTCTGTCTGACGCCCCTCACCGACCCGGTAGAGGGGCGTTGGCGTCTCAAGTCTCCTGCCGTACGCGTCCGACCACCTCCGCCGCATACTCGATCCCGGCCGGCGTGCGCGAGCCGTGCCAGCTCAACATTTCGCCGTCCACGATGTGGAAGATCTCCGGGGCCAGGCCCGTCTGGCGGCTTACCTCGGCGATGTGCTTCTCCTGGAATGGAAACGGCTCGGTGGAGAGAAGCACGGCGTGCAGGCCGGCGGCGGCCAGATCACGAGCCTCCACTACCGGGTAGCGCTTGGGTCGGTCGGCGAACGCGTTCTGTCCTCCGGCCAGGCGGAGCAGGTCGCTGATGAAGGTGTCGGCGCTCACGCTCATCAGCGGCTCCCGCCAGATCAGGTAGGCGTAGCGGACATTCGGCTTGCCCTCCGACTCCTCCCGGGCCCGCCGGGCGGCGTCTTCGATCGCGCGCGCGATCTCTTCCGCCTCGGCGGGACGTCGCACGGCCTCGCCGATCGAACGCACCATCTCCGCCGTCTCGATCGCCGTCTTCGGGAAGCTGACGTGACATGCAAGCCCGGCGGTCTCCAGAGCCCCGGCATCCTCGACCCGATTTTCCTCCTCGTTCAGGAGGACGAGGTCCGGCTTCAACTCTGCGATTCGCTCGATCTTCGGCGTCTTCGTGCCGCCGACCTTCTCGATTCCACGCACGCCGTCGGCCGGGTGGACGCAGAACTTCGTCACTCCGACCAGGGAGTCGCCGAGGCCGAGGTCGAACACGAGTTCCGTGAGGCTGGGACACAGGGACACGATCCGCATGCCCCTACCCTACCTGACCGATGCGGAACGGGCCAGCGCCCGCGAGGCGCCGGCCCGCTGTGCACTGGCCGAGTGTTCTCGATCCGCCGGCAGGCGCCGGCGGCGGCAGGTCAGTGCGAGCCTGCTCCGAGTCCGACCCACGGATCGGGCTGCGGCGTGTCCGCCGTGTGAACGGGAAGCACGGGGTAGTCTACGTTCGGCTGGTCGCCCGTGAGGGAAATCAGGAAGCTGGTGACCTTCCCGACCTCCTCTACGGTGAAATCCTTCCCGAGCTGGGCCTCGCCCATTACGGCAACGGACTCGCCCAATTCCCACACCTTGCCGGTGTGGAAATAGGGGGCAGTGAGCTCCACGTTGCGGAGCACCGGCACCTTGAACGCGAACTCGTCGTTCGGATTACCGGTCACGTTGAACCGGCCCCGGTCCTCGGGAGGCAGGAGCTCCGCGCCCGGGTTCCGTACCGTCGCCGAACCGCTGGTAGCTGGATCCGCCGAGCAGGATGCCCCCGTGACAGGCGGTGCACCCCGAATCCATGAACAGGGCCAGTCCCGCTTTCTCGTCGTCCGTCGAGTGCGGCCTCGTCGCCACCCAGGTACTTGTCGAAGGGCGAGTTCGGCGTGATGAGCGTTGCCTCGAAGGCCTCGATGGCGCGCGCCATGTTCTCGAACGTCACCGGATCCGCCTCTCCCGGAAACGTCTCTTCGAACATCGCCACATAATCAGGAATCGATTTCAGGGTTTCGACGGTCCGCTCGGGCGTGCTGCTCATCTCCACGGCCGCCTGCACGGGACCCTGCGCCTGCTCCATCAGGTCGGCGGCTCGACCGTCCCAGAACTGGGCCAGGTTGTATACGGAGTTGAGCACCGTGGGTGCGTTACGCGGACCCGCCTGCCAACCGTGGCCGATCGAGGTCTCCATCAGGTCCACGCCACCGAGGCCCAGGTTGTGGCACGTGTTGCAGCTGATCAGCCAGCTCTGCGAGAGGCGTGGCTCGAAATACAGTTTCTTGCCGAGCTCGACCTTCACAGCCGTGATCGGGTTGCCCTCGAGCTCGGGCGGCGTGTCGGGAACCACTTCGAACAGGACCTGCGCGCGCTGCATGAGCGGGCTCGCGGCCTCCGCCCGGGCAACGGTCTCGGCTCTCGGAAGAGGCGTCGGCCGCCGTGTCACCGGCCGGCGCGCACGCCCATCCGAGGGCCGCCGCGGGAACGAGAATGGCCAGGTATCTCGGTATCACGGTCTCCCCCTGTTTCGCGTCCGTTTCTTGCTTCGACAACTTCCGTTGGGCGACTGATGCGCTACAGCATCCGTGCCACGTTCGTCCGCCGCTGGATTGGCGCCGCGGGCGCCTCCACAACAGCTTAGCCGGACGCGAGTTGGCGGGCATTGGAACTCTCGTACTCTCGATCGTCCGCGTCGCCGGTCCGGAAACGGCGGGCGTTTTCGGTCGGCTTGCGTCACATCGTCCCGCGGGGATCGAAGACCGGCAGGAGGCTGCGTGTACATTAAGCAGACGCCAAACACGAGGACTGGCCAATGCTGATGTACTCGACGTGCATATTCTGCAACCAATCGCTCGGCACCAACGAGGCGATCGAGATCTTCCCGGTCGGAAGGCGCATCTCGTTCGACGCCGCCATGGGGCGGCTGTGGGTCATCTGCCGCAAGTGCGAGCGCTGGAACCTCTCGCCCCTCGAGATCCGCTGGGAAGTCATCGAGGAGTGCGAACGACTGTTCCGTGACACCCGGCTCCGGGTCACGACCGACAACATCGGGATGGCCAAGCTGCCGGAGGGACTGGAGCTCGTTCGACTCGGCAAACCGATGCGTGATGAATTCGCTGCGTGGCGCTACGGCGACCAGTTCGGTCGCCGGCGCCGGCGCTCGATCGCCTACACTGCCGCCGGCGCGAGTGCAGTCGGACTCGTCATAGTCGGCGGAGCCGTGATTGGGGTGGCCGTGAGGAGGCGCCTGGTACGGCTATTCGCAGGTCATCCAGGGGGTCATGAACGAGCGCATCGCCTCACGGCTCCGCCACCCGGATTCCGACGAGAAGATCAAGGTCCAGCTCAAGCACCTGGAAAAATCGCGCTTCGTACCGACCGGCGAGCCGGGCGAGTGGGAGCTGCACGTCCAGTACGCGCGTGGATGGAGCAGCGGCTTCAGCACGGGCAAAGGTGAGACGCTGGTGTACCAGGGCGACGAAGCGATGGAAGTCGCTGGCAAGCTCATGGCGCGCGCGAATCGGGCGGGTGGCAACAAGAAGACCATCGACATGGCGGTGAAGCGCATCGAAAGCGTCGGCGACCCCGAGTCGTTCCTGGACGAGGCCGTGCTCGGAGTCAGAACGCTTGCGGCGCGAGAAGGCGGCCGACAACCCGAAGAAGCTGGCCAAGACCACCGAGGGGTCGCTGGCCAAGCTGCCCGAAGGACATCCGGTTGGCGATCGAGATGGCGACGCACGAGGAGTCCGAGCGCCGGGCGATGGAAGGCGAGCTGGAGATCCTGGAGACGGCCTGGCGCCAAGCCGAAGAGATCGCCGGAATAGCGGACAGCCTCCTGTTGCCGGCCGAGGTGGATGAGTTCGTGAAGTCCGAGAGGGAGCACGTAGACTCCGAACCGAAGATCATCGTCCCGGCGGGTGCCGGCGTGTCGGCGCCCGGTGAGACGGGCAAGAAGTCCGAGGCGGATGCCGGTGAAGATAAGGCGGCCGTGACGGCGCAACCGGAAGAGCCCGGGGACCACAGCCGTTGAGCGGGCCGACCATCCGCCGCATTCGTCCCGAGGACGACCCGGTCGTGGAACGCGTCCTCATCGAAGTGTTGACCGAGTTCGGGGCCACGGGAGAGGGCTTCTCAGACCAGGACGAGGAGCTCCGGGCCATGTCGGCGGCCTACGGCGCCCCGGACGCCGCCTATTTCGTCGCCGAACTCGACGGCGGGATCGTCGGGGGCGCTGGAATCGGACCCCTGCCCGGAGCCGAGCCGAATACCTGTGAACTCAGGAAGATGTATCTTCTTCCGGTTGCGCGCGGGCACGGATTCGGTCGCCGTCTGCTCGAGACCTGCCTCGATGAAGCCCGTCGGCTGGGCTACCGAGAGTGCTACCTGGAGACACTGGCGCAGATGGATCGGGCGCGAGACCTTTACGTGCGATTCGGCTTCCACCCCCTGGAGGCACCCATGGGCGACACCGGACATTTCGGCTGCAACCGGTGGTACGCGCTGAGCCTGTGAAGAAACGGCAAGGCGAAGGCGACCTCGGAACGACGGCTGCACTTCTCGAGCTGGGCTTCGAGCCCGCCCGCCCCGTGCCCGAACATCTCGAAGACACCCTCCTCGCCTCCGGCGACCACAAACTGGTGACGAACCGGCGGGCCATGAGTACTCGCGTTTCCATCGCGGCGATTCACCCCTCGCGGCACCTGCTCGAGGACGCCACGGGCCAGGCTTATGAAGAGATGGACCGCCTGATCGGGCTCCTCAACCGCTTCGACTCCGCTTCGGCCGTTGCCGTGCTCAACTCGGAGGGCAGGCTCACCGGCGCACCGGCGGAGCTCGTGGCCCTTCTCGGTCGATCGGCGGCGGTCTTCGAGGCCTCCGGCGGCGCTTTCGACGTGACCGTCCAACCACTCGTGGATCTCCTGCACCAGTCGGACGCCCTGGCCGATGGCGAGCCGGCGGACCCCGTCGCGTGGCGCGAGGCCCTCGAACGTGTCGGGGCCGACGCGGTGAAGATCTCGGGCGGAAGCATCTCGCTGGAACGCGACGGGATGGGCGTGACGCTCGACGGTATCGCCAAGGGCTACATCGTGGACGCCATGGCGGCCCGGCTGGAAGCGCACGGCATCGAGCGATTCCTGATCGATGCGGGAGGCGACATTCGGGCCTCCGGGCTGCGCGAGGACGGCGAGGGATGGATGATCGCGGTCCGCGACCCTCGGCACGGGGGAGTGCTCCCCGCGACCCTCCGACTCACGGCAGGCGCCGTCGCCACATCGGGTGGTTACGAGGCCCGCTTCGATCCGGACGGCTCCTGGCATCACATCGTGAGTTCCCGCACGGGGCGCTCTCCGACGGACGTGCTCAGTGCCACGGTATCCGGACCCAACGTCTACGCTTCCGACGCGCTGGCCACGGCCGCGCTTCTGATGTCCCCGAGGAAGGGAGCGCGGTTCATTGACTCCCTCCCCGGATTCGAGTGCATGGTGATCGATGCCGGTGGACGCGCCGCGTTCTCGGCCGGCTGGAGTGGATTGACCGTCACTTCCCAAGAGGAAGGTGTGAGATGAGATCGGATTACTCGGGCGCCCAGTTGACCGCCCTGGTGGCCCTTCGTTTCGCCATCGGGTGGCATTTCTTCTACGAGGGCGTCTCCAAGGCCGTCAACGCGTACTGGACGTCGGCCGGCTACCTGGATCAGTCGCAGGGATTCCTGTCGGAGTGGTTCGTGGACCTGGCGTCGAACCCGGGTACGCTGGCGGCGGTGGACTTTCTCAACGTCTGGGGACTCATCCTGGTCGGCCTCGGCCTGATGCTGGGCGGTCTCACGCGCACGGCCTCCTTCTTCGGGATCGTCATGCTGGCCCTGTATTACCTCGCAACACCGCCGTGGCCCGGATTCGTCTATTCGATCCCGGCTGAGGGGGCGTACCTGATCATCAACAAGACGTTCATAGAACTGTGTGCGTTGTTCGTGACCCTGTTCTTCCCGACGGGGCACATCGTGGGCCTGGATCGCCTGGTCAAGCTCGCTCGCACCCGCGGCGCGGTCCAGAAGGCCCACGCTTGACGCCCACTCGGAATCGCACGGAGGACGAACGATGAGTGACGAGATTCGAAACGGCGACGACGAGGTCTTCGACGACGCCAACGGACTGGAAGAGCAACAGCCGGCAGACGATCCGATCGAGGAACCGTCCGCCGATCGTACCGAACGGCGTGCCGCCGAGCCACCCCCGCCGCCCCCTCCCGACAAACCAGCGCCGGCCGGCGGCATTGGCCGCCGCGATGTCATCAAGGCGCTCGCCACGGTGCCGGTCTTCGGAGCGCTCGGCTACTCCGCCCTGCGGCGGAAAGGCCTCGCCAAGGACGAGCGGGAGCGCCTGCTGGCCGAACTGGGGATCGAGGACGAGGGCGCGGCCGTATTCTCGGAGCTCGAGAGACGCACGCACCCGGACACGATCAGGATCGGCATCGTCGGGTACGGCGGCGAGGGCTCGTCTCTCGTACGCAGCCTCGGATTCGCCCACCCGGACTGGATCCAGGCGCGCCGCGAGGCCAAGATCGAGAATCCGCGGGACACCTGGCTCGACGAGTGGCTGGACCAGGAGAACCTGAACCTCGAGCTCACGGCGGTGTGCGACGTCTTCGACGTACGGGCCGAGGCGGCGATCGCTGCCTCCACACAGCCGATTCGACCGGGCGGCGACACGCGGCAGCTCAAGCCGGCCAAGCGTTACCGTCACTACGAGGAATTGTGCAACGCCCCGGACGTGGACGCCGTCATCATCGCCACGCCCGACCATTGGCATTCGCGCATCACGGTGGCGGCGGCCCAGGCGGGCAAGCACGTGTACTGCGAGAAGTGCATGACCCGCACCGAAGAAGAGGTGTGGCCGATGGCGGACGCGGTGAAGAGTGCCGGCATCGTGTTCCAGCTCGGGCACCAGAACCGCCAGATGGAGAGTCACGAGAAGGCGCGCGAGGTGATCGAAAAGGGGATCCTCGGACCGATCACCCTGGTCGAAACCACGACGAACCGGAACGACCCGTGGGGCGCCTGGGTGTGGGACATCCACGAGGACGGCAACCCGCGCACCATCGACTGGGAGCTTTTCCAGGAAGCCGCGGGGAACAAGGTACCGTTCAGCCTGGAGCGCTTCTTCCGCTGGCGGTGCTGGTACGACTACGGGACCGGACTGGCAGGCGACCTGCTGTCGCACGAGTACGATGCGATCAACCAGGTCCTGAACCTCGGGATTCCGCATTCGGCGACGGCTTCCGGAGGCATCTACTTCTTCAAGGACGGTCGGGACGTGCCCGACGTGTGGCAGGCGGTATTCGAGTATCCGGACCGCGACATGACCCTCGTGTACAGCTCTACGCTCGCGAACGGACGCGACCGCGGCATCGTCATGATGGGCCACGACGCCTCGATGGAAGTCGGCACGCGGCTGAAGGTGACGGCGGACGGCTCGTCCACCCGGTACCAGGACATGCTCGAGGAGGGCATGGTGAAGCGGGACCGACCGATGCTCACGTACCAGAGCGGATTCAAGGGCGTGGACGCGGTGACGACGCCGACCCAGGAGTACTTCGCGAGCCGCGGGCTCCTGTTCACCTATCGGGGCGGAAAACGCGTCAGCACCTACTACTTGCACCTGCGAGAGTGGTTGAACGCGATCCGCTACGGCGGCGACACGAGCTGCAACATCGACCGCGGGATCGAGGAAGCCATCACCTGCCACATGGCCACCAAGTCGTACCTGGAGGGCCGGCGGGTGACGTGGGATCCGATCCAGCGCAAGATCGTCTGAGGGCCGCATGAGCCAGGCATCTTCACTCACGCCGGCCGGAATGGCCGGCGGCGGAGCCAGGGGTCGCAAGATCCAGCTCGGCGCGATGATGTTCCTGCAGTACGCCATCTGGGGCGCATGGGCCCCGGTACTGTCGTCGCACCTGCTCGGTGACCTCGGGTTCAGCGGCGGCCAGGTCGGGTGGATCTATGCGCTGCTGCCACTGGCCACCATCATCGCCCCGATCGTCGGGGGTCAGGTGGCGGACCGGTACTTCGCCACCGAGAGGGTGATCGGGTTCCTGTCGTTCACGGGCGGCGTCGTTCTCCTGGTCGTGGCCCGCACGGCCGACTTCGACACGATGTTCCTGCTGATGCTCGTGTACTGCCTCCTGTACGCTCCCACCCTGGCTCTGACGAACTCCATCGCGATGGCCAACATGGATGACTCCGAAAAGGAATTCGGAGCCATTCGCGTGTGGGGAACGCTGGGCTGGATCGCCGCCGGCTGGATGCTCACCGGGTGGCGGTGGTTCGGGGAGAGCGACGTGCTGCCGGCCATGCAGGGAGACATGCTGTTCCTGGCCGGGATCCTGTCGATCGTGATGGGCCTGCAGTCGTTCTTCCTGCCGCACACGCCGCCGCAGAGGGAGGGCGTGAGCCCCTGGGCGTTCTTCGAATCGGTGAAGATGCTGAAGGTGAAGGACTTCGCCGTCTTCGTGGCCATCACGTTCGTCGTCGCCACGGAACTGGAGTTCTACTACATCCTCACGGCCCCCTTCCTCGAGTCCGCGGCGATCGGCGTGTCGAGCCGGAACATCCCCGCCGTGATGACGATCGCGCAGTTCGCCGAGATCTTCGTCATGGCGTTCATGCTGTCGTGGGCGCTGAAGAAGTACGGCATGCGGAAGACCCTGGCGATCGGGGTGGTCGCGTGGCCCATCCGGTACATCATCTTCGCCATCGGCAGCCCGGCGTGGCTGGTGATCGCCTCGCTGATGCTGCACGGCTTCTGTTACGTGTTCTTCTTCGTCGCCGCCTTCATCTACGTGGACAAGGTGGCGCCACCCGACATCCGGGCCTCGGCGCAGAGCCTGATCGCCATCATCGCGCTCGGCCTCGGACGATTCCTGGGCAGCCTGTTCGCCGGGGGCGTGCGTGACTGGTTCACAGTCGACGGTGTCACCAACTGGACGAACGTGTTCCTGGTGCCGTGCGCCCTGACCATCGTGTGCGCTGTCGCGTTCCTGCTGTTCTTCCGCGAGGAATCGGGCGCCGACACCGGCCGAAGCCTGGTTGAGAAAGCGAGATCGAGTCGAATGAGTCGAGATAGACTGGGCGTCGGCTTCGTCGGCGCCGGCTTCAACGCGCAGTTCCACATCCGTTCCTGGGTCGGGGTCCGCGGCGCGGATGTCCTCGGCGTGGTCTCCAGGGACCGTGCGGAGGACGCCGCGGCCCTGGCGCGCTCGCTCGGCGTCGGCGATGCGCAGGCGTATCCGTCGATCACCGACATGGTGGCCGACCCGGCGATCGACGCGATCTGGATCTGCTCCCCGAACTTCACCCGCATCGAGGTGATGGAGGAGATCGTCGAGGCGATCGAGTCTGGCAAGGGCGAGCTCGTGGGCGTGGCGTGCGAGAAGCCGCTGGGCCGCAACGCCGCCGAAGCGCGCCGCATGCTCGAACTGGTGGAGCGCGCGGGGCTTCTGCACGGATACCTGGAGAACCAGCTGTTCACGCCGGGGGTCGTGCGCGGTCACGACATCGTCTGGTCCCGCGGGGCGGCGCTGACCGGACCTCCCTACCTGGCGCGGTCGGCCGAGGAGCACAGCGGGCCGCACATGCCGTGGTTCTGGGACGGCGAACTCCAGGGTGGCGGTGTGCTGAACGACATGATGTGCCACTCGGTCGAGGTGGCCCGCTTCCTCCTCACCCCTCCGGGAGAACCGCGCGACGTCCTGACACCGGTCAAGGTGACGGCCCACACCAACTGCCTGAAGTGGCAGCGCCCACGTTACCAGGCGCAGCTGGCAGACATGAGCGATGGCAAGCTGGACTACGCGAACCGCCCGGCGGAAGACTATGCTCGCGGAGTGGTGGAGTACCGGGCAGCCGATGGCACTCCGCGCATCGTCGAGGTCAGCACCTCCTGGTGCTACGTGGGAGCCGGCCTCCGGCTCAGCATGGAGCTGCTCGGTCCCGAGTACGCCATGGAGATCAACTCCCTCGACCCGGGCCTCAAGGTCTTCCTGAGCCGCGAGGTGGTCGGAGACACGGGCGAAGACCTGGTCGAGAAGCAGAACGCCGAGACCGGGCGTGATGCCGATCGTGGCCGACGAGGAAGCCGAATACGGGTACACGGGCGAGAACCGGCACATGGTCCAGGCGTTCCGAGAGGGCCGCATGCCGGACGAGACCTTTGCCGACGGCCTGGCCGTGACCGAGCTCCTCATGACCGCCTACATGAGCGCGGAGCAGGAACGCACGATCCCCTTCCCGCCGCCAGACCTGGAGACGTTCGTCCCGGCCGTGGCGCGCGGTGAGTGGAATCCCGGGAGAGATCGATGAATGCTCAGAAGATGATCATCATGCTGGTGGTGCTCGGAGCCGCCGTCTCGGGACTGACGGTTTACACGCAGGATCGAGCGACCGAAGAATCGGCCGCGGAGCCGCATAGCGGACGCACAGGAGGCGGCAGTGACGCAGGCAGCCCAGGGGCCGGTGGCCCGCATCACGGAGGAAGAACTCGCCGACGGTTTCGTTCCCCTGATCGGTGAGTGGGAGAACGGCGGATTCAACAAACACGGGTGGAACCACTACGGGCCCGGCTGGTTCACGCTCGACCACGAGACCGGCATCCTGGCGTCGCACGGCGGCATGGGCCTGCTGTGGTACTCCGCCGGAGATGTTCGGCGACTTCGTGCTGCGACTCGAGTTCAATACGTCGGTGCCCGACTCCAATTCAGGGATCTTCCTGCGCGTGCCGGAGATGGTCACCAGCGATGAGTACATCTATCACAGCTTCGAGATTCAGATTCACGCCACGGCTCCCGAGGCCATCCACCGCACAGGAGCCGTGTACGACGCCGAGGCCCCGAGTGAAGACCGGGCCAGGGAGCCGGGCGAGTGGAACGATATGGAGATCTCGTTCGTGGGCGACCGCATTACGGTATCGCTGAACGGGGCCCGGGTGACCGACTGGGTCGCCGAGCCGCGCGGCAAGATCGCGGACTTCGCCGACCGCGGCTACATCGGCCTGCAGAACCACGATTGGGAGACGAGCGTCTACTTCCGGAACATCCGGGTGAAGAAGCTGGACTGACGGACGGGAGTCTCAGTCGGCGCCCGGCTGCCGACGTTCCTCACGCAGCGCCAGCAGCTCGGCCACGGTCTCGAAGTCTCTCGGACGCCCCGCCGCACGCTTCGTGCGGATGAGCCATTCCAGCTCGAGGCACAGACAGGGGTGTCCGAACAACTGGATTTCCACCGTGTGCGGACGCAAGTCCTCGTAGACCCCACCCCCCGTGATTTCACCGAGCAGATCGATGTCACCCGCGGTGGTCGTCAGCGTGAAGTTGAGACCGCCGCGTAGAGTAGCCACGGACCACTCGAAAGGGAGACCCGCAGGGGCACCGCGGGGGTACGGCGCGAGGGGCGCCAGCGAGTTCGCGAGCCGTTCGAGGTTTGTCTCGCTCCGAGCATAGACCACGTCGATGTCCTGCGTGAGACGCGCCGAGCCGTGTACGGTTGCGGCCAGACCGCCGACGATCACGAATTCGACGTTCGCGTTCACCAGGGCGTCGAGGAAAGCCCGGAAGTCGGTCATCTCGCGGCCTCTCCGGCTCGTCTCGCCTCAGAGGCAAGGCGCTGGAGGGCGAGGAGGTTGTCTACTCTCTCCTGGACCGTGCGCCGCAGGTTCTCCCGCAGCAAGGTCCGATCCACGCCCTTCTGGTACAGTTCAATGACCTTGTCCCGATCGACGTCGATCGACTCAGCGGCTGTCCAGATCGGCCGGGTGCGCGCTGATTGCGCCTCGTCGACGATCGCCTCGTACGTCTCGGCGGCGTACACCACGAGCTCCGCCCTCCCATTGACCGTAAGCACCTCCGGTCGCCCCGTCTCACGGAGTCGGCGGATGTGCTCCCGCGTCCTTCTCTGGAAATCGCTGAGCGAGAAGATGTCGGCCACTCTAAACATACAATCAACTCTCGGGACCGGTATCACAGTCAATTTACTGCTAATAACATGACATCGATCCACCGTGCCGTCAATTCCCGGGCAACACCCTCCGCACGTGGGACGCCAGGTACGCCGTGCTGAGCACCCTCCCGCCGACGTACGACACGAACGCCGCCGTGACCCCCACCCATCCGAGCCACCACCCTCCGACCGATGAACAGGATCGCGATCGCGCTCACCTCGATCATCGTGGCCACCGTGATCGGGCGCGTGACGCGGGACTGCATGAGGATCGCCCGCTGGAACGACAGCAGTACCGACAGCGCGGGTAGAATCACGAGAATGCGGGTGGGTGTGTAGGCGAACGACGCCAGCTCGGGCGAGAGACCCGAGATCGTGACGAACCACACGTCGGCCAGCGGCGTGAAGGCCACCGCCGCCAGTCCTGCCGTCGCGGCCAGCCCCAGCACGGCGCCGAAGCGCGCCAGCTCCGGAAAGTGCTCGTTGTCCCGACCCAGCAGGGCGATCGCCGCGTCCTGGAAGCTGAGTCCGAGGGCCCGGAAGATGAAGGAGAGGGCGTGGACCACCGGAAATACGGCCAGCGACTCGACCGGAGACGCGGCCCGGCCCATGAAGAACGTGAGCATCGGGTGCACCATCAGCCCGATCACGGACGTGAGAAGCAGAGGGAAGTAGAAGTGAGAGATGCGCCGGTACCCGAGGAGCGGCGCGTCTGGCGTCCACTCGATCCGGTCCCGCAAGCAGTTCGCGGATGGCGCCCGAGGCCATCCAGCGGGCCGCGATCGCCTCGGTGATCACGGCCGCGGACAGCGACGCCGCTCCGATCCAGGCCCCGGGGAAGTCGGTCATCACGACCAGGATGACGGCTGTCGTGGCCATCGCCGCCAGTCGAATCACCGTGCCTGTGGCCACGAGTCGTGTGCGCCCCGAACGGATCAACACGCCCTGCACGAACCGCCGCATCCCGATGGCTGCCGGCCACGGGAGGAACAGCCATAGGGCCCCGTAAGTCAGGTCCGCGATCTCCGGCGGCAGGCCGATCAGCGTGCGCATGACGAAGTCGAACACGGGCGGGATCAACGCGATCAGAAGCATCGCGGTCGACCCGATGTTCAGGGCGTTCGCGAAGTTCCTCAGCTTCCGGTAGCTGCCCGCGTCCTCGACCAGGGCCGTCGAGGCGCTCATCAGCATGATGACCGGCGCCTCGATCAGGATCGCGAAGGCGAAGGCCACCCCGTGCGCCGCCAGGTTGAACTTGGGATCCGGAAGGCGGGCGATCACGGCCGCCAGGAATGGCCCCTCGGCGGCCATCATGAGCCAGGTGGAGGCCAGCGGCGCCCAGAACCGGAAGATGTGGCGGTTGGAGAGGCGCCCGGACTCAGGAGTATTCAGGCGTCAGCTTCTCCCGCACCCGCTCGAGCAGGGCTTTTGTCAGGCGGATTCCCTCGGGTTCCGGCAAACGGACGCCCTCGTACTCGATTCCGATCCAACCGCGGTATCCCGAATCGAGCACGATGCGGACCAGCTGCTCGTAGTCCAGGTTCACCTCTTCGCCGCCGGGATCGAAGTCGTTCGTCTTGGCGGAAACCGCCCTGGCGTAGGGCATCATCTGCTCGACACCGCGGTAGTTGTCGTAACGTTCGCTCTCGCTGATACGGAAATTTCCGAAGTCGGGCAGCGTTCCGAGGCGCGGATGATCGCCGGCTTCGATCACCGATGACAGCCATCGGCCGTTGCTGGACAGCCCGCCGTGGTTCTCGACGATGACGTTGATTCCGTATGAGGCGCCGAACTCGGCGAGCCGGTGCAGTCCGTCGGCGGCCAGGTCACGCTGCTCTTCCCAGCTGCCCTCGCTCGCCGCGTTGACGCGGATCGAGTGACAACCGAGGAGACGCGCGGCCTCGACCCACCGGTAGTGATTCTCGACCGCCGTCGTGCGGGCCGAGTCGTCCGGGTCACCGAGGCGCCCCTCGCCGTCGCACATGATCAGCAGGCTCCGGACCCCTTCCGACTCGCAGCGATCCTTCAGGGTCATCAGGTAGCCCTGGTCTTCGGCCTTGTCCTTGAAGAACGAATTCACGTACTCGATCGCGTCGATTCCGAACTCGCGGCGCGCCACGCGAGGGAAGTCCAGGTGGTCCAGCTTCCCGTCGTACAGCGCCCTGTGAAGCGACCACTCGGCGAGGGAAATCCCGAACAGCGGCTCCGGGCCTTCGTTCGCGAACGAGCCGAAGTCGGGTGCAGGGTCGGCGCGGAGTCCACTGGCGAACGACGCCCGGCCGACCTGGCTCAGAACGAGACCGGCGGCTCCGGCCGTCATCCGCCTCACGAAGCGGCGCCGGTCGAGCCTCGGCCGAGGCGACTGCTGGTTGCCCATTGCTTTCTCCTTGCCGGGGACTGTCCCGGCCGCGAGAATCCTGCACGTACCTGGTGGTGCCGGGAAACTACTGCCTCACACGCTCGGACACAGCGTCCGGTTTCGACGGAGTCTCGACCCATGCTGCTCGCTCTTCAGACAACCACGAATCCGGCCTGGTTCAACGCGGCCCGCGAGTGGCTCGCGGCGCGCCCGACCCTGGAAACGGCCGCCGGGATCGTGGCCCTTCTCGGCGTGGCCTGGCTGGCCAACCTCTTGGCCCGCCGGTACCTCGTGCGCCTCGTCGAGCGGCTGACCGCGAAGTCCCCGATCGATTGGGACAACGTCGTGGCCCACCACGGCGTGTTCCGGCGCCTGGCCCATCTGATTCCGCTGGCGATCGTCTACTACGGGATCGACCTCGTACCGAACGTCCCGCCAGGTGTCTACAACACGATCGAGAACGTCGCGATCGTCCTCATGGTGTGGACCCTCATCCGTTCGGCGGACGGGCTCGTGAACGCGGTCGGCGCAGATCTATGATGGGCTGCACGTCGCGAAAGACCGGCCTATCCGGGGCTTCCTGCAGCTGTTCAAGATCTTCATGTACGTGACTGGGCGGGATCCTCATCGTGGCCATCGCGATCGGCGAGTCTCCGCTGGTGTTGCTCGGCGGCTTCGGGGCCATGACGGCCGTCCTCATGCTGGTGTTCAAGGACACGATCCTCTCGGTGGTGGCCAGCATCCAGATCGCCAGCAACGACATGATCCGCATCGGCGACTGGGTCGAGATGCCGAAGTACGGGGCGGACGGCGACGTGGTCGAGATCGCCCTCCACACCGTGAAGATCCAGAACTGGGACAAGACCGTCACCACCATCCCGACGCATGCGTTCAGCAGCGACTGGTTCCGCAACTGGCGATTCATGTCCGAATCGGGCGGGCGCCGGATCCGGCGGGACCTATACGTGGACCAGTCCACGATTCGGTTCCTGGGGGACGGAGAGATCGATCGATTCAAGCGCTTCGACCTGCTTCGCGAGTATATCGCCGGGAAGGAAGCGGTCCTGACGGATGTGAATCGACCGGTCGAGGCGGCGCACGAAGATCCGGTCAACGCCCGCCGGCTCACCAACGTCGGTACGTTCAGGGCCTACATCTTCAACTACCTGCGGAATCATCCGCAGATCAGGCAGGACATGACCCTCCTGGTGCGGCAACGCGAGCCGACCCCTGATGGATTGCCGATCCAGATCTACTGCTTCACATCAACCACGAAGTGGGCGGAGTACGAGGGGATCCAGTCGGACATCTTCGATCACATCCTGGCCATCGTACCGGAGTTCGGGCTCAGGGTGTTCCAGCACCCGTCCGGCCAGGATCTGCGGGAAATCCGGATCGGCCTTGAAACGCCTGCGACGCAGGGCACGTAGGTTCCGGTCCGGAGGCAGGGTCACTACTTATGGCGGGTACCCATGAACGAGAGCTACGCACCTGAGCGCCGGGACGCGGCGGTCGCGACATTTCCCGAGTACCGGAGTCGGTGGAAGCTGGCGCGCGACCTCGGTGTGTTCGAGCTCAAGCTGGCGGTCGATGGGTTGAAAGACCTGATCCTCGCCCCGCTCGCCCTGGCCGCCGTCATCGCGGACATGGTGATGCCTGCCGAGACTCGGGGAGTCTTCCTGCGTGCCGTGATCGCGATCGGCGAACGGTTCGAAAGGTGGCTGAACCTGTACGGCCTGAAACGGCGCGAGGCGACGAGTACGATCCTCGACGAAGGAGGGTCGGACGTGATCGTCGACTACGTCGAGAGCAAGAACTCGGATCTGCACCGGGGGCTGAAGGACAGAAAACGCGGCAAGCCGCAGCCCTGAGTCCGCCTGGAGCTCGAGCGCGCCTCGCGCTAGCTCCGACCGGTCATTCGATGCCCGTGCGCTCTGCGATCCAGTCCGCGATCCGCGCGAGCGCGACCGGCGACATGGTCTCTTCGATCCGAACGTATTCCGCGGGTGCCCCCGTCTCGGCCGCCTGGAACAGGTGATTCAGACCCGGCAGGACTTCCGCGGTGACATCCGGGTTTCCGCCATCACGCAGAGCGTCTTCCACCGGGAGCAGGTTCTCGGTCGGCGGAACCTGCGTGTCTTTTTCCCCGTTCAGGACCAGCACCGGTATCGACAGCTTGCGCAGTTCGGGAAGCGGGTCGTACACCAGGAAGTACTTCATCCACGGGGAGAGCAGGCCCCGTACCTGGCCTTCGGCCGCGTCGCCCGATAGTCCGGCCTCGGCGAGGATCGTTCGCGCCCGCTCTGCCGCCACGCTGTCGTTCTCGGCGGCCATGACCACGTCGAGAAGCTCCCCCTGGACGCGGGCGCGCTGTTCGATCACCCCCTCAGACACACCGGACGCCCGATTGATGGCCTTCGCCTGCATGACCAGCAGTTCCCGGCCGTTCACGCCCGTACTCGCCAGGAGCACGGCGAACGCAATATCTCGCCGCCCGGTTCGCCGCCATCGGCGCCACGATCGCTCCCTCGCTGTGCCCCACCAGTCCGATTCTCGCCGGGATCCAGCTTCGGGACGCGTTCTGCAGAAACGCCACGGCGGCCAGCGCGTCGCTCGCGAAGTCAGGCGTGGTCGCGACCGCGAAGTCGCCGGTGGACTCGCCGATGCCCCGGTCGTCACATCGGAGGACCGCGATGCCCCGCCGGGTCAGGTAGTCCGCGAGCACGAGGAACGGCCGGTGCCCGAACACGGTCTCGTCCCGGTCCTGCGGCCCCGAGCCGGAGATCAGCACGACCGCCGGGTGCGGTCCGTCACCTGCCGGGATCGTCAGCGTCCCGGCGAGCCGGATGCCGGCCTCGGGATTGTCGAATTCGACGTCCAACGCTTCGTAAGGGAACGGAGGCTGCGGCTCCTGCGGCCGTTTCGGCGCCAAGGCGTCGGCGTCACCGCGTTCGAGGAGAAGCGGGAAGCTCGCGCCGCCCTGGGACCAGCTCCCCTCGATCGCTTCTCCTTCGACGGATAACCGACCCGTGTACTCGCCCCCGACCATCGCGAACTCGAATCGAACGGATCCGTCCTCCTCCGCTTCGACCGCGGACAGCGCGAGACCGTAGGCTCCCTGATCCGGGCTGTCCATGGTGCCTGACAGTTGTCCCTCCTCGCCGCGTGCGATGTGGAAGACCAGGCTCAGCTCCTGGCCCGCCGCGTCGAGCGTGCCGGCCCACGTCCCGGCGACATCCGGCCGATCGGGGCGCTCCTGGGCTCCGGCCGGGTTCATCGCCCCGACTCCCAGAGCGAGACACAACGCCACGATGCGGGCGACGTCATATTCATCCGTTCTCACTTCAGCCCTCGGTGTATGTGCGAGGGGCGCCTGGTGGGCGCCCCTCGCGATGATGGTCGATGCGTGGCCGCTGCCTGCGCTACTCGGACTCTTCGGCCAGCTTCAGGTCCAGCGGGAACGACTGGCCGGCCTGGTTGAAGTTCCCGGCCATGACCCCTTCCTCGTTCAACGTTCCGTCGAACCCACCGCTGCCCGGGATCTCGCAACCGGAGACATGAAGTTCGGCACCCTCGGTCGTGGTCTCGGTGCAGGCGATCCCCGCCGCTCCCTGGGTCGGCACGTCAATCGTCGTGCTCAGGGTCCCGTCTTCTCCCTCGACGACCTTGAAGATGAGCTCGACCTCCATGCCGTTGGGCGCGGACAGGACTCCCGCCCAGTCGCCGGTCAACGTGGTCTCCTGCGCCGCCAGGTCCTGCGCCGGCGCGAACGCGGCCAGCGCGGCAAGCACGGCGAGCATGGCAACGACAGCCCTTCTCGTATTCTCGAACATCGGATTCTCCTCTTCGGGTGGTTCAGTAAGCGCCCGCTCGCGGGCGTCGGTGTGATCAGAAGCCGGTGACTTCCGGTTCCTTCTCGAGTCGCACGGCATCGCCGTACGCCAGGATCTCGGATGCCGAGCCCATCACGTACGAGGTCGCGAAACGGAGGTTCACGATGGCGTCGGCTCCGGCCTCCTCGGCTTCGGCCACCATTCGGTCCAGCGCCTGCTCGCGTGACTCGGCCATCATCTTGGTGTATTCGCTGACCTCGCCGCCCACGATGTTGCGGAACCCGGCCAGGATGTCCTTGCCCACGTGTCGCGCCCGTATCGTGTTGCCGCGGACGAGACCCAGTGTCTGGGTAATGCGGTGACCGGCGACGGCCGCCGACGGGGTGATCATCATCGCTCGATCTCCTTGTAAGGATCGGTCTGACTCACGAAGATCCGGTGCCTGAGCACGGACACGAGGAGCATGACGAGTCCCACGATGAGGGCGAGGATGCTCCACTTCACGACGGTCGGCAGATCGTTGTCGGCCATGAGGTCGCGTACCACCTGCCAGGCGCCCCACGAGCCGAACACGATCGCCCCCACCGAAACGAGGATCCATGCCACGCCCCGTTCGAATCGACTGTACACGCTGGTCCAGTAGCCGGCCCACATCTCTTCCGGCGGATCTCGAAATTTCATGTTCGCCGTCACCTCCTTGAGCTTCGAGAGACGATCCCACTCGTCCCGCAGCTCCGGGTTGTCCGATAGCAGTCGATCGAGCTCCGCCCGCTCGGCAGGTTCCAGCTCGCCGTCGAGCGCCCGCATCAGGAGCTCTTCGTTTCGGCCGATCCGGCCTCCATCGTCCGTCATTCGAGTCCTTCCAGCCGTGCCGCGAGCCTCTGCCGCGCGGCATACAGTCGTGACATCACGGTTCCCATGGGCACATCCAGCAGGTCGGCGATCTCCCGGTACTTGAGCCCCTCGAATTCCTTCAGCACGAAGACTTCTCTTTGCGAGGGGGGCAACTCCGCGATCGCCGCCTCCAGTCGCTCGCGAAGTTCGTCGGTGGCGCGTATCGCGTTCGGGGTCATCCACGGACGCTCGCACCCTGGCCTCGGCGACCAGCCACCCACCGGCCCGTTCCAGCTTTCTTCGTCGCGAACTGGTGTCGCGCGTGAAATTGTAGCAGAGCCTTCGCAGGATCTGGTACAGCCAGGGATAGAACGGGCGCTCGGGATCCAGGCGGGCGCGAGCCTTGAACGCACGGGCAAAGGCCTCCTGCGAAAGGTCCTCCGCGTCCTGGGGCGATCCGACCATTCCGAGGGCCGCGTAGTAGCACCGTTGCATATAGATGGATACGAGCTCTCCGAACGCGGTGGTGTCCCCCGCCCGGACTCGCCGCACGAGGATGGCTTCAGCCGTTTGGCCATCATCTCGTTCGCGCTCCAACTCCGTCTTCACTCGGTTCACGGGCCGCCGATCGGCTCCCTTCCGTTCACTGGTACACGTTCGTGCCGGCTTTATTCGGCTTTCGCGGGGACGAATCTCCGGCGAAGCAGAAGTACGAGCAGAATCGCGATAATAGCGGGGACTTACGCGTCCTCACTTGAGACTCCGGGATCTGTGAAACACACAATCATGAATCTTAACGCGCGGACCGGTTGGCGCCCCGGTCGGAACAACCGGGGGCGGTGGCGGGTCTGGAGTTCAACGGAGGCGCGCAGGACGCCCGTGTCTCGATCGTGAGGAGGTGGCATGTCAGGAATCAAGTCCGTCGGTCGCTCGTGGTTCGGCCTGGCCGGGGCGGTGGCTCTTCTGGTGATCCCAGGATCCGCACAGGGCCAGCAGGCACAGCAGAGTCCGTGCGGGGACGAGGCGCATCACCAGTTTGACTTCTGGGTGGGCACCTGGGAGGTCAGCAACGCACAGGGGAATGTCGTCGGAACCAACGAGATTTCGTCGATCCTCGGAGGCTGCGTCCTGCTGGAAGAGTGGCAGAGCGCCGGTCCGTACGCGGGTAAGAGCCTGAACATTTACGACGCCGCCAACGACAAGTGGCACCAGACCTGGGTCGACAACGGGGGCCTGCTGCTCGAGCTCGACGGCAGGCTGGTGGATGGCAACATGGTGATGAAGGGGTATCGGCCGGGCCAGGACGGAACGGAAGTCCTGCATCGGATTACCTGGGCGCCCCTCGAGGACGGTGACGTGCGGCAGACGTGGGACACATCCGGGGACGATGGACAGACCTGGGCGACGCAGTTCGACGGACTGTACACGCCGAAGGAGTAGCCCTCAGCCTTCGGGTTCCTCGACCCTTCCCATCGCCTCGTGCAGGAGCCGGGCGGCGAGCACCGCCGTCCGGTCGCCCTGGTCGGCGGAGGGATTGACCTCCACCACGTCCATCCCCACCAGCCGCCACGGAGCTTCCTGGATCAGGGCCAGAGCCTGGCGAGGCGAGATTCCCCCGGGTACCGGGTGCGAGACCCCGGGGGCGTACGCTGGATCGAAGGCGTCGATGTCCACTGTCAGGTATACGGCCGCGCCGTCGGGTATGTGCGACAGGTCGGACGGGCGGAACGGGACATCGCGAGCCTCCAGGATCGTGAGCCGTCCGGCATGCCGCCGCGCTACCGCGAGCTGCGCCTGGTTGAGGGTGCGAACCCCGATCTGCGTCAGAGACGCGACGTGCTCCATCTCCAGAATCCTCGCTCCGACGCACGCGTGTGACCACCGGTCGCCTTCGAACTCGGGATACAGGTCCGGGTGAGCGTCGAGCTGTACGACATGCACCGGCTCCTCGAGCACGGCCAGGGCCTCGACCAGCGGCATCGTGACCGCATGGTCTCCCCCCGCGAAGAAGGGAACGGCCTCTCCCACCAGGATCTCTTCGGCCCGGAGGCAGTAGTCCTCTCGGGTCTCCTCCCACGAACCACCCGGAAGCCAGTCGCCGACGTCCGATACCCGGCCGGCGAGATCGGCTCCCAGTTCGGTCGTGGCATTGTAGCAACGGCCATCGTACGCGAGGCGGATTCGAGACGGTCCCTCGGCGCTGCCGCGGCGAAACGTGGACTGCATGTCGCACGGCAGGCCCGCGAAGGCGAGCGGCAGGGTGGAATCAGACTCGACGGAAAAGCAGCCCGCAAACGGGATCGGTGCGTCCATGTCGATCAACTTTCTTCGTCGTCCAGTATCCGTCAGCGCAGGAAGAACCCATCGCGCAGAGGGTCTTCGGGATCGATCAGGAACTCGTGCCGGCCCGTGATGTGCGCCGTTCCCGTGACCTCGGGCACGACGGCCGGCAGCCTGCCGACGTTGGTCTCGGTCACGACTCTGACATCGAACGATGAGCCGATGATGCTCTCGATCGTGATCGTCTCGTCCGGGGCCAGCTCACCGCGATAATGGTGGATCGCCGCCCGGCCGCTCACGCCGGTCCCGGTCGGGCTCCGGTCCACTTCGCCCTCGGCGAAGATGCACACGTTGCGGCTGTGAACCGCTCCCTCCCCCGGCTGCACGAAGATGGTCCCGTACAGGAAGTTGAGGTCGGGGTCGCCTTCCGGGTGAACGATTTCGTACTGCTCCATCACGGCCCGCTTCACCCGGCGGCCCGCGTCGATGAGTCGCGCGTAGGACGCGGGCTCGATCGTCAGACCCATGTCGGCTGCCTCGACGTAGGCGTAAAAGGCCCCGCCAAAAGCCACGTCGCACCGGACCGAGCCGTAGTCCGGTACATCGACGCGGAGATCCGGCTCGAGCACGAACGAAGGAACGTTGTGGAAGGACACGCGAGCGACTCGCGTCGGATCCGCTTCCTCCGCCAGGTGGGCCGTCGCGGTCACCCGGCCGGCCGGCGTGTCGATCTTCACGATCGGCTGACCGGCCGCGTCGGCATCCAGCCGGGCCGGATCGAGCAGCCCACAATCCAGCCCCACCTTCACGAGGCCGATGATCCCATGCCCGCACATGGTCGAGTACCCCTCGTTGTGCAGGAACAGGACCCCCACGTCACCGTCGCCCGTCACGGGTTCGGTAAGGATGCACCCGTACATGTCGGCGTGACCCCGCGGCTCCCACATCAATGCCCGGCGGAGAGCCTCGTGGTTCCGGCGGGCGAACTGCCGCCTGGCGAGGATCGTCGCGCCCGGGATATCAGGCCAGCCGCCGGTCACGACCCGAAGCGGCTCGCCCGCGGTGTGTGCGTCGATCGTCTCGAGGCGCGTCCAATCCGCGGGTACTTCGAAACGCGGGGTCATCTCAGATTTCCACGGTTCGCGCCAGGCCGGTCTCGGCGGCCCGCTTCATGACCCGCGAAGCGGCCACCACGTCCTGCACCGCGTGGCCGACGGACTTGAAGAACGTGATCTCCTCGACCCTCGTGCGGCCGTGCGATTTTTCGGCCGCCACATCCCCGATCTCGGTCCACTCCTCGGAGCGCGTCACACCCGCCTCGACACCCGCCACGAGCTCGCCCGCCTCCTCGAGCGCCGCCTCGACCAGGTCCACGAACACGGTGGCCCTCTCGACGGTGACCAGGTCGACCTCCCGGCGATCCAGCGTGAACGTGCCGATCGCGTTCAGGTGCGCACCCGGGGTTAGCCTGCGACCATCGAATACCGGTGTCGGCGAGTTCGTCGCCGAGGTGATCACGTGGGCCCCGTCCACCGCTTCGTCGGCCGAGGACGCAGCGCTCGAGGTCGGCACCGACCTCTGCCTGGAGCCGCTCGATGAACTCGTCCACCTGGTCACCGTCGAGTCCGAACACTCGGATCGTCTCGAGGTCGCGCACGGCGTCCAGGGCGAGCAGCTGCGTGCGCGCCTGCACGCCGGCGCCGATCAAGGCCCCGATGCGGGCGTCCGGTCGGGCCAGGAGGTCGGTGGCCGCCCCCACCGCGGCGCCAGTCCGCCAGGCCGTGAGGGCCCCACCGTCCAGGAGCCCCAGGGGCTCGCCTGATTCCGGGTCGAGCACCAGCACAAGGCCCGTCACCACGTCTTTGCCGAGCTCCCGGTTTCGATTGAAGATCGACACGGTCTTCGCCGCCAGTCCTTCGCCCGGGACATAGCCACCCATCAGCAGCGAAATGCCGTCGACCTCGTCCACCCGCACGACGCCACGAGGCGGGGCGACGACCCGGCCGGCGGACAACGCGACGAAGGCGGACTTCATCGCCTCGACAGCGTCCCGCATCGGAAGCACTTTGGGAAGGTCGTGCGCAGCGACGGTGAGCAGTTTCATCGTGTGCGAACTATAACCCGCGCCACCGGCGCGCGTAAGGTAAATCGGGTGCGAGTACTCCACTTCAGCGATATCCACATCAGCCTTGGGCTGGGCCGGATCCCGATGCGTGACTGGCCCGGAAAGCGGCTGGCGGGCGGAGTCAACTTCCTCAGGGGTCGTGGACGCCGGTTCGAAAGAGCACTCCAGAAGATCGAACGACTGGCGGAGTTTGCCAGCTCGGGTGACGTGGACCTGGTCGTGTTCTCCGGCGACTTCACCGCGATGGGAACGCGCGCCGAGTTCGCGGCAGCCCGGGCCGCGATTCATCCGTTCGTGACGTCACCCGCCGAGTTCGTGTGCGTGGCGGGAAACCACGACCTATACACCCGCCGAGTAGTCCGTGAGAGGCGGTTCGAGAAGACCTTCGACGGACTGCTCGGGACCGACCTACCGGATTGTCGGGTGGACGGTGCCTGGCCCACCGTGCGAACCCTCGGGGACGACGTTGCCGTCGTCGCCCTGAACAGCGCGAAGCCGAACCCGGTGCCGTGGCGATCCAGCGGCCGCGTGCCCGGGCCGCAACTGGAAGCAGTACAGGAGATCCTCGGGCGATCGGAACTCGAGGGTCGGTTCGTGTTCATCGTAACCCACTATGCGCCGTGTCTCGCGGACGGCCGCCCGGATACCCCGTTGCACGGATTGGAGAACGCGGGCGAGTTCCTTCAGGCCTGCGCGGGAACGGAGCGCGGCGCCATCCTCTGCGGTCACGTACACGAGACCTATCGTGTGCGATTTCCCGGTGTCGGGCCGGAGATCTTCTGTGCCGGCAGCGCCACGATGCACGAACTGGAAGGATTCTGGATGTATGACGTGGACGGCGGAAGCTTCACCGCCCGCCGCGGACGCTGGACCGGGCACGGGTATGAAGTCGAGTCGGCGGAAACCGTCTCGCCGGGTGCCGGCGGGACACCGGGGTGATCGAGTCGACGATCAGCGAGCTCAAGTTCGCCGCGGCTCCAGGCGCCGGGGAGGTCTCGGCCATTCTCGTCAAACCACCGCATTGCCTGACGCTCTTCGTACTCGGACACGGCGCCGGGGCGGGCATGCGCCACCGTTTCATGGATGGAATCGCCGACGCTCTGTCGGCTCACGGGATCGCCACGTTTCGCTACCAGTTTCCTTATGTCGAAGCGGGCAAGAGGCGTCCGGACCGCACTCCGACTCTCACGGGGACCGTCCGCGCGGCGGTCGCCGCGGCCCGCGAACTGGAGCCGGATCTTCGGCTCCTGGCGGGCGGCAAGTCGATGGGCGGCCGCATGACGTCCACTGCGCAAGCTGAAAGCTCCTTGCCGGGCGTTCGTGGCCTGGTGTTCTTGGGCTTCCCGCTGCACCGGCCAGGCGACGCGTCAAACGCGCGAGCCGATCACCTCCGGGACATCGACGTGCCGATGCTGTTCGTGCAGGGAACCCGCGACCGGCTGGCCGAGATGGACCGGATGGAGGCGGGATCGTGACTGGAGATGCGGCACCAGGCGGTCATGCACGTGGTGCGCGATGCGGATCACGGCTTCGACGTGCTGAAGCGAACGGGCATGTCGACCGCAGAGAGTGTATGACGAAATGGCGGCCACCGTGCGCGGCTGGACCAAGTCCGATTCTCTCCTGATGTGCGAGAGGGGAACGCTGGGCGCTCCCCTCTCATCCGACTGCCTCACGAACGATTGAACGACTAGGCGCGGGTCGGTGGACCCGCGCCCGTCGCCGGGTTGAGCTCTCGCACCCGGGACCCGTTCATGTCCCGGGTTCGCTGTCCCCGGCTGCCGCGGGCTGCATCATGCGATCCGCGTGTGCCCTCGCGAGCTCGGTCGCGGGCCATCGGGCAGTCGGATCTCCTACCTGCTTCGATCCGCGATTCCGGCTGGTGGATCCTGGCGCGATCCTGGCGCTGGATCCGCGTCGCCTGCGCCGGCCGGGCTAAGGTATTTGCGGGCGTTTCCTGCGCAACGGCGGGTGTCGCCAACACCGTCGCAGCCGCGAGACCCACTGCCATGGCTCTGAATCGGATCGGCATCTTCGATTTCTCCTGCATCGGCGTGCTCGCGACCCGGCGTTTCCGGGCCTCCGAAGTACAGACGACCGCTGGCCGCCGATCGGTCACCGCGCTCACGACTGAACGACCGGTCCTGTCCAGCCACAGTCCATGCTCGTTCCCATTGAAGTTGAACAAAGCCTTGACAGTGCATTATGATACCAATATTATGGTAGACAATAGTTAGACACGGAGCGGAGGCACCGTGTCACCGAGGACATTACCTCGAAAGATTCAAGGGAGGACCGAATGGGTGTTTTCAAGAAAATGCTGACGCTGACGATGGTGCTCGGGCTGAGCGTCGGTCTGGTCGCGTGCAGCGACGACGATGACAATGGAACGAACCCGACGGAGCAGACCGCGCAGCTGCGCGCGATCCACGCTTCGCCGGACGCGGGCGCCGTCGACATCTATGTCGAAGGCGTTGGGATCGTCGCGGCAGACGTCGCTTACGGCGATGCAACACCGTATCTGACCGTGACGGCGGGCACGTACAACGTGCAGCTTCGGCCGGCGGGCGCCGATTCGTCCACGGACCCGATCTACGAGACCGGGAACGTGACGCTGGCGGCCAACACGGTGCTGACCGCGGTCGCGGCGGGCCTGTTCAACTCGCAGGACGCCGCGGACAATTTCCGCATCGTACCGCTCTTCGAGAGCTTCGCGACGCCGGGGGCCGGCAATGCGATCGTACGCATCCTGCACGCGGGCGCGGATGCTCCGACCGTGGATCTGGATGTGGGCAATGACGGTTCGTCCGAGATCATGGACCTGGCGCGGTTCGCGGATACCGGCGCAGCCGGCGTGGATCTGCCCGGCGGCAGTCCTCTCACGATCGGCGTTGTGGCGGGCGGCGAGACGGTGACGACGTTCACGACTCCGGCGCTCGCTGCCGGCACCGAGTACTTCATCATCGCGACCGGCCTCCTGGCGCAGAGCGACATCATGGCCGATGACGCCTTCAAGCTGCTCGCCGTGGACGAGGACGGCGACCGCGGCCTTCATTCCGCAGAACGATCCCGACGCCGGTACCGCTATGCTCCGCGCGGTTCACGCTTCGCCGGACGCGCCGGCGGTCGACGTGTACGCGGAAGGCATCGCCGTCCGCTCTTCACGCGACGCTAGCGTACGGCGACGCGTCGCTCTACTTCGGAGGTCCCGGCAGGCGCCTACAACATTCAGCTCCGCGCCCACCCGTCGACCGAGACAGATCCGGTCGCCTTCGAGACCGGCGCGATCGACACTCGAGGCGGATCAGAAGATCACGGCCGTAGCTTCGGGCTTCCTCACGTCGATGGATGATGCGGACAAGTTCCGGATTCTGCCGCTGGTCGAGGACTTCGGCACCCCGCAGTCCGCCCTGGTGCGGATCGTCCATGCCGGACCCGGATGCTCCGTCCGTCGACATCGACGTGGGCGACGATGGCTCTGCCGAGGTCATGCGGATCTGGCACGCTTCGCCGATACGGGAGCGGCTGGGATCACGCCTCCCCTCGGTGAGGCGTTGCAGGTCGGTATCGGAGTTGTCCGGGCGGCGAGCGGGTGACAGCCTTCACGACTCCGGCAGCTTCCGGACGGCGAGGAGATCTTCGTGATCGCTACCGGCAGCCTGGCGGCCGGCGCGTCAACGGCTTCGAGCTGCTCGCGGTGGCCAGCACCGGTTCGCTCGGCTTCATCACGCAGAATCCGGTGGTTTACGCGCTGCACGGCGGACCGGATGCCCCGGCGGTTGATATCTATGCCGGCGAACTGCTGCTCGTGGAGAACATCGCGTTCGGCGAGCTGAGCGGCACCGTGCAGGTACCGCCGGGCACGTACACGCTCGACTTCTACGTGACCGGAACGGGCACCGGCAGCCCGGCGGCGAGCTTCGACACGCCTGACCTGATGGCGGGCGGCGCATACCTGGCCGTCGCGGCCGGCGAGCTCGAGCAGGAGGGCACCGAGGAGGCGTTCACCCTGCTCGCCTTCGAGGAGATGTTCCTCCCGACCGAGACCGCGCGGGTGCGTGCGATCCACGCTTCCGGAGACGCTCCGGCCGTCGACATCGGGACCGTCGCTGCCGGCGAGATCGACGCAGGTTCTGTTCCAGAACGTCGCGTTCGAGCCAGGCCTCGGACGACATCGGCCTCGAGGTTCCGGTCGGCGACCTGACGATCGGGGTGGCCGTGACGGGTGAAACCACGCCTGTCGCCACGTTCGACATCACCACGTCCGCCGGCCTGCAGACGTTTGCGGTTGCCGCGGGAGCTCTCGCGCCGGACGGCGTCGAGGAGGCCTTCCGGCTGATCCTCGTGGTCGTTAGTGCGAACCCGTGGATCGGCGCCGAGGTGCTGCCGAATCTCTAGACTTTGACGGAGGTCCTACGGTGTGTCCGGTTCAGCCTCAACCGGCGCACCTGACCCCGGGCGGTCGCGCAGTCCCGCGGCCGTCCGGGTCCTCCCTTTCCAGCCCCTGTCGTCGCGGGGCCCCGGTCTTCCAGGTTCCCCTCCGAGTGTCCCCGATCTAGCTTGTTCCCCGCCCATATCCGGTAACTTGGCCGAAAGGCGGCAATGAGGCGGTCAACGATCGAGCATGGTAGGCTGGCTCTCCGGGACTTTCGTCGTACGTGGCCGCAACTGCTCCTGGTCACCCTCGTCACGCGGATCGCGGTCACCCTCGTGATGCTGCCGGGACTCGCCCTGCTCCTTCGTTTCTTTCTCAGCCGGCAGGATCGCTCCGTTCTGAGTGACCAGGAGATTCTCGTCTTCTTCCTCAGCCCGGTCGGAATCGTCGCGCTCATCGTGTTGGGCGGGATCTGGATCGGGATCTCGTTGCTGGAGCAAGCGGGACTCATGACCGTCGGCTTTGGGGCGGCGGAGGACCGCCGCGTCACGTGGTTCGGCTCTCTCCAGTATGTGTTCCATGAGTTGCCGCGGATCCTGCGTCTCGGATCGCACCTGCTGGTGCGAGCCACGCTGATTGCCGGACCGATCATCGCGCTCGTGGGATCGCGTCTATTGGGCCTTCCTGCGACAACATGACATCAACTACTACCTGGCAAATCGGCCCCCGGAGTTCCTGTGGGCTGTCGGAATCGCCGGTGTCCTGGTCGCCGGCCTCGGCGCGCTGCTGGCGATCAAGGTCGTCGGCTGGATGCTCGCGCTCCCCGCCGTGTTGTTCGAGGACCTGGGTCCCCGCGATGCCATACGCGACTCGATCGCGGACTCGAGAGGTCACCGGTGGAGGCTCTTCGGGTGGATCGTGGCGTGGCTAGTCGTCGGGGCCGTCGCGTCCACGGTGCTTACCTGGACGATCGGCCTGCTGGGAAGGCTGATCGTTCCACAAACCGGCGACACGATGACGGTCGTGGCGCTCGCGATGGGCGCGATCGGTTTCCTGAGCCTCGTCACCAATGCCGCTCTCTCTTGGCTGTCCGCATCGCTCTTCGCGCTGCTGTTCGTGCGCCTGTATCGCGATATCTCGGGGCCAGGAGCTCTCGCTCGCGATCTGGCGGAGCCTGGCTCTCTTGGAGATCGTCCCGCGATCCGGATTCCGCGAAAAGGGCTTCTTCTGGGCGGGGCCCTGGCGGTGCTGGCGTCCGTCGTGGCCGCCGCTCTGCTCGCCCACTCGGTCCGCCTCGAGGATGACACCCTGATCATCGCCCATCGCGGCGCGGCCCTGCACGCGCCGGAGAACACCCTGGCGTCGGTCAGGAAGGCGATCGAGGATTCCACCGACTACATCGAGATCGACGTCCAGGAAACGGCCGACGGAGACGTGGTGGTCTTTCACGACAGCGACTTCATGAAGACCGCTCGCAACCCTCTGACGATCTGGAACGCGCGTGGAGCCGACATCGACCGAATCGACGTTGGCAGCTGGTTCGATCCCGCCTACGCGGCCGAGCGCGTGCCGACCCTGGAGGAGGTGCTTCTCGCGGCCAGGGGCCGGACACGCGTCAACATCGAGCTCAAGTACTACGGTCGCGACGAGGACCTGGAACGTCGGGTCATCGACATCGTCGAGCGGACCGGAATGGTCGACCAGGTCGTCCTCATGTCGCTCAAGTACGACAAGGTCCAGAAGATCCGCTCCCTGCGCCCCGACTGGACCTACGGTCTTCTCACCAGCGTCAGCCTCGGTGATCCCACCCGGTTCGACGTCGACTTCCTGGCGGTGAACGCGGTCGCCGCGACACGCGGATTCGTGGAACGAGCTCACCGGCGGGGGCTGGACGTCTACGTGTGGACGGTCAACGATCCGTACCTGATGTCCGCGATGATGAGCCGGAACGTGGATGGGATCATCACCGACGACCCCGGCCTGGCGCGTGAAGTCCTCGACATCCGATCCCGGATGGATCCCGTGCAGCGCCTGCTGGTGGGAATCGGTACCGAGATCGGCGTGTTCAGCATGCCGGATGAGGAACAGGTCACGGACGAAGCCGACGCCTAGCCGAGGCGTTGACCGAGCCCGGCCCAGACGGGAGCGTTTCGAGCGGCAACACGCTAGATTCAGGCACACTCGACCACTGCATCGCAACGCGCGCTAACGATAGGGGGCTCATTGTGACCACATCCCGATGGCTGAGACGAGGCCTTGCCGGCCTGGTCGTCTCGGCGACCGTCATGCTGTTTTCCGCCCACCCGCTCGACGCCCAGATCAAGGACGGCACGGGCGGCCTGGAGATCAACGCTTTCTATGGCATGCTCAACGGGCTGGGGGACACCGAGTTCGAGAACGACCCCGTGCCATGGAGGCTGGACAACGACCCATATTTCGGCGGCCGCCTCGGGTACGTGTTCGACATCGGCCTCGGAATCGAAGGCTTCTTCGGATACGTCGACTCGAAGCTCATCGGGACGTCGCTGGATGGAACGAAGGCGAAGGTGATGAACTACGGCGGTGACATCACCTACAACTTCAACATCGCGCGTTCCATACAACTGGCGATCCTCGGAGGCGCGGGCCAGCAGAGCTTCGATCTCGACATCGATGGGCTGGACACCGAGTCCGCGCTGACCTGGAACTACGGCGCGGCGCTGAAACTGTATCCGACGCGTTGGCTCGGTTTCCGTTTCGATTGGCGGAACTACCACTCGCCGGACGGACTCAAGGACACGCGCGCGTTCCTCAACCCGGTTGGAGCCGACCTGCCCCAGACATCGCTGAACAGCACAGAGTGGACGGCGGGCCTTTCGTTCTTCCTGTGGGGGCCGAAGGACTCGGACGGCGACGGGGTCGAGGACAGGAACGACCTCTGCCCGGACACGCCGAAGGGTGTCGAAGTCGACTCCACCGGCTGTCCGCTGGACGCCGACATGGACGGGGTGGGCGACTACATGGACCAGTGCCCGAACACGCCGCGTGGCGCGATGGTGGACGAGACGGGCTGCCCGCTCGATTCGGATGAAGACGGGGTGTTCGATGGCCTCGACCAGTGCCCGAACACGCCGAAGGGCGCCGACGTCGACGAGAACGGCTGCCCGAGCGACCGGGACGGCGACGGCGTCTTCTTCGGAATCGACCTGTGCCCCAACACGCCTCCGGGCGTGGTCGTGGACGCGACCGGCTGCCCGCTGGACAGTGACGCGCGACGGTGTGTTCGACGGCCTCGACGCGTGCCCCAACACCCCGGCCGGAGCGCGGGTGGACGCGCGCGGCTGCCTGGTCCAGCTGGAGCTGGTGAACGTCGAATTCGAGTTCAACAGCTTCCAGCTCACGCGAGCCGCCCGGGACTACCTGACGGAGCTGGCGGGTCAGATCGTACAGCAGGCGGATCCGGAAGGTACCGGCCGGTTGGAGTTGCGCGGGTTCACCGACTCCGTTGGAGCGGAGGCCTACAACCTGCGGTTGAGCCAGTCCAGGGCCGAAGCGGTGAGGGACTTCCTCCTCACCACGAGCATGGAACTGGAGCAGTTCGTGAACCGGCTCAACGCCGTGGGATACGGGGAGGCAAACCCGGTGGCGACGAACGACACCGAGGAGGGCCGGGCCCGGAACCGCAGAGTGGAGCTGCACATCGTTCAGCCGTAGCCGGGGCGACGCACCGGACAGTTCAGTGGAACGGCTCGTTCCCGCTTCTGTGGAACGGACCGTTCCGCCGGATGCGGTCGTCAAACCGGGAGCATGGTTAAACCACAGGCAAGACAGGATGACATGAAGAAACTCAACGCATCAGGAATGACTCTCGCGCTGTGCGCGCTCGCGTTGCTGGCCCTGGCCCCGAAGCCGGCAGGTGCCCAGAACCAGAGCTTCCGGGAGGGCAAGTGGCAGTTCTCGATCCCGATCAACTTCGTCTCCGGCAAGAAGGTGGAAGGAGAGGGCGGATCGTTCGTCGACGTGAACAGCGACGTCGGGTGGGGAATTGGCTTCGGGTACAACCTCACCCAACGGTTCATGCTGGGCTTCGAGACTACCTGGCTGAACGCCAACTACGACGCGTCCGTCGAGTACGACGACAACGGGAACGGAACGGCGGACGGAACGGCCATCATTGGGGGACGCCTCGACGCAGCCAGCCTGCAGGCTGTAGGCCAGTTCAACGCCCTCGAAGGGAAGTTCACGCCCTTCGTCAGGGGCAACCTGGGCTTCACCTACACCGACTCCAGCATTCCAAGCACACCGCCCCAGGGCGCCTGCTGGTGGGATCCCTGGTGGGGCTACACTTGCGGCACCTGGCAGCCGACGTACGATCGCACATCCTTCTCGTTCGGCGGGGGCGTCGGAGGACGGGCGGAGTTCGGCCGGAGTTTCTTCCTCGAGGCAAGCTTCAACGTTCTCTGGATCTCGTTTTCCCAGAGCACTCCGTCGTTCACCGGTGTGCGAGTCACCGCCGGCTGGACGATGTAGCCAGGAGCGAGACTCGGCGCGAACAGCGACCCGCGCCAGGTCGTGTTCGGCCCGACCGTGCGTTGATCGGCGCGGTCGGGCTTAGGGCCGCAGCTCGCGCGCCCGGATCTCCTTCGACCACAATTCCTCACCGGCCACGTCCCACACGGTGACCTTCATGGCCCGATCGTTCTCAGGTCCCGAGAAATCCATCGTGGCGAAATTTCGCTCCACGAACAGCGTGCCCGGCTCGGCGAGGTGGTTGTCGTACGTCGCCGGATCCACGCTGGCCGGCCCCGCCGTAATCGGAGAGGTCGTGATCTCCCAGAGCGGATAGGTGCCGCGGCGATCGAGCTTGGTGAGGACGGTGTAATGCACGTCACCCGACAGAAGAACGACGCCCCATACGTTGTTCTCCTGCAGAAGCTGCAGGAAGCGGGCTCGCTCGACGGGATACGTCGCGTAGGAGTCCCAGTCCGCGACGGGATTGAGAAGCTGGCCTCCGGAGACGATGACCTTGAAATTGGCGCGGCTGTAGGTCAGCGCATCGACCAGCCACTGGAGCTGCTCCTCGCCGAACACCTGCTTGTGGCCGGAGAGCCGGTGCTCCGAAGAGCGGAACCACCGGTTGTCCAGCAGGAAGAACTCCACGTCGCCCCACTCGAACCGGGTCGCGATTCCACCCAGCTCCGGCGGTCCGAGTTCCGGGTTGCCCCAGAACAGGTCGAACACTTCGAGGGCGGTGGTCTTTTCCCGCCAGGCCCAGTCGCTGTTGTCGGGCCCATAGTCATGATCGTCCCAGGTGGCGTACTGATGAACGTTCGCCAGAAACGGCTGCAGGCCCGGGTAGGAGCGAGTATGCGTGTTCCGGTAGATCATCCCGGTGCGCGTGTTCCAGTCGGGCTCGCGGTAGTAGAAATTGTCGCCGAGCCACACCATCGCGTCCGCGTTCTTGTCGACCATTGAGTCGAGGATCTCGAAGCCGCCGCCGTACGGATCACCCGGACGATCATACGGCGTGTCGTTGACGTAGAAGCAGCTGCCGGTGGCGATCCGGAAATCGGGGGGGTCCGTGCGCCACTTCCAGAGCACCTGGGTCTGGAATTCCAGGCGGTACGGCCGCTCCACGTTCGCGCCGTTGATGTGCAGCTCATAGCCGTAACGGCGACCGGGCTGAACCTGGTCGGCGAGCAACTTCGCGGCGTACGCGCCCGCCTTCGTCGTGGTGACGGTCCCAGTCTCCATGCGAGCATCGGGAGACTCCAGGTCCCAGTAGACCACCTTGACGTCCGCCGGCGACGTGGTCTGGGCCCAGATCAGGACCTCGAACATGTCCGAGTAGCCGAGCATCGGACCGGACTGAAGCAGTTCGTCCTGGGCCATCGCGTTCGGTACGGCGAGCGCCAGGCAAAGAGCGGGTAGAAGTATCGACGTGCGCATCGATCGTTCCATGTTGAGGTAATCGGCCCACTCGTCGGCGAGCGAGCGATCACAACATATGGCGCCTGGAGCCTGCAGGCTCGTCCCCACCGTCCTCCAGCCCGTCCCGTCTGTGCACTCGAGCCGGACGTGCATAGATTCGGCGGATGCATCATCCGACGCTGGTCATTCTCGCCGCGGGCCTCTCGACCCGTTATGGCGGCTCGAAGCAGCTCGAGCCGGTTGGTCCGGACGGGGAAGCCCTCCTCGATTATGCCGTTTACGATGCCCTGAGCGCGGGCTTCGGCGAAGTGGTACTGGTGGTCAGCGAATCGAACGAGTCGGGCCTGGTTCAGCGTTTCCGCGACCGGTTCGGCATAGCGGTCCCGCTGCGCACGGTGGTTCAGGGCAAAGGCCGGTTGGTCTCGGGCCTGCGCCCGCCCCCGCGCGTGAAACCGTGGGGCACCGGACACGCCGTTCTCTGCCTCGAGGGAGCGGTGGACGGACCGTTCGCGGTGGCAAACGCCGACGACTTCTACGGAAGGGGTGCTTACCGGGCGCTGACGGCACACCTCACATCGCCGGAACACGCGGGCGAGCAGTGCGTGATCGGCTACCGCGTGGACGCCACGCTCTCCGAGCACGGCGGCGTGTCGCGGGCGGTCCTCGATACCGACGGAGAAGGCAGGCTCGCAGACATCGAGGAGGTACTCGGACTCGAGAAGTCCGGGGACGGGGCGATCTTCGGACGGACCACGGCGGGCGCCCCGCGGGCCCTGGCCGGCGACGAGCGGGTCTCGATGAATCTGTGGGGGCTGACGCCCGACCTGTTCGGGCCGCTGGATGAACGATTCGGGGTGTTCCTCGGCCGGCACGGCGAAGACCCGCGCGCCGAGTTCTACCTGAGCGACGCGATCGGCGCCATGGTCGTCAGCCGGGAGCTCGCGGTACGGGTCACCGAAACGGAAGAGCGCTGGTTCGGCATGACGTTCCCGAAGGACCGGGGCAGCGTGCGTGCCGGGATTCGCTCCCTCATCGAGGCTGGTGAGTACCCGCCATCGCTGGCCGCCGCTCTCCGCGTCACCGATCCGCGCGTCGGAGATTCCGAGTGAGGCTGGACACCCTCGACTGGACGGTCGTGGGGGCGTACGGGGCCCTGGCCCTGATCGTCGGTCTCTACTTCGCTCGCCGCGCCGGCACGGGAACGGCCGAGTTCTTCCTCTCGGGCCGCAAGCTGCCGTGGTGGATGCTCGGCACATCCATGGTCGCTACCACGTTCTCCACCGACACGCCCAACCTCGTCACCGACCTCGTCCGAACCGGCGGCGTGAGCCAGAACTGGCTGTGGTGGGCGTTCCTGATCACCGGGATGTGCACCGTTTTCTTCTACGCCAAGCTGTGGCGGCGCTCGGGCGTGTTCACCGACATGGGATTCTACGAGCTCCGCTACTCGGGCAAGCCGGCCGCCTTCCTGCGCGGCTTCCGGGCCCTGTACCTGGGCGTGTTCTTCAACGTCATGATCATGGCTACGGTCACCCTGGCCGCGATCAAGATCGGCGGGGTCCTGCTCGGGATCGACAAGTACACCACC
The DNA here is from genome assembly GCA_963807645.1 of uncultured Gemmatimonadales bacterium. Classification (GTDB taxonomy): domain Bacteria; phylum Gemmatimonadota; class Gemmatimonadetes; order Palauibacterales; family Palauibacteraceae; genus Benthicola. Next base: position 92,646 of record CAWECO010000009.1, read on the forward strand.
GTCCTCATCGCCGGGACGATCACGGTCATCTACTCCGCGACGTCGGGTCTGTGGGGGGTGGTCGTGACCGACCTCCTGCTGTTCGTGATCGCCATGGTGGGAGCGGTGGCCGCGGCGTACTACGCGCTCGCGCAGCCGGAGGTGGGCGGACTCGCCGGACTCGTCTCGCACCCCGAGATCGCCGGAAAACTGGCGCTTCTCCCCGATTTCTCGGACTGGCGGGTCGCGGTTCCCGTCTTTCTGGTTCCGATCGCCGTGCAGTGGTGGACCACCTGGTATCCCGGCGCCGAACCGGGCGGCGGCGGCTACGTGGCGCAGCGGATGCTCGCGGCGCGGAACGAGACCGAGTCGATGAAGGCCACGCTGTGGTTCAACATCGCGCACTACGCCCTCCGGCCGTGGCCGTGGATCCTCGTCGCGCTCGCGTCGCTCGCCGTTTATCCGACGCTCGACTCGCTGGCGGCGGCGTTCCCGAACGTGGATCCGTCGATCCTCCGGCACGACCTGGCCTACCCGGCGATGCTGGTGTTCCTGCCGCACGGGCTTCTCGGTCTCGTTGTCGCTTCGCTGGCAGCCGCCTACATGTCCACGATCAGCACCCACCTCAACTGGGGCGCGTCCTATGTCGTGGACGATTTCTACCGCCGGTTCCTCCGTCCGGACCGTGACGAGCGGCACTACGTGGCCGTGGCACGGCTGTCGACGGTGGGGCTGATCGCCCTCGCGCTCCTCGTTTCGCTGTGGCTCCAGAACGCCCTGCAGGCTTTCCAGATCCTGCTCCAGATCGGGGCCGGCACCGGCATGATCTTCCTGCTACGCTGGTTCTGGTGGCGAATCAACGCGTGGAGCGAGATCTCGGCGATGGTGATCTCGTTCTTCGTGGCCGTCTGGTTCCAGTTCGGGCAGCAGGCAGCGGGACTACCGGCTCTGCATCCCTCCCTGCAGCTGGTGATCGGCGTAGCCCTGACCACCATCGTCTGGCTGACGGTGACCTGGATGACCGCGCCGACCGATACCGCGACGCTCCAGGCCTTCTACGACAAGATCCGGCCTTTTGGCCGCGGCTGGGCTACGGTGGTACAGGTCACGGATCAGCCGGCCAGGGGAAGCGTTGCCGCCGCCCTCACGTGCTGGCTCCTCGGATGCGTGGTCGTGTACGCGGCTCTGTTTGGAACGGGATACGTGCTGTACGGCCGCCCGGGACCCGGCTCACTGTTCCTCGTCGCTTCGGCCCTCGCCGCGTTCGGCCTGTTTCGAACCCTGCCGCGGGTCGGGTTCGAATAGAGATCGCGTCCCGGCTTGACACCCGGAGTTCGCTCCGGCCTATTGGCGGCCCGGGCCCGGTAAGGGACGGCAAAACGACACTCCTTTCGAAGACTCCAGAAGAGAGAAGCCAGAATGCTGAAACGTTGGATCCGTATCTCCATGTTCGCCACGCTCGTTTCCGTTTCGGCGTCCTTCGCCGCCCCGGATGTAGCCGCGCAGGACAGCCCGGTCCTCGATCGGATCGTCGAGACGTCCACTCTTCGCGTCGGCATGTCCGGCAATCAGCCGCCGTTCAACATGAAGGCCCGCGACGGCGCCCTGATGGGCCTCGAAGTCGACCTCGCGAACGCCCTGGCCGCCGCCATGAAGGTGGAGCTTCAGATCGTACAAAAGCCGTTCGCCGATCTACTTCCGGCACTCGAGGCCGGAGATGTGGACATGGTTATGTCGGGAATGACGATCACCGCGGCCCGGTCGCGCACGGTGTCGTTTGTCGGCCCGTATGTGGTTTCGGGAAAGTCGATTCTCACCAAGTCGTCGACGCTTGCCGCCGTCGAGGAAGCCGGAGAGCTGAACGAATCGGACATTCGGCTGGTGGCGCTGCGGAATTCGACCAGTGAGACTTTCGTTCGCACCTACTTGCCGGAGGCACAGCTGACGACGGTCGCCTCGTATGACGAGGCCATCGAGATGCTGCGGATGGACCAGACCGGCGCGCTTGTCGCGGATATGCCGATCTGCCTGCTGACGGTTCTGCGGTATCCGAACGATGGGTTCGCGACGCTGGATCAGCCGTTGACCCTCGAGCCGATCGGAATCGCGGTTCCGACCAGCGATCCGCAGCTTCTCAATCTGGTGCGGAACTACATCACCGCTCTCGAGGGCATGGGTATTCTGGAGGCTCTCCGGCAGGTGTGGTTCGAGAACGGGTCCTGGGTCGCGGCTCTTCCCTGAACATGGTTGCACGTCGCACCTGACGGCACGGCGTTTGTAACGAGAGACGGGCCGCTTCGCTGACGCGCGGGGTGGCCCGTTTGCGTTCAGATAGTTGACGAGGTGCATGGAAGACACGGAGGCGACAACCAGCACCGCAGCCCGGAAGGGCGTGTGGACCTCGATTCGTGAAGCCATTCACGGCTCCGAGGAGGACTTCACCGAGGGCAGCCTGAACCGGGCCGTCGGCCTGCTCGCCATCCCGATGGTCCTGGAGATGGCGGGTGAGTCGCTGTTCGCCGTGGTGGACGCGTTCTTCGTGGCCCGCCTTGGGTGCAGACGGCGCTCGCCGCGGTCGGGCTCACCGAGTCCGTGCTCGAGATCATCTACGCGATCGCCGTCGGGCTCGCGATGGCCACGACGGCCGTGGTGGCGAGGCGATTCGGAGAGAAAGACAAGCGGGCGGCGGCCCGAACCGCGGTGCAGGCCATCTACATCGGGGTCGCGCTTTCGATCGTGTTCGGAGCGATCGGGGCGATCTGGGCCCCGGATATCCTCCGCCTGATGGGTGCCGACGAGGCAACGGTCGCCAGGGGGTACCAGCTACACCCGCCTCCTGTACGCCAGCATGATTTCCATCCTGCTGCTGTTCATCAACAACGCGATCTATCGGGGCGCCGGTGACGCGGCGATGGCCATGCGGTCCATCTGGCTGGCGAACGGGATCAACATAGTGCTGGATCCGCTGCTGATCTTCGGGGTTGGGCCGTTCCCCGAGCTCGGCCTGATGGGAGCCGCGGTCGCGACCACGATCGGCCGCAGTACGGGCGTCGTGTATCAGCTGTGGGGCCTTTCGCGCGGGAAACGGCTGCGCGTCACCCGGCAGGACCTCCCGATCGATTTCGGGCTGATCCGGAACCTGCTCCGCGTCTCGGCCGGCGGGATCGGGCAAATGTTCATCGCCACTGCCAGCTACATCGGCCTCATCAGGATCCTGGCCACGTTCGGCAGCATCGTGCTGGCGGGTTACGTGATCGCGATCCGCGTGGTGATCTTCATCATTCTCCCGGCATGGGGCGTGGCCAACGCGGCCGCGACCCTCGTGGGCCAGAACCTCGGCGCCGGCAAGCCGGATCGTGCCGAGCGGGCCGTGTGGATCACCGGAGTCTGGAACATGGCCTTCATGGCCGTGATCACGGTGCTCTTCGTTGTGTTCGCGGGACCGATCGTCGGTGTGTTCACGGACGATCCCGAGACGCTCGCGGTGGGCACGGCGGCCCTCCGGATCATCAGCTACGGGTACGTCTTCTACGCGTGGGGCATGGTGGTGCTGCAAGCCTTCAACGGGGCCGGTGACACGGTCACCCCGACCTGGGTCAACTTCGTGGCGTTCTGGCTGATCCAGATTCCCCTGGCGTGGTGGCTCGCGACCGCCACCGACCTGGGGCACCACGGCGTGTACGTGGCGATCGCGATCGCCTACTCGCTGTCGGCCGTGTTCGGGATGATCCTGTTCCGGCGGGGGACGTGGAAGGAAAAGGAAGTCTAGCCTCGCTCCGCCACCGCTTCCCATTCCCTCTGCTCCCGGATGAGATCCGCATCGGAAACCGTGAAACCCAGGTGCGCGCGCCGGTACTGAGGCGGCTCCGATTCTTCGGGCGCGTAGAGTCGGTCTCCAGCGGCCAGCACGAAATCGAATCTGCCGGAGTCCACCATTGCCTCACGAACGGAGAGCAGAAGCGGCAGCGCCCGGCGCTCCTGCTCATCGCGGGATCCCTGGGCCTCGCACGCGACCGTCAGCATCACGTCGCACGGAACCGCCGATTCGGCCGGCGGAAGAGACACGTGCACCCCGAACATGATCCCGAACGGGCCCTGCTTATCTTCCCACTGGTTGACCCAGTCGTCGACCACGATATCCAGCGAGGACAGTATTCGGGCGTCAAACAGAAGACGGCGGACGGCCCGGTGGATGGGACTCAGCTTCTCCCATCGGATCAGCCCGTCAGTCGATATGCCCAGATTTTGTAGAACGAGAGTAGTCATCCATGTAAACACCTTCACTATTGACAACCCATGGTAGTCTCGTGTAAACTTATGGTGACGAGAACTTGACCGGAGGTGCGCCCTATGTCAACCAGTACGCGAGTCGAGCTTTCGGAGCGCCTGAGGAAGGCGCGCGCCGGTATGAGCCAGCGTGGGATGAGCCATCAGCTCCGCGCGCAGGGATACGAGGTTTCCCCCGCGATGATCGGCAAGTACGAGGCGGGGTCGACGCCTCCCCCCGAGTACCTCGCGGCCATCTGCCGGATCTGCTACGTGAATCCGACATGGATGCTGACGGGAGAAGGGCCGAAGGCCTGGTATGAAGCCGAGGAAGCCGCGACGCGCGGACTGGTGGTCATGGGAGACGCAGTCCAGCAGATCGGCGCGGGACTCGCCCGACTGGCTCGTGATACCGAGGCCGAGACGGTGGAGATCGACCTCGGCCCGGCGCTGATCACCATTCAGGCGAAGCGGATACGCGGCTCCGAACCGTCGTAGGCCGACCCTCTGGCCGCCAGGATCAGACCGTTTCCGAAGCCGTCTCGCTGACGACCGTTCCCCGTCTGCCCTGTCGCCAGGCCCGGACCTTCAGGCCCATGTCGTGCTGCAGCATGGTCAGAGCCGGCACCAGCACCATGATGATGAAGGTGGCGAAGACCACGCCAATCCCAAGACTGACCGCCATCGGCACCAGGAACTGCGCCTGAAGGCTGCGCTCGATGATGAGCGGAAACACGCCGAGGAACGTGGTCAGCGTGGTAAGCAGGATGGGCCGGAAGCGGACCTTCGCCCCGATCAGGATGGCTTCCTGAATAGGCTTTCCGGCGTTTCGCTGCTCCTTCACGAAGTCGAGCAGCACGAGCGAGTCGTTGATCACTACGCCGCTCAGACCCACGATCCCGAACATGCTGAGCATTCCCAGGTCCAGACCGAACATGAGGTGGCCGAATACAGCTCCCACCACTCCGAACGGAACGGCGGCCATGATGATCAGCGGTTCCACGTAGGACCGGAAGGGAATCGCCAGCAGGGCATACATCACGAACAGCGCCAGCATGAATCCCCTTACGATTCCGCCCAGCGCGCGTGCCTGCTCGCGCTGCTCTCCCCCGAAGCCGTACCCGAGAGCCGGATAGCGCTCCTGGGCCGCCGGCAGAATCCGACCCGTGAGCTCCGACGTAACTTCCGACCCGGTGATCACGGCACGATCCACATCGGCCGTGATCGTCACGATCCGGCGTCCGTCCACGCGGCGGATGGTGGAGGGCGCGGTCCCGTATGACACGTCCGCGATCTCGTCGAGCGGAATCGCCGCCCCGGTGGGGGTCACGATCCGGTACTGGCGAATATCGGCCAGGTTGGACCGCTCGTCCTTGGGCAGGCGGACGTAGACCCGCACCTCTTCGCGGCCCCGCTGGACGCGCACCGCCTCCGATCCGAAGAACGCCGCTCGCACCTGGCGTGCCAGGTCATCGAGCGTCACGCCGAGCGTACGGGCACGCGGCTTGAGGCCGAGCTCGACCTCGCGCTTCCCGATCTCCTGGTCGTTCCGGACGTCGAATACACCCGCGTAGGTCCGTAGCTCGTCCTGCACCTCGCGGACGGCCCTCGAGAGGACGGCCGTGTCGGGGTGCGAAATCTCGAGCTGAACGGGCGCTCCGAGGTTGATCACCTGGGAAGAGAAGGTCATGCTGCGGGGGCCGGGCAGCTCGCCCACGGCGGTCCGCCACGCGTTCTCGAATTCCACGGATGAGAGGTTCCGTCGCTGTTCGGCCTCCAGGAGCCGGAAGTTGATCTCGGCCTTGTTGGACTCGATGAACGAGGGCAGCGCACCGGCCCCCGGACCCTGCTCGGCGGACGGATACCGCCCCACGCTCGCAAAGACGGCGGTCACCAGCTCCTGGTCGTCGCCGAGCCTTACACCCAGACTGTCGGCGACCCGGCGTCCGACGGCCTCTATGTAGTCGGCGACGTCGCGAGTCCGCTCGGTGGGCGTCCCCTGCGGCATCTCGATCTGGGCGATCACGTTGTCGCCTTCGATCCGAGGCAGGAAGCTGAAGCTCAGATACCGCCCTCCGACGATCCCCGCCGTGATCAGCAGCAGGGCGATGCCGCCGGAGATCACCACTCCGTAGTGAGCCGTCGCGTACCGCACCGTACGGTCCACGGGACCGTCGATGAACTTCCGGAGGCCTGCCTGCACGGCATCCTGCGCCCGTTCCACGAACCGAAGCCATGGCGGCAGTTTCATGTGCGCGTGCTCGGGCAGGTGCGATAGATGGTGCGGCAGGATGAACAGCGACTCGAGCAGCGAGAACAGCAGCACCGCGATCACCACCAGCGGGATGAACTTCAGGAACTTCCCGATCATCCCCGGCACGAACAGGAGTGGCGTGAACGCCGTGACCGTGGTCAGGACCGCGAAGGTGACAGGAAGCGCAACTCGCTGCGTTCCCTTTATCGCCGCCTCCAGCGGCCCGGCTCCCTGCTCGCGTTCCTTGTAGATGTTCTCGCCCACCACGATGGCGTCATCGACCACGATTCCGATCGCGAGGATGAGTCCGAACAGGGACATCATGTTGATCGTTACACCGAGCGACGGCATCACGGCGAATGTGCCGATGAACGACAAGGCGATCCCCACGGCCACCCACCACGACAAACGGAGGTCGAGGAACAGGGTCAGGGCGAGCAGCACCAGGGCGAGACCGATCATCCCGTTCTTGCGCAGCAGGTTGATGCGGCTGCGCAGGAGCTCCGCGTCGTTCTGCCAGATCTCGACCTCGACGCCGCGTGGCATCGAGGGTACCCCGATCTCCGCCAGGTAGGTTTCGACCACGTCCACGATCTCGAGCACCTGCTCGTCGGAAGTGCGGAACACCTGGACGAAAGCAGCCGGATGGCCGTTGTACAGGGTGACCAGGTCGGCGTCCTGGAACCCGTCCCGGATCGTGGCGATCTGGTCGAGCCGCAGGGTGGAGCCGTCCCGGGCTCCACGCACGATGATCCCGGCGAAGTCGTCCCGGTCGTACTTCTGTCCCTTTACCCGGACGAGGATTTCCTCGTCCGCCGTGTCCACTCGGCCGCCGGGCAGATCCAGGCTGGCGCGCCGGATGGCCATGGCCACCTGGTCGAGACTCAGGCCGTAGGAACGAAGCACGTCGTTCGAGACTTCGATCGAGATCTCGTAGTCTCGCACGCCGGCGACCTGCACGTAGGAGATCTCGGGCATCGAGGACAGGTCGTCCTTGATCCGGTTGGCCAGTTCCTTGAGGGTCCTTTCGGGAACATCGCCGGTGACGGCGATGTCGATGACCCGGCTGCGGCTCCCCGCTTCGGTCACCTCGGGCTTTTCCGCATCGACCGGGAAGGTCGTGATGCGGTCCACTTCGGCCTTGATCTCGTCCAGCCGCTTGCCCGTGTCCTCGCCCAGGTTCAGCTCGATGAACACGATCCCGACGCCCTCGGAGGCGGTGGAGTTGATCTGGCTTACGCCCTCGATCGACTCGACCCGCTCCTCGATGCGCTGGATGATCCCTTCCTCGACCTCCTCGGGTGATGCCCCGAGGTACGCCACCCTCACCTGCACGGCTCCGAGGTCGGATTCCGGAAACACCTCCTGCACGACCGTGCTTCCGCCCACGAACCCGCCGGCGACGATCAGGAACATCAGCAGGTTGGCGGCGACGGGGTGAGCCGCCGTCCAGGCGATCGCTCGGTTCATTGGCCGCCCCCGTTCGCTACCTCAACGACCATTGAATCGGTGACGATGTTCATCGCGCTGACCACGACCCGGTCGCCCGGCGCGATGTCGGCGCTGACGTACACTTCGGCTCCGATCGCCTGAAGCAGCTCTGCCGGACGCAGGACGAGCAGGGTGTCCTGCTCGACCACGTATACGACGTCTCCGTCGCGCAGGGCCATGCGTGGGAGGACCGCGTAGGCCTCTCGGGCCGCTCCCTGAATATCGACCGAAGCGTAGGTACCGAGCAGGAGCGGCGGACGTCGGCCCGCGTCGTCGGTTACGAACGGATCCGGGACGCGCACGACGACGTCCACGGTCCGGGTCTCGGGGTTCAGGGCTCCCTCGGCCCGGTCCACGTAGGCGGGCCATTCGTAGTCGCGACTGCCGAAGGATGCCCTGACGGTGGCGGGAATTCGTGTCGTCTCGTCTCCGGCGCCCGCCTCCCAGATGCCGTCGATCAGCGAGGCTTCGGCGTCCGTGAGCGGCACGACGATCTCCACCTCATCCGTGTCGTACAGGGAGCCGAGGTTCTGTCCGGGGGCCACGTACTGGCCAATGTCCACGGCCTTGCTGCTCACGAGGCCGTCGAACGGCGCCGTGATGCGTGTCCGGCCCAGCGCCAGCCGCGCGTCCGCCAGCTGTGCTTCGGCGCTGCGCAGGTTTGCCCTTGCCGCCTGGAGCTGCGGCTCGCGGAAGATCAGGCTGCTTAGCGAGGCCGAGTCCGGCGCATCCAGGCCCTCACGTGCCACGAGGCGCTGGTACTCCTCGCGCGCCAGCTCCTGCTCTTCCTTCCACTGCAGGACCTCGACCTCGCGCTGCGCCACGGCGGCGGACGCGGCGTCCACCCGGTTCACGTAGTCTGCCCGCTCGATGCGCAGCAGAAGGTCGCCCTTCTCGAAGCGGCCGCCCGAGGCGAAGGCGGGTGACACCCAATCGACCCGCCCGGCCACCTGGGACGACAAGACGATCTGGCTCTTCGGCCGCACCGTTCCGTTGCCGCGAATCGTCAGGTTGCCGGACCGCACATCGGCCGGCGCCGTGACGACCAGTGGGATCCTTCGCGGAGGTTCCTGCGCCTCGGGGCGCGGACGGAATACCATCAGAAGCACGAAGCCCAGGATCCCGACCCCGATGACCGTGACGCCCTTCATGAACGGACTCAGGCGGGCAAATGCATCCGCCGGCTTGCTGAGTATGCTCATCGTCCCGCCTCCTCATCCGACGGGAACGTCAGTCGATCCATCATCTCGTATTCCTCTTCGAGCTGTTGCCCGATGTCTTCGTCGTCCTGGACCCAGGCCCCGCCAAGCGCACGGTGAACGGCCAGCCGGGCGTCGGCCAGCGAACGCTCGGCGGCCGCGAGGTTGATTTCCGCGCTTGCCAGGTTCTGGCGCGCGTCCAGGTATGCGATGTAGTTGCCCGACGCCCCGCTGGAACGATCGCAGCTGATAGTCCACCGAACCGGCCGCCGACGTGGTCTGCCGGCGAAGCGACTCGTAGCGCTCCGCCTGCTTGTCGAGGTTGACCAGGCTCACCTGCACTTCCTTGAACGCGGTCAGCACGGTGCGCACGTAGTTGGCGGCCTGGGCCTGGAACTGCGCCTCGGCCACGCCGACGTTGGCCCGCAGGCGGCCGCCCTGGAAGATCGGCTGCAGCAGCCCGCCGACCAGGTTGAAGAAGTACTGGTCCACCCGGAACAGGTCGGCGAACGAGCCGGCCTGCAGACCGACCGTCGCGTCGAGACGGATCTGCGGATACAGCTGCGCCTTCCGGGACCCGATCCGGTACCGCGCCGCCTCCATGCGCTGCCACGCCGACCACACGTCCGGCCGTTGCTCGAGCAGGGCCGCCGTGAGATCCGCCGGAACCGGGTCCAGCACGATGGCCGGCGCCTCGTCCTCGCCGATCAGTCCGTCGATCGTTCCGGCGTAGCGGCCGAGCAGAATGGCGAGCCGCCCCTTGGCCTCTTCGTACGCGCTCTCGAGCACGGGAAGCGTCGCCTCTGTATTCCGGTACAGGGACTGGATCGTGTACAGCTCGAAGGTCGTGACCAGGCCGCTGTAGTAGCGCTCGTTGGTGAGTTCCGAGCGCTCCCGCAGGAGGTCCACGCTGAGCGTCGTGAGCTCGACCTGCCGCCGGAGCTCCACGATCTCCGCGTAGGTCGAGACGGTCGCCGAGATCACCGCCAGACGGGCCGTCTGGTAGTCTCCCTCGGAGGCCAGGAAGTCGCTGATCGCCGCCTTGGTTTCGTTCCGGAACTTGCCCCAGAAGTCGATCTCGTAGGAGAAGCCGAGGGCGGCCGTCCACGTGTCGTACTGGAAGCGGTCCGGAAACAGGGAGGGCGGGCCAGGTGGCTGCTCGCCGCCTCCGCCGATCGCTCCGGCGAATCCGGTGTTCGTGGGCGCGTCCTGGTAGGTGCCGTCCGCCGACAGGCCGAGCGACGGATACAGGTTCGCCCGGGCGATCCGGTGTCGCTGCCGCACTTCCTCCACCCGCGCCACGGCCTCGCGCAGATCCAGGTTGGCGGCCAGCGCCGTGTCCACCAGGGCTTCGAGCACCGGGATCGTTGTAGACGGTCCACCAGCGCTCGGCCTCTCGGACTTCGCGGATCGAGTCCGCGACGGCAGCGCTGTCCACCGGGGCCGCGGCGTACTCGGCCGGCAGGTGGAGAACGGTGGTCGGCTCCCGGAGTCCGGGAGCGAACGAGCAGCCGGCCGCCAGCAGTGCATGGCCGCGGCGACAGCGACGATTGGCCTACGCATCGGACACCTCCCGGCTCGCCAGGCCGTAGTAGACGACCTCGAACACGTGCTTCTTCCGCTGCTCGACGTAGGCATCGAAGTCCTCTGCCGCGAGCGGGTTCATCATCTTCACGGTCGGGCAGAGTCACGAAGAAGAAGACGCACGCCGACACGACGGTCAGCAGCAGCTGCCGCGGATCCACGGGCCGGATCTCGCCGGTCTGCGATCGCCCGCTCGATGGCCTCGACCATGGCCCGCTGCGGAGAGCCCTCGGTCGCGAAAGCCCGGGTCAGCATCTCTCCGAGCACGGGGTTGCCCGGCCATGTTCTCGGTCACCATCCACATCGCCGCGTGCGGGTGCTCCCCAACCGAGTCGATGTAGTGGTCGATGAACGCGCGAAGCATATCCGCGAGACGGCCACCCTCGGCGGGAGCATCGAAGCTCGCCAGGAACTGGTTGAACATCCGCTCGGCCACGGCCTCGTAGAGCTGTTGCTTGGTGCGGAAGTAGTAGTGCAGCAGCGGCCTGTGGATACCCGCTTCGTCCGCGATCTCCTGGAGCCGCGCCCCGTCCCGGCCCTTTCGGGCGAACACCCTGAGCGCGGCGTCGAAGATCCGCGTCTCGGTATCCAGGTCATCGGATCCCGTCGGGACCTGTGACTCGTTCACTTGCGTGACTCACTTCAGCATCCTGTCCAGAGTGTTTGACAACATAGTCAAACAATAACGCCAAACAGTCTGGACTGTCAACCCTATGCTGTTCATAGTATGTCCTAGACAACACATTGACAAGAACCGCTCCGCCACCTATCTTGTTGCAGGAACGGGGAAGTCAGGAATCTGAATCGGGGAGGCAGCGTGGTCAGCAGGCTCGGAGTCGTCAGAGCGCCGCTCGCGGAACAGGGCCCGGCGCATTCGGACCGCCGGAACGGGAACGGCCGTCTGCATAGATCGAATGGCAACGGACACGGGAATGGAAACGGGACGGCAACTGGGATCGCGGAGCTTCGTCCATCAGGTGGCGTGGACATGGCCCGGGTCGAGGCCGCCGTTCGCGAAATGCTCATCGGACTGGGCGAGGATCCGGACCGGGAAGGCCTGGTGGATACGCCGGCGCGCGTGGCGCGCGCGTATCGGGAGATCCTCGGCGGGCATGCACGAGGATCCTGGCGATCACCTCGTCCGCCAGTTCTCGCAGGAGCAGACGGGAGACGACATCGTCATCCTGCGCGACATCGACTTCGTGAGCGTGTGCGAGCACCATTTCCTTCCCTTCACCGGGAAGGCGCACGTGGCCTACCTGCCGTCGCACGGGAAGGTGACGGGACTGAGCAAGCTGGCCCGGACGGTGGACGTGTTCGCCCGCCGACCCCAGCTGCAGGAGCAGCTCACGAGCCAGATCGCGGATGCCATGGTCGAGCACCTGGATCCGCGCGGGGTCGGCGTCGTGGTCGAGGCCGAGCACTCGTGCCTGAAACTGCGGGGAGCCCGCAAGGCCCACACCGAAATGGTCACGACCGCCTTCCGCGGCGAGCTGCGCTGGGACCGGGACTTGAGGAGCGAAGCACTCGGATTGATGCGCGGGAGCTAGCGCCCCTGGAGCACGTAACGGGTCCGTAGCCCGGTTTGCGTCCCTCGGAGTTGCGTTGCAGGTTGGCACTCCCCCAGACGGAGACATTTTGTGTAGACTGGTGTCCCGGATTCGATGAACTCATGAAGACCAGGAGTCGATATGTCATTCCAGCTGCCGAAGCTGCCGTATTCGTTCGACGCGCTCGAGCCTCACATCGACGCGCGCACATGGAGATCCACTACACCAAGCATCACCAGGGCTACGTCAACAAGCTGAACGCAGCGCTGGAAGGTCACGCCGAACTGCAGAACCTGACCGCCCTCGAACTTCTCCTGAGCCTCGACTCGATTCCGGACAGCATCCGCACCGCGGTGCGAAACAACGGTGGCGGACACGTCAACCACTCGTTGTTCTGGACCAACATGAGTCCGGACGGTGGCGGTACGCCGGGTGGCATTCTCGGTGACGCGATCGACGACTCGTTCGGGTCGTTCGTGGAGTTTCACAAGCAGTTCAGCGCCGCCGCCGCGACGCGATTCGGCAGCGGCTGGGCGTGGCTGTGTGCGGCGTCCGACGGCCTCATCGTCACCTCGACCGCCAACCAGGACAACCCGATCTTCACGGACGGCGCGGTGCCGATCCTCGGCCTCGACGTGTGGGAGCACGCCTACTACCTGAACTACCAGAACCGGCGCCCGGACTACATCGAGGCGTTCTGGAACGTGGTGGACTGGGATGAAGTGGCTGCGCGCCTGGCACTCGTCCGCGCGCACGAGACCTTCGAAGAGATGAAGGGCTGGGCCAAGGGCCAGTGGGGTTCGCTGAAGGACGCCCTCAAGAAGCTGACGGACTGAGGCGTCGTAGCATTCCAGGGGGGGACCGCTCCGCTGCGGTCCCCCGTTTCATTCTAGTTTCAGGAGATTCGACACATGAGAAGCAAGTTCTTCAACTGCACCCTCGGGGCGCTGGCCGCGCTTCTGCTGGCCATTCCCGCCGCCGCACAGGACAAGCCCAACATCCTCGTCGTGTGGGGCGACGACATCGGCCAATCCAACATCAGCGCCTACACGATGGGCGTGATGGGATACCGGACTCCGAACATCGACCGCATCGCCAACGAAGGCATGATCTTTACGGACTACTACGCCGAACAGAGCTGCACGGCAGGACGCTCGTCGTTCATCATGGGCCAGAGCGTGTTCCGGACGGGCCTGTCGAAGGTCGGTCTTCCGGGCTCCGATATCGGAATGCGGGTGGAAGACCCCACGATCGCGGTCGTCCTGAAGGAGCAGGGCTACGCGACGGGACAGTTCGGGAAGAACCACCTCGGTGACAAGGACGAGATGCTCCCGACGAACCACGGGTTCGACGAGTTCCTCGGCAATTTGTACCACCTCAACGCCGAGGAAGAGCCGGAGCTCGAGGACTATCCCGGCGACATGATCACGTCCGACGGCCGGACCTTCCTGGAGCGGTACGGCCCGCGCGGCGTGATTCACAGCTGGGCCAACGCAGACGGCACCCAGCGAGTCGAGGACACCGGGCCCCTGACGAAGAAGCGCATGGAGACGGTGGATGACGAAACATCGGACGCCGCCGTTCGCTTCATCCGCGATGCGCATGAGCGCGGGGAGCCGTTCTTCGTGTGGTGGAGCGGGACGCGCATGCACTTCCGGACTCACGTCAAGCCGGAACTTCGCGGGATTTCTGGGCAGGACGAATACTCCGACGGCATGGTCGAGCATGACATGCACATCGGCAAGTTCCTCGCCCTGCTGGACGAGCTGGGAATCGCGGACAACACGATCGTGTTCTACAGCACCGACAATGGCCCGCACATGAACACCTGGCCCGATGCGGGAATGACGCCGTTCAGGGGCGAGAAGAACACGAACTGGGAAGGCGGCTGGCGCGTGCCGGCGATGGTACGCTGGCCAGGGAACATCCCGGCCGGTTCCGTGACGAACGAGATCGTGCACCACATGGATTGGCTGCCGACCTTCGCGGCGGCGGCGGGCAAGGACGACGTCAAGGAAGACTTGCTGGACGGCTGGGATTCGGAGTCCATGGGGCGGTCCTACAGGGTCCACCTGGATGGCTACAACGTGCTCCCGTTGCTGACCGGTGAGTCAGACGTCAGCCCGCGCAACGAGATCTTCTACTTCTCGGACGACGGTGATCTGACCGCGCTGCGCTACGACGACTGGAAGCTGATCTTCATGGAACAGCGTGTCGAGGCCACTTTCGAGGCGTGGGCCAACCCCTTCACGCCTCTCCGGGTGCCATTGATGTTCAACCTCAGGCGGGATCCGTTCGAGCGGGCCCAACTCACGTCCAACACCTACTACGACTGGGTTCTCGACCACGTCTACTTCATGGTTCCGGCGCAGTCCTACGTAGGGAGTTTCCTGGCGACGTTCCAGGAGTATCCGCCGCGCCAGAAGGCGGCGAGCTTCAGCCTGGACCAGGTCATGGAGAAGCTGACTCCGCCGACCGAGTAAGGTCGGCGTTGTCCGTAGGCCAAACAAAGAGCGGGCGCCCTTGTGGCGCCCGCTTTCGTGGAACCTGGAGACGGAAGGTCTTCACTCCGGTGGAACCACGAGGTAGACCGGACCGGGCGCCTGAGACTCAGCGGAACGGGCTCACGACTTCCAGCCCGTCGAACAGGCGGCCGTGCTGCAGGTCTTCCGTGTACAGGATGCGGCAACCCGCGGCACGTGCGGTGTGGATGATCAGCCCGTCCCAGAAGTTCACGCCGTGAAGCCGGTGGATGTCGATGCCGCCCAGGATCGCCGGCATGTCGGTGGTCGCGACGTCGAGCCTGCCAAAGATCTCCACTTTGGCCCTGGCGACTTCTGCGGGCACGCCCAGCTTCCGTGTCGCGACGGCGAAGTACTCCTGTAGCACCTGGGTAGACAAGACGCCCCAGCCACCCGTGCTCGCCGACTCCACCAGGTCGAGAGCAGTTGTTTGCTTTTCGACCGCGTCGGAATCGTCGGTGTAGACGAGGACGTTGGTGTCCAGGAAGCTACGAACGTTCATGAATCTCCTCGCGAGTCCAGCGTCTGCCGCCGGAACGACCGCCACCTTCCTGCGATAGTCTTCGTAGCTCTTCCATGTCCCGCTCGACGCGGTCCCGATCGGTCAGATGCTCCAGGTACTCCCGGACGACTTGATTCAGGCTCTTTCCCATGGCACCCGCAACTTCGCGAGCGCTCTTCACCAGATCGTCATCGATAGCCAGTGTGATATTCACGACCGCCTCCTGATTACACATAATACGTGCACACATGATACGTGTGACTCGCGCCCTTGACCAGTAAGCAGGCAGGACCGGAGCACGGGATCGACGGAGCTGCGGGCGCGGGCGGCGGCGGGACGTTGAACGCCGTGGGGCCGATCGCCGTCGGGCGCGTGAACGGAGAGTCGTGTACTAGGTCGCGCGCGCCTGCGGCTGGCTCTCCGTCCCGTGGCGCTCCTGCCAGCGCACGATGTTGTACTCGGCCCCAAGCAGGAGTACGAGGGCCTCGAAGTACAGCCACAGGAGGAGGACAATGATCGACGAAAGCGAGCCGTGGACGGCCTCGAAATCGGCCATGCGGCTCAGGTAGAGGAGGAAGGCACGCTTCCCGAGCTCGAACACGGCCGCCCCGAGAAGAGCTCCGGGAACGACCTGGCGCCATCGGGTTTCCACGTACGGTGCGACCTTGTAGATCAGGGCGAACATCATGAATGCGAAGGCGAACCCGGTGAACCAAACCGTCGCGCTTTCGATCGTCCCCGGCTCGATGCCCATACGCCGGATCACATTCAGGTCCCGGTTCGCCAGCACTTCGAGCGCGGCGGTGACCCCGACCGACAGTAGCAGAAACACAGAGACTACCACCGTCATCAGGAAGTAGCGCAGCGTCGAAAGAAGGCCTGTCTGGGTCCGCTTCGCTTCCAGCGTCTGATTGATTGCGCGCGTGATGGCTCCGAACCCGGCGCTCGCCGACCACAGCAGGCCCAGAATTCCGACCACGCCCAGGGTGCCCCGCACCCGGACTATACCTTCGAGGTTGCCCCGTACGAAATTGGCACTTCCTGGCAGGCTCTGGGTGACCAGGTCCATGAGTCGCGCCTGCGCGTCCTCCGATTCCAGGAAGTACCCGGCCGCCGAGAACAGCCCCAGAAGAAGCGGGAAGATCGAGAAGAAGGCCCAGAAGGCGATCGCGGCCGCGTGGTCCTTGCCGTTGTCCTTCATTCCCTTCCGCACGGCCAGGTAGATGAATCTGAGATTCGAGGCCAATCCGGAAGCTGCACTCGCCAGGATCTGTTCTATCATACTCGAATATGCACTGCAGGCGTGCGTTCCCTCGAACGAGTGCGACAGCTGGCCCCGACTCGGCCACGGGCGCCCTGATTTCGCTCGGGGTCGTTCGATGGTTGGTACTTCAAGAGCGCCCGGGCGGTGTGGATGATCAGCCCGGCCGAGAGAATCCCGAACTCGACCAGTATTCAGGCAGGACAATCGAGCTTTGACCCTGTATCTTGGGCGAGCCAATGAACCGAGAACCCCGAACGAGAGGTCCCATGAGATCCGTGTCCCTTGTTGTTCTCGCCTCGGCAGTCGCTCTGACTGCGTGCGGCGACCGCCCGCCGCAAACCTCGGGCACCATCGATCAGACCACGGGTGCAGCAGACGCACCCGTGCTTCCTTCCTGGAACCAGGGTCCGACACGCCAGTCCATCGTCGACTTCGTCGAAAGGGTCACAGATCCGGCCTCGCCGGATTACGTGGCTCCCTCCGAGCGCATCGCGGTGTTCGACAACGATGGAAACCTGTGGGCCGAGCAGCCCCTGTACTTCCAGCTTCTGTTCGCCCTCGACCGCGTGCGGGCCATGGCGGACGACCACCCGGAGTGGACGGTAACCGAGCCGTTCCGCGCGATTCTCGAGGACGACCGTGAGGCACTGGCGGGCATCGGGGAACACGAGCTCGTCGAGATCGTCATGGCCACTCACGCCGGAATGACCATCGACGAATTCGATGCCATCGTGAGCGACTGGCTGGCCACGGCCACGCATCCCCGCTTCGGCGTCCCGTACACGGAGCTGGTGTACCAGCCGATGCTGGAACTGCTGAGCTACCTGAGGGACAACGAGTTCAAGACGTTCATCGTGTCCGGCGGCGGGATGGACATGATCCGGGCGTTCGCCGAACGGGTCTACGGAATCCCGCCGGAGCAGGTCGTGGGCAGCGCCGGGGATCTCGAGTTCTCGCTGGTCGAGGGCGTCCCCACGTTGACCAAGACGCCGGGGATCAACTTCGTCGATGACAAGGCCGGCAAGCCGGTCGGGCATTCGTCGCTTCATCGGACGCAGGCCGGTTCTGGCGTCCGGCAATTCGGATGGAGACCTGCAGATGCTCCAGTACACGGCGCCCGGCGATCGCGTCGCCCTCGGCCTGGTGCTCCATCACGACGACGGCGAGCGAGAGTGGGCTTACGACCGTGATTCACACATCGGACGGCTGGATGCGGCGCTCGACGAGGCGCCCGATCGCGGCTGGACGGTCATCAGCATGAAGGACGACTGGAGCAAGATCTTCCCGTCGCCCGGATCTTCCGTAGAAGCGAGGGTGATAGGATGGGCCCGACACGGCCACATTCCCGGCCGCGTTTGGAGTGTGAACCTGGATCCTGAGACCTACAGCGGAGGACACATGAAGCGTTTTGTACCTTTTGTCCTGGCGCTCGCGCTGGTCCTGGCCTTCGCCCCGCGGGCGGAGGCGCAGAGGTCGACCGCTGAATTCAGCGACTTATAACGGAGGATACATGAAGCGTCTTGTACCTTTTGTCCTGGCGCTCGCGCTGGTCCTGGCCTTCGCCCCGCGGGCAGAGGCGCAGAGGTCCACCTGCGTCTCGGCCTGACCGGTGGCGCCTCGACCAGCAGCGTGGGCGGCGACGTGACTCTCGGTCGGAGACTGGAAATGGGGAGGCGTGGCCGGGGTCTTCGGCCAGTACTTCACGTCGCCCGGCAGACCTACATTGGTCTCGATGCCAACTGGGTCCAGAAGGGTGGGAGCAAGGTCGGCTTCTCCGCAGGTCCAGGCCCAGGATCTCAACCTGGAGTACATCGAGTTCCCGCTGACGATCGGTTACACGAACCGGTTCAGCGGTTGGGAGTCGAATCTGTACATCGGCATCGCGATCTCCTTCCAGATCTCGTGCAAGGTGGTACTAGGGGCAGCCCGAGCGACTCCGTCGACTGCGACGACGTGTCCCGGGCCTGGCGCCCAAGAAGACGACGG
The DNA here is from genome assembly GCA_963807645.1 of uncultured Gemmatimonadales bacterium. Lineage (GTDB taxonomy): Bacteria > Gemmatimonadota > Gemmatimonadetes > Palauibacterales > Palauibacteraceae > Benthicola. The sequence goes on from CAWECO010000009.1 coordinate 111,243, forward strand.
ACTGGTCGATTCCGTTCGGATTCGGCTTCACCGCGACCTCGGCGGCTCCCTGCTCGGACTCGACTTCCGCTACATGCTGGGCCTGTCGGATATCTTCGAGAATTCGAACATCCGGAACCGCTCCTGGCAGTTCACGGCGAAGTGGGCGGTCCCGATCGGGGACTGATCGCCACACTGCCGCGATCCCGTAGACAGAAGGCCCGCTTCCGTGAGGAGGCGGGCCTTCTGTCATCTGTAGTGCGGTCCCGGCGATATGGTCAGGCCTGGGCCTTCATCAGATCCCGGATCTCGCTGAGCAGCGTCTCCTCGGCGCGACGGCTCGGGCGGAGCCTCGGGTGCGGCCTCTTCTTCGGCCTTCATCTTGTTGAAGCCCTTGATCACCATGAACAGCGCGAAGGCCACGATGATGAAGCTGATGAGGGCGTTGATGAAGATGCCCCAGTTCATCGTCACGGCGCCGGCTTCCTTGGCGGCGGCCAGCGTGGCGTACGGTCCCGCCGGATCGCCCTGCTGGAGGACCTTGTAGAACTCGGCGAAGTCCACGCCTCCGAGGGCCATGCCGATCGGCGGCATGACGATGTCGTTCACCAGCGACGTGATGATCGTCGCGAACGCGGCGCCGATCACGATACCGACCGCCATGTCGAGCATGTTACCCTTGGCGGCGAACTCCTTGAACTCCTTCAACATGTTGGGCCCCTCCTTATAGAGAACCGAAAAACGGACGGGATCTCGCGTGGAGATTAGGTGGCGCATACCGGTGCAGGCAACACGAGTCCCGCCTATCAGACCGCCGGTGAGCCTTCGAGTCACATCTTCGTGACGGAAGCACCCGCCGCGGGCTCTGCCACGAACAGGTGATCGTCGAGGTCATCCAGCCGGTTCCGCTCCGCGTAGAAGCGCTCCTGGATGGCCATCAGAACGCCTTCGACGGTGTCGCTCGTGCAGAGGGCCACCACACACCCGCCCATTCCGGCGCCCGTCAGCCGCGCGCCGGCGGCGCCGGCGTCCCGCGCAATGCTGACGAGCTCATCCAGCTCCGGGATGCTCACCTCGTAGTCGTCCGGCCAGGCTGGCGTGGGAACCGTTCATCAGCATGCCGAAGCCGTTCAGGGAGCCGCGTCGCATAGCGACCTCCGCCCGGACGACCCGTTCGTATTCCGTGACCACGTGACGGAACCGTTTCCGCAGGTCCCCCTCGAGGCACGCCTCGGCGGCGGCCAGAGCGCTGGGACCCGATACGCGCTCCAGCAGGTCCCGGTAGGAAGCGACCTCGGAGGCCGGCAGCGAAAGGTGGCGACCACGGACACCAGGGCCTCCTCGGTCTCGGCGCGGCGACGGTTGTAGCCCTCCCGCGCCCCACCCGACTTGTGAGCCTGCACCAGGCTGTGGGCCACCACGAACCGCCATCCGTCCGGCACCGGTACCGGCTGGATACGCAGGGGGTCGAACTCCACGCGGGCCGCGCAGCCGGCGCGGGCCCCGGCACTGATCGCCTGGTCCATTCCACCGCCGCGGGTGCCGACGTATTGCTCTGCCTCGGCCATCAGCTCGGCCAGCTCGATCGGATCCGGTTCGAGGTCGTTCGAGCCGGCGGCGGCGAGTGCCGTGGCGATCACCAGGGCCGAGGACGAGCTGAGGCCCGCAGCCACCGGCACCGTGGAGTCGATGACCGCATCGAACCCCCGCTCGACACCGTAGGCTGTGGCCATCCCCTGGGCGGCGGCCTTCAGGTAGTTGCCCCAGTCTCCGTCTTCGAAGGGTTCGATGACGGGCCCGATCTCGAAGTGGCAGGGGGCGTAGGATGGGTCCGACGTCGCGGCCAGGACGATGCCATCGTCCCGCGGTCGAAACGCGATACGCACCTCGCGCTGCAGGGCCATCGGGAACACCGGCAGTCCGGCGTAGTCGATGTGCTCCCCGATCAGGTTCACCCGGCCCGGTGCCCGGGACAGGTGTGTCGGACTCGTCTGGTATCGTTCCCGGAACGTCGCTTCGAGGTCTCGTGGCACCGTGTCTCCCGCTTTCGCACAGGTAGCCTGTTCGTCGCCGCGCAGTATATTCCGCACCCGCAGCCAGCGGCGACAGCCCTGTCGCCCCCGTCGCGAACTCGAACGCAACGGCAGACCAGTCATGACCGACACCGCGTCCGTCGAGACCGACCTTCCCTACCCGGGCACACGCATCCTGGGCGGATCCACCGAGCGAGAACGTCTGCGCACCGTCGTGGTGGCGGAACCGGACGACATCGCGGTGCTCGTGGCCGAGCGAATCTGCGAGATCATCGAGAAGACGGTCGAGGAGCGGGGTCAGTGTGTGCTCGGACTCGCGACCGGGAGCACCCCGCTCGGCATCTACCGTGAACTGATCCGGCGGCACCTGGCGGGAGAAGTGGACTTCTCCCGGGTCGTGACGTTCAACCTGGACGAGTACTACCCCATGCGCCTGGACAGTCTCCACAGCTACCGGCGCTTCATGGAGGAGAACTTCTTCCAGTACGTGAACGTCGCGCCGGAGAACGTGCATGTGCCGGATGGAACGGTCGTCCGGACCGATCTGGCCGCTTCACTGCGAGGAATACGAGAGAGAAATCGCGGACGCCGGCGGCATCGACTATCAGCTCCTCGGAATCGGACGCAGCGGTCACATCGGTTTCAACGAGCCGGGTTCCTCTCGCGAGTCCCGGACGCGATTGATCACGCTCGACACGATCACCCGGAAGGACGCGGCGTCCGACTTCTTCGGCGAGGCCAACGTCCCGACCGAGGCCATCACGATGGGCATCGCGTCGATCCTCGACGCCCGCGAGATCGCCCTCATCGCCACCGGAGAGCACAAGGCGCCGATCGTCCGCCGCGCCGTGGAAGAGGAGCCGTCCGCGGACGTGACGGCCAGCTACCTGCAGCGACATCCGACCGTCACCGTGTGGCTCGACGGGGCGGCCGCCGGAGAACTCACGCGCATGCGCACTCCGTGGGTCCTCGGTGAGGTGGACTGGACCCCCGAGATCACCGAACGGGCTGCGGTGTGGCTCGCGGAACAGACGGGTACGCCGCTCCTGAAGCTCTCGCCCGCCGATTACCGCGAGAACCACCTGGGCGGGCTGCTGGCTCGCCGGGGTCCGGCCGGCGAGATCAACGGAGAGGTGTTCAACGTTCTCAACGACAAGGTGCGCGGGAAGTCGAAGCTGCCACGCGAGAAGAAGATCCTCGTCTTCTCCCCGCACCCGGACGACGACGTGATTTCGATGGGCGGGATCCTCCGCAAGCTGTGGCAGAACGAGAACGAGCTGGTCGTGGCGTACATGACGAGTGGGAACATCGCGGTGTTCGACCACGACGTGCGGCGGCACATGGACTTCGTGGAACGGGCGGCCGACGACCTCGAGTTCGATGCCAAACAGGTGCGCCGCGCCCGGCTGCGCCTCGAGAAGGACTTTGCCGCCAAGGAGCCCGGCGAGCCGGACTCGGTCCTGGCCCAGAATCTCAAGCGCTACATCCGCGAATCCGAAGCCGTGGCGGCGATCGCCGCCGTCGGACTTCCGCGCAACGCGGCCCGGTTCCTGGACCTGCCGTTCTACCGCACGGGAGAGGTCCGCAAGCGCCCCATCGGTGAGGAAGACGTCGAGCAGGTGCTCGCCCTGCTGAAGGACGTGAAACCGGACCAGATCTTCGTGGCCGGCGACCTGTCGGATCCGCACGGGACGCACCGCATGTGCAAACAGGCCATCGACGAGGCGCTGCTCCGGTACCGCGGGCACGCGCCGGAAGTGTGGCTGTACCGCGGGGCCTGGCAGGAATGGACCATCACGGAGGCCGACGTGCTCGTGCCTCTGTCCCAGGAAGAGCTGCGGGAGAAGATCTTCGCGATCTTCAAGCACCAGTCACAGAAGGACGTGGCTCCCTTCCCGGGTGGGTACGATGACCGGGAGTTCTGGCAGCGAGTGCAGTCCCGCAACCTCGAGACGGCCGCGGCGGCCGACCGGCTCGGGCTGCCCGAGTACTATGCGATGGAAGCCTACCGGGTGGAGAAACCGGCGGAGACCCCGGACTGAGATCCTCGCCGCGTCTCCTCTCTAGAACTTGAAGACCAGCGACAGGTTCAAGAAGGTATCCAGCTTGTTCAGTGGCGTGAACACGGTACCGGTCTCGGCCCCTCCCGGCGCGTCGAACAACGGAACGACCTGAAGAGCGGGATCATTCCGCCACTGCAGCCGAAGGCTCGGCTTGAAGGCCAGAACCGAGCTGATGTCGATCGGAAGCCCGTTGTACCAGTCGACCCGGATGTCGTCCGTGTTGTCGAGGTTGAAGTCCGCGATCAGAGTGCTCTCGAAGTCCGTGCTCGCGGTCGCGTTCCAAAGGAAGTCGTAGCCGAAGCGAAGACCGGCAAAGCTCGATTCGCGGTCGGGATCGGGTATGACGGGAGTCTCGGTCGTGTAGGTCACGACGTAGTCCGTCGTGAACCGGATCGTCCCATTGTCCACCCAGCGGTTGCCGGCACCCGCGCCGAACACGAAGCGGTCGTCGATTCCCGCGAACGGGTTGCGGAGCCAGTCGCCCGATCCGGTAACGTAGAACTTGGCGCTCACATCGTAATCGTACCGGGCGCCGGCGAAGAACGTCTCGGCGGTCTTCTCGGTAACCGTCTCCTCGGTCAACTGAAAGTCGTCCTGGCCCGTGCCGAACGCGGTCGAGGTGGTGAGCGACGACTCCGATCTGAATCCACCGGCTGTGAACTTGATCTGGCTGCGGGGCCACAGGTAATCGGCGGTCCCGTTCAAGGCGAGCGTGGACGTCTCCTGGTTTCCGCCCGTCCACAACGCACCGATATCCGCCGTGAAGGCCCACCCGAGCTGTCGCTCGTCATCCTGCGCGAAGGCGGGGACCGCCATCGCGGACAGCAGGATCGCTGATCCAGCCAATGTCCAACTCAGACGCTTGATCGAGATCATTTTTCCGTCCTGTGTCCTGGTTCGATGGTCAGACAGCTGGATCCTGTCCGGCTTCGGGAAAGTGCGCGAATCTCGTAATCGCGGAACGACCGCGCAAACCCCGCGCGACTTCAGTATTCGTCGCCGAGCGCGAAGATCGGCTGTCGTTTCGCCCACTGTCCGCGGGTGAAGTCGGGGAACGTGACGGGGTGGTTGCCCATGGCGATCGATTGCTCCGACAGCGGACCGATCACGCTCCATGCGGCCGCATCGTACACGTCGAGTGGCGTGGGCTCGCCGCGTTTCACGGCCTCCACGAACGCGTTCATGACGAAGAAGTCCATGCCGCCGTGGCCGCCACCTTCCGCGTCCTCCGCATACCGCTTCCACAGCGGGTGGTCGTACTTCTCCTGGTACTCGGCGAACGGCTCCCAGCGGTGCGCTTCCGGGCTCACTCCCTCGATGTAGATGGACCGGTTGTCGTTCATCCACAGGCCGCGCGTGCCCTGCACCCGGAACGCCAGGGAGTAGGGACGCGGAAGGTTGGTGTCGTGGCTGACCATGATGGTCTCGCCGTTCCGGGTGTGGATCATGGTCGTGACGATGTCTCCCAGCTTGAACCGGACGTCGGCGTTCGGATGATCCTCGCCGCCCTGCGCCACGATGTACTCGTGCAGCCCCCGGGTCTTGGTGGCGTGCGACGTGAGAGACACGAACAGGTTGCCGCGGTTGATGTCCAGCCAGTGGGCCACCGGCCCGATCCCGTGCGTCGGGTACAGCTCGCCGTTCCGATGGATGGAGTGATGAGTGCGCCACACGGCCTCGCCGTTCGAGCCCGGGCCGAACTCGGCTCCCGGGTTGAACTTCACCGCGCGCAGATCGTGCTGGTACCCGCAGTGCAGGTGCATCATCTCCCCGAGCAGCCCTTCTCGAACGATCTGGAGAACCGCCATCACGTCTCGCCGGTAGCACACGTTCTCCATCATCATGAACGGCATCCCGGTGCGCTCCTGGGTCTCCACCAGGTCCCAGCATTCCTGCACCGTCGTCGCCGCCGGCACCTCGACTCCCACGGCCTTGCCGCGCTCCATCGCGGCGATCGCCATCGGGGTGTGCCACAGCCACGGGGTGGCGATGATCACCGCATCGATGTCGTCCCGCTCCAGGAGGTTCAGGTAGTCCTCTTCGCCAGCCGTGAACTGCCGGGGCGTAGCCCGACCAGCCTCCGTGACGGCGTCCGCCGCGCGCTGCGCCTTCTCGGGCACGATGTCGCACACGGCCCTGATCTCGGTGTCGTCCCGGCGAATGGCGAGACCCAGGAGCCAGGAGCCGCGGCCTCCCATGCCGATGAAGCCGAGGCGGAGCTTGTCCGCGGAGTCCGCTCGGTCCCGACCCAGCAACGCTCCGGGCGCCAGGGACATGCCCAGGGCCGTGCTCGTGCCGGCTTTCACGAAGTCGCGTCTATCGAGGGGTGTCATGGGCTCTTCTCCAGTGGAGCGTTGGGGTCGGCCGGGAGCAGTTCCAGCTCGATCAGAACCGGCCTGTGGTCGGATGCCAGAGTCTCGGGGATGACGCGGTGTTCCCGCACGGCGAACCGGTCCCCCGGCCTGAACATGATGAAGTCGATCTCCCGCTCGGGCACGTCGGAGGGAAACGTGAACGCCTGCCCGGTCTTCGCCGGCCTTCGCCAGCCTCCCGCTGATTCGAGCCGTTCGATGACTTCGGACTCGGGCGTCGAGTTGAAGTCTCCGGCGAGAACGACGGGCGCTTCTTCGTCCGCAAACAACTCGACCAGGCGCTCTGCCTGCGCCAGTCGCTCCTCGGCCGTCGCATACAGGTGGACTCCGACCACCACGAGCCGCGGCGCCCTTCCGTATCCGGGGCGCAGGAGCTCAATCCGTGCGGCCAGGACGCTGCGCGGCTCGGCGCCGTCCGGAAGCCTGTGGTTCTCCCAATCCACGATCGGGTAGCGCGAAAGCAGGGCCATTCCGTAGCGCCCTCCGCGGTAGTCCATGAAGCCGCCGAACAGGGCCCGCATGCCCGTCAATTCACCCAGGCGGGTCGCCTGGTCCTCGAGCCCGGTGCGGGTCGTGACGCTGTCCACTTCTTGCAGCGTCACCACGTCGGGTTCCACGGAGAGGATGACCGAGGCGATCCTCTCCAGGTCCACCTGGCCGTCCATCCCAAGGCCGTGCTTCACGTTGTACGCGAGGATACGAACGACGTCGGGATCGCTCTCCACCTGGGCGCTGGCGGGTTGAGCGGCGAGCAGGGCGGCGGCCAGGATACCCAGCCGGAGCGCGACGAAGACCGGACGGCGTTCCACGTCAGGGACCCGCCCGATCTTCTGTGGCTACCGGCAGGCTCCGTTTGCGCTGCTCCATCGGGTCGGCGCGCCCGGGTCCCAGGGGACTCAGCCGGAACGAGTACGAGTACTCGCGTACCGGGAGCTGATACGCCTCCAGCGGCTGCGCTCCCCAGCTGTTGTCGCCACCCACCCCCATCTGCCTGTAGTCCAGGTGGACGGCCACCAATTCACGAGGCCTCAAGTCGTAGGTGTGGCGCCCGCGCTTCGCGGGCCCCTCGTCCAGGTCCTCCTGCAGGAATCGAAGGGCGCTCCAGTCGACCGTCGGCATGCCGTGCGCCACCAGGCCCGCGCCGGTCGAGTCACGAAATGCCACCCAGCGTGCCTCGGTGCGGTTTCCGTTCTCCTGCGGACGGACATACGGGTAGTAGAGCTCCTCCACCGAAGCCGCGTAGAGCCCGACCGGGGAGCCCGTCTTCCGATCGCTGTAATTCTCGTGCGGACCCCGGCCGTACCAGGCGACCTCGTCGAGGTCCGCGGACAGGGCGAAGCGCAGTCCGACGCGCGGAATGTCGGGAAGTCCCTCGCGCGGTGGTGTCGCCGGGGGCACGAACCGGGTGGACACGATCACGTCGCCACTGCCGAACACCTCGTAGGACAGGTAGAGCCGGCCGTTCACCGCTGGCAGGCCGAGCGTCACGTCGATGCGCACACGCCCCGGTTCAGTCGAACTCGTTTCGAGCCCTTCCAGCGTCCGGATTCGCCCCGCGTCCTTCCAGACCGCCTGTCTCCGCGGCATGCGGTTGCCGTAATCGTTGTCGGTCGGGGCGCGCCAGAAGTCAGGCTCGAGCGGACTCACGAGCCGCTCACGACCGTCGATCTCGAAGTACGTGAGCAGACCCGTCGATCGATCGATCCCCACCGCGAACCCGCTTCCGGCGACCGTGATCCGGTCACTCGACTCGATGATCTCGAGCGGCGGCATGTCCGCGACGGTGGCCGGGACCGGCGGCCGGAACGCCGGAAGCCGGAACTGCTCCCACGCCGCCAGCCAGCCGGCGGGGAGAAACGGCCTCTCCTCCCGGGTGCGGAACTCGACGCGCAGGAAGTACTCCACGCCGGGCGCTGCGTCGATCGGCGGAACCGGAAGGCTCAGGTCGATCGAATCGTGCGGAGCCAGGTCCAGCAATCCCAGGTCCCCGCGCGCCAGGACGCCCCGGGTGTCCGCGGTCAGTTCCCACGAACCGGCGAATTCGGCGAGGTCGGTGAAGTCGTGACGGTTCACGATCCGCACCCGGCCCCGCTCCAGGTCCACGGCACGGACGCGGATGTTCTGATAGACCTTTCGAACTTCCTCGAAATGGGGATTCGGAGTGCGGTCGGGGGACACGAGACCGTTGATCAGGAAGTTGCCGTCGCTCGGAACACCCGGCGGCCCGTAGTCGCCCCCGTACGCCCAGTAGGGCTCACCCTGCCAGGTCTCCGCATACAGGCCCTGGTCCACGTAGTCCCATATGAAGCCGCCCTGCAGCTGGTCGTGCGCCTCGATCACGTCCCAGTAGTCCTGCAGGTTGCCGACGCTGTTCCCCATCGCGTGCGCGTACTCGCACAGGATCAGCGGCCGGTCGCGGGGCTCGGAGGCGTACTCCAGCAGGTGCGGAATGCGGGCGTACATCGGGGCGTAGATATCGACGTGCGGCCTCTGAATGGCCCGCTCGTACTGCACCGGGCGGCCAGGATCGGCCTGGTGGATCCACGCCGACGTGGCCTCGAAGTTGACGCCGTCCCCACCCTCGTTGCCGAGCGACCAGATGATCACCGACGGGTGGTTCCGGTCCCGCTTCACCATGCGGATCGTGCGGTCCAGGTGCGCGGCCTTCCACGTCGGGTCGTTTCCCAGCGTGACATCCGGATCGTAGCCCATTCCGTGCGACTCGATGTTGGCCTCGTCGACGATGTACAGCCCGTATTCGTCCGCGTAGTCGTACCACCGTGGATCGCTCGGATAGTGGGAAGTCCGGACCGCATTCACGTTGTACTGCTTCATGAGCTCGATGTCGCGAAGCATCAGCTCGTCGGACATCACGCGGCCGGTGTGCGGGTCGTGCTCGTGCCGGTTCACGCCTCTCAGGGTCACCGGGACCCCGTTCACCTGCAGCAGGCCGTCACGGATCTCGACCGTCCGGAAACCGACCCGGACGGGGATGACCTGGAGGACCCGGTCCGTGTCGTCGGACAGAGTCACGAGCACCGTGTAGAGGTTCGGCGTTTCGGCCGTCCATTTCAAAGGGGCGGCTACCGGAGCCTGCAGTGTGATGAGATCCGTTCCCGCGCTCTCGAGCCCGAAAGTGGTCCTCAGGGGTTCGACGAAGACCGGGCTTCCCTCAGGATCGAGCAGCTCGGCGGTCAGTCGGTAGGCTGAAACCGGACGGGCCAGAACGCTCTGCATCTCGAGGTCGATGGTGAGAAGTCCGTCCGCGTGCGCCGCGTCGAGCTCGGGTCGAACGTGTATGTCGCGCACGTGAACGTCGGGCACGGCCACCAGGGAGACTTCGCGCTCGATTCCACTGATCTTCCAGTAGTCCTGCCCCTCGAGGTAGGCGCCGTCGGAGAAGCGATACACCTGCACGGCCAGCGTGTTGGTACCCGGCTCGAGGAAGGCGGTGACATTGAACTCGGCCGGGGTCTTGCTCCCCTGGCTGTACCCGACCTCACGGCCGTTCACCCACACGTACATGGCCGACTTCACGCTGCCGAAGTGCAGCAAGACCTGCATCCCGGCCCAGTCCGCGGGCAATTCGAAGGTCCGGCGATACGAGCCCACGGGGTTCCAGTCCCGCGGGACGAAGGGCGGTTTCGCCTCGAACGGATACGGGATGTTCGTGTAGATCGGGATGCCGTAGCCGAGCACTTCCCAATTCGATGGCACCGGGATCTCGTCCCAGGAACTGTCATCGAAGTCACTGCGGGTGAAGTCGGTCGGGCGATCCGCCGGATCGCTGACCCAAAGGAACTTCCAGGTACCGCTGAGCGAGCGGACGAACGGCGACTGGCCGGGATCGCGGGTCAGAGCGGCTTCCCGGTCCGCAAACGGATAGAAGGTCGCCCGGGCCGGCTCCTTGTTCCGTGCGAATACGGCCGGGTTTTCGAGGTCGGGATGACCGATCGCTTCCTGGGCCGCCGCCGTCGCGCGGCGCACCGACGGCGAGCGCGAGGCCCACCAGGACCGCGCTCATGTATGCCTGCTGCATGTCCGAACTCCGAATCCAGGGTCGGGGATACGGGGAGGTTACCACGAAAGGCGGCCTCGCGGAACGGGTCCCGACAGGGGGATCAGGGGCTCTCCGGGTACGAGAACTCGGTGGTCAGGATTTCCTCGGTGTAGAAGCTGAACGGCTCGCCCAGGCCGATCCCGCGTCCAGCCCGTTTCTGACGTTCCTCCAGCCACAACGGCAGCAGCGATACGGGGTCTGCCATCAACTCCACCCGCCCTTCCAGGACGAGCTCCTGAAACGTCAGCGCGTCGGCCTGGCCTTCAGCGTACTCCGCCGGGACCTCGCGGCCGGCCGCTGCCAGCAGCTGGGCGCCCAGCGAGTCCGCGAGAATCCGCGCGGCCTCGCCGATCGCACCTTGCGCAGGCCGGGTAACCATGACGAACACCGCGCACATCAGCCCCCCGCCCGGGGCCTCGCAGGCGATCTTTCGCGTGACGCCAGCCTGGACCGAGTAGTCGATGGCTGGGCCGGGAACGAGCGGGTTCGGCGCCTTCATGTCGGCCCCGAATACCTGGCCGATCTCCCAGTCCGTGGCGGCCCACTTGTCCACCAGGGAGGACCAGCGATCCGCCGCGAGCGACTCGATCATCTCGTCGTTGACCACCGAGGCCAGCAGCTCGTCGAGCAGGGCGAGGATCTCTGAATCACCACCCGCCAGCGCCTCGGCGACCGGGCGAATCGAGTTCTCGACCCGAAACCGGAAGCCCTCGATGTCGTCCACGCGTATGAACTCCCCCTGGTCCGAGACCACCAGGTTCGGGAGGCGCATCCAGTATTGCAGGTTGTCCGCCACCACCTCGTTGACCCGGGCGATCGGCGGGAGGCCTTCGGGGAAGTCGCCGTTGCGTTCGACGCGAATGTCCTCGTGCGCGATCAGGAGACCGTCCGGATGCTCGCTGACCACGATCGCGTACGTGGCCGATGAGACGCGGCCCGAATCCGATACGGCACCCTCACGCAGCACGCCGACCCGGCTCTCCGTCGCCGTGATCCGCATGCCCGGCTGCCAGCCGAAACCGGGTCGGAATGTCTCGCCCCGCTGCGCGACCGCGGGCGCGACCCAGGTCAGCGAAACCACCTGAAGAAGGAGGACGGCAGCCGCCAGAGTCGAACGAACCATGTGGCTTCCTTTCCCTGGTACGGCCCACCGAACCGAGCGGCGGGCTATCGAACGATGCGGCTCACCACGATTTCGGTCACGCCGCGTGTCCGCCGGCCGCAGCGAAACCACCCGGTAATCGGTGGCCCGGCCCGCGAACGCGACAGGAAACGGCGACCCCGCGGGCAGGGTGCCGAGATAGGCGCCGTCCGATTCATGTACGTCGATCGCCGGTGCACCCTCGCCCTTTACCAGGCCGCGACGCACCCATATCGATCCGTCTGGAGCCACGGCGAGACCGGAGATCGCAGGAACGGTCTCGGCGAACCCGCGCGCGTCCACGAGCTCGGTCGGCGACACGCGGCATCGAACGGGCGCCGTCAGCTCCAGGCCGTCGCCCACTTCCTGCAGAGCCAGCTTCCCGGTTGACCGGACGGGCCTCCTGCTCTCGAACGATCTGTCGCTCCATCACCCCCCGGCGGAAGATCTCGATCTCGTATCCGGGGCCCGTGACAACCGCGACGAAATCGCCGCCGAGATCCCAGAGCAGGTGAGGCTCGAAGATCGGCTCCACCGGCAAGCCGCCGATCCCACAGTTCGGAAATGACGCCGTGACGGTCGTTCTGCATTCATCTCGGCCAGTACCCCGGTCCGGGTCTCGGCCGCGACCACGAGTTGGACGACGCGCCCTTCTCGCCCGTCGGACGCGAGTGATGGATAGAGGATTCCCCAGCTCGCCAGCTGCAGTTCCGGGCCCCAGAAGTTCGTCTCCAGTCGATCGAACGACGGTAGCCCTCCCGCCGATCCCCAGCGCGCGATTCCGCCGGCCGCGTGGTCGAAGACCGCCACTTCGCCGGCGGCCGTCACCGCGAGTGCGACCGGTTCGGACAACTCGCCCGGTCCCCGCCCCGGACGCCCGACACTCCCCACCTCGCGGCCTGAACGTCCGAACACGACGACACGTCCGCCGTCGCCGTCCAGCACGTACAACCTTCCGTCCTCGTCCGCGCCGACTTCCCAGGGCGAGACTTCGGTGAAACGGACCTCGCCATCGACCTCGGGAGGAATCGTGAGAACGGTCTCGAACGTCCAGTCGAGGCTCGCATCCGGACCCCGAATCGCCACGAGCTCGATTCCGTTCTCGTCGGAACGTTCGATGGACGGCCCCGGACTGGAAGCCGGGTCGCAGGCGGTGGCGAAGATCACCCCGGAGACGACGACCAGGAAGGTTCGGAATCCGGATATTCGCGCCGACACGGCTCCGAACGACAGGTTCAGGGAAGATCCTCCCTGACCAGGGTCAGGATCGCGGCCTGTGGGATCACCAGGTACGTCTTCCCTTCGAACTCGATCTCGACGGCCGCTCGGCGGAAGAAGAGGGCGTAGTCGCCCGGCTTCGCCTCCACGGGCATGTAGCGAGCCTCGCCCTGCCCGATCTTCCACGGTTCCTCGTCCAGCTCCGTGGGAGCGGAAACCGGGTTGCCTCGTCCCGTGGCGACGACGGTACCGCCCTGTACTTCCTTCTTGTCCACCGCGGTAGGCGGCAGGTACAACCCGACCCGGGTGCGCTCCTCCCCCTCCTCCGGAGACACCAGGATTCGGTCCCCGACGACGATCAGGCGCTTCTTCCAACCATCCATTGGGTGCCTCCATGGGGGGCTGACGGTGCCGACGCCGCTCAACATATCGGAACGCGCACGGGCAGGCGACGAAGGCATCTTGACTAGTCTGACTAGTTATTAATATTTCGTTCATGACTACGTATTCCCTGTACGAAGCCAAGGCCCGTTTCAGCGAGGTGATCCGCCTCGTTCGGAAGGGTCGAACCGTCACCGTTACCTACCGGGGAAGACCCGTGGCACGGATACAGCCGGTTCCAGGAAGAGTCCTCCGCGCTCGAAGATCGCCTGCGGCGGTTGGAGGATGCCGGTGTGCTGGTGACTCCCAGCGAACCGTCGGTAGGGCTGGAGCGGGTTGCTCGAAGACCGGGAGCCTGGGAAGATTCCTGGCGGAACGAGACGAATGAACGTCGCGTACGTCGACACGTCCTGCATGGTGGCGATCGCGTTCGGCGAGGCCGGTGGAGAAGCTCTCGCCCGATCGAATCGAATCGATGGACCGCGTGTTCGCGTCGAACCTGCTCGAAGCCGAATTGAGAGCGACCTTCGTGCGGGAGCGGGTTCCGGCCGACCATCCCCTGCTCGGACGCGTAACGTGGGTACTGCCGGACCGGCCGCTGGGTAGGGAGATCGGCGTCGTACTGGCCGCCGGTTACCTGCGCGGGGCAGACCTCTGGCACCTGGCCAGCGCCCTGTTCCTCGCCGGCAACCCGCGCGATTTACCGTTCGTCACCCTGGATGAGAGGCAGGAAGTGGTGGCCCGCAGGCTCGGATTCCCCAGCTGATCCGCGCCGCGTCTTGACGGACCCCGGCCCCCGACCTATCACCCCTGCATGCGCGTAGCCGAAGCCGTCGTGAGCCCCTCACTCGAACCGGATAAGCAAGCCTGCAAATGAGCCTTCTTCATTTCTACCGCTCACCGGCTCAATCGGAATCCGCGCGGATGGCGCTGCTCGATCGAGCTCGGGCTCATGTGTCGGCAAATATCTCGGACATACGCTCTGAAACGTGCTTCAATGTCGAAATCGCAAGGCCCTTGAGCGGCGCTGAAGAGCGAATCCTGACCTGGCTGCTGAGCGAGACGTTGAAAGCGGGTTACTCAGCAAGCCTGCTCAATGAGCCTTCTTCATTTCTACCGCTCACCGGCGCAGTCGGAATCCGCGCGCCTGGCGCTGCTGGATCGAGCTCGGGCTCATGTGTCGGCGAGTATCACGGACGTACGGTCGGAAACGTGCTTCAATGTCGAAGTCGCAAGGCCTCTGAGCGGCGCTGAAGAGCGGATCCTGACCTGGCTGCTGAGCGAGACGTTCGAACCGCAGGGCTTCGCGGCGACGAGCTTTCTGCTCGACGGAATCGAGGAGGAGACGCTTCGGGCCGGAGCCTATGGGGCGCGGCTGCTGGAAGTCGGACCTCGCATGAGCTTCACGACCGCATGGTCCACGAATGCGGTATCCGTGTGCCACGCCTGCGGGCTGTCGGCGGTCCGGCGAATCGAGCGCTCGCGGCGCTATCGCCTGCAGGCGGACGGGGGACTGGACGGAAGCCATGTCGACCGTTTCCTGGGTCTCGTGCACGACCGCATGACGGAGTGTCCGTATCCGGAGACGCTCGAGACCTTCGAACACGGAATCCACCCGAAGCCCGTGACGTACGATTCCGGTGGTCGAGAACGGACGATTTGCGCTCGAGCGCGTGAACCGGAGCATGGGACTCGCGTTCGACGATTGGGACCTCGACTACTATACGCGCCTGTTTCAGGATGAGGTGGGCCGCGACCCGACGGACGTCGAGCTGTTCGACATCGCTCAGTCCAACAGCGAGCACTCCCGCCACTGGTTCTTCAAGGGGCGTCTCGTCATCGACGGAACGGAAGCCCCGCGAAACCTGATGGAGCTGCTGCGAGCTCCGCTCGACGCCAATCCGGGCAACAGCGTCATCGCGTTCAAGGACAATTCGAGTGGCATCCGGGGATACCGAATTCGGACGCTGATGCCGGAGCATCCCGGAAAGCCAGGCCGAATGGTCCCGGCCGAAGCCGAATACCACGTCATCTTCACGGCGGAGACCCACAATTTCCCGTCCGGGGTGGCCCCGTTCCCGGGCGCCGAGACGGGCACGGGCGGCCGCATTCGTGACGTCCACGCTGCCGGCAAGGGATCGCTGGTGGTGGCCGGCACGGCGGCGTACTGCGTCGGCAACCTCTACATCCCGGGCTATGAGCTTCCGTGGGAGGACCCGGATTTCGCCTATCCGTCCAACCTCGCCAGGCCGCTCGAGATCGAGATCGAAGCCTCGAACGGGGCCTCGGACTATGGCAACAAGTTTGGCGAGCCCCTGATCCAGGGCTACACCCGGTCTTTCGGAATGCGCACACCGAGCGGGGAGAGACGGGAGTGGATCAAGCCGATCATGTTCAGCGGCGGGATCGGACAGATCGATGGCCGACACACGGAGAAGGATCCTCCCGAGCCCGGAATGTGGGTCGTGAAGATCGGCGGCCCCGCCTACCGGATCGGGATGGGTGGGGGCGCCGCGTCCAGCATGGTGCAGGGCGAGAACGTGGCCGAGCTGGACTTCAACGCCGTGCAGCGCGGCGATGCCGAGATGGAGCAGAAGGTCAATCGCGTCCTGCGGGCCTGCGTGGAGATGGGAGATGACAATCCGATCGTCAGCATCCACGACCAGGGCGCGGGCGGCAATTGCAACGTCTTGAAGGAAATCGTCGAACCGGCGGGCGCTCAGATCGAGGTGCGCGACATCCCGGTGGGAGACGAGTCGCTGTCGGTGCTCGAGATCTGGGGCGCCGAGTACCAGGAGAACGACGCCCTGCTGCTGCGGGCGGAGCACGAAGACCTGTTCCGTTCGCTCGCCGATCGTGAGAAGGTACCGGTTGCGTTCGTCGGACGGGTCACGGGCGACGGACGCATCGTGCTGCACGACGAGATCGACGGCTCGACTCCCGTGAACCTGGACCTCGACGCCGTCCTCGGCGACATGCCGCAGAAGACGTTCGAGCTCGCACGGGTCGACCCGCAATTGCTGCCGCTCGACCTCCCGGCCGACCTCTCGGTGGCGGATGCTCTGGATCGTGTCTTGCGGCTGCTCTCGGTGGGCTCGAAGCGGTTCCTCACGACCAAGGTGGACCGGTGCGTGACCGGTCTGGTGGCGCGCCAGCCCACCGCCGGGCCCCTGCAGCTCACGGTGGCCGACGTCGCGGTGATCGGACAGAGCCATTTCGGCGTCACGGGCGGGGCCACGGCGATCGGCGAGCAGCCGATCAAGGGCCTGCTGAACCCCGTCGCCATGGCCCGCATGTGCGTGGGCGAAGCGCTGACCAACCTGGTGTGGGCCCCGGTCAGCGCCCTCGAAGACGTGAAGTGCTCGGGCAACTGGATGTGGGCCGCCAAGCTCCCCGGCGAAGGCGCCGGACTGGCCATGGCCGCGGCCTCGCTTGCCGCCTGCCTGCTTCAACTCGGCATCGCGATCGACGGCGGCAAGGACAGCCTGTCCATGGCGGCGCTGGCCCCTGGCGAAGACGGCGAGGACGAGACCGTGAAGGCCCCGGGCTCGCTGGTCGTCTCCGCGTACGTCACGTGTCCCGATGTGACCAGGGTCGTGACGCCGGACCTCGAGCTTCGCGAATCAGGACGGATCCTGTATGCCGACCTCGCCCACGGACTCACGCGGCTGGGCGGATCGTCCCTCGCCCACGTGTTCGGGCAGCTCGGCGACGACCCGCCGGACCTCGGCGACCCGCCACAATTCAAGCGCGCCTTCGAAGTCACGCAGAGGCTGATCGGAGAAGGGCATGTGACGGCCGGGCACGACCGGAGTGACGGAGGTCTGGTCACGACGCTGCTGGAGATGGCGTTCGCCGGAAACTGCGGGCTCGAGATCGACGTGCCGGGCGACGCCTCCGATGCCATTTCGATCCTGTTCAACGAAGAGTTGGGGCTCGTGATGGAAGTCCCCGCGCATCGCGCGGAACGGGCGGTCAACATGTTCCAGGCCGCCAACGTCCCGTGCTATGACATCGGAAGGGCAGTCCCGGGCACGGAGATCCGGGTCGCCGTAGGCGGTCAGACCGTTCTCGAGGCGGACATGCGGGACCTGAGGGACACCTGGGAGGCCACCAGCTTCCAGCTCGACGCACTGCAGGCAAACCCCGCGTGCGTCGCCCAGGAGAGGGACGGCCTGCGCGACCGCGTCGCTCCCGTGTATGACGTGCCGTGGGAGATGGCGCCCACCGCGCCGGAGATCCTGATCAGGGCCGCCAAGCCCAAGGTCGCGATCGTGCGCGAGGAAGGCTCCAACTCGGACCGGGAAATGACCTCGGCCTTCTTCCTGTCCGGCTTCGAGCCGTGGGACGTGGCGATGTCCGACCTGCTGGCCGGCCGAATCCGCCTGGAGGGCTTTCACGGCATCGCGTTCGTGGGCGGCTTCAGCTACGCGGACGTCCTGGATTCGGCGAAGGGCTGGGCCGGCGTGATCCGATTCCATCCGGAGCTCGCCGAGCAGTTCAACGTCTTCGCGGCCCGTCCGGACACGTTCACGCTCGGCGTGTGCAACGGCTGCCAGTTGGAAGCGCTTCTCGGTTGGGTCCCGTGGCGCGGCATCGAGGATCACCTGCAGCCGCGATTCATCCACAACGCCTCCGACCGCTTCGAGTGCCGCTACACCACCGTGCGCATTCTCGAGAGCCCGTCGGTGATGTTGCGGGGCATGGAAGGCGCAACGCTCGGCGTGTGGCTGGCGCACGGCGAGGGCCGGGCGTTCTTCCCCGACGAAGAAGTCCTGAGACGAGTGGAAGCCGAGGGGCTCGCTCCGGTGCGCTTCGTGGACGACGGGGGTGACGTGACCGAGCGCTACCCGTTCAACCCGAACGGCTCGGCGAACGGGATCGCCGCACTTTGCTCACCGGACGGCAGGCACCTGGCCATCATGCCACACCCGGAGCGCGGCTTCCTCAGCTGGCAGTGCGCATGGAATCCGCCCGAATGGAGGGACGCGATACGGGCGGCCGCGGACCGGGGACAGCCGTTCCCTTCCCCGTGGCTGCGCATGTTCCAGAACGCCCGCGAGTGGTGCGAAGAGGCTTAGAGATAGAGACGGTGCGCTAACTCCCGGCCCACACCAGCAGCGCGCCGAGCAGGACCCCGAGCAGCGACCAGCCACGAAACGCTCTGTCCGGCTTTTCGAGCCACCAGTCCGTCCACTTCTTCAGACGATCGAATCCGAGGATCGGCAGAGAGATCCCCGGAGAGAATGAGCAGCAGACCGAGGGCCCACACGAAGCCGGGCAGACGGGTGGACGGGGCGGCCAGCACGAACACGATCCCGAAACCGATTCGTACGATCGAGAACACGGGCATCATGCCGCGCGTGATGAGATTCTCCAGGGACCAGCGTCCGCTTCGGGGCGAGACGAGGATCGCGAGACTGATCGCCAGGAACAGGGCTCCGATCAGCGCGACGAAGAGGTTCACGGCTTCCGCCGCAGATCCAGGTCGTGGAAATCGTAGCTGAAGTCCACGGACGGTGAAGCCGCCTTCATCCGCGCCCCGGCTACGCTTCCGTCGGTCGCCAATTCGAACGTGATGAACGCATCGGCCCGCAGCTCACGATCTCTCCAGCGCACGAAGAACGTATCGTACTGCCAGTGCTCGAGGTCGCCCAGAAGAGACTCCGTGCGGCTGAACTGAATCTCCAGTCCGCCTTCTCCTTCCGCGATCATGACGTCGCCGTACCACGCGTCCGTGTACGTGCCCGCGTAGGCCGGCCAGGGTCCAGAGATGGACGGGAGGCCGTATCCCGCTCCGCGGCGGTGGATTGCTCCATGGCCGCCACGACCGAATCGCGCCTGGCCATCAGATCGCTGAACCCGGTGATCCAGTCCACCGGCTCGGCGTCCAGGTAGTGGTCGAGAATGCGGGCCGTGATCGACTCGAACGCGACGCCCATTTCCTGGTTCGTGAGGACGGCGATCCCGAGCTTCAATCCGGGAATCATCGTGACCCGGGACACGTAGCCCGGCAGACCGCCCGTGTGCGTGACCATCTTGTGGCCCCGATAGTCGCGGATCACGAAGCCCAGCCCGTAGCCCTGGAACTGGGCCTGCAGAGGCTCCAGGCCCGCCGGAGCCCGCCCGATCGGCATCGGCGTGACGGGGGTCCACAGCTGGCGGGTCGTCCCGGCCGAGAACACTCGATCCGCACCCGCGACCCTGCCGGAATCC